>QXHL01000159.1 GCA_003584005.1 Alicyclobacillaceae bacterium I2511 | reverse complement strand
TAGCAAAAATCGGAAATAGTGAGACGCGCACGAATCCCCGCCTGGCTAACAGGTGGGGATATTTATTGTCTGCGATTATCGCCGAGGATGACCTGGGATATCAATGTGTGGAGAGTTTGACGCTCACATCTCCGCCCCCAAGGCTTGGTCAAAAAACTTCCGGTGCCACTGATCTAAACGGTATCGATTCAGTAAGTCTTCAGTCATCGGTGTCCCAGCAAGACCAATGGTGCTCAACATGGGAACACGGGTCATTGACTCCACCCCGGCGGCAATGACCACCTCATAGGCCCCCGACATCACGCCTTGTGCAGCAAACTGCAAAGCCTGTAAGCTAGACCCACACTGCCGATCCAGCGTCACCGCAGGCACAGTTTCCGGTAGTCCTGCCGACAGCCAGGCATTGCGGCCAATATTTGCAGCCTGATCTCCCACCTGATCTACACAGCCCACAAGCACGTCATCCACAGTAACAGGGTCTACCCCATTGCGATTCAATAGCTGTTTCAGTACATCTCCCAAAAGGTCCACCGGATGCGTAAATGCCAAACTGCCCTTCCGTCTCCCAATAGGCGTGCGTACCGCATCGACAATCACCGCCTCAAACATCACGTAACCCCCTGACAATTTCAAATTGCCCCTGGTCCCACCTACTTTTGTAGGGGCGGCGGTTCCTTTCCCTCTTCCTGATGAATGTGTGCCACATGTCCACCAGCGTGTGTCCACACCTGTCGCAACACCCCCCAAGAAGGGGATTTCATATCCCAAGCGATGCTACGGTCCTGGGCGTGCGGGCTGGCCAAAGCCTCATCAATTTCCAAGGCTGGCTGCAAACAACAGTCCACACGTTGCCCAAAGTCTGCCCATTCGGACAGGGTTCTGGCCGCAAACACCTCCCACTAAGAATTAATGTTTTCTCCTATTTACTCTCTCGCTCTCACGATTACGTACCTTGACAGTTTGCGAGTAGTTGCCAGAATGCTAGATGTGCCAATTTTCTAACGGGTAGTCCGTTGCAGGAACAGAGATTGGCGCTGTTTTACCAATACATGGAGCACAAAT
>QXHL01000158.1 GCA_003584005.1 Alicyclobacillaceae bacterium I2511 | reverse complement strand
AGGCGAAAACAGACGCCTACTACAACGAGGGCAAACGCCTCTATTACAAGGATCTATCTGCCAAGCTGACGATACTAAAGCACCAACCGGAAACTGTATGGCTCAACGAAGTGTCTAGTGTGGCTTTACAACAAGAATTGCGACATTTAGAACGAGCCTTCATCAACTTTTTTGAAGGGCGTGCTCGATATCCGCAATTCCATAAAAAGCACGAGAAACAGTCCGCTACCTTTGCATCTTCGGCGTTCCAGTGGGAGGGTCAAAATATCACACTGGCGAAAACGAAAGAACCGCTCAATATTCGCTGGTCGAGAAAACTAAACGGGATTCCCACTTCACTGACGATTACCAAAGATACTGCGGGACGCTACTTTGTTTCGCTCACCATAGAAGAAGACATCACGCCATTGCCTGAGATCAATCCACAAGTTGGCGTTGACTTAGGACTTCTGGATGCTGTCATTCTCTCCACTGGGGAGAAGGTGGGAAATCCACGATTCTTCCGCAAGGATGAGAAACGACTTGCCAAGGCTCAAAAACGTCTATCTAAAAAACAAAAAGGCTCCAAGAACCGCAACAAGGTAAGAGTGAAAGTCGCGAAGATTCACGCCAAGATTGCAGACCGTCGTCAAGACTTCTTGCACAAGCTCACTACCAGACTGATTCGCGAGAACCAAGTCATCAGTTTGGAGAGTTTGCAGGTCAAGAACATGATTCAAAATCATCCCCTGGCAAAATCCATTGCCGATGTGGGCTGGGGGGAACTCGTCAGGCAACTCGAATACAAAGCAACGTGGTACGGGAGAACGGTGGTGAAAATTGACAAGTTCTACCCCTCCAGTAAGCGTTGCTACGATTGCGGCCACATCGTGCCGAAGATGCCTCTCAATATTCGCAAGTGGACGTGTCCTGAATGTGGGGAAACGCATGATCGTGACATCAATGCCGCACAGAACATCTTAGCCGCTGGATTAGCGGTGTTAGCCTGTGGAGAGGCCGTAAGACCCGCTCGAAAGCTGAAAAGCCAACGAGAAGGCAAGCTTCAACGAAGCAGGAAAGCCAACTAGCGATAGTTGGAAT
>QXHL01000157.1 GCA_003584005.1 Alicyclobacillaceae bacterium I2511 | reverse complement strand
AATTAAAACAATAAGTAAATTATTATAATTAAAGGATATTATAAGATTATGTAAAAGAGTATTTGACCCATTTAATGGTTTTATTTTGTAGTGAGGGGTTTATCATCAACTAATTTGCGGGAGAGCCAACTTTCGTCGGAATATGCAGATAGGAAAACCAGCTGTCGAAGAGCAGATATTTGGCGGTCACCCCA
This sequence comes from Alicyclobacillaceae bacterium I2511, assembly GCA_003584005.1. GTDB lineage: Bacteria > Bacillota > Bacilli > Alicyclobacillales > Alicyclobacillaceae > QXHL01. The sequence continues at coordinate 893 of QXHL01000157.1, read as the reverse complement.
GCATGCTGCGCCTGAGACAGCATTTCAAACATGACTTCTGTGGTTTTTCTTATGCTCTCACACCGACGTTTGTACCCCGATGTTCTTTTGTCGATGGACTCTGAGACGCCACATAGCCGATTCTCCTCTTTTTCCGAACTCAGAAGAGAGAAAGCTACAGGGACAAAAGAGTTCCCGTCCGACCAACCTAAGGTAAGCATTCGGAACCCTCGAACAAACCGATGCGCAGCATGGTCAAAGACCCTAGCGAGCAGTTCAACTTTCTTACTTCGGTTGCGAGCATACAGCGAATCGTCAAAGATCAACACATCCGCTCGGTCATCCGAGGTTAGGCGAGAAAAGCGTCGAACTGCAGTCAGGGCAAGCAAAAGTAAGAAACGACGCCAGTTGTGACGCGGAGAATGTAAAAGCCGATATACGGTGTCCTTCTGAAATTCGACATCGGGAATCTTCAGCATCCGGCTCAGGCTGCGTCCAGAAAACACGAGTTGAAACAGGAACTGAAATACTTGGGCAACCGGAACGCCATCTGCCTTTCGGATATTGGCTTGCTTCAACAGGGAGGCGATACCGTATTCACGGAAAAACCTAGATACCATAGAATGGAGTTGATCTTGATGTTCGGGTTCGCGTACCATAAAGGAAACATCCTCGCTTTTCCGTAGATTGTTGTCTCGATAACATCATTCTACTAAAACCGAGGGTGTTTTTTCATATCCGAGGAGCTACAATCCCAATCATATCAAGAGTTTTCAACTGATTTCACGGTGGTCGAGTAGAAGCAAGCCTCTCTTCATGACCATGTCATTCAGATTGTACTTGCCCCCCTCACAGATCCGTACAGGCCCAATTAAGGCATACGGCTCCTCACATCATCTTCGCAGAAATCTTGT
>QXHL01000156.1 GCA_003584005.1 Alicyclobacillaceae bacterium I2511 | reverse complement strand
GAATACCTTTGTAATTCTCTCCATCGCCCAATCAATTTCATCCTTGCGAATGACCAGGGGCGGCGCAAAGCGAATGGTATTTTCATGAGTTTCTTTGCACAAGATTCCTTCCGCCATCAGGCGTTCACAGTAAGGCCGAGCTTTGGTGGAAAGTTCCACGCCAATGAACAAACCCCGACCCCTTACTTCTTTAATAACCGGATCTGTGAGGGCTTTTAAGCGATTCAGAAAATACTCCCCCAGTTCGGCAGATTGCTCCGCCAACCCTTCCACCTCAAGCACTTCTAGTGCCGCCACCGCTACGGCCGCAGCCAGAGGATTGCCGCCAAAAGTGGACCCGTGCGATCCCGGTTCAAATAAGCCTAAAATTTCACGGTTTGCCGCCACAGCCGAAACTGGCAAGACCCCGCCGCCCAGTGCCTTGCCGAGAATATAGACATCCGGGTGGACGTCTTCCCACTGGCAGGCAAACCATTTCCCGGTTCGCCCCAGTCCCGTTTGAATTTCATCGGCCACAAACAAAACGTTGTGATTGTGACAAAGGTCTGCGGCCTGTTTAAGGTATCCTGCCGGAGGGATGACAATCCCTGCCTCGCCTTGAATCGGCTCCACCAAGAAGGCGGCCGTATTGGGTGTAATGGCTTGCTTTAGCGCGTCCAAGTCCCCGTATGGGATGAGGCGGAATCCAGGTGTAAAAGGCCCAAACCCGTCCTTGTATTCTTCATCGGAAGAAAAAGAAATAACCGTGGTGGTACGACCGTGAAAATTACCTGTACAAACCACTATTTCCGCTTGGTTGGTGGGAATCCCCTTCACAGTGTATCCCCAGCGACGCACCGCTTTGATGGCTGTTTCGACCGCTTCTGCCCCCGTATTCATAGGCAATATCATGTCTTTTCCTGTCAACTTCACTAGTTTTTCAAAGAGCAGACCCAGCTTGTCATTGTAAAAAGCGCGCGAAGTCAAGGTGATTTTGTCCGCCTGTGCTTTTAATGCGGCAATCACTTTGGGGTGACGATGTCCCTGATTCAATGCGGAATAGGAACTCAACATGTCCATATAGCGATGTCCATGGACATCCTCCACCCAGACTCCTTCCCCATTAGTGAGGACAACAGGCAAGGG
>QXHL01000155.1 GCA_003584005.1 Alicyclobacillaceae bacterium I2511 | reverse complement strand
GCAGATGTGTATCTAGTGAAGGCCCTGGCTCCGGCGAGTGATGTCACCACAACGGGGACTGTGGAGGCAGAGTCAGAAATTAACCTGGCCTTTCAGAGCATTGGGGGAACCATTCAAACCTTGAATACGGACGTGGGTCACCGTGTTCAGGCGGGCCAGGTGTTGGCCACATTGAATGACGCCACACTGCAGGCGCAAGTCCAGCAGGCCCAGGCGGCTGTGGCCCAGGCGCAGGGGGCGTTGGCCCAAGCCCAGGCACAGGTGAAAGTGGTGACCCAGGGGGCTACCCCGCAAAATATTGCCGTGGCCCAAGCTGCGGTAAACAACGCACAAACCGCGCTGGCCAATGCCCAGAAGATGTACACAGACCAACAGGCCAGCTATAACAATCGCTCGGCCCAGCAGCAGCAATTGGTCCAGGCGCAAAACGCGGTGGCGCAGGCGAAGACGGCCTATGAAACGGCCCAACAAAACCAGCAGGCAGCCCTCACGACGGCGCAGAGCGCATTGACGACGGCCCAGAACAATCTGCAGACAGACCAACAGAATTTACAAACGGATCAACAACAGTACGGCGACATCACCTTGGCACAGGTGCAACAGGAGTATCAAACCTATCAATCAGCGTTGGATAACTATAACAGCTGGCAGCAAGGGGGATATGGAGGGCAAAACCCGTATGCCCCCCAACTCCAGGCAGACCAGGCGGTTTGGCAGAGCGACAGCAATGCTTACTATACTTTGCAAGGCGCGGCGCAAAAAGTACAGGCGGATGACACTGCGGTGTCTAGCGCCAAAAGTCAGTTGACCAATTTGCAAAACGCGGTGGCTCAAGCGGACACGAATTACACGACGGCCCAACAAGCCTTGCAGGTGGCCCAACAGGCGTACAATGACCGCACCACACAACAGCAGGCGCTGGACGCTGCAGCCAACACCGTGAAGCAGGAGCAAGCGGCAGTCAATCAGGCGCAGGCCCAGTTGCAACAAGTGGAACAACCCGCAACCCCAGCCCAGGTGCAAGCGGCGGAAGCAGCCGCCCAAACGGCAACGGCGGGGGTACAGGCGGCGCAGGCCCAGTTGCACACCGCACAGGTGAATGAGAGTTACGCGGTGTTACGGGCACCAGTGGACGGGGTGAT
>QXHL01000154.1 GCA_003584005.1 Alicyclobacillaceae bacterium I2511 | reverse complement strand
TTCCCACCTTTTCTGACGATATCCAAAGATTCTTTTATAGGCTCCATTGAACCGGAATTTTCCAAAACGGCATCCACACCGATGCCCCCTGTAATTTCTGCAATGCGACTGCGTACATCTTCCTTTTCAGCGTTTAGGATGTAATCTGCGCCCAAGTCTTTCGCCATCGCCAGTCGAAACGGCACATCTCTCTCAAGACCGGTCATGAGGATGGGGCCTGCGCCTATCGCTTTACAAATCTGCATGAGTAGAATGCCTCTGGCACCAGGGCCAAGGATGGCAACCGATTCTCCCGCTTTGATTCCCATCCGGGTGATGACACTGTGGATGGAACCCGCAGTAGGTTCCATCAAAACGGCTTCCAAGGATGAAATATTGTCAGGTAATTTGTGTAATTGCCATTCTGGCCACACGGTATATTGGGCAAAACCCCCGCCCGTTGTGAAGTGAGCTCTCCCTTCCATTGCAGGGATGGTGTTGCAGATATTGTATCGGCCTTCCCGACATGCGGGACAATGCCCACAAAAATTTGTAACAATTTCGCATACAACCCTGTCTCCAGGATTCACACTTGTGACTCCTTTTCCTGTCTCTTTCACAACGCCTACAATTTCATGACCTGCCACCACTTTCCTGGGTACGGATTGAACTCCTGTTTTATCTGCATTCCAGCGGTGAACATCACTCCCACAGATGCCACAGTATTGGACCTCAATGAGCACATCATGGGGGGCATAGGGGTTTTCCCCTAACACTGGAACCTTTACCTCTTCCAATTTCAAGTCACCTGTAGGATAGGCGACTAATCCCTTCATCATTGCCATCGAACCTCCTATACATTTGCCAGCCTAGGGACCGACCGCCGTCCGTGGCCTAGTGGTCTCGGTGCAGCAACCGAAAGATTACTCCTATCGATGTAGTTGATGGCAATCGCCGCCCACATCAAATAGGTGTTGAATAACTTGAAGAAAGTCCTCCCACTAAGAATTAATGTTTTCTCCTATTTACTCTCTCGCTCTCACGATTACGTACCTTGACAGTTTGCGAGTAGTTGCCAGAATGCTAGATGTGCCAATTTTCTAACGGGTAGTCCGTTGCAGGAACAGAGATTGGCGCTGTTTTACCAATACATGGAACACAAAT
>QXHL01000153.1 GCA_003584005.1 Alicyclobacillaceae bacterium I2511 | reverse complement strand
TCAGTGGAGCTCCACCAAAGCGGCCTACCGTTTCTTCAGCAACGAGAAGGTAACGGTTAAGGCCATATATGATTCCCAGCGAGAGGCGACGTTAGATAAAATGCAGGATCAGTCGATCGTCTTGGCCATACAGGATACCACCATTTTTAACTTTACCTTGCATCGGAAGACCGAGGGATTGGGTCCCATCGGGCAATCCGGTCTCTCCGGATTTTTCTTACACAGCTGTCTTGCTGTATCTGCCACAGGTGTCCCACAGGGAATTTTGGCCCACCGTTTGTGGACTCGCTCCACCGAAGAAAAGGGGCGCCGGGAACTCCGTAGAAAGCGTCCTTTGGAAGACAAAGAGAGTGCACGCTGGATCGATGTGACGAAAGAAGCACGAACGGTCGTTCCTGATTCCACCAAAGTGATTATGGTCGGAGACCGGGAAAGCGATATTTTTGACCTCTTCCTTCTCGCCACCAACCACCATGATTTTTTAGTTCGTGCCGCATGGGATCGCCGTCTCCACGATTCCGATGAACATCTCTGGCATGCTGTCGAGAATGCCCCCATACTAGGTCGAACCACCATCCAAGTCCCACGTACAGAGGAGCGTCCTGAACGGGAGGCCCTTCTTACCTTGCAGGCTGCCACAGTGACCTTAAGGACACCCCCTCATCGAAAGAAAGAGAATCTGACCTCTCCTACACTAAACGCCCTACTCGTGCGGGAACAAGCACCGCAGGATGGCGAAGCGCCAATAGAGTGGATGCTTTTGACCACGTTACCTATCACCACTTTTGAGGAAGGATTGCAATGCTTAATATGGTACACATATCGCTGGCGCATTGAACGATACCATTACATTCTAAAAAGTGGTTGCCAAATCGAAAAACTCCAGTTGGAAGCCAAAGACCGACTGATGCGTGCGGTAGCAGTATATAGCATTGTTGCCACGCGTCTGCTCTGGCTAACATATCAAGCAAGAGAGACGCCAGAGGCACCATGTACTGTAGTCCTGCGTGAGAGTGAGTGGAAGGCTCTCTATGCCACTAAACACAAGACTACGTCTCTCCCCGAACACCCACCAAACTTGCAAACCGCAGTACTGTGGATTGCAAAGCTCGGCGGTTTTCTAGGGCGTGCACATGACGGTAATCCGGGTCTGAAAGTCCTTTGGAAAGGACTCCGTCGACTTGAGGA
>QXHL01000152.1 GCA_003584005.1 Alicyclobacillaceae bacterium I2511 | reverse complement strand
GTTAAAATGCCTTCGCGAAACGCCAGATCACGTACCCATTCCACAATCTTGCCGCGGAGCCAGTAGGCACGCTTGTGGTTCTTTCTACCCGCCCTGCTCATTTTTTCTTTCGGGGCTTTGTAGCCGCGAAGATATTCGAACACCATCACTTTGGCTTTGTGGGTGATGGTGAAATTGACAATTTGACGGGCAACCTGCCGCGCCGCATTCTCATTCATGTTTCGCACTTTCTCCCAGAGATTCACGTTATCCTGTATATCTTTTTGCAATCGCCCGCTCTGACCCCGTTTCTTGTGGATAGTGTTTAAGAGTAGGTGCCGTTTATGGTTCAACTCGCCCCCGTGAATAAATTTTGTGGCCATCAGTTGGTCATTGCAAAAAGCCCCCATGACCGCCAAGCGATTGACCCCTAAATCCACCGTGACCACAGGCATCCCAGGATTGGCAGCAAATTGCGCTTTTGCTTCTTGCGGGGCATCCACCCACTTTTCAAACGGCACATGCAACGCAAAACGCAATCCACCAAGATACTGCTTGTCTCGTCTGGCGTAAAGAGAAAGAGAGGTGGCGCACCACCGTTGAGGGCGAACGGCTGCTTTTTCTTCGGTTGTCCATGCTCCCTTTGGGGATTTACGCACTTTAATCTGCTTCGTTACTTCGTGGATGCGTGCAGATTCCATTTGTGATTCGGACAAAACGGCTTGTGCTTGGTGATGCAGGATCACTGGCAAGGGCACTGACTGCCACTTCCCTTCGTAGAACAATTTCACGGCCACAAAGTCATGACGAACTTGGCGTTGAACCGCTAGATCCGCATCAGGATAGGCCACCATATCCGCATAAAACGTGATGGGTTCGTTGGGTTGGCCTAGTTGTGGCGGACATTTCTTGCGGTCGGTCGCTTCCCACAATTTGCGCAGGCTGTACCACGATTTTACTTTTCCAATGGCCTGATTAATGGCCGCACGGCGAAGGCTGACAGGCATGGTTCGCGCACTCGGCAGACTTTCAATCAACGACTGCAAAGGGTGAGGATGTGCTTTGGTGTCCAGCGTATGCACTTCTGCAAACGTAAGTAGTTCTTGATTCTTCCATGACCGTTCATACGGCGTGCCATCCTTGCGGTGAACTTCTTTCTTCGCATCCAATATTGCTAAATGACCGACGAAAAACTCCATGTAAAACGCAATCGTCTGGTTA
>QXHL01000151.1 GCA_003584005.1 Alicyclobacillaceae bacterium I2511 | reverse complement strand
ACGGACAATGGGCTCAAAAAAGACTTAAGTCTGCTAGACCTCACCATGGCGTCGTTGGGGGGCATCATTGGATCCGGATGGTTGTTTGGTTCCCTGTACGCCGCCCAAATTGCAGGCCCGGCGGCCATTATTTCATGGATGATTGGGGGCATCGCCGTCTTATTAATCGGACTCGTCTATGCAGAGCTGGGGGCCATGATTCCGGAGTCTGGCTCTATTGCTCGCTACCCGCACTACAGTCACGGACACCTGACCAGTTTTATTATGGGCTGGGCAGCCTGGATTGCCTATGCGTCTGTCCCTGCTGTGGAGGCGGAGGGTGTCATGCAATACGCCTCCCACTGGTTGCCCTTTTTATGGAATACCAAAACCAACCTGCTCACCGGCTGGGGGCTGTTTATTGCCGCCCTGCTCATGCTGGCCTTTTTCTTTATCAACTACTTTGGCGTGCGTTACTTCGCCCGTGTCAACACCACTGTCACGATTGTGAAATTCATCATGCCGACCGCCACCATTCTTGTCTTTCTGTTGGTGGGCTTGCACTGGAGCAACCTGAGTCGTTTTGGCGGCTTTGCCCCCGATGGAAGCTCGGGGGTCTTGGTGGCCATTGCCACTTCAGGCGTTATCTTTTCTTATTTAGGCTTCCGCCAAGCTGTCGACCTGGCTGGCGAGGCGCGCAACCCGCAGCGCGATGTGCCGCGGGCGTTGGTGGTTTCTATTTTGACAGGTATTGGCCTGTATGTCCTACTGCAGTTGGTGTTTACGGCTGGGGTGGCCCCCTCGGCCCTGGCCAAAGGGTGGGCCAATCTCAGTTTTAATGCGCCTTTCGCAGAACTCGCCGCCAGTCTTAACCTCGGCTGGTTTGCCATTCTGCTCTACGCCGATGCCATTCTGTCGCCCGCCGGAACGGGCAATGTCTACATTGCCTCCACCACGCGCGTCCTCTACGCCCTAGCCAACAACGGCTATTTTCCAAAATTCTTAGCCAAGGTGGACAAACGAACAGGCATCCCCCGTGGGGCTTTGGTGGTGGCTTTCGTGATGGGACTTATCTTCCTACTGCCCTTTCCCTCCTGGCAATCGTTGGTGGGGCTGGTGTCGTCCGCCACAGTGTTCACCTATATCATTGGTCCCGTGTCCCTGACTGTCTTAAGAAAGACGGTTCCTGATGCGTCGCGGCCCTACCGCCTCAAGGGAGATTCCATCATCGCTCCAATTGCGTTTGTCATTGGCTCGCTGATTGTCTACTGGACGGGCTGGAAGATTGATTCGAAGCTGTTGATTGC
>QXHL01000150.1 GCA_003584005.1 Alicyclobacillaceae bacterium I2511 | reverse complement strand
GGTGTTCCCAGTCCCACCTCTGCCGCTTCCATCACCAGCTCGCCCAGCGTTGGGTGGGCGTGGATGGTCAACGCGATGTCTTCCAATGTTGCCCCCATTTCCATGGCCAGGGCCAGCTCTGCAATCAAATTGGAAGCCTCAACGCCAATCACTTGCGCCCCCATCAGAACCCCGGAGGATTTTTCGGCAATCAGCTTCACATATCCGTCTGTTTCATTCAGGGCCGTCGCCCGACCATTGGCGGCATAGGGGAAGCGACCCAGCGCCAAGTCGCCGTACTGTTCTTTGGCCTCGGCTTCAGACAGGCCCACCGTGGCCATCTCCGGATCGGAAAAAATGACGGCCGGAATACAGCGGTAATCCACTGCCGCAGATTTGCCAGCAATCACTTCTGCGGCCACCTTGCCTTCATAGGATGCCTTGTGTGCTAAGGCAAGACCGGGCACCACATCGCCAATGGCAAAAATGTGGGGCACGTGGGTACGGCACTGGGCGTCCACTTCAATCATTCCCTTGTCCGACACCTGAATCCCAGCAGCTTCCAGACCCAGCTCGTCCGTATTGGGCCTACGTCCCACGGTAACCAGTACATAATCGGCGCTGACAGACTTTTCCTCGTCTTTGACCTTGAAGTTTAAGGTGATGCCGTCCTCGTGTTCCTCCACCGATTGGGCCAGTGCGCGGGTGTAGATGTCCACACCGTACTTCTTCAAGTTGCGGGTGACCAAGCGCGTCAGTTGCGGGTCGATTGTGGGCAGAATGCTGTCTGTTCCCTCAATGAGGGTGATTTGGGTGCCGAATTTTGCATACATCTGGCCCAGCTCAATGCCAATGTAGCCGCCCCCCACCACCACCAAGTGTTTGGGGACCTCTGGCAGAGCCAAAGCCTCGGTGGAGGAAAGCACCCGTTTACCGTAAGGCAGGGCGGGCAGTTCAATGGGCCGCGATCCGGTGGCGATGATGCAGTCCTGAAATCGGTAGCGTTTGCCCTCATACTCGGTGGCCACGCGCACCTCGTTGCTCCCGGTGAAAAACGCCTCCCCCTGGACCACGTGGACCTGGTTGCCCTTGAGCAGGGTTTTGACGCCACCCGTCATCTTATCCACCACGGATTGCTTCCACACCTGCACCTTGCCAAAATCCAAGCCCGTGACGGCCGTGTCAATGCCCGGAAAGGGGGACTTCTTGGCCGCTTCGTAGTGATGGGCTGCCGAAATCAGGGCCTTGGACGGGATGCAGCCGCGATTGAGGCATACCCCTCCTAATTCAGCCTTGTCCACCACGGTCACCGATTTGCCCAACTGGGCGGCCCGGATGGC
>QXHL01000014.1 GCA_003584005.1 Alicyclobacillaceae bacterium I2511 | reverse complement strand
CGATAGGCCGGGGTCAAAGATACGCCACCCGCCCCCACCACTAACACGACTCCCGCCGTGGCCAACACTAACGAGAACCCCTTGCGCCACGTCAACCGTTCTTTCAGTAAAGGATAAGCAAAAAGAACCATAAAGGCGGGTGTCCCCGCCGTAATCACAGATCCCAACTGGGCAGTAGATAGTTTTGTGCCATAGAACTGTGCACTGATGGACACGACATAACCCACCACACCTAGTACAATAAACCACGGTAAATCCCGCCAATGAATTCGCCAGGATTGTCGGGTAAACAGCCCGACAATCGCCAACGCCAGTAGCGCCACCAGGTAGCGTAGCCACACCAACGCCAAGGGGGGGACCACCGCCAAAACAATCTTAGAAACCACAAACATTCCACCCCAAATACTTGCCGCTAAGGCCAAGTACAGGGGTCCAACCCAATCTCGTTTCATTTGTTATTCCTCCGTCTCTAGGGCCTTCTTCAGCCATGGCTCACACCAAAGATCTACCCCTGAGCGGAGCTTTAGACCTTTCCGCTCCACTCAGGGCAGCAGAAAGTCTGGCACATCATTCTCAAAGCGCTGCGAGTGTCTCATACAAGCACCCCTTCTCACAAAATATTCGATAAGCATACAGCGAGATTTTAGCACACATTCGAGGCCGCCTACTAATAGGCCTTTAATTTGCTGACACGCAGGGGTCAATATAGACCCCATCAGGGTCTGATTGACCCTGTCAAACCCTATTGGTTCATTTTGGTCTCGACACCGTGACTGTTAATCCTTTAGTTTGAACACATGTAATTTTGACTGACTGATGACCGAAAAGCGGAGAATCTATGACACCCTCTTTAAGAGGAACCCCTCATATTGACGGGGCCCTCGCATCAGGCATATGATTCGTAGCGACGTTCTAAAGTAACGCAGGTTTTTCGGGCTGCGAGAACCGCAAAACCAGAAATATTTTTAGATCTTTTGGTTGTTGCGATTCTGTGACTTAGCCTGATAGGGGTCCATAGGGAGGTGAATCACTCTTTTTTTTACCTGTTTTACTTACTAATTTTTATATAATGGTTATTTGTTATTTGATTCTCTTGGTTCCATCATTAACATGGATCACAAATTATTACAAATAATAGGAACAGGAGTGAGAAAAATGTTTGATGGCAATGCAATCGCGAATCACTACATGTATGGCCTTTGGTTGGTGCTATTCCTTGGCTTTTTGTTTATTAAGTATCCACACGGCAAAGGAGATGGAAAACAATGAACTGGACACGTAATCTGCGTAACAAAGCTTCAGAACAGCTGACCTGGGATGACCTCTTACCATCTGAGCAACCCGCCTACGTGTCCTCGCTGGTTTATAGCCTCGGCGTGCTCACGTTGAGCAGTTTCGTCCTGGTAGTTGCATCGGGTGTCATCATGGCCTCCAAAGGAGCCCTGTGGTATCAAACCTCCAGTCTGGGAGATTTCTTTCGAAGCATTCACTTTTGGGGTGTACAGGCTTTCTTCTTTGCCATGACCATGCACTTAGTAGCCCAGTTTTTCATGGGTGGCTGGCGAGAAGGCCGAGCCTTTACTTGGGTCTTAGGAGCGTTGCTGTTTGGTCTATCCGTGGTGGAGGCCTTTACAGGTTACCTGTCGAGGGGAGACTTTTTCTCCCAGTGGAACCAGGTGCAAAGTAAAGATGCGTTTAATGGTGCAGGTGTGGACGGATTTTTAAATGTTTTAAACAACGGACAGATTTATGGACTGCATATCGCTGTCCTCCCCCTCATCCTATTGGCACTCGTCGGTTGGCACGTGTTAGAGGTTCGCCGCAAGGGCGTGGTTCCACCCTACCAAGCCCCAATTCACAAGTAACGCTCGTTTTATTTTAAAGTGTAAACCCCCAATTGCCGTGCAAACGGCAACGATGTGATGCAGCTGTTTGGAGAGGAGACTGGAACATGAAAAAAGCCCGTTTCAGCAGGGATACCTTACGTTTTCCGCAAAAAGAATTTGACATGGTCAAAGAGGGTACGGTGGCCCTCGGAATTGTCACCGTCGTAGTACTCGGCTTAGCGGCCGCTTTCGGATCGCCCTATCGGCCAGCCATTACCAACCAACAAATTGCCCAAAGCAACCCCCTGCTGTTTGCTAAAACCGCGCTGGGAGACTTGGACGGCACAGGGGAAATGGCCCAGTATGGCCCGCCATACAACAACGGCTTTCACGGCCAGGGGGCCCAAAGTACGCAGTCCCTGGGTGGTTTTGCACCTGAAGCCTGGTGGGGAACCCCTTATCACTTGAACACCGCCAAAGACGATGTGTTGCAACCCTTGACCATGTTGGCCAAGGCTTCCAATGATGCCGGCTTGAGCAGTGCGGTGCAACAGTATCAATCCGCTTCCTTTGCGCAACAGATGACCTGGGATCAAAATATGGAAAAGGCTTTAAAAACCGCCACCACCCAAGGCGGACAGCTGGTATTGCCCACAGGCAATTACGGCCCCGTCTCAACGATGATTTCCACCGAAGTCTCGCTCGGACAATCAGGCTTGTTCTCTGGCGCCCTAGACCGTGAAACAAATCAGGGTGTATATCGCACAAACGTGCAAAATGACTTGCTATTTCTACAGGGCACGGCCCTACACCAAATTGCGGGACAGTTAAACATGAAGGGGGAGCAGTGGGGCATCAACCATGATGAACAGGCATACCCCGGTCCATGGTGGTTAACTCCCTATACCTTCCTGTACCAGGTTCCGCCTTGGAGTGTGTTGGCGAACGGTGATCAAATGGCAGCCTACACCATGGGTCTTCTATTCCTGGTGTTGATTTTGGTTCCCTTTATTCCGGGTCTCAACAAACTACCCCGGTTGCTGTCGGTGCATCGTCTGATTTGGCGGGACTGGTATAAGCACCTGGAACAGTCGGGTTCCTGCACCACCTGCCCATTCAAAGAAGGATGTGCGAAAGAATTCCGCAACCTTCCCGATGGCAGCACGGACTTTGCCAAACTGCTGCAAAAGGGTGAGCTTCCGGCCTGTTACCGACCGCTTTCACACACAGTCCCCAGTCCCACTCCAGCAGCCATTGTGCCACACAGTCTCTAAACAACAGACTGGGAGTTTGCTCCCTGATGTTGCCGGTTGCTCGATGTTGCCAGTTGCTCAATGCTCTATATTTATAGTTGCTTGCTGTTCCCTCATTACAGGTGTTTAAAAAAATTGCGGATAGTGGGACTCTTCCCACGGGAGAGTTCCCCCTACATCCGATAGGAAGGGTGGGAAACAGAATGGGCAAGGGAGTAAAGTTGTGGCTCATTTGGCTGGCGGCTTTAGCCACTGGTATTTACGGCACGTCCTTGATTTTTAATGGAATTACAACACCCCAGCACATCGACTTAGTCTATGGCATTCCGGTGCTCCTCATGGGCGTCTGGGTGACAGGTAACATCTTTGCTTCAGCGCGGCAAATGCGGCACCGATTCAAAACGTCTTCCCATTGACAATGGGAAGACTCCACCCCACCCCCACGTTCTCCTGTGTAAAGGGTCTTGCCAGCACCCCGGCCATGATATGATGGATAGAGCCGCAAGGAAGGGGACTCTGCCATGTCCATCGAAACCCAATTGCCGGAGGATTCCTCTTCCGGTGTCACTCCTGTACAATCCCTACCCATGAAGGCCCGGCGCGGGGGAATATTACGATCCGTCCCCCCTACAGGCCTCGTCCTGTTGTCCGTAACCTCTACACAATTTGGCTCCGCTTTTGCAAAGGGACTGTTCCCCGCGCTGGGTGCAGCCGGTACAGTGGCGCTGCGGGTTGGGTTTGCCGCCCTATTACTGATGTCTCTGTGGCATCCCCGGGTACGCGGATATTCTCGCCGCGCCTACCTGTATGTGGGGTTGTTTGGTATTGCCTTAGCTACCATGAACCTGGCCTTTTATTCCGCGCTGGCGCGAATTCCCTTGGGTGTTGTGGTGACACTTGAATTTTCTGGCCCCTTGGCGGTTGCCGTGGTAGGTTCTCGCAAGGCACTAGATCTCCTGTGGGTCACTTTTGCCGCCGCCGGAATTTTACTCCTCGCCCCGTGGACAGGTGCACACTACAACCCACTGGGCATTCTCTTAGCGTTAACCGCTGGGGCATGTTGGGCCGCCTACATTCTACTCAGCGCTCGAGTAGGTCATCACATTCCTGGAATAGCAGGCCTGGCCATGGCCATGAGCATTGCTGGACTTCTCCTGGTACCCACGGGCTTCGCAAAAGACGGCTGGCATCTGGTCTCGCCCCTGCTCATGATGCAAGGGCTGGGTGTCAGTATTCTGTCTTCCGTCGTGCCCTACTCAGTGGAGTTAGAGGCATTGCGGCGCCTGCCCACCCATGTCTTCGGCCTATTGATGAGCCTGGAACCAGCCATGGCAAGTTTCGCTGGCTGGCTTATCCTTGGGGAAGGCATTGGCTTGCGGGGAGCCTCCGCCATGCTGCTCATCATCGCCGCCTCTGTGGGGACAACCCGTGGACAGAGGACAGCTGGATAAACCCGACTACAAGCACAACCCAGCCACCACGCCCTGGGTCGCCTGTACAAGGTCTTGCCCCTTCAGAAATATCTGCAGGCCCCGGCGTCCAGCACTCACGCTCACCGGGTCCAAGTCCAGCACAGAAACATCCAAGTACAAAGGAAAGCGCTTCTTGCTGCCCAAAGGTGAAACCCCACCACGAACATATCCGGTCCATTCCAATAAGTCCTTGACTGCCGCCAACGTCACCTTTTTGTTTCCACTGACTTTTGCCAAGATTTTTAGATTAAGCTCCTGATTTCCTGGAACACAGGCCATCAACACGCCCTGCGGGTCCCCCAATAAAACCAGCGTCTTAAAAACCTGTGACGCAGGCAACCCTATCTTTCCAGCCACGGTCACCGCATCCAGGGTTTGCTCATTCCACGCGTATTCATGCAAAGAATATGGAATTTTTAGCTGATCAAGGATGCGGCAAGCGTTGGTTTTATTCTTCAATGTGCAGCCCTCACAATACCCAATCAGTGATGAGTATGCCCCATGTCAGGATGGGTTACAGACCACTGGTCCTCTTCTGGATTGTAGTCAATCTCCACCCCATCCAAAAACTTCTGCCCCTGCTCCAACAAAATTTCCAGGCCACTTTCGGTAACCACTACCCCATCCGCTTCTTTTACATAGTCGAGGCCTAACCCATAGTGCACATGGTCTCCGTGAGAATGGGCAATAAAAACTCGAAATTTTAGGTCTTTATCCTCTTCTGCATCGAGAATTGCTTGCATCTGTCGGGTTGCGTTTTCGCTGACCGCACACTTCACACCATTTCATCTCCCTATGACAAGTCCTTTTTTAAAGATGAACAAAGTCTACGGTAAGGACGTAATTTGTACAAGTCTGCGCAATCCCTCAAGTAAAATTATCGAAACACCCATGGTGTAGATTCCGACGAAAGTTCTAAAATCAAGTGACCTGGTTACCGTACACCCGTGTTGCTGATTCCCTCTGAACATCTTTGCGACTCACCGTCAAATAGCCTACCAAGATGACAATGAGTGTCGCCAACACGGCCACGACAATCCCATCGCCATACCCCAGACCACTGATGCTCTTGGGTTTCCCAAACCAGTCTGCAAAAGAAGCTCCAAGCGGTCGAGTCATGACATACGCAAACCAAAAGGTAAAAATTCCATTCAGACCAAATAAAAAGTAACCCAGTGCTGGGAGCACAAACAGCACCGCAAATAGTATCCCTGATGCCTTGTAACCTAGATGCAAGGTCATTGCGGTCATGTCCCCTGTTGCGGTTCCCATTGCGAATGTCGCCAACACCGCCGCCCAATAAAACATTTCACGACGGCGGGTGTAGATGCTGTGGATGGATAACGTCTTCTCCACCTTGTACCATACCGTGAAGACCCCCGTCAGGATGATGGCAAAGGCGATGGTTGAGGCATAGTAGGGAACCCCTAACACAATATGCGTCACATCGGCAACCATCGTACCGAAAATTGCAACCATGACGACCAACAGCCAATAGATCCACGCCACATATTTCCGAACCGAAAATTGCAAAATCAAGGCAATAACAAATCCGATTCCACCAAGGATTACTGCAAGGTATGGATTCATATGGTAAACGAGATAGTCTGATGTGGATTCGCCCATGGCTGTCGTCAACAACTTGACAATCCAAAAGTACACCGTGATTTCTGGTACTTTCATTAAAAAACGTTGTCCAAGATTGCTGGTAACGGATGCGGATGATGCGGATATGGATTGATCCATTGCTTCACTCGTTCCCCTCATACAACTTCAGTAACACTTCGGACTACAATACATATTTTCAAGTAACGAATGCAAGTTTTGCTGTACTATCGGGAACCATAAACTCGAATATATTCCCACCTGGAGGTGTTTACATGCCACTTGTACCGTATGATCCGCTGGGGATCATGAGACGTGACTTTGGCTCATTTTCATCGTTTCCTCAATTGTTCGATGACGATTGGTTCGAGGGTCACTTTGCCAATATGCCCCGGATACGAGTTGACGTTCGAGAGAGTCAAAACGAAGTGATTGTCACCGCTGAAATTCCTGGTCTAGAGAAAAAAGAAGATGTAAATATTACCGTCCATGACAATCATCTTCACTTAAACGGCAAAATTGAACGAATGGACGAGCTAAAAGACGAGAACGTACACCGAATGGAACGGTACTATGGACAATTTTCTCGCACCGTACCGTTGCCGACAAGCGTTGATGACACAGGGGCGAAAGCGTCCTACAGGAATGGAATCTTAGAGATCAAGATTCCCAAATCACAGAAACAAATCGGCCGGCAAATTGATATTGACTTTCATTAGGCAACCCCTTGAGTGCCCATCGTCGGCAGCCCAAACCGCAAGGTTAAGCACCAGTTTGAGCCCGTCGATTCACTCAGCTTTTTCATACCCTTGACTCGCCCTGCAGAGAAGGGGAGTTGGGTTTTTCAGGGGAGAGTAGGCCCTCACCTGCCCGAAGGATTGGGGAGGTCCTCCACAGTGTGTGGAGGACCCATTTTTACGGGTCTGGAAATAAGCGTCCCCCAGTCGCTAAATCATCAAATATCGAGGGAGGAAACGCAAATAAGGGTGTGAAAGTCGTCTATTGCACGTTTTCCTACCGTGTTTGCACCGCTTTTACTGAAATAAGGGCCTGGCGAACGCCTAAAATGGTTTGAAAAGGCCTATAAGCGCCCTGGGGTCCCTTATTTGAGACTGCCGATTCAGTGTCCAAGAGAATCCTGTTGGAGGGTCTGACGTTAAATGGAGCAAACATCTTTTCATCCCTTGTGGTGTCCGCTAGGTCCATGAATAAAAATCGGCATCAATTATCCTTTTAGAGGTTGTCCGGAAAGGGGTCAGAACTCCCCGGCGCATTGCTGCGTCGTCGCCCAAAATGCTCCCTCACGTACCAGAAACGTACGCTTGGTGCGCATTTTGGGCTGGTCTCCTGGCACTGCTTGGGTCTGACCAGACTCCTTTCCGGACACGCACTTTTAGAGACTTCGGTGGGGGAGTCTGCCCCCACCGATTTTACGGAGAATACAACTGGATTTTGCGAAGATAATAATAGTTACCCTCTGCTTTTGGGGTCACTCCACGGTTACACTTTTGGCTAAATTGCGGGGTTTGTCCACGTCGTTGCCCCTCGCCACGGCAGCATAGTAAGCCAATAATTGCAAGGGAATGACGGTCACCACAGGTGCCAGCAAAGGGTCCGTTACGGGCAGGTACAAAACCTGGTCCACAGACTTTTTAAGAACTTCGTCCCCTGCCCAGGTGATGCCTAATACAAAGGCATCCCTAGCTTTGACTTCTTTGATATTGCTGACGGTCTTGTCATACAACGCCGTTTGTGTGGTCAGGGCAATCACTGGCACCCCTTCCGTAATTAACGCCAGCGTACCGTGTTTCATTTCTCCAGCCGCATAGGCCTCCGCATGGATATAGGAGATCTCCTTGAGCTTAAGGGAGCCCTCTAAGGCCACTGCAAAATCCAGACCTCGGCCAATGAAAAAGGTGTCATGTACCTTTGCGTACTGTTCGGCAAACTGCTGAATCTGTGGGGCACTGTCTAAGACCGACTCGGCTGCCTGGGGCAAGGCGTAAAGGGCGTGCAATAGGCGAGACTCTTCCTGCGGGTCTAAGAGCACTTTTTCTTGTGCCAAATAGATGGCAAACAGGTACAACGCGACTAACTGGGTAGTGTAAGCCTTGGTGGAGGCCACGGCTATTTCCGGTCCGGCCCAGGTAACCACCACATCATCTGCTTCCCTAGCCACGGAACTGCCTAATACATTGGTGATGGCCAGCACCCGTCGACCGCGGTGTTTGGCCAGGCGCAGGGCGGCCAGGGTGTCTGCCGTCTCCCCAGACTGACTAATCACCAGCACCAGCGTATGGTCTGTCTGCAGCGGATCCCGATATCGATACTCAGAGGCAACATCCACCTCTACCGGTATTTTAGCAAAATGTTCAATGATGGCCTTGCCCACTAAGCCTGCATGCCACGCAGTGCCACAGGCCACAATGTGAATCCTATCCAAGCCTTCTAAAAAACCTGGCTGCCAATGCAGTTCTGACAGTACCACACGGTTCAGGTCAGGGGTCAGGCGTCCGGTCAGCGTGTCCCGAATGGCCTTGGGTTGTTCGTGAATTTCTTTCAGCATAAAGTGGTCATAGCCACCCCGCTCTGCCGCAATGGCATCCCACGTCACACGCAGAGTTTCTTTATCTACGGGCTCCCCCGCCAGAGTATAAAACTCCACCCGTGTTTTTGTTACCACTGCCATCTCTCCATCGTCCAAGATGTATACGTCTCGCGTGTACTGTAGGATGGCAGGAATGTCGGAAGCCACAAAATTTTCGCCATCCCCCAGTCCCACAATCAGCGGGCTGGCCTTACGCATGGCGATGAGGGTGTCCGGGTCGTTTTGCGACATCACCACCAGGGCATACGCCCCCCGGATGCGCCTTCCTACGGCCACCATCGTCTGAAAGAAGTCCCCGTTGTACAAGTCTTCAATGAGATGGGCCACGACCTCTGTGTCCGTCTCTGACTTGAACTGGTGACCCTTAGCAATGAGTTCTTCCCGGAGAGACAGATAATTTTCTACAATTCCATTGTGGATGACGGCAAATCGGCCACTACAGTCCTGATGCGGATGGGCATTGTCATCTGATGGCCGCCCATGGGTGGCCCACCGGGTATGACCGATGCCCACATGGCCCTGTATAGGCTGTTGACGTAACTTGTCTTCCAGGTTTACCAAGCGCCCCACAGCCTTGACCACCTTCAATTTGCCGCCCTCTATCGCGGCAATGCCCGCCGAGTCGTAGCCACGGTACTCTAACTTGCGCAAACCCTCCAACACGACCTCTTTCACATCGCGCATCCCGATGTAGCCTACGATTCCACACATATTCTGCTGTGTCCTCCCCAATTGACCTGTTGGCTCTTGTTTCCTCGGTCACCCGGGGATTTTCGAGCTTCCCTTGCGGCGCGGTCCCACGCCGGGAGGTATCCGCCGAATGACTCGCCAACCCCCTCCGCGTCAACTGAACACGGGCCTCGCAATGCGAGGAACCCCTTCAGTCCGGGCGCTTGTGCGTAACACCGGGCGTATACCGCTCAATTCACCCTGTCACGTAGGCGTCTTTCACGCCTTCTTTACTCCATCAAAAAAACCGTTGCTCCAGAGGACAAATGGGACATTCTTTAGACGCCGTACTCTTCCCGGATAACCTGCACGATGGACTGCACGCAGGTTTGCAAAACCTGTTCATCCAGCCCCTCCGCCATCACCCGCACCAAAGGCTCCGTACCAGACTCCCGCACCAGCACTCGCCCGCTACCGTCCAGCATGGCCTCCCCCTGGGCCAAGGCATCTTGGACCCGGGAATTATCTCGCCAAGCGAGTTTGTCGGACACGCGCACATTCTCCAGCAGTTGGGGATAACGGCGCATGACTCGGCGCAATTCTGTCAGGGGTTTGCCACTGGCCACCATCGTTTCAAGCAGTTGCACGGCGGTGAGAATTCCATCCCCAGTGGTGGTATGCTGCAAAAAAATGATGTGTCCCGACTGTTCCCCGCCCAGAATATGACGCCCTTTGCGCATCGCCTCCATTACATAGCGGTCACCCACAGCCGTTTGCTCCACGGTAATCCCCAGTTCATCCATGGCCCTCACAAACCCCAGATTGCTCATCACTGTGGCCACCACCGTGTTGTCGCTGAGAGCCCCTGTTTCCTTAAGCGACTTGGCACAAATGGCCATGACAAAGTCTCCGTCCACCACTTGACCCGAACCGTCTACGGCAATCAATCGGTCTGCATCGCCATCAAAGGCCAGCCCCACATCCGCCCCCGTTTCCAGTACGGCGCGCTGCACCACATGGGGATGGGTGGACCCACAACCCACGTTGATGTTAACCCCATCAGGGTGATTATGAATCACCGTCACCCGCGCGCCTAACTCTGATAGCACCTTCGGCCCTAGAGCATAAGCCGCCCCATTGGCACAATCCAACACCACGTGCAACCCGTCCAATCGATGTCTGGCGGTACTGACTAAAAACCTCCGATACGCCTCGTCCCCCGGTTCATCATACACTCTCCCCACCGCTGGACCGACCGGACGGGGCAAGGTGTCCACAGGCAGGGTAATGAGCCGTTCAATCTCATCCTCCACCCCATCCAAAAGTTTGAACCCATCGCCACCAAAAAATTTAATCCCATTGTCTTCTACCGGATTATGTGAGGCTGAAATCATCACCCCCGCGTCCGCGCGCAGGTGGCGGGTCAGATATGCCACTCCCGGTGTCGTCATCACCCCCAAACGCAATACATCCACACCTGCGGATAGAATGCCGCTAATTAGCGCAGCCTCCAACAAATCGCTAGAAATGCGAGTGTCCTTTCCCACCACAATTCGCGATCCGGTGGATTCCCGTGTCAGCACATAAGCTCCGGCCCGGCCTAGACGAAAGGCCAACTCCGGTGTCAAGTCCCGGTTTGCCACACCGCGCACCCCGTCTGTCCCAAACATCCGTGTCAAACTTGCTCTCTCCTCTCAAAGTTCAACCCACCTTCGCGTTGCCAAACCCCCAGTTTCGGAAACGCTTCAGAAATGCCGAAATAGAGGGGGACGGATCACTGAAAATAGCTGTCTTAGCGTCCTACCGTCCCCGTTACTTGAATGGCAGCACTGTTCGCTGAAGTCTGTGTGACGATGACCCATGAAGGAACTGTGAAGATGATTGGTGCACTGGTGCTGGCAACCGCGAGCTTGCTTGCATTGACTTGCGCAGTAAGGTTTTGGGCTGTCAGCTGGTTCACTACGGACGCTGGCCCTGTCACACTAACAGAGACAGTCTTTGGATTCAGAATGCTAACCTGTAATCCCAGTGGCGTTTGAATGAGCTGCACTGGCACCTGTGTAATTATCTTCGATGCACTGGGTTGCACCTGAACCTGCACGGTGGCTTGACTGGGCCGCAGTGATTTTACTCCTTTTGGCTGTAGGAGTGTCAAATGAAATGTTTGACTGTTACGCAGGCCACTCACACTAATTCCTGCAGGAATACTCGTGAGTCCCGCTAGAACTTGAGTGCTTCCAGATACGGATACTTTTTGTGGCGAGACCGTCAGACCACTGACTGCAAATCCTGGGGCGGGTGTCCCGGACAGCTGGGGTTGCAGCGGCAGGGTAATCTGGGGTGGATCAATGGGAATTGTTACGGTGACACTGTTGGGAACCACACTAACGTCCCCAACGGTTTGGCCCTGTGCATTCACTGGAATGAGACTGGCCACCTTATTTGTGGTTTTGGTTAAGCCGTTACTGCTCACAGTCGCTATCACGGCTGTCACCTGATTCACCAGGGATTGGGCACCTGTCACTTGCACACTGGTCAAATCTGAACTGGCTGTTCCCAACGGATGGCCTTGTGCCGGACTCCCCGTCACCCGTACTTGCACAGGTTTCACGCTGGACACTTTCTCATCCACCTGAACTGTGACGGCACTTGGATCCACCGTGAAATGAAAGGGGGGCATATTGCGAACCTGCACAGGCAGTTGATGGGTCCCGGGAGCCAGACCTCGGGCATCCACAGAAACCACCACATTCATCATTTGAGCCGGTAGTGTTCCCATATCAATCGCCGGACTGGTGACAGTAAGGGTGACTCTAGATGGCGCAATGCCAGTGACCACCATGTTATTTCCAACCGTCACTTGCACAGGATTTACAAACGGAGTGGAGACCCCGGATACCCCAGCATTGCCTGCTCCTTGGGAATTAACAGTAAGCCAAATAATGATACTTAAGACTAAGGCGATTACCCGTAGAACCAGATTGTTGTTTAGCAGCCGGTTCACCGTGAGGCCGCCTTTCGTGTGAAATTCATGCGACTGGTCCGCTTTGGTAAAAGCAGGGTCCCCAACAGTTCATGCAAAGCGTTTTCGCTGAGCCCACGCGTTATCACCCCGTCTACAGCGACAGAAATCTGGCCAGTTTCCTCAGATACGACAACCGCCACACCGTCGGACTGTTCAGTCAACCCCAAAGCCGCCCGATGCCGCGTACCCAAGTTCTTATCCAAATCCCGGTTATCCGTCAAGGGCAAAAAGCAACCTGCGGAAATCAACCGACTGGCCCGCAAAATTACGGCCCCATCGTGCAATGGGGTGTTAGGAATGAAGGTGTTAATCAACAGTTCAGAACTGACCAACCCCTCTACACGTGTGCCCGTTTCAATGTACTCTGTCAGTCCAGTTTCCCGCTCAATCACCATCAATGCACCAATTCTGTTTTTAGACAGGACTTGACTTGCCTTTACCACCTCTGCAATCAGGTATTGGATATCTTCCGCCGCCCCTTGCCCGAGTGTGGTTAATGAAAAAAAGCCACCCCTCCCCAGTTGCTCGAGCGCACGCCGCAGTTCTGGTTGGAATACCACGGGAATTGCAAACAGTCCGACCGTGATAACCTTGTTCAGCAACCAATTCAGGGCAGTCAAGTGCAAAAAACTGCTCAGAGCTGTGGCGATGACAATGACAATGACGCCTTTGAGCAGTGGCACTGCACGTGTTCCGCGAATCAGCAGCAGGATGCGGTACAAGACATATGCGACAATCAGAATGTCAATAACGTTCCAGATGCTAAACCGAGACAGCGCGGTCAGCCATCCTCCCATGGATTTCACCCGATTCGGCTGGGACTAATGCAGATTCTATTTCATTCTTCCCCACCAGGGCCAGAACGTCAAGTGAGCGTGATTCACTTTTGCAGCTGTCCCGCCACTTCGAGCCTGACACACTGTCCTTTGGTTCAAGGTAGGAAGGGCTCAATCCGCAGCAGCGTCAGAAGCACGAGGTGCCAGCCTACGGGTACGTAGTTTGCTAGTTTGTCGTCTATCTTTTTGAACCTGCGGGTGGGCCTGTCGCCACGCCCGAATAAAGACTTGTGCAATTGCGGCATGACCCGCGTTATTCGGATGCACAGGGTTCCCAATCAGACGGAAATCTTTCATCCTGCCCAACCGATAGCCTTCAATCCATTCCTGTTCCCGACCCTCAAAGGCCTGTGCCACATCTGCCAAAAGTAACCCATTCCGATGTGCCACACGCCGCACTAAACGGTTCACAATCTGCGTATATTCAACAGCGAGAAGCGATTGCGGAAAGGGATTATAAAGGGTGGCAATCATCATTTGGGGTCCCAATGTGCGCACATGCTGAACAATTTGCTGCACGTGATCATTCAACTGTTCAGCGATTTTTAACATTCGGGCGTGATTTCCATTGATGAGCCAAGGAGCACCGCGCAAAAGGTCATTGCCGCCAATCATCAGTGTTGTGACCTTGGCCTCAGCAAACACCGAGTCCTGAACATCCGCCAGTGAACGCAACAATTGCTTGGAAGTCCAACCTGGCTTTGCTTGTAGGTAGACGTGAACCGGGCGTTGGGGTCGGGTCCAAAACCGTTGCAGACGCCGCACAAAGGACTGCTCTACACGGGTCGCTGAATACCCAAAAGTAACAGAGTCCCCCAATGCCACGTACAGCATGCTGCCGCCCCCTAGACTTTGTCGATCTCCCATGATGAGATTACAGGGTTACCCTATTACGCAAAGGCGAAGGGGGTGACAGTAGCCATCCAGCAAATCAAGTCTCACTGCCCTATAAGAGGTTGTCCAAAAAGGGGTCAGAACTCCCCGCCCGGCGCACTGCTTAGGTCTAACCTAACCCCTTTTTGGACACACGCTATAGAACGGTTTTGCCGAATAAGGACTCTGTAAGTTCTACCGCCATCTTACCCGTGCGATTTTGAATGTCCAGAATCGGGTTAACCTCCACCACATCCACAGAACACAACTGGCCTGATGCTGCTAGCATTTCCATCGCCAAGTGTCCTTCTCGGTAAGTCACCCCACCGTTGACAGGGGTCCCCACCCCAGGCACAAACATGGGGTCCAGTGCATCCAGGTCTAAGCTCAGGTGAATGCCTCCGTTTCCAGATCCCGCAATGCGAATGGCCTCCTCCATCACCGTCGCCATTCCCAGTCTGTCTATTTCCGCCATTGTAAACACCTTGATTCCGGACTTGCGGATAATCTCTGCCTCCAAAGCATCTACAGACCGCGCCCCTACCAAAACCACCCGCTGTGGTTGCACCTTCGGGGCGAACCCCGCCATGGAAACCAGTTCCGGATGGCCATGCCCCAAGCAGACAGCCAGGGGCATGCCGTGGATATTCCCGGAGGGAGTACTTTCTTCCGTATTCATGTCCCCGTGTGCATCAAACCAAATCAGCCCAAACTCCGGTTTCACCGCGGCCACTGCCGCGACACTGCCGATGGAAATACTGTGGTCTCCGCCTAAAATAATTGGAATATGCCCATCTGTCATCGCATCGCGCACCGTTTCAAATAAATCCTGGGAAACCCGCTTGACCTCGTCGAAGTACTTCAATTTATGATTCGTAACTGGATGCATTTCTGGTGTCGGTACCTGAATGTTCCCCAAGTCTTCCACGCTGTATCCTAACGACTCCAACTTTTCTTTCAAACCAGCGTAACGAATGGCACTTGGCCCCATGTCCACACCGCGTCGTTCCTGCCCCAAGTCTGAAGGCGCACCAATGATGCGCAGCGCTTTCATAAATTCTGCCACCTCTCATCAATTCCCTTTTTAGCTGATACTTGCTGCCCGGACACCGCGCAACTTCCATCCACTAAAGGCCAAGCTAAATCCCCAACGCCCAGTGCATCAGCAACGGAGTCAGCGTGCTCTCAACGATAGCCGCAATCAATAGTAACCCTACTACGGCTGGCAACTGCCTGGCCACTCGTATGAACTCTTGGCGCCAGTCTCGCCAAATTTCTCTCCCCCTAATTGGCACACGTGAAAGTTCCCTCCGCAAACTGGAAAACAGGGAACGGGCTGTCACAAATCCAAGACGCATGCCTAGAACTGCAGACCACAGCAAGGCCGTCAATTCAAAAATCCCGTGCGGCATCATGCCAAACACAAACACCTTCCACCCGACAAGGTGATGAATTGTTTGAAAATCTGTAACTACATAGCCCATTACCACACCATTTGTCCACAGGGCCACCGCCGGGTATATTCCCGCTGTCACCATTCCAAGGAACAACAAAACAAGGCACATGACTACCGCATTATGGACAAAAATTGAACCCATTGTAACCCACAGGGAATGGGCTGCCTGGATCTGGCTGGCCACCTGTTGCAATTGTTGCAACCCTGGCTTTACCCAGTACTGATATCGACTTGGGAACACCCAACCGTCTAAGACTCCCACCGCCAAGAGGATAACCGCTAAGGCCCATAGCCATCCCCCGTGATTCGTCCAATGCGTGGCAATCTCTCCATCCGGAGTTTTTTTCCATCTAATCACTGTTGTCCCTCCGCTTTTTGAGTATAGCCTTTTCCTCCCTTGTACACACTTTCCTAAGACTAAAAAGGAGGGAAGTTCCATGCGTAAATCTTTCTCATGGTTGACTAAGTTTGGCATGCTCTTTACCCTGCTCTGTTCCTTGACCAGCCTGCCACAGGTACAAGCAGCGGAAAGACAGCCGCAAGCCATTTATAAGGTTAATACTCAAGAGAAGGTGGTTGCTCTAACATTTGACATCTCTTGGGGTGAAAAGACTCCCAGCCCTGTTCTAGACCTCTTGGAGAAAAATCAGGTGCAAAAAGCCACCTTTTTTCTTAGTGGACCCTGGACAGAAAGACACGTAAAAATCGCAAAGCGCATCAAAGCCATGGGCTTTGAGATTGGTAACCACGGCCATCTTCACAAGGATTTTTCCAATTATCCAGACTCATGGATTCGTCAACAGGTATCCATGTCGCAAAAGGCAATTTACAACGCTACCGGTGTCCATACCAAACTCCTCCGCACACCAAACGGGGATTTTGACAAGCGCGTGCTGAGTTGCCTTAGTGGCATGGGCTACACAGTGATTCAGTGGAATACGGATTCTTTGGACTGGAAAAACCCCGGTGTGAAAGCCATCACTCAGCGAGTATTGAATCGTGCAGTTCCAGGGGACATCATCCTAATGCATGCCAGTGATTCATCTCGCCAAATTGAACAGGCTTTACCCCAGATTATTGTCGGATTACGGGCTAAGGGGTACCACTTTGTGACAGTGTCTGAACTCTTGTCCCAGGGTAAAGTAACCAGCCAAGTACAATAAGGGGTTGTCCGAACAAAAACAGTACCTGTCCACCCATGGTGATTTTACCATACTACTCCTGCGTTGGAGAGTTCAATCGGGGCCCTATGCATGTATACCGGGAATCAGGGTGTTGCATACTGCACCTATTCTGACGTTCGGGAGTGTGGCCGATGAATCTAATCCGAAGGGCAACGATTTTTGCTGTACTGATGGCCACCACGGTGGGTTGTGGAGACAGTGGTTCTGCTGCGACACAGGCATCCGGGACAGGGTCCCAACAAGATTACGGAACAACCAAACAAATGGTGATGGATATCCTCCACTCCACACAAGGGAAACAAACTCTGCAGGAGGTTTTACAAGACCCTGAAGTAAAGCAACAATTCATCGTTAATGATGCGGACATTGGAAAGGCAGTCGAAAAAAGTCTTTCGCAAGGTAAAAATCAATCCTTACTCGCACAGCAGTTCAAAGATGCACAGTTTTCTTCAGCATTAGCCAAAGCGGTCCAGCCAGAATTGCTACAGATGCAAAAACAACTCATGAAAGATCCTGCATACCAGCAGGAGATGATGGTCCTTCTTAAATCACCGGATTTCAGTAAATATTTGCAAGATTATATGCAAACACCGCAATATCGCAGTCAAGTAATGAAGATTATGACCGATGCCTTGCAAACCCCGAGCTTTCGCATGCAGTTTCAAGAAGCTTTGAAAAAAGCAGTGGCTGATTCCATGCAGTCTGCTGGAGGTTCTCAGCAGTCGTCTTCGCAAGGAAATTCATCTTCAGGAAATTCGTCCTCAGGAAATTCATCCAGTGGGCAGGGGGGCGAAGAACAGGAAAACAGTAGCGGTTCTTGAGACCCGCTAACACAAAAGGACACTGGCCCTATTGCAACACCAGTGTCCTCATTTTCCTTTCAGAACCGTTCAGGAATTTTTCTGAAATCTCCCAAAAACCCAGCATGTTTATTTCTAATTTTAGCTTAGTTAGACCGTGGCACTCCCTACTGGAGTTAGACCTTAGCACTCCCTACTGGAGTTAGACCTTAGCACTCCCTACTGGAGTTAAATCTAGTCGTATAGCCACCGTTTTTGCTAGCTCCGCAAATGCCTTGCCCTGCACGCTGTCCGGTGCAAATAGAGAAGGCCCATCCACAGGCATTTCCGCAATTGGAATTTCTGCTGCCACATCCGTACGGAGTGCCCCTGCCACTTCGCGTCCACCGCCACGACCAAATAAATAGGATTTCGTGCCACAGTGGTCACACTGGAAATAGGACATGTTTTCCACTACGCCAATCACCTCATGGTTGGTTCTAAGCCCCATGAGACCCGCCCGCACTGCCACATCGGCTGCATTGGCTTGGGGTGTGGTGACAATTAATTCTTTGCTCTTAGGGAGGAGTTGGTGAACGTCTAAGGCCATGTCTCCCGTTCCAGGTGGGAGGTCCAATAGCATCACATCCACATCACCCCAGTGCACTTCCCCAAAAAAGTTGCGCAACATTTTTCCTAACATGGGGCCACGCCACACAACTGGGTTATTGTCGGGTACAAAGAAGTGCATGGAAATAAGTTTCACACCTTGGACCTCAATAGGAATGATGACCTCATCAATGACGGTGGGCCGCTGATCTTTAACGCCAAATATTCCCGGCAAGCTAAACCCATAAATGTCTGCATCAATAACCCCCACGCGCACACCCTGTGCTGCCATGGCGACCGCTAAATTAGCGGTAACCGTGGATTTCCCAACACCCCCTTTTCCAGAGGCAATGGCCAGAAACTGCACTTTGGCATCCGGATCTAATAAAGGCGAGGTGGCTTCAGGCTTACCACCGCGGAGTTTTGTAGTAAATGCCGCCCGTTCCTCGTCGGTCATCGTTAGAATTTCCACTTCAGCCTGACGAATTCCGGGAAGACTCAGCAGTTTTTCCTGTACGGACTGTTCAATCGAGCCGCGCAATGGACACCCAGTGATGGTCAACGCCACTTGTACATGGACAGATTCAAGTCCAATGTCAATGTCTTTGACCATATCCATTTCCACAATGCTTCTATGAATTTCCGGGTCTTCAATGCCCCGCAGTACTTCCAAAACCTGTTCCCTGGAAACCATCCTGTGTTCCCCCTTTTAGCCATGGAAAGAGTGGAGCCTAGTCAGCAGTGTACATCATTCAATCCCGGTTGCCAAACCCCCCGCTTCAAAAACAGGACTGTTAAAGTATTCCACCAAAGAGGTATAGATAGAAAAGGCCACCCTCTGTTGATAGGTTTGAGAGCGCAAGGCTGAACCCTCCTCTGGATTTGTAATAAAACCAATTTCCGCAAGAACGGCAGGCCCCTGAATGTGTTTGAGTATGTACAAGTTGGAAACCTCATTCGCCTCACGACGAGTGGGTAACAAATCTTGACGAAAGTGGACTTGCATCAATTTGGCCAATCGCTCCCCTGCAAAGTTCCCCTTCATGTAGAGCGTTTCTGCTCCACGCCATGTGGGATTGGCAATCGCATTGCAGTGAATGCTGACAAAAGCAGCGGCATTTTTTTCCTGAATCAGTCTCACCCGATTGCGCAGATCTTGGTGATGCCGCCGATGTAAGCGAACATCTGCATCGCTGGCAAGGTCCTCATCCGTATCCCTCGTCATCACCACAAATGCACCAGCTTGCCGTAACAAATGTGCCGTCCGTTGACACACCGCTAAATTAATATCTTTCTCCTGAACCCCAGCCACACCTGCTGCGCCCCCATCCACACCCACATGCCCAGCGTCAAAAACAATTACTTTACCATATAACCCATTGGGAGTGGGCGAGTCCCCCTTGGAACCGGAGTCAAACGGCTGATTAAACTTCTGGATTGCCTCCCCTTGGGAGATTACCTTCTGCGCTACAGAAGCTGTTTTCACAGTTGTTTGGGCCCAAACAACAGGCTGCTGCTGTATGCCCGTGACACAACAAAACATAGCCACTATCCACCACATTTTAGCAATCATAAAATCAGCGTCCTTTGTCTGCAGTCATCCCCCTTCAGTCTACACAACTCACACAAAATCTACGCAGTCCGCAGAGCAACCCGCACAAATCCAAGCGGTTGCAGTGCTTTACAAGACATCTGCGAGATTACGTTGGCAAAAAAAAGATGCCGCGCCTGCGACATCTTGGCATTCCTTAACGCTTCGAAAACTGGGGCGCCCGGCGAGCGGCCTTCAAGCCGTATTTCTTCCGCTCTTTCATGCGAGCATCACGAGTGAGAAACCCTGCCCGTTTCAAGGACGCACGCAACTCTGGATCCACCCGTAACAATGCACGCGCAACTCCGTGCCGAATGGCTCCCGCCTGACCAGCAGTCCCACCCCCGTAAACATTGGCAAGAACATCGTACCCAGCCAAAGTTTCTGTGAGAATCAGCGGCTGTTTGACTGTTAAACGTAGCGTTTCCAATCCAAAGTAGTCATTCAACTCGCGGTGATTGACGACAATTTTGCCGTCCCCCGGCAATAAGCGAACCCGGGCGACAGAATTTTTACGCCGACCAGTCCCCCAATACTGCAGTTGTGCCAAGTCACAATCCCTCCTTGAGTGTTCAAAAAATCAAAATCTGCAAATGTTCAATTGCTGGAGTTCCATTGCTGGAGTTCCAAGCCACAGATTCAGTCCGTAGGATTCAATTCTCCCGCAACTGGCCACGGCGTCGGCTGCTGTGCCTGGTGCGGATGCTCCGGACCTACATAAACTTTGAGTTTAGTGAGTTGTTGCCGCCCAAGCGTATTGTGTGGCAGCATTCCCTTCACTGCCATGTACAACACCCGCTCTGGATGGGTCTTCAGCATATCCACAGCGCGTACTTCCTTCAGCCCGCCCGGGTACCCTGTATGACGACGATACATTTTGTTTTGTAATTTATTTCCTGTAAATGTAACCTTCTCTGCATTCACTACGACCACGAAATCCCCTGTGTCCACATGGGGAGTGAATTCAGGTTTATGTTTCCCACGCAAAAACACTGCAATTTGTGTAGCAAGACGACCGACCCGCTGCCCTTGGGCATCAATCACGAACCACTTGCGCTCCACGGCATTCGGCTTCGCCATATAGGTGGTGCTCATGGATTTCCCTCCTGAACCGGAATTTCTCATCCCGACGGCCCTAATAAGGCCAGTGGACAAAAAGTACTAGACTATAGCATAAGTGATTTCTCGGGAACAATCAATACTCCACCTGCCACAGGGCCAGTCCCTGAGCAGGGGCCGTCTGGCCCGCAACCCTACGATCACGGGCGGCCAATACCCACGCAGGGGAATGTTTCAACTCCCCCCGTGCCCAGTCTACCAAGGTCCCGGTAAGAATTCTAACCATATTTTGCAGATATCCGTTTCCCCGAAAATAAATATCCAGGTAGGTGTCCCGAGCTTCAAACCGAATTTCGTAAAGCTGCCGCCGTTTGTCTTCTACTGGTGTGGCAGCAGCACAATAACTGGTGAAATCATGGTAACCAACCAAGTCCGCAGCTGCCTGCTGCATTGCAGTTACATCCAGTCGGCCGGGCAAATGCCAGCTGTAACGGCGAGTAAAAATGTCTTCCATGGCTGCCCGCTGCAACGTATAACGATACGTTTTCGCCGTGGCCGAGAACCGGGCGTGAAAACTCGTATCCACCGTTTCGCCCCGCAAAGGCATGATGTCTTTCGGTAACATGCGTTGCAGAACAAAGGGATAGCGACTCGCCTGCGGTCCGAAGGATTGATCCCAGTGGACCACTTGAACCCTGGCATGCACTCCAGCATCCGTACGTCCCGAACCGTAAACTTCCACAGGAATTCCCAACAATCGCTGCAAGGTCGATTCTAATTCTCCTTGCACAGTACGCAAGCCTGGTTGTCGTGCAAAACCGTGAAACTGCGTACCGTCATAAGCCACTGCCAGTTTAATGCGTGTCATCAATTTTAGGGCTCCAGCCTGCTCAATTGCCTGAACTAGACCAGTTCAATCAATACCATTTCCGCCGCATCCCCACGCCGCGGCCCCACTTTAACAATGCGGGTATAACCACCGTGACGTTCGATAAAGCGTGGAGCAATGTCGCTAAACAATTTTTGAATCACATCTTGCTTGCCTTCATCATTCACAGGTTCACGCCGTACATAGGCAGCCACTTGACGCCGGGCATGCAAGTCACCGCGCTTTGCCAGTGTAATCATTTTGTCCGCAATCTTACGCAACTCTTTCGCTTTCGCCTCAGTGGTCTGAATCCGTTCATACAAGAACAGGTCCGTCACCAGACTACGAAAGACCGCTTTGCGAGCACTGGACGTCCGTCCAAGTTTGCGGTAAGGCATCCATGTCCCCTCCTTACGTTACTCCATTCTCAGAATCCCACGTGCGCATTACTCATCCGGGCGCAAGCCCATTTCCAAACTAGTTAATTTTTCAACCACTTCTTCTAAAGACTTTCTGCCCAGGTTACGCACCTTCATCATTTCATCTTCAGTTCTGCTGCACAACTCCGCCACTGTGTTAATCCCTGCACGTTTGAGACAGTTGTAAGACCGGACAGACAAATCCAACTCCTCGATAGGCATTTCCATCGTCTTATCGGATGCACTGTCGTCCCTCTCCACACTGGTGTCGGGCGTTCTAATTTGTTCGCTCAACTCTCCAAACAAAGCCAGATGGTCTGTCAGAATATCGGCGGCCACGCTGACCGCTTCTTCAGGCGTCACACTGGCATCGGTCCATACTTCCAGGGTCAGTTTGTCGTAGTCTGTCACTTGCCCCACGCGCGTATTGGCCACAGAAAAATTGACTTTAGTGATGGGTGAATAAATGGAGTCAATGGGGAGAACCCCAATTTCCAACTCCTCCGTTTTGTTCCGATCTGCGGATACATATCCTCGCCCGCGGCCTGCCAACAACTCTCCGTACAGCCTGCCACCCTCGGCGAGCGTAGCGAGGTGCAGGTCCGGGTTCATGATATCGACATCCGAGTCTGCGCGGATGTCGGCAGCTGTCACTTCACCTGCACCCTCCGCATCTATAATGAGGCGCTTTTCTTCATCGGAGTGAATCCGCAAAGAAAGACGTTTGATATTGAGGATGAACTCGGACGTATCTTCCACAACGCCAGGGATGGTAGAGAACTCGTGCAAAACCCCTTCAATCTTTACAGAACGCACCGCTGCTCCGGGAATTGAAGACAGCAATATTCTCCGTAGGGAATTCCCCAGGGTTGTGCCATACCCGCGCTCTAGAGGTTCCACCACAAACTTGCCATAAGTGTAAGTGGACTCCAAGACCTCAATCGTCGGCTTCTCGATTTCAATCATCCGTTACCCTCCTCCTCGCCACCCGTAACCCGCAAATCTTCTCCCTTTCAGTGGCTGGATTAGCGCGAGTAATACTCAACAATCATCTGCTCCGTAACTGGTGTATCAATCTCCTCACGGGCCGGTAAGCGTACCACCTGACCGTTTGGCACATTCGCATCCAACTGCAGCCACGCTGGGACCGTCCGTGACTGAGCATTTTCCAACAGTTCCTTCATACGAGGAGACTGCTGGATCTTTTCGCGGATGCCAATCACGTCGCCCGCCTTCACCAGATATGAGGGAATGTCCACGCGCTGACCATTCACCAAAAAGTGACCATGACACACAAACTGACGAGCCTCTGCACGTGATGCGGCAAAGCCAAGTCGATACACCGTATTATCCAGTCGCGACTCTAAGACTTGCAACAAATTCTCGCCTGTCACGCCCTGTCTACGAGACGCTTTCTCGTAGTAGGACTGAAACTGCTTCTCAAGCACGCCGTAGTAACGACGGGCCTTTTGTTTTTCCCGCAACTGAGAGCCGTACTCCGAGCTCCGGTGTCTCCCTTGGCCGTGCTGGCCGGGTGGATAGGGGCGCTTGTCAACAGCACACTTAGGGCTGTAACAGCGCTCACCTTTCAGGTACAGCTTCAACCCTTCCCGGCGGCACAAGCGGCAAACGGAATCGGTATATCTTGCCATTCTATTCTTGACACCTCCAAAAAAATCTATACCCAGCCAGGTTTCCCCAGACTGATTCAGCTCGAACTAATCCATCAATCCCATTAGCTTCCATGCCATTGCCCT
Organism: Alicyclobacillaceae bacterium I2511; assembly: GCA_003584005.1. GTDB lineage: Bacteria > Bacillota > Bacilli > Alicyclobacillales > Alicyclobacillaceae > QXHL01. Next base: position 47,662 of record QXHL01000014.1, on the reverse strand, counting down.
GCAAACCTCAGACCCGACGGCGCTTCGGAGGACGACAGCCATTGTGTGGAATTGGCGTTACATCCCGAATTCCGCTGATTTCTAATCCTGCAGCCTGCAAGGAACGTATCGCTGCCTCGCGACCGCCTCCAGGACCCTTGACAGCTACTTCAACTGTGCGCATCCCGTGTTCCATCGCAGTCTTGGCCGCAGACTCAGCAGCCATCTGGGCGGCAAAAGGAGTACTCTTACGAGACCCCTTAAACCCGACATTCCCTGCGGTAGACCACGAAATAACATTACCGGTCACATCCGTGATGGTGACCACCGTATTATTAAAGGTTGACCGAATGTGGGCAACCCCCACCTCCACGTTCTTACGATCGCGGCGGCGCGTTCGGGTTGCAGTGCCGCCTTTGCGTTGACTCTTTTGCATCCTTTATCCTCCTCTGACGATGGGAGTATACGCCAGTCCAATCTACTGGACTTGTAACCCTACTTCTTCTTGCCAGCTACCGTCCGACGGGGACCTTTGCGTGTCCGAGCATTCGTCTTGGTGCGCTGCCCACGCACCGGCAAACCACGCCGATGGCGGATTCCTCGATAGCTACCAATTTCGATTAACCGACGAATATTAAGCGCAATCTCACGTCTGAGGTCACCCTCTACCTTGAGACTCTTCTCAATCAAATCGCGCAGCGAAATGACCTCATCTTCTGTCAAGTCACGCACGCGTGTGTCAGGGTTCACCTTTGCCTCTGTCAAAATGCGGTTGGCCGTAGTGCGGCCAATGCCGAAGATATAGGTAAGCCCAATCTCAATTCGCTTATCCCGCGGCAAGTCCACGCCTGCTATACGAGCCATGAAAGACCTCCACCTCCAGAAGTAAATTCTCACTGGGCCAATGACCTTATCGGTCTACTGGCAAATTTATAAAAACACGGTTCAGTCCCAATCCGGGCAGCCGCTGCCGAACCGTGGATTGTCCGTACGTCAGGTGCGGCAAAAGCACAGCCGCACTGGACTGAACCGCGCCAGACATGCTGCTGTCGCGACGCGGCGGTAATACCAACCAAAGACTCGCCTCGTAGGCCAGCGTTAACCCTGGCGCTGCTTGTGTTTCGGATTCTCACAGATAATCATCACATGACCTTTACGCCGGATGACTTTGCACTTTTCGCACATTGGTTTCACAGACGGGCGTACTTTCACCTTGTTGCACCCTCCTTACTTTCGGTATCATAAACGATTGCCCGGGATGGCACCAGGGTCCGTCATTTGAACCGATAGGTGATTCTACCACGACTTAAGTCGTAGGGTGACAACTCAACGGTCACGCGGTCTCCCGGCAGTATTTTGATGTAGTGCATCCTAATTTTACCGGAAACGTGTGCCAAAACCTTATGACCATTTTCTAATTCCACTCGAAACATGGCATTAGGTAATGGCTCTACAACCTTACCCTCCACCTCAATCACATCATCTTTTGCCATCTTACCGCCCCCCTTCCTCGCTGGCTTCTTGGGCTTCCCCTTGGGCCAACATGTACTGATGAATCGCGTGTCGCAACAGTGCATTAGACACCTTGCCCGACTGTTCCCAGAGGGCAGCAAACTGTTGCGCAAATCCCGAAGTCATGCGCACATGCAGCGTGTTTTTCCGCTTTGGCTTTTCCAAAGGCCTGCGGTGCCCATCCGCCAACCAGAGAAAACGGTCTCCGTCTCGTCCGACAACCACGAACACCAATCCCCGGTCCCGCCCCTGTAGCGCCTCTACAATGCGACCAATTTCCGGTAAGGCCAGCCGGTGTGACATGCACTCACCTCAACCCTGCAGATGCCCAAGAATCTCGTGAATTCCCGCAAACACTTGGTCAATCGACTGCTCTCCATCCACCTGTCTGAGCAATCCGCGATCCCGATAGTATTCCACCAGGGGAGCAGTCTGTGCATACTGCTCTAGCCGCGTAGACACAGCCTCCCCGGTGTCGTCAGAGCGTTGATACAAGACTCCGCCACACCGGTCACACACCCCTTCACGTTGAGGGGGCTGAAAGACAACGTGAAAAGTGGCCCCACATTGTTTGCAAATACGCCTGCCCGTCAAACGAGCTAAGAGCACACCCTCTGGCACATGAATGTACAACACACCACTAAGCCCCTTATTCAGATCTATCAGGGTCTCGTCTAATGCCATAGCCTGTTGCAAGGTCCGGGGAAAGCCGTCCAAAAGAAACCCATTAGCGGTGTCTGATGCGTTTAACCGCTCCTTCACCACAGCAATGGTCACTTCATCCGGCACTAATATCCCTCTATCTAAGAAGGACTTTACCGTCGCCCCTAACTCGGTTTCAGCACTAATTGCAGCCCGAAACATATCCCCGGTAGAAATGTGGGGAATGGCAAACTCTTGTTGTATGCGAGCCGCTTGTGTCCCCTTACCAGCCCCAGGCAATCCAAGCATCACTAACTGCACACATGTCCCCTCCGTTCTGTTCTAACGGATAAACCCGCGATAGTGTCGCTGCAAAAGTTGTCCTTCCATTTGTTGCAGTGTCTGCAAAGACACGCCCACTATAATCAACAACGAGGTGCCCCCGAAGTACACGGCCGTCAAACTGGCCCCCGACAACAGCAAGTATGGCAACACAGAAATAAACCCAAGAAACAGCGATCCAAACACGGTGATGCGGTTAATGACCCGAACAATGTATTGCTCTGTATCTGCGCCAGGTCTTACGCCGGGAATGTAACCCGCGTACTTCTGCAGCTGCTCCGCCAATTGTTGCGGGTTAATCTGCACATGTGTGTAGAAAAAAGTAAACAAGATAATTAACACAACTTCCAACACAATGTACCAAACCGAATTTGGACTCAAGTAACGCAAAATGCTACTTGCCCACGCCCTAGTTGGAAAGTAACTGGCCGCCATGTAGGGCAACATCAACAGTGACACTGCGAAGATAACCGGTATCACCCCAGCAGCGTTGACCTTCAGTGGAATGTGCGTTTGCTGCCCAGAATACACCGTGCGGCCAACCACCCGCTTCGCATATTGCACCGGAATCCTGCGTTCTGCCTGCTGCACATAAACAATCAAAGCGAAAATGGCAACAATCCCAATCACCAAGATGCCCACCTTGATGACATTGAGAAACAGCTGGTCCGGATGTGCGTAAAACCAGTTTTGATAGATCTCCTGGCCAATCTGTCCCATCTGGGAAATGATACTGACAAAGATGATAATGGAAATCCCGTTGCCGACACCCTTTTCCGTAATCATCTCACCAAACCACATTAGCAGGGTGCCGCCTGCCGTTAAACCAATTACAATGACCGCGTAGGACCACCAGTCATTCGCCAAGAGCAAACCCTCACGATGGAACGCGTAGGTTAAACTGGCCGACTGAATCAGAGCCAATCCCAGCGTCATATACCGTGTAAAATTGGTCAGCTTTTGCCGACCCGCTTCCCCCTCTTTTTGCCACTCCTCAAACCGGCCCACTACCCCTGATTGCAGCAGTTGCATAATGATGCTCGCCGTGATGTAGGGGGTTACTCCCATAGCAAAAATCGAAAACCTGTAAAACGCTCCACCTGAAAACATGTTCATTAAATCAAACAATGCCCCATTATGCGCGTTTTGCTGAAAGGTCGCCTGGTTCATTCCTGGCACCGGTAAGTAACTCCCGATACGATAAATTGCAATCACAAACAAGGTAAATATAATTCGCTTCCGCAAGTGTTTTAAGCGCCAAAGACTAGCAATCGTCTGGAGCACTTAAATCACCTCGGCCGTGCCACCAACAGCCTCAATTTGTTGCTTAGCTTGGGCTGAAAAGGCATGTGCCTGCACAGTTAATTTTACGGTCAGCTCGCCCACAGCCAAAACTTTCAAACCATCCAACGGTTCACGAATCATTCGATGCTCCAGTAACACATCTGGTGTGATTACCATTCCCTCAGCAAAATCGTTTAGTTGTTTCAGGTTGACGATTGCATAGTTCTTTTTAAAGCGGGCGTTTGTAAATCCTCGTTTCGGCAGTCTTCGATTTAATGGCGTTTGACCGCCCTCAAACCCAAGCCGCACGCCTCCACCAGATCTGGACCATTGACCCTTAGTCCCACGCGTTGAAGTTTTTCCGGTACCAGAACTCGTCCCTCGACCCACTCGTTTGCGGGCCTTGCGAGACCCTACTGGGGCTCGTAATTCATGCAGCTGCACACCTGCCACCTCCTTATCTGTTAGGCTTGGTCCGCTTGCACGTCCTTCACAACCACCAAATGTTCAATCTGTCGAATCATGCCTCGCACAGATGGCGAATCCTTAAAAGTTACCGTTTGGTTTATCTTGTGCAGCCCTAAGGCCGCTACCGTGCGTCGCTGGCCTTCCGGACGCCCAATAAGACTGCGTGTCAGTGTAATGGCCACTTGCTTGGTCACCGGTAGCCCTCCTAGCCGTAAATTTCTTTCAAACTCTTGCCTCGCAACCGGGCAACTTCCTCCGGACGCTTCAATTGACCCAACGCCTCAAGGGTTGCCGCCACCATGTTGATGGGATTGTTCGTACCCAAAGACTTCGTCGCAATATCTTTTACCCCCGCAGACTCTAACACGGCTCTCACCGGCCCACCCGCAATCACGCCAGTCCCTTCGGGTGCAGGTTTCAGGAGTACCCGGCCTGCCCCAAAATGCCCAATTACCTCATGCGGAATTGTTGTCCCACGCATTGGAATGGCCACCAGATTCTTCTTCGCATCTTCCACACCTTTGCGAATCGCATCTGGAACTTCTTGAGCCTTACCCAAGCCTGCACCAACGTGACCGTTGCCATCTCCTACCACGACGAGGGCGGAAAAAGAGAAGCGCCGGCCACCCTTGACTACTTTCGCAACCCGGTTCACCGAGACGACCTTCTCCGCCAGTTCCAATCGATTTGGATCAATTCGTCCCACCCAAAAACCTCCCTTGGTTTAGAACTCAAGGCCCGCTTCCCTCGCGGCCTCTGCCAGAGCCTGAACTCGCCCGTGATATAGGTAACCCCCACGGTCAAAAACCACCTGCGTTAGCCCTTTTTCCAGAGCACGTTTGGCCACTAAAGAACCCACCTGTCGGGCCGCTTCCATATTGCCACCGTTCGGAATCTCAACCCGGAATGCCTTCTCCAGCGTGGATGCACTGACCAGCGTCTGTCCAGTGATGTCATCCACCACCTGTGCATAGATGTGCTGATTTGAGCGAAACACGTTCAGTCGCGGCCGCTCAGTGGATCCGTTGACCCGTTTGCGCACCCGCAAGTGGCGACGCTGTCTGGCCGTGTTGCGATTGGCCTTCGTGATCATCCTTGCTTCACTCCTTCGTCTGCGCCATTCCCTTACTTCTTGCCGGTCTTACCAACCTTCCGGCGCACTACTTCGTTTTCGTAACGAATGCCTTTCCCCTTATAGGGTTCTGGCTTGCGGATTGAGCGGACGCGTGCGGCGTATGCTCCCACTTTTTCCTTATCAATTCCACGAATCACTATTCGATTGACTGCAGGGACTTCCACCTCAATGCCGTCTTCCGGGTCTAATACAACGGGATGAGAAAAGCCCAACGACAGTGTCACTTTATCCCCGGACTTTGCGGCGCGATAACCTACACCAACCAACTCCAAGTTTTTTGTGAATCCATTTGTGACACCTTCAACCATGTTGGCTACCACACTGCGGGTAGTACCGTGCAGGCTGCGGTGCAGTTTTTCATCACTCGGCCGTTCTACCAGAATCTCAGTTTCGCCAACAGTTACCTTCATGTCCTGATGGAGTGAACGGGTCAACGTCCCTTTCGGACCCGTGACCGTCACCACCTGTCCCTGTTTGGCAACCTCCACCCCAACTGGAACCGGAATCGGTTTTCTACCAATGCGTGACACAACCACACCCCCGTTCAAGTGAAAAATACGTTACCAAACGTAGCAAACGACTTCTCCACCCACGTTGGATTTGCGTGCTTCTTTATCCGTCATGATGCCTTGAGAGGTGGATATGACTGCAATTCCTAACCCACCCAAGACTCGTGGAATTCCCCCATGGTCCACGTACACCCGGAGGCCAGGCTTACTGATTCGTTTTAGCCCTGTAATAACTTTTTCTTTGTTTTTTCCATATTTCAAAAATAGGCGAATCATACCCTGCTTATCATCCGTAATAAATTCGGCATCCCGCACAAAACCTTCCCGTTTCAAGATTTCGGCGATTGCCCGCTTCATATTGGAACCCGGAATTTCAACCCGCTCGTGGCCAACCATGTTGGCGTTGCGAATCCGCGTTAACATGTCTGCGATAGGGTCCGTCATGACCATCCGCAAATTCCCTCCTTTCAAACAAGCGGCCTTTACCAGCTCGCCTTTGTCACACCAGGCAACTGACCTTGATGAGCCAAGTTGCGAAAACAGATGCGGCAGATACCAAAGTCACGGTATACCGAATGTGGGCGCCCACAAATCCGACAGCGGGTATAGCCCCGCGTAGAGAACTTCGGTTCCCGTTGCGCACGAATGACCAATGATTTTTTCGCCACGGTAACGCTCCTTTCTCCGAGATATCGCTGTTACGAATGGCGGAAGGGCATCCCCATTAAGGTCAACAGTGCCCTTGCTTCTTCGTCCGTATTGGCGGTCGTTACCACCACAACTTCTAATCCACGGACTTTGTCCACTTGATCATAGTTGATCTCAGGAAAAATTAATTGTTCACGCAGTCCAAGGGTATAATTCCCGCGACCGTCAAAAGCCCTTGGTGAAACACCACGAAAGTCACGTACTCTTGGCAAAGCCACATTCATCAACTTATCGAGAAAGTGATACATCCGCTCGCCGCGCAATGTCACCTTCACCCCAATGGGCATCCCTTGACGCACGCGAAACTGTGCAATGGATTTCTTGGCCCGAGTCACCACCGGCCGTTGACCTGTGACTAACAGGACATCTTGCACAGCAGCGTCGATGGCTTTGGGATTTTGTACTGCCTCCCCGAGGCCCATGTTCAAAACAACCTTCTCAATGCGTGGAACCTGCATGACGGTTGTGAAGTTGAACTGCTTCGTCAGTTCGCCAACAACCTGTTGATTGTATTTGTCTTTCAGGCGAGCCACCGTGGTTCCTCCCTTCACCTGGCTACTGCTCAATGACTTCGCCAGACTTTTTTGCAAAACGCACCTTGGTTCCATCCTCGAGAAACTTATATCCCACCCGTGTCGGTGCACCCGTTTTCGGGTCTGTCAATTGCACGTTTGAAACGTGAATAGACGCTTCCTTCTCAATAATCCCGCCCTCGGGATGTGCCGCATTCGGCTTCGTGTGGCGCTTCATCAATTGTACGCCTTCCACAATCAACCGCTGCGTTTTAGGAAATACCACCAGCACACGGCCGCTCTTGCCCTTATCTTTGCCGGCAATCACAACTACCTTGTCGCCTTTCTTTACCTGCAGCTTTGGCAACTGCGTCACCTCCTCAGCTGTTTTCTCAGCAATGCTCAAATCACTTCCGGAGCCAGGGAGATAATTTTCATGTAGTCCCTATCACGGAGTTCTCGTGCCACAGGTCCAAAAATACGAGTACCCCGTGGGCTCTTATCATCGCGAATAATCACCGCTGCATTTTCATCAAATCGAATGTAAGAACCATCCTTACGCTGCATACCCCGCTTGGTTCGCACAACCACAGCCTTGACCACTTCACCTTTTTTGACAACGCCGCCTGGTGTTGCACTCTTTACGGAAGCAACAATTACGTCGCCAATGTTCGCGACTTTCCGATTTGAGCCACCCAACACGCGAAAACACATAATCACTTTGGCCCCTGTGTTGTCAGCCACTGCCAGCCTCGTTTGAGGTTGAATCACTGCCATGGCCTCCTTCCATCAGCCGCTTGCAACCCTGCCAAGCAAGTGGCTGGAGTCTCTTCAAATGATATCAGCACGCTCAATGACTTCCAGCAAACGCCAACGTTTGTCTTTGCTCAAAGGGCGAGTCTCCATAATACGAACCATGTCCCCCACACGTGCCAGGTTTTCCTCGTCATGGGCCTTAAACTTGACCGTCTTACGCATGGTCTTACCATATAGCGCATGTTTCACGCTCGCTTCAACCGCAACCACAATTGTCTTATCCATCTTGTCGCTAACAACCCTGCCCAAACGTGCCTTGCGATAATTGCGCTCCATCTTCATCCCTCCTTGGTTCACTGAATTCCCAGCTCACGCTGCATCAGGATGGTCTTGGCTCGCGCAATGTCCTTCCGTACCTGGCGGATACGCATCGGATTTTCCAGTTGACCGGCGGCAAGCTGAAAACGCAAATTGAACAATTCGTCTTTCAATTGGTCAATACGGCTCTCAATTTGTTCGTTAGACAACACGCGAATTTCATTAGCTTTCATCGGCCTCACCACCCGCTTCATCCCGTGTCACAAACTTCGTCTTAATCGGCAACTTGTGGGACGCCAGACGCAACGCCTCCCGAGCCACTTCTTCTGTCACACCAGCTATTTCGAAAAGGACTCGACCCGGTTTCACCACGGCTACCCATTGCTCCGGGGAACCCTTGCCACTACCCATGCGCGTTTCAGCTGGCTTCTGGGTGACTGGTTTGCTTGGGAAAATTTTAATCCACACCGTCCCACCACGGCGCATGTAACGAGTCATGGCGATACGGGCTGCTTCAATCTGGCGATTAGTTACCCACGCCGCTTCTAACGCCTGTAGCGCGTAATCTCCAAAAGTAATCTCGTTGCCGCCCTTGGACATCCCTTTCATGCGGCCGCGGTGCTCCTTGCGGTGCTTCACGCGTTTCGGCATAAGCATGTTTACTTGCCTCCTTCTTCAACACCCTTGCGAACCCGCTGCGGCAGAATTTCACCACGGTAAATCCACACCTTCACACCAATACGGCCATAGGTGGTATGCGCTTCAGCCAAGGCGTAATCAATATCCGCACGCAGGGTATGCAAAGGTACCGTCCCTTCGGAGTAGCCCTCACGACGGGCAATTTCCGCCCCCCCTAAACGGCCAGCCACCTGTACACGCATGCCCTTGGCGCCTGAACGCATCGTACGTTGCATAGATTGTTTCATGGCCCTTCGAAACGAAACTCGCCGTTCCAACTGTGTAGCAATATTCTGCGCCACTAAGCGAGCATTCAAGTCTGGCGCCTTTATTTCTGAGATTGCGATGTGCACGCGCTTGCCAGTCAACGTATTGAGTTGATTCCTCAATGAATCAACTTCGCTTCCGCCTTTGCCAATCACCATTCCCGGCTTGGCAGTGTGAATAATGACATTGATGCGGTTTGCCGCACGTTCAATATCGACTTCCGCAACGGCTGCGTCCTTGAGTCGGTTCAAGATAAACTCCCGCATTTTCAGGTCTTCGTGCAACAAGTTCTGATAATCCTTAGGATTGGCATACCAGCGCGACTCCCAATCCCGAATGATGCCAATACGCAACCCAACTGGATGTATTTTTTGACCCATTCCCCGCAATCCCTCCTTACCGCTCTGCGACCACCACAGTGATGTGACTGGTACGCTTCATAATGCTGTATGCCCTACCCTGTGCACGCGGATGAAACCTCTTAAGCGTTGGGCCTGGGTCCACAAAGGTTTCTTTCACAAACAGTTTACTGACGTCCATGTTATGGTTGTTCTCCGCGTTGGCGACGGCCGATTTCAGCACCTTCGCCACCACCGGGGACGCCCCCCGGGGGGTAAAACGGAGAATGCCAAGGGCCTCGTTCACACTCTTGCCCCGAATCAAATCCACCACCAAGCGGACCTTACGAGGAGCAATGCGGATGTACTTCACTCGCGCACGCGTCTGAGTTGCTTCCACGGGACGACCTCCTTTCGACCTTAGTTCAATTCATTCAGTTATGGCCACTACATTCTTACCGAGTGCGCGACGATTTCTCATCCCCGGCGTGTCCCTTAAAGGTTCGCGTTGGAGCAAACTCTCCGAGCTTATGGCCTACCATATCCTCACTCACGTAAACCGGCACATGTTTGCGACCATCATGAACACCAAAGGTGTGACCGACAAACTGCGGAAAAATTGTAGATCGGCGAGACCAGGTTCTAATGACACGCTTCTCACCGCTGGCTGTCATGGTCTCCACCTTTTTCATGAGGTAGTCATCGCAAAACGGCCCCTTCTTCAGCGAACGTCCCATAGGAGGTCCTCCTTTCCTAATGACAAAAGTCGCTACCGAGCCAGTGCACAAACCTGTGACCCGGTTGTATCGGCATTATTTCGTACGACGGCGAACAATATATTTGTCTGTCGGGTGATTCTTCTTACGAGTCTTTTTGCCGAGGGTCGGTTTGCCCCAAGGGGACATTGGCGATTTGTGACCCACAGGCGCTTTGCCTTCGCCGCCCCCATGGGGGTGATCCACAGGATTCATAGCGACACCACGTACCGCCGGACGAATGCCCAGCCACCGCGATCTACCCGCTTTACCCACATTGATATTTTCATGGTCCAAGTTGCCGACTTGTCCCATGGTTGCTCGGCACTCAATCCGCACCAGCCGCATTTCACCAGACCCAAGCCGCAGTGTCGCATAGTCGCCTTCTTTGGCCATCAACTGAACAGACGCTCCAGCAGACCTTGCCAATTGGGCCCCCTTACCAGGTTTCAACTCTACGTTATGAACCACAGAGCCGACAGGAATGTTGGCCATTGGTAACGTGTTGCCCACACGAATGTCTGCATCCGCACCAGACATTACGCTATCCCCGACTTTCAAGCCCATCGGTGCCACGATGTAACGTTTCTCGCCGTCCGCATAAAAAAGCAGTGCAATTCGCGCGGAACGATTTGGATCATATTCAATCGTGGCCACCTTGGCCGGAATCCCATCCTTATTACGTTTAAAATCAATGATTCGATATTGGCGTTTGTGCCCGCCACCTTGGTGTCGCACAGTAATCTTACCTTGGTGATTGCGACCAGCCCGCTTCGGTAGCGGCGCAAGCAGGGTCTTTTCCGGTTGATCTGTCGTTATCTCCTCAAAAGCCGAAACGGACATAAACCTCCGGCCAGGAGACGTAGGACGATACTTTTTGATTGCCACCGGGGCGACCTCCTTTCTAATTCTCAAGGGCGCGGTGTCGCACCCGTTTACTCGCCAAACATGTCAATAAGCTTGGACTCCGGCGTCAATTTCACAATCGCCTTTTTCATCGCTGGTGTATAGCCATGAAAACGGCCCACCCGTTTCGGTTTTGGCGGCACATGGATGGTGTTTACTTGGGCCACCTTGACCCCAAAAATATGTTCTACGGCCTGTCGAATTTCCACTTTATTGGCCCGTCGATCCACTTCAAACACGTACTTTCTCTGTTCCATTAGATCTGTAGCGCGTTCTGTAATCACAGGGCGCTTAATCAAATCCCGGGGATCCATTAGACAAACACCTCTTCTACCCTTGCCACCGCCGCCTGGGTCAGTACCAAGTGATCATGTCGCAGCAGGTCGTAGACATTAATACCATTAGCGGCGACATATTTCACGCCCGGAAGGTTTCTGCTTGACAATAACACATTTGATTCCCGTGTCGCATCCACAATCAGGGCCTGCTCTAAGTTTAACTTTTGAAGCAACGCTGCCATGTGTTTCGTTTTAACTTCATTTAATTGTAATTGATCTAAAACCACAAGTTTACCTTCATCAAGCTTGCTGGACAGCGCACTGAACAAAGCCAAACGGCGAACTTTCTTAGGTACTGTAAATTTATAATCTCTAGGTTGTGGCCCAAACACCACGCCTCCGCCCTTCCACTGAGGGGAGCGAATGCTTCCCTGACGGGCCCGCCCAGTTCCCTTTTGCCGCCATGGCTTACGTCCACCACCACGCACCTCTGAACGCCGTTTAGTTTTATGTGTCCCTAAACGAGCGCCAGCCAGCTGCATACGCACAACCTGATGCATCAAGTCCGGCCGCAAGACGGCGGCAAAACACCGCTCACTCAATTCCATTTCGCCAACTTGATCTCCATTTACATTGATTACTGGGACTTTCGGCATCTCCCTGCCTCCCTTCTAAATGAATTACCGCCCCTGTTGGCCCTTGATGGCCGAGCGAACGGTGACAAAGGAGTTTCTAGGGCCCGGGACTGCACCTTTGACCAGCAGTAGGTTTCTATCTGCGTCGACGCGGACAATTTGTAAATTTTGCACCGTTGCCCGCTGCCCGCCTAGGCGACCCGCCATAGTTTGCCCCTTGAATACGCGATTGCCATCAATTGAACCTAAAGAACCCGTGCCACGGTGGTACTTTGAACCGTGTGCCATCGGGCCTGTGTGTTGATGATGGCGCTTAATCGGCCCTGCATAGCCCTTGCCCTTGGACACACCAATGACGTCTACCAAATCGCCTTCCAGAAATACGTCTGCTTTCAACTGCTGACCCACCTCATAGATGGGTAATTCAACGCCGCGAAACTCTCGCACGTAACGTTTTGCTGCGGTCTGTGCCTTGCCAGCATGCCCCTGCTCCGCTTTCGTTGTGCGGCTAGGTTTTTTATCGCCAAAGCCAATTTGAATGGCTTCATACCCGTCTGTACTTAATTCCTTCTTTTGTAACACAACACACGGTCCGGCTTCAATGACCGTGACCGGTACAACCGTGCCGTCCTCGTTAAAGACCTGGGTCATGCCCACTTTGCGTCCGAGGATGCCTTTCATAGCGTGCACCTCCTTGTCAGGCCACTGCGACAATTTAAATTGCGAAACCACAAAACTGCTGTGATATTTTTCACAGTTTAATCTCGATATCGACTCCAGACGGTAAATCTAGACGCATCAATGAGTCTACAGTCTGTGGCGTCGGATTTTCAATGTCAATCATCCGTTTGTGTGTGCGCATCTCAAACTGTTCCCTGGAATCCTTGTACTTGTGAGGGGCGCGCAAAACGGTGTAAATAGATTTCTCAGTTGGTAGGGGAATAGGTCCTGCCACATGTGCACCTGAACGCTTCGCAGTTTCCACAATTCGTTGCGCGGACTGATCAAGGATTTGATGGTCAAATGCCTTTAATCGAATGCGGATCTTTTGTTTCGCCATATGTTTTCCCTCCTTCGTCGCCCACTGGATTGGACATGCTCCGCAGAAATTCCCTCATTGGTGCCCCATATGGCCATGGGCACTTGAGCAACCTTCCGCCTCACCGCTGTCAGAGACCAACGTGTCTTAGTATACAAGGTTGTGACAATAAACACAAGAAAAAAAGAGCAAAACATAAATTTTGACGCTTTGTGCGGGGAATGTGTCTGTAAGGAATTCCATCCCCTTACAAGCAGAGAACGGCGAGAGGTGCCTCGCCGTTTTCCCGCCCCAATATTGTAGGTCCCTATCCCATGTTCCTTTACTTTGAAATGCTACTCACAACACCTGCACCAACCGTACGTCCACCTTCACGGATGGCAAAGCGAGTCCCATCTTCTAGCGCAATCGGAGCAATTAACTCTACTTCTATTCCAATGTTGTCCCCCGGCATGACCATTTCGGTTCCCTCCGGTAATTTGACAACGCCCGTCACATCAGTGGTACGAAAATAGAACTGTGGGCGATAGCCGTTAAAGAAAGGTGTGTGACGGCCGCCTTCTTCTTTTGTCAACACATAGACTTCCGCCTTAAACAGCGTATGCGGATGTATCGATCCAGGCTTGACAACCACCTGACCCCGTTCTACATCTTTGCGTTCCACGCCCCGCAATAACACGCCTACATTATCCCCAGCTTGGGCTTGGTCCAACAGTTTCCTAAACATCTCAATACCGGTTGCTACACTGCGTTTGTTTTGCTCATGCAAACCAACAATCTCGACTTCATCACTGACCTTCAGCACACCGCGTTCCACACGACCTGTCGCCACAGTGCCACGCCCCGTAATGGTGAAGACATCCTCAACAGGCATCAAAAAGGGTTTATCCGTATCCCGCACAGGCATCGGGATATAAGTGTCAATGGCGTTCAGTAACTCATCAATTTTTTCAACATAGTCCGCGTCCCCTTCGAGGGCCTTCAAAGCAGATCCGCGAATGACGGGTACATCATCACCAGGATACTCATATTCAGTAAGCAACTCGCGAACTTCCATCTCTACCAGTTCTAACAATTCCTCGTCGTCCACCGTATCACACTTATTCAGAAACACTACCAAGTACGGAACCCCAACTTGCCGCGCCAGCAAAATGTGCTCGCGCGTTTGTGGCATCGGGCCATCTGCAGCAGACACCACAAGAATTGCACCATCCATCTGTGCCGCACCTGTAATCATGTTCTTCACATAATCAGCATGCCCTGGGCAATCCACATGTGCATAGTGACGGTTTGCTGTCTCATACTCCACATGTGCGGTGTTAATCGTAATGCCCCGTTCCCGTTCCTCAGGTGCCCGGTCAATGTCTTCATACTTTTGCACTTGAGCCATTCCGCGTTTTGCCAATACTGCGGTAATGGCCGCAGTCAAGGTGGTTTTACCGTGGTCTACGTGACCAATCGTTCCCACATTAATATGGGGTTTGGAACGATCAAATTTGGCTTTTGCCATGTGAATTCACTCCTTTTCTTATTGGCCCTTGTTTTTGGCTACAATTTCGAGTGCGATACTCTTTGGCACCTCTTCATAATCGTGAAATTCCATAGAAAATGTTCCTCGCCCTTGGGTTCTGGACCGTACATTGGTGGAATATCCAAACATCTCGGACAGCGGTACAAAGGCCCGAATGATTTGGGCGTTAGCACGCGTTTCCATTCCCTCAATCCGGCCACGGCGAGAATTCACATCCCCCATGATGTCCCCCATGTACTCTTCAGGAACCACAATTTCCACTTTCATGATGGGCTCCAACAACACCGGACTCGCCTTTGCGGCACCCTGTTTAAGCGCCATGGATCCGGCAATCTTAAACGCCATTTCCGATGAATCTACTTCGTGGTAAGAGCCATCGTACAGCATGGCTTTTACATCAAGCATCGGATAGCCAGCCAGGATTCCCGTCTGTAGGGCTTCGCGAATTCCCTCATCAACTGCCGGAATGTACTCCCTTGGTATTGAACCGCCAACCACTTTATTTTCAAAAACATACCCAGCCCCTCTTTCCAAGGGTTCCAGGATGATTTTGACATGTCCGTACTGACCACGGCCACCAGACTGACGAATGAATCGCCCTTCTTGATCCACTCGCTTTGTAATTGTCTCTTTATAAGCCACCTGGGGTTTACCTGTGTTACACTCAACCTTAAATTCACGGCGCAAGCGATCCACAATAATTTCTAGGTGCAATTCCCCCATCCCAGAAATAATGGTCTGTCCTGTCTCCTGATCTGTGAATGTCTTAAAGGTTGGGTCTTCCTCTGTCAATTTGGATAACGCGATACCCAATTTATCTTGGTCTACTTTCGTCTTTGGTTCGACAGATACAGAAATCACTGGATCTGGGAACTCCATTGACTCCAGAACCACAGCATCCTTTTCGTCACACAGTGTATCTCCAGTAGTGGTGTCCTTAAGTCCCACGGCCGCAGCAATGTCCCCCGCATACACGACATCCACCTCTTCCCGGTGGTTCGCGTGCATGAACATCACCCGCCCAATACGTTCACGTTTCCCTTTGTTAGAGTTTAAAACATAGGATCCAGCGGTCAATGTACCGGAATAGACGCGAAAAAATGATAATTTACCGACGAAAGGATCGGCCATAATTTTAAAAGCCAACGCTGCAAAGGGTTCTTCATCAGAGGCATGCCGCGGCATATCATCCCCCTCGAGGGAAACCCCCTTAATCGCAGGAATATCCAACGGGGACGGTAAATAATCTACAACCGCATCCAGCATTGGCTGAACACCCTTATTGCGATAGGAGGAACCACACAACACCGGGAAAAGCTCATTCAAGACGGTTCCCTTCCGAATGGCTCGTTTCAAATCCTGCTCTGAGATGGGCTCCCCATCCAAATACTTCATCATGAGGTCTTCGTCCACTTCAGCGGCAGCCTCAATTAATTTATTGTGATGCTCTTCGGCTAGGGCCACGAGGTCTTCCGGTATGGCCATATCTTCCGCACGCGTGCCAAGATCATCTGTATAAATATGGGCTGTCATCGTGACTAAGTCGACCATGCCTTTAAATGTGTCCTCAGCCCCAATTGGGAGTTGAATGGGGATTGCATTGGCACCTAAGCGACTCCGCATTTGTCCTACAGAGGCTAAAAAGTCCGCACCAACGATGTCCATCTTATTCACGTAGGCAATCCTTGGCACGTTGTATTTATCCGCTTGCCGCCAAACCGTTTCTGACTGCGGCTCGACACCTTGCTTTGCGTCAAATACTCCAACTGCGCCGTCTAACACACGCAATGAACGTTCCACTTCGACAGTAAAATCTACGTGGCCTGGGGTATCAATGATATTAATTCGATAGCCCCTCCACTGTGCCGTCGTGGCTGCAGAAGTAATGGTGATGCCACGCTCCTGCTCCTGCGCCATCCAGTCCATTGTGGCGGCGCCCTCATGGACCTCACCAATTTTGTGTACCCTTCCGGTGTAAAACAGTACCCGCTCTGTAGTGGTTGTTTTTCCGGCGTCAATGTGCGCAATGATTCCGATATTACGAGTATTTTCTAGTGAGAACTGGCGCGGCAAGAAACACCCTCCTTTCTAAACTTGATGCCGATGCTGCGACAGTACAGGGTCTGACCCAGAGAGCCGTGCACCGGCCCACACTACCAGCGATAGTGAGCAAACGCCTTATTGGCCTCCGCCATCCGGTGTGTGTCTTCTTTTTTCTTCACAGCCCCGCCGGTGTTGTTAGCAGCGTCTAATAGCTCTCCGGCCAATTTCTCGACCATCGTCTTTTCGCTACGCAACCGGGAGTAATTTACCAGCCATCGCAATCCCAGGGTCACACGCCTGTCCGCACGGACCTCAATTGGCACCTGGTAATTAGACCCACCGACACGACGGGCCTTCACTTCCAACACGGGCATCACATTGCGTAATGCATCGTCATACACTTCCATTGGGCTGCGCCCACCCCGCTGTTGCACCAATTCGAAGGCAGAGTAGACAATCCTCTGAGCAATCCCTTTTTTACCATCCAGCATCACCTTATTAATTAAGCGACTCACCAGCTGATTCCCATACACGGGGTCTGGAGTCACTTCTCGTTGCGGAACCGGTCCCTTTCGCGGCACGAGTCACACCTCCTGTTTGTCCAATTTGCTTCCCGAGCTTAAGCCTTTTTCTTCGGTCGCTTTGCTCCATATTTAGAACGTCCCTGTTGCCTGTCCTTCACACCCGCAGAATCCAAGGCGCCACGAATAATGTGATAACGGACACCAGGTAAATCTTTGACGCGCCCACCGCGCACAAGCACTACTGAGTGTTCTTGGAGGTTATGGCCAATCCCAGGAATATAGGCCGTAACCTCAATCCCGTTGGTCAAACGAACACGGGCGTACTTGCGCAATGCTGAATTTGGTTTTTTCGGCGTCATGGTACCCACACGAGTACATACGCCCCGTTTCTGTGGGGACGGCAATGCCGTTTCCTCTTTCTGAAAGCTGTTGTACCCTTTTTGTAGCGCTGGTGCCGTTGACTTTTTACCCAGCGGCTTACGGCCCATGCGGACAAGCTGATTAATCGTTGGCATCATCGCACCTCCTTCCAGATATTATCTTACCGAGTGTCGCGATAAATCCCCACGCGATCCTTCCACATTCAAGTCCACAGAGCCTGGTGATTCATTTTTGTACAGAAAAAGCTCGCACTTCGGCATAGGAATAACACGCCAAGGCCAGCATAGCCATTCGGTTCCGTCAGTCTTCAACCACCGCAGCCGTTGCAGCACCCACCTCAATCCCACACGCTTTTCCGAGGGATTTCATACTTTCCACCCACAATACAGAAATCCCCTTCTCTTGCGCGAGAGATATCACCGGTGCAATCACATGCTGATCTGCATCTTTTGCAACATAGATCTCCTTGGCTATGGACTGTAACAGTGCCTTGGTTGTCTGATTGGTGCCGATGGTTCGTTTTTTCGCCAGGCGGATGCGATCCAGGGTCATGGCACACCCTCCCCAGGTAAAGGCGCCCTTAAGCGCAAGGCACACTCACCGATTCTATCATTCCAGTTTGCACGCTGTCAACTTAGGATTAAGCATCTCCTTGGGAATATCCAACATTCCATGGGAAGTGCATTTTCTGCACACCCCATGGAATCTACTCTAAGTGAACTCACTTGTGAACAGGTACGGGCGCCTTCGTTTCCTGATTGTCTAAGACATCTGTAATTTCCTGTATATCATGGCCTTCCAACTCAATATTCCGGTAACGCATCATGCCTGTGCCAGCCGGAATGAGTTTGCCAATAATGACATTCTCCTTGAGTCCCAACAATGGATCAATCTTGCCCTTAATGGCTGCTTCCGTTAAGACGCGCGTCGTCTCTTGAAAAGATGCGGCAGAGAGAAACGAGTCTGTCTCAAGGGAAGCCTTCGTGATACCCAAAAGTGCGGGCCGCGCAACTGCAGGTTCTTGTCCCGCTAGGAGCACCTTGCGGTTGGCCTCCTCGTAGTCAAACAAATCAGCATAGGTGCCTGGCAGCAATTCTGTGTCCCCAGCATCCAAGATGCGGACTTTGCGAAGCATCTGCCGAACCATGACCTCCACGTGTTTATCGTTGATATCCACGCCCTGCAGTCGATACACCCTTTGCACTTCACGCAGCAGATAATTTTGTACCCCCTGCAATCCTTTGACCCGCAACATTTCTTTCGGATCTACGGAACCCTCGGTTAGTTCGTCCCCAGCAACCACTTTTTGTCCCGCGGCAACGCGAATGCGAGATCCATAGGGAATAGCATACATTTTCGTTTCGCTTTCCCCAGCCACTTCAACTTCTCGTTTGTCCTTGGCTTCGCGAATTTCACCAACAACCCCGTCTAGTTCGGTAATCACTGCCTGACCTTTCGGGTTCCGAGCCTCGAATAATTCCTGCACACGGGGTAACCCCTGGGTGATATCATCCCCAGCGACACCGCCCGTGTGGAAGGTTCGCATGGTCAACTGTGTACCCGGTTCCCCAATCGACTGTGCCGCAATAATCCCCACTGCCTCGCCAATCTCAACCTGTTTCCCGGTCGCCAGATTCCGTCCATAGCACTGAACACACACCCCATGGTGGGTCCGACACGTAAGCACAGAGCGAATATAGACCCGCTTAATCCCCGCGTCGATAATACTCGTGGCCGCCACAGAGTCAATCAAATGATTTTTGCCGACAATCAACACGCCATTTTCAGGATTATACACGTCCTGAAAGGCAATCCGCCCTTCCAGACGGTCATACAGGTCTTCAATCACTTCTCGACCATCGCGAATCTCCGCAACCCATAACCCTTTATCTGTCCCACAGTCTTCTTGCCGAACAATGGTGTCCTGCGCCACATCCACCAATCGCCGCGTCAGGTAACCAGAATCAGCCGTTCGTAACGCCGTATCTGCAAGACCTTTGCGAGCACCGTGTGTGGAAATAAAATACTCCAGCACTGTCAATCCTTCACGGAAATTGGATTTAATGGGCAACTGAATAATCTGCCCAGACGGATTGGCCATCAATCCGCGCATGCCAGCCAACTGCGTAATCTGTGATTGACTGCCCCGTGCACCAGAAGTCGCCATCAAGTAAATAGGGTTCATTTCATCCATACTTCGCATCAGCGTGTCGGATAAGTTTTCCTTGGCCTCGCTCCAGATTTGGCTGAAAGACACGTATTTTTCTTCTTCCGTAATTAATCCCCGGCGGTACTGCTGCACAAGCTTGTGGTTCTTTTGGTCGGCCTCTGCAATAATTTGCGTCTTTTCCTCGGGCACAATAATGTCAGCCACCGAGATGGTAATCCCCGCTTGGCAAGAGTAGTGAAAGCCAACCTTTTTCACTCTGTCCAGAATTTCCGCGGTTTTTGTCGTCCCATAGCGACGAAAACATTCGCCGAGAATATTCCCCAAGTCCTTCTTAATGATGGCCCGAGGAATCTCTCGATTATAAATACGTTCCACCACATTGACGCCACGTTCCAAGATAAAGGTTTCATCCGGACTTGCGAACAAGTTGGATCGCGCACCAGAGTGTAAATAGGGAAAGTCGTCTGGAAATATTTCATTAAACAGCAATTTCCCCGGTGTGGTTATCAACATTCCACGTTTTTGTTCGGGTGAAAAACTGTTCTTTTGTAAACTGCGTGTGGGCAATGCAATGCGCGTGTGCAGGGTCAAGTCGCCCTGTTGATACAAGGCTTCAACTTCTTCCGGATCTGCACAAATTCGACCCTCGCCCCGCGCGCCTGCAATCTCCATGGTTAAATAATAGGGCCCCAGCACCATATCTTGGGTCGGCGTGACTACCGGTTTTCCATCTTTCGGGTTCAAGATGTTGTGTGCCGCTAACATCAACAGTCGCGCCTCGGCCTGTGCCTCCGCTGACAAAGGAACGTGAACCGCCATTTGGTCCCCATCGAAGTCTGCGTTATAAGCCGTACACACCATAGGATGTAGCTTAATTGCTCGACCTTCCACCAGTATCGGTTCAAAGGCCTGGATCCCCAGGCGGTGCAATGTGGGGGCCCGATTTAACAAAACCGGGTGCTCTTTAATGACGTCCTCCACCACATCCCACACTTCAGGCGACACGCGTTCCACTTTTCGCTTCGCGCTCTTAATATTGTGTGCCAGACCACGGGACACAAGTTCTTTCATCACAAAGGGTTTAAACAGTTCTAAAGCCATTTCCTTAGGCAACCCACACTGATACATTTTCAGTTCTGGTCCCACCACAATAACGGACCGACCCGAATAATCCACTCGTTTGCCTAGTAGGTTTTGACGAAAACGTCCCTGTTTCCCTTTGAGCAAGTGTGAAAGAGACTTTAAGGGTCGATTCCCAGGGCCCGTCACAGGACGCCCACGGCGACCATTGTCAATCAGTGCATCCACCGCTTCTTGCAACATGCGTTTTTCATTTTGCACAATGATATCCGGGGCTCCCAAATCCAACAGCCGCTTGAGACGATTATTGCGATTAATCACCCGGCGATACAAATCATTCAAATCGGAAGTCGCAAAACGGCCCCCGTCAAGCTGCACCATAGGACGCAAATCTGGCGGAATTACCGGAAGTGCCTCCAGTATCATCCAACTGGGCTCATTCCCTGAGGAACGGAAAGCCTCCATCACTTCCAGACGCTTGATGGCTCGGTTGCGGCGTTGCCCTTGGGCCGTCCGCAGTTCTTCTTTAAGTACCTCGACTTCTTTCTGCAAGGGAATGTCCAAGAGCAGCCTCTTGATGGCCTCTGCACCCATGCCCGCTTCAAAGGCATAGCCATATTTTTCTCGATAAGAACGGTACTCTTTTTCGCTGAGCAACTGCTTTTTCTCTAATGGTGTATCTCCAGGTTCAGTCACCACGTAAGAAGCAAAGTAAATCACTTCTTCCAGTGCCCTCGGGGACATGTCCAAAACTAGTCCCATGCGACTAGGAATGCCCTTAAAATACCAAATATGTGATACAGGTGCAGCGAGCTCAATGTGCCCCATGCGCTCTCGGCGAACCTTGGCACGTGTGACTTCTACCCCACAGCGATCACACACGACACCCTTGTAGCGCACCCGCTTATACTTGCCGCAATGGCACTCCCAGTCCCGCTGAGGTCCAAAAATACGCTCACAAAACAGACCATCCTTTTCAGGGCGTAAGGTCCGGTAATTAATGGTCTCCGGTTTTTTGACCTCGCCGTGCGACCAGGAGCGTATTTTCTCAGGGGACGCCAACCCGATTTTCATAAACTCGAAGTTGTTGACGTCTAACAAGGACATCCTTCCTTTCTACGTGCACACCAAAATCCCAGGTCGATTGCAGGGAAACAAGGCTGCTTGCTATCCATCCAACCCGCACCGCAGTGTAGTGTCGCCTGTCAGTCCCCGATTTCTGCAGCTTCCAAATTCAGGTTTAGTTTTTCTCCTGTGTCATCATCATCATCAAGTTCCCGAATCACGATTTCACGCTGGTCTTCATTAAGAATCTTGACGTCCATGCCGAGGCTCTGCAGTTCTTTAATCAACACCTTAAAGGATTCGGGCACCCCAGGTTCCGGGACATTCTCCCCCTTCACAATCGCCTCGTAAGTCTTAACACGGCCCACCACATCATCTGATTTGACAGTCAAGATTTCCTGCAACGTGTATGCCGCACCATAAGCTTCCAAGGCCCACACCTCCATCTCACCAAACCGCTGACCGCCGAATTGGGCCTTTCCACCCAGCGGCTGTTGTGTCACCAAGGAATAGGGGCCCGTGGAACGGGCATGAATTTTGTCGTCCACAAGGTGGTGAAGCTTCAGCATATAGATATAGCCTACGGTAACACGGTTGTCGAAAGGCTCCCCATTACGACCATCATATAACACGTGTTTTCCATCCCGCGCATACCCTGCTTCTTCCAAAGTGTCAAAGACGTCTTCTGCGCGTGCCCCGTCAAACACCGGTGTGGCAATATGCAACCCTAGAGCTTTCGCAGCCAGTCCAAGGTGAGTTTCCAAAACTTGCCCAATATTCATACGGGATGGCACACCTAATGGATTTAGCACGATTTCTACGGGTGTACCATCTTCCATAAATGGCATGTCTTCTTCTGGCATAATTCTCGCCACAACACCCTTATTCCCGTGCCGGCCCGCCATTTTGTCGCCCTCGGAAATCTTGCGTTTTTGAGCGATATAGACTCGCACCAACTGGTTAACCCCGGCGGGCAATTCATCGCCGTTTTCCCGTGTAAACACCTTTACATCGACAACAATTCCAGCGCCCCCATGCGGAACTCGCAACGAGGTGTCACGCACTTCCCGCGCTTTTTCACCAAAAATGGCATGCAGGAGACGTTCTTCTGCAGTCAGCTCTGTCACGCCTTTGGGGGTCACCTTGCCAACCAGGATATCCCCAGTGCGTATTTCCGCACCAATTCGAATCACACCCCGGTCATCCAAATTCTTCAGGGCCTCTTCGCCCACATTGGGAATATCGCGCGTGATTTCTTCAGGACCAAGCTTGGTATCTCGAGCTTCCAACTCGTATTCCTCGATGTGAATAGAGGTGTACACATCCTCCTTTACCATTTTTTCGGAAAGCAATATTGCATCTTCGTAGTTATACCCTTCCCAGGTCATAAAAGCTACGAGAACATTGCGGCCGAGGGCTAGTTCTCCCTGTTCTGTGGCAGGTCCGTCTGCCAGAATGTCTCTCAGTTTTATCTCTTGGCCCTCTCGTACAATGGGTCGCTGGTTAATACAGGTGTTTTGATTTGAACGTGAAAACTTCGTCAACTTGTATTTATCCAAATCACCGAAGACAATCCGCCCGTCCACCTCGTGCTTGGTGCGTACCCAAACTTCTCTGGCCGTCACTTTCTCCACAATGCCAGGTCGCTTCGCGACCGCACACACACCCGCATCTCTAGCAGCCTGGTACTCCATACCCGTGCCCACATAAGGGGCTTGGGGAACCAACAGCGGTACGGCCTGACGCTGCATATTGGAGCCCATCAGCGCTCGGTTTGCATCATCATTCTCCAGAAAGGGAATCATAGCCGTAGCTACAGACACCACTTGTTTTGGAGACACGTCCATATAATCCACTCGTTCTCGGGCCACGGAAATTGTGTCGCCCCGGTACCGCGCAATCACTTCTTCATTTGCAAAGTGATTATCCTCCGTTAATTCTGCATTCGCCTGGGCGACAATATAGTTTTCTTCCTCATCGGCCGTGAGGTAGTCAATCTTGGTCGTCACCTCACCCGTTTCCGGATCTACCCGCCGATACGGAGTCTCAATGAACCCGTATTCGTTAATGCGCGCATAAGAAGACAAAGAATTGATTAACCCAATATTGGGTCCCTCAGGTGTCTCAATTGGGCACATTCGACCATAGTGAGAATAGTGCACATCCCGTACTTCGAAGCCCGCTCTGTCCCGCGTCAATCCCCCCGGCCCTAAAGCAGACAGTCGACGCTTGTGAGTCAATTCAGCCAATGGGTTCGTTTGATCCATAAATTGCGACAACTGACTTGACCCAAAGAACTCTTTAATGGAGGCAATCACAGGGCGAATGTTAATGAGCGCTTGAGGAGTGATGGCGCTCGCGTCCTGAATGGACATTCGTTCACGCACAACCCGCTCCATCCGCGACAAACCAATGCGAAACTGGTTCTGTAAAAGTTCTCCCACAGACCGCAGTCGCCGATTACCAAGATGGTCAATGTCATCCGTGGTTCCCACACCGTGCAACAAATTGAAAAAGTAACTTACTGCAGAAAAAATATCGGAAGGTAAAATGTGTTTAATTAATCGAGATACAGACCCATTTCCGATGACATGAAGAACCTTACCGTCTTCGGTAGGACTAAAGATTTTAATCAATTGCATAGGAATCTTGTCATTCTCAGCAAGACCCGGAGTCCCTCGCACTTCAAGACGGCCCACATTCTGTTCGAAAGCCGGAATCAATTTGTCGAGCAAACGGCGATCAATGGTTTGACCGGCTTCCGCAACAATTTCACCTGTGTCCATGTCGACAAGCGTCTCTGCCAAGCGCTGATTTAACAGGCGATTTTTGATGTGCAGTTTTTTGTTGACCTTATAGCGTCCTACATTCGCCAAATCGTAACGCTTTGGGTCAAAAAATCGGGATGTCAGCAAAGAACGAGCATTTTCCACCGTAGGTGGCTCCCCTGGTCGGAGTCGCTCATAAATTTCAATCAGTGCCCTATCCGTTGAATCTGTGGTATCCTTGTCCAGGGTATTGCGCAGATACTCGTCTTCACCCAATAAGTTAATAATCTCCGCATCTGTTCCCAGACCCAATGCACGAAGCAGTATTGTAATGGGCAACTTGCGGGTGCGGTCAATCCGAACATAAACCACGTCCTTGGCATCCGTTTCAAATTCCAACCAAGCCCCTCGGTTAGGAATGACCGTTGCTGCAAAGTTCCGCTTGCCGTTTTTATCAATTTTACTATTAAAGTACACACTCGGGGATCTTACAAGTTGGCTGACGATAACGCGTTCGGCTCCATTGATGATGAACGTTCCCGTCTCGGTCATGAGTGGGAAGTCCCCCATAAAAACTTCCTGTTCTTTGACTTCCCCTGTCTCCTTGTTAAGCAATCTAACCTTTACCCGTAGCGGCGCAGCAAACGTGACATCTCTTTCCTTAGATTCATCCACATCATACTTAGGCTCGCCGAGGCTGTAATCAATAAATTCTAACACTAGATTCCCTGTAAAATCCTGAATCGGGGAAATGTCGGTGAACATTTCGCGAAGCCCTTCGTGTAAAAACCACTCGTAAGATTTTTGTTGGATCTCAATCAGATTCGGCAGGCCCAGAACCTCACGAATTCTTGAATATGAGCGTCGCTCACGCCAACCGTATTTGACCATATGTCCCTGCAAATACGTCACCCCTCATGCCAAATTCAGACAGTTTGGTGAACAGACAAAAAAGAAATGAGGTCGCCATGAACCACATTCTGCGGCACTACCCCTATTCGCCTTATCGCTATCTCCGAATGAATTGGATTTCATTCATCTCCGCCCATGTCAATTGATTTTGCATTTAGGCAGTCTAGCACAAAACAAAAGCAATGTCAACACGCCGTGTTCCTTCATTTTGAACATTTACTCGCAGGACCCCTACATGCATACACCCGATACCCAGATTGATGGCCGGCCATGTCTACCCGTGTAAAAATCGATTCCAAATATTTTTTCGCGCTATCCGCTCCCTGCTTTTTCTGGATGACTACCCACAATACGCCATCCGGAACCAAGTGCCAAGCCGCCTCGTCAAACAAATGGTAGACCACCCCTTTGCCTGCGCGAATGGGCGGATTTAACAGAATAGCGTCTGCCTGCAATGCCGGGACTGCACTGAAGCCATCACTAACCCACACCTGTGTGCGATCAACTTGTGTGGATAAATTGCGTGCCGCTAATTCAATTGCACGTGGGTTAACATCCAGCAGTACCCACTGGGTTTGCGGATAAACCCGCCCCAAGATGGCCGCAGCTGCCCCATACCCACAACCCAAGTCCACGAGGAGTCCAGATTCAGGCAGGTTGACCGCTTCGATTAATACCCTGGTTCCAAAGTCCAACCCCCGCTTAGAAAACACCCCTGCATTCGTCCACAACTGAAGCGATATCCCCCGTGCAACAACGGAAATTTGAGTGGGTCTGCTCAGACTGCCCGGTTGTTCTGAATAGTAATGGTCTGTCAAGTCCACGGTCCCTCCGGTGACTGCGAAAATCAACAAGTCGCAAACAGCCTAGTACACTTTCACAGGTGCCTACTCGGGATAGCTGTCACAATCCTTAGCAACAGCTATCCCGCCCTACACCCTGTGCAAGGCGGGATTTGAAGACCTTCGTGTGGATTCGTGCATCTCCCGCGAAAGTCACTTTACAAAAAAATCATTTTACTTCGACGGTTGCTCCAGCTTCTTCTAACTTCGCTTTAAACGTATCAGCTTCTTCTTTAGTAACCTTTTCTTTGACAGCTTTCGGAGCACTGTCCACAAGGTCCTTGGCTTCCTTTAATCCTAAACCTGTAATTTCACGAACCGCTTTGATGACTGCAATTTTAGAACCGCCGGGACTTGTCAGCACAACGTCAAACTCCGTCTGTTCGGCTTCCTCTTCAACAACGCCTGCACCTGCACCCGCCATCATCGCCATAGGCGCAGCAGCCGTGACACCAAACTCTTCCTCAATGGCTTTGACCAAATCATTCAATTCCAGCACAGACATGCCTTTAATGGTTTCTAAAATGCCTTGAATTGTTTCAGTTGCCAATTAAAACGCCTCCCCATCTTCAAGTTTCCCTGCAATTTTGTTAAGCCAATTTCGCACATTCATCGCTACCCACAAAACAGTCCAAGTGAATTTTGGTAGAAACATGCACCTGGATGATAATTCCCCTTATTCCGCGGCAGGTTCCTGCTTTTCCGCCACTTGTTTGATGGCATAAGCAAAATTGCGCATGGGCGCCTGCAAAACGCTGAGTAGCATTGAAAGTAGACCTTCGCGAGACGGTAAGCTAGCCAAGCTCTCAATGGCCGTGGCATTAACCACTCGCCCTTCCACCACGCCGCCCTTCAACTCCAGTGCCTTGTGTGTTCGCGCAAAATTATACAGCACTTTCGCCGGAGCCACGACATCCTCAAACCCAAAAGCAAGTGCATTTGGCCCTGTAAGTAAATCCTCCAACCCAGCAATCTCAGCCTGTGCGGCCGCCCGTCGCGTCATGGTGTTTTTCAACACCTTATAATCCACACCCGCTTCCCGGAGCTGTTTGCGCAGTACAGTAACGTCTGCCACCGATAAACCCCGGTAATCAGTGATGATGATAGTCTTGGCGGTACTTAAATTGCCTGCAATTTCTTGGACCAAGCGTTCTTTTTCATCAAGCGTTGGCACGGTCTTTTTCACCTCCTGGACAGTTCATAAACCCATTAACCTAGAGAGACATCCAAAAAAGGCGTGCCTGCAATCCACCAGGCGCGCCACAGCGTAAACACACGGTTTACATCCTGAGCGAACCTCGGTAGGCGGATGTCCTTTACCCTCGCGGACCTACGGTCTCTGGTTCGTAACACTATATTTGGGTCATGCCGGAAACCATTTTCAAACAGGCAGGATAAAAACAAAAGTTATTCTGTCGCGGTCCCAATCCGTTGTGCATTCACCCACACACCCGGTCCCATTGTGGAACTGACAGACAAACTGCGAAAATATTGGCCTTTTGCCGCCGCTGGTTTCGCTTTCTGCAAAGCAGCTATTAAAGCCCCTAAGTTTTGCGCCAAATTCTCCGCCGCAAAAGAAACCTTGCCAATCGGTGCATGCACAATGCCTGCTTTGTCTAACCGGTATTCAATTTTGCCAGCCTTAATTTCTTGAATGGCGCGCGCTAAATCAAACGTTACAGTGCCTGTTTTGGGGTTAGGCATTAGACCTTTAGGTCCCAAGATGCGACCCAAACGCCCCACCGCCCCCATCATATCTGGAGTGGCCACAACGACATCAAAATCAAACCAACCCTGAGTGATTTTTTGAATAAAGTCGTCATCACCCACGTAGTCTGCCCCGGCCGCCTCGGCTTCCTTAACTTTTTCACCTTTCGCAAAAACCAGCACACGTGCCGTTTTGCCTGTTCCATAAGGCAGCACCACGGCTCCACGAACCTGTTGATCCTGACGTCTTGGATCCACTCCGAGGCGTATTGCAACCTCCACGGTCTCATCAAACTTGGCTGCTGCCACCTGTTTCACCAGGTTCATGGCCTCCAAGGACTCGTAAACTTTGGACCTATCCAAGACTTTTAAGGCTTCTGCCATACGTTTAGACTTTTTTGCCATTCCTTTTCACCTCCGCGTGGTTCTACGGTCTGTAACCTCCCACAGGCAGCCGCAGCTCAGTCTTCAATCACGATACCCATACTGCGTGCCGTACCTTCCACCATCCGCATCGCCGCTTCCATAGAAGCTGCATTCAGGTCCACCATTTTCTGCTCTGCAATTTCTCGCACAGTCGTGCGTTTGAGCGTCGCAACCTTCTTACGGTTTGGTTCGGAAGATCCAGACTCAATGCCGGCTGCCTTCTTTAAGAGCACCGCTGCAGGCGGAGTCTTGAGGTCGAAGGTATAGGAACGGTCTTCGTACACGTATAGAACCACAGGAATGACAAGCCCTACCTGATCGGCTGTACGTGCGTTAAATTCCTTACAAAAACCCATAATGTTCCCAACCTGTGCTTGACCAAGCGCTGGTCCAACCGGGGGTGCCGGCGTTGCCTTGCCTGCATTAATTTGCAGCTTGACAACTTTTACAACTTTCTTTGGCAACACACCCACCTCCTTATCTGATGTGGTTTTTTCGGGCAATGCCCTCCCACGGCCATTCCTTTGTAACCGAAAGACAAATTGTCCCTATTTCAGACACCCTCACAAAGGTTTAGCCTAGAAACTCTATGTGCCACACCGCCGCATGCCCGCGCAAACGGAGTCGCACGCAAAATTAGTACGCACGCGTTTGACCGAATTTCGCTATCTCAGTGCCAGTAAACCAGCTAAGCCAGTTTTTCGACCTGGCCGTAATCCACTTCCAACGGTGTTTCGCGACCGAACATAGAAACCAGCACCTTCAGCTTTTGTTGATCCGCATTGACTCCCTCTACAGTGCCAACCATATCCGCAAAAGCCCCTTCAATAATTCGAACCACTTCGCCAACTGCATAATTGACTCGCGGCTTCGCCACTTCACCGGTATTGTCGCGCAGAATAGAATGAACCTCTCCAGGCAGCAACGGTACAGGTTTCGAACCGCCTCCACTTGAACCGACAAACCCAGTAACCCCAGGTGTATTACGCACAACATACCAAGAATCATCTGTCATAATCATTTCTACAAGAACATAGCCCGGAAACACTTTCCTTTGTACAACACGCTTTTTCCCATTTTTTATTTCTAGTTCTTCTTCTGTAGGAACTATAATCTGAAATATCTTGTCTTCCATCCCCATGGATTGTGCGCGGCTCTCCAAATTCTGTTTCACTTTGTTTTCATACCCTGAATAAGTGTGTATCACATACCAGTTCTTTTCGAGGTTCTCCGTCATGTGAGCGATCTACCACACACCCCCAGTGCCCAGGCTTTTGCGACAATGTCCAGTTCACTCCACCGACGCTCTGAAACTCAAATGAGACCCACGAGAGACAGCAGCTTGGCAATTCCGACGTCGAAGCCCCACACCAGTAGCCCCATAAATAGACACACCAAAAGTGCAGCTGTCGTGTAGTTGATGACCTCACGACGCCCAGGCCAATGCACCCGTTTCAACTCACGGATGGTTTCAGCAAAAAACTTCACAGGCCCCGTACGTCGCGGCCTTATGTCGGTGATGGTTTGATTGGGCTTCGCCATCCTTGCTGACCTCATTTCTCTGATTCAAGTACTCATCCGCCCAGCTTAGCGAGTTTCACGGTGCAACGTGTGTGCATTGCAGTAACGACAAAATTTCTTGACCTCTAAACGGTCTGGGTCATTTTTTTTGTTTTTCACCGATGTGTAATTGCGTTGCTTGCAATCCGTACACGCAAGTGTGATGATGACGCGCATTGACAGACACCTCCCAGAGGGAAACTTCTCATAAATAAAATGGGGTTTCTACCCCATAGACCACGGTATATTACCACAACCGCAAGGATTTTGTCAAGAATGTGGAATAACAAATCCCAACATCTTTCGTGACTGTACTAGGGTGTTTCCTGAATTTTTACCCGTCCACACCTTCAAGCGTAGAGTCTGCGGCCCGACAAATACTTTTCCAGTTTCCGTTTTACACGTTGTAACGCGTTGTCAATGGATTTCACGTGCCTATCTAAGTCTACTGCAATCTCCTGATAAGAGCGGCCATCCAGGTACAGCATCAATACCTGTCGCTCGAGGTCGCTCAATAATTCCGACATTTTACCTTCAATATCATCGAATTCTTCTTGATGAATAATCAGTTCCTCAGGATCACTGACCCGCGCAGCACACACAATATCCAGCAGAGTTCGATCCGAGTCTTCCTCATACATGGGCTTGTCCAAGGAAACATAAGAATTCAGGGGGATGTGTTTCTGTCTTGTAGCGGTTTTTATGGCTGTAATAATTTGTCTTGTGATACATAATTCAGCGAAAGCCTTAAAAGAAGCCAACTTGTCATCTTTAAAATCTCGAATGGACTTATAGAGCCCAATCATACCTTCTTGAATAATATCTTCCTTATCTGCTCCGATAAGAAAGTAGGACCTCGCCTTCGCACGTACAAAATTGCGGTATTTGTGAATCAACATCTCTAAGGCCTGGTCATCACCGCACCGCACCCGTTCGACAAGTTCCTCATCAAGCTGCCCATCGTCGAGGACTACGGTCAGTGACGCTTGCTCTTCGGTGCTCAATCGATCACCCCGTGACGGCTGACAACATATTTTCATTATACATTATGTAACCTATCAAGGTCAATCTAACTGCGACGCCATTTTTCTAGAATGTTCATAATTTCCTGACTGATTCTATCCTTCATAAGTGCTGCGGAAGTCCCTGGAAGTTCACGAATCCTGGCTTGGATTTTGCGCTCCACAGTCTCCAATCGCCGCAGCAAACCATCTGCGGATACTCGCAGGGCTCCACCGCCAAAGCTGACCTGTTGTTCTGCCACGTCAGAACTCGCTACCGTTATTTCGCGAAAGCGATCTCGTAGTAGATACACAAGCCGTTCAATTCGTTCGTCTGCAGTTTCCTCTGCTGAGGTGTAAATCACCTGGACCCCAGAGATCAGCCTGCGGCGACTGGGGTCCCGGGTACGCCACGCATCAAACACTAGTATGACTGTCTCCCCCGTAAAAGCGGAGTACTCGGAGAGGCGATGGAGCAACCGATCGCGCATTCCCTCCATGTCCGCAATTTGCTCCAGGGAACTTTCCGCCATGCGAGCCATCACATTATACCCGTCCACAATTAGGCAGGCCCGCCCCAGCAGGTCACGTTCTCTGCCGGAGGATTTCATATAAGACCACCCCAGCCGCAACTGAGGCATTCAGGCTCTGCACCTCACCCAACATTGGCAAGTGCACCAGGATGTCGCAGTGTTCCTTTACCAATCTTCCCAGCCCTTTACCTTCCGCCCCTACCACCAACGCCACAGGTCCGCGAAAATCGGCTTGTGTATAGGCTGTTCCGTCTGAAACATCGGTACCGAAAATCCAGTAGCCCGCTTGCTTCAAAATGTCCATTGCTTGCACCAAATTAGGAACTCGAGCCACTGGGACATAGGCCGCCGCACCTGCGGAGGCCTTGACCACCGTTTCTGTGAGGGGAACACTTCGCCGTTTAGGGATGACCACCCCTTGTACACCCACAGCTTCAGCGGTACGCAGAATGGCTCCAAAATTATACGGATCGGACAATTCATCCAGTAGAATAAGGAGCGGCGTTTGTCCTGTGCTACGCCCGATGACGTCGTCCAGGTCTACATAATCGAATGGTGCGATATAGGCGGCCACCCCTTGATGGTGAGCATGCCCCACCGTTTCTGTCAGACTTTCGCGAGGCACCCATTGCACAACAATCGCCGTTTCTTTAGCCCGGGCCAAAATTTCTGCCAAGCTGCCCCCTGAGGCACCGATGGACACCATAATTTTGGTGAAGGGGCGGCCAGCCTTCAAAGCTTCCAAAATCGAGTGGCGGCCAGCCAGCAAGCCAGAAGGGGCTGCTTCTTCCTGCGGTTCAACCGTTCCCTGTTCCATCCTCTGCTTTGCTTCAAACCGGGGGCTCTTGTGCCACTTGCCCTGTCTTGAATCCCCGCGAGTGCCCCTCTCCCGGCCATAACTGTAATCCTTGCGAACTGTCGCCTCCGCCTTGCCTGTTGCTTCAGCCTTGCCTCTTCCCTCAGTTTCCATGTGCATCCTCCCGTTTCTCATCAATTGCGACCAATGCACGCTGACACAAATCCCGCAATCGCTGTTGCTGTCCAGTGCCGTACAAATAACCAATCAGTGCCTCAAAACCAGTGCTGTGCCGATAATCGAGCACATCCGCATTCTTTCTTACATGGCCCGATTTTGCATTGCGTCCCTTCCGTACCCTGTCTTGTTCCTCTACCGTCAAGCCATCCCACAGTGCCTGCACAAGGTAGGCCTGGGCGGTCGCTGAAACATAGGCAGTCGCTCGCTTGTGCAAAACAGCCGGTTTACGAAGACCCAGCCCCAGCACATGATTGCGTGCGTACACCTCCCATACGGCATCTCCAATAAACGCTAATTCTAGAGGGGAAAGGGTTGTGGCTGTCCAAGTTCTCATTTGCGAAACCACCGCGTTCCCTGTAGGGTGTCTTCCAATATCACACCTTGGTTCTCTAAGTCTTGACGAAGTTTGTCTGCTGCCGCAAAATCTCGCCTTTTGCGAGCTGCTTCCCGTTGGGCAATCATGGCTTCGATATCCGCAGAAGAGACACTCTGTGCAGCCAATTCTGGTTCGTGAAGACCAAGTATAGATAATAACTCGCGCAAGAGATTTAACCAGGCTTGCGTACTGGCGAGCCCAACGCGCGCGTCTTCCAAGTCCGTATTTGCCAACCGCACACCTTCAAAAATGGCTGCAATCGCGTCCGCTGTATTGAAGTCGTCATCCATGGCCGCAACAAATTCACTTCTGACCCCATCGGCCCGCTGTTGTGCATGTGTCCCATCGTCGCCCACACGCTGCGAAAATTCTAACCCCGGATGCAAAGCTGCCTGTCGAAATTCCAGGTTACGCAAACAGCGATCAATTCGTTCCATGCCCTGCACTGCCTGTTCCAACCCTTCATCCGTATAGTTCAAGGGATGTCGATAGTGTGCACTTAGCAAAAAGAAGCGAATCACCCGTGCAGGTCTGTTTAATAGCAAATCTCGGGTCATGATAAAATTTCCAAGCGACTTAGACATCTTTTCCCCATTAATGTTAAGCGGTCCGTTGTGAAGCCAATAGTGCACAAACTGATGGCCCGAGTGGGCTTCACTCTGCGCGATTTCATTTTCATGATGGGGAAAAATCAAGTCCTGTCCACCTGCATGAATATCAATTTCATCCCCTAGATATTTTGAGCTCATGACAGAACACTCGATATGCCATCCGGGACGTCCCTCGCCCCATGGACTAGGCCACGACTCCTCACCCGGTTTGGCGGCCTTCCAGAGTGCAAAGTCGGCAGGGTCCTGCTTTTCTTCGTTGACGTCAATCCGAAATCCAGACCGCATATCCTCTACAGATCGATGTGATAGCTTGCCGTAGCCTGGGAAAGCAGAGGTGTCAAAGTAAACGTTGCTGCCCCGCACGTAGGCGTATCCTGTGGTCACTAAATCACCGATAAAACGGATGATTTCGGGGATGGACTCGGTGGCTCGCGGATGCACTGTCGCCCGTTTTATTCCCAGGGCATCTGCATCGCGAAAGTATTCTTCAATGTAGCGATTTGCTATTTCCCGCACGCCTGTTCCATCCGCGTTGGCCCGCTGAATAATTTTATCATCTACATCCGTAAAGTTTTGCACGTAATCCACTTGATAACCGCGGTATTCGAGATAGCGGCGAATGGTATCGAAAGCCACAAACATGCGACCATTGCCAAGGTGAAACAGGTTATACACTGTCGGGCCGCAGGCATAAAATCGTACCTTTCCCGGATGCAGAGGCACAAATGGCTCCTTTTTGCCAGACAAAGTGTTATAAAGCTGAATGCTCATTGTGCAACCTCCTTGACACGCCTAATGCGCTCAACCACCCATTCACGCGGTAGATTTGCCAAAGTTCTTTGCAGATCTGGTCCGTGTATTTGGCCAGTTACCGCTGCCCGCACAGGCATGTACAGACCCCTACCTTTAGTACCGAGGTCCTGCTGCACCCGTTTGAAGCGCTGTCGGCTGGATTCTGATGTCCACTCGGTATCTGTTAAAACATACTGCAAATATTTATCCACCACGGGCCACGCTCCAGGTTCTCGTAAAACCGCTAATGCATCTTCAGACCAGGCTACAGTGGGACTGAAAAATCCTGCAGCCAGTTCAACAAAATCTGCCGCACAAGTCATTTGCTCGCGGTACAGGTCCACCACCTCTGACAACCAATGTGTGTCCTCCGGATGTGGTGAAACCAAACCGTGACGTTGCATTTGTTCCGTGACAAGGCGAACCACTTCGTCCAAGGGTTGACTTTTCATATACTGTCCTGCCATCCAGTTCAGCTTGTCCGTGTCAAATACCGCCGCACTGTGATTAATGTGATCTAAGTCAAACTGCTGCTCAAGTTCCGCAAGGGACAGGATTTCTTCCTCCCCCTTCGGAGACCAGCCTAGTAAAGCAAGAAAATTTAGCAAGGCTTCCGGCAGATATCCCCGTGCCTGATAGTCCTCCACCGGAAGTACGTGTGGATCCCGTTTGCTCAGTTTTTTGCGCTCACTATTCAATACCGTTGGTAAGTGTGCGAACTGTGGCAATTCAAAGCCCAGTGCGCGGTAAACAAGCATTTGTCGGGGGGTATTGGACAGGTGCTCTTCACCGCGAATCACGTGAGTAATCTTCATTGCCACATCATCCAACACTACCTGAAAATTGTATGTGGGCATTCCATTCGACTTGACAATAACGAAATCCCCGATATCATCACTTTGGAATGTCACATCCCCACGCACCAAGTCGTGCAAAACCATGGACACATGTTCTGAAACGTTCAAGCGCCAGCTGGGTTGGCGCCCCTTGGCCTGCCATTCCCGCCGCTGTTGCTCCGTCAGGTTGCGACACCGCCCACTGTATCGCAGTGCTTGACCGGATTGCCAATCTTGTTCGCGCTGACTCGCCAGTTCTTCTGCAGTGCAGTAACATGGATAAACCTTATCCGCCGCCTGTAAACGCGCCAGTGCCTGTCGATACACCTCCATCCGGTCCGTACAGCGGTAGGGCCCAACAGGTCCTCCAATATCCGGACCTTCCTGCCAATGTAAACCCAACCAGCGAAACCCTGCCAGCATTTCTTGCTCGGCGCCCTCCACATGGCGTTCAAGGTCTGTGTCCTCAAACCGCAAAATAAACTCCCCCCCATAGTGGCGGGCAAAAAGGTAGTTAAACAGTGCCGTCCGCACTCCTCCAATGTGCAAGTGTCCCGTGGGGCTCGGCGCAAATCGTACCCTAACGGTCATTTTCAATGATTCCTCCCTTTCTCTAACAACACCACCGCTTGTGCGGCAATTCCTTCGACGCGACCGACAAAACCCAGCCCTTCTGTAGTCGTGGCTTTCAGGCTAATGGTGTCCAATTTGGCTTCCAATACCTCTGCTAAAACCAGACGCATCTGTTGTTTATATGGGGAGAGTCGCGGTTGCTCCGCTAACACCATGACATCCAAATTTGCTAGTACAAACCCCTGCTGACACACCAAATCCCAAGCTGTTTTAACAAACAGCAGGCTGTCGGCGTTGTGGTACCGCGGATCTGTGTCAGGAAAATGTTCTCCAATATCGCCCAGAGCAAGTGCGCCTAACAATGCATCCACCACCGCGTGCAATACAACATCTGCATCAGAATGCCCCTTTAACCCACGCGGAAATGGAATGTCCACACCCGCCAGTCTGAGCGGCCGATTGTCCTCGAAGGGATGCACGTCAAACCCCAAACCTACACGCATGATTTTTTCCCCCATCGCTGCACGGCTAACCATTGGGCAAGTTCCCAATCGACTGGTTCCGTAATCTTTAGATTGATTCCCGAACAAGCAACAAT
The DNA here is from genome assembly GCA_003584005.1 of Alicyclobacillaceae bacterium I2511. Taxonomy (GTDB): domain Bacteria; phylum Bacillota; class Bacilli; order Alicyclobacillales; family Alicyclobacillaceae; genus QXHL01. The sequence goes on along the minus strand of QXHL01000014.1, from coordinate 11,236 downwards.
CGTTACGGGATGGGCCAGTGATTCTATTAAAGATGCATCATCGGTGATGGTCTCCCAGTCCAATCTTCCGTTTGTTTCCTGATAAGCCTCTCGCATCCAGTGTGCAGCAAATACCTGAGGTGTTTCGGCCAACCATAAATTTTTGCGGGAAACCGTGTGGGCTACCTGCCCCCCCTCCACCCGTTTCACCGTTTCTCGCACAGGTCTGGCCAAAATGGCCCCTCCATTTTGGCGGGCCGCTGCAATCACTCGCTCCACATCTGCGGGTGAAACAAAGGGCCTAGCGGCATCATGAACCACCAACCAGCGCGCCTGTCTGGACATTCCCGACTCGGAAGGTTGTGTCGACTTTACGGTTCCAGGGACAATTTTGGCAGTCGCGGCCAACACCGCTTGTCCAACAGACTCTGCCCGTGACCGTCCTCCAGCCAACACGTGGACCGGAACATCAAAGGGATGACTCGCAATATGTGCAGACACCCCAATAACATCCTCAGCAGGCACGGTCACCCAGATTTCTTCGACCCCCCCCTTTACCAAAGCCTCAGTGGACCGTCGCCAAACTGGTTCTCCAGCTAAAAGAAAGAACTGCTTTTTCCCCCCAAAACGGCTTCCTTGTCCTGCAGCAACCACGATTCCAGCGGTGGTCGTCATGGCCTTTCCCTCCCCAGCTCGAGACAGCTGTCCACAGATGGATTCCCCCAAAACCGTTCATCCCCTGCGCCCCCACCAACATAGGCGGCGTCTGCCGGATGCATGGATAAGGACCGGCTCCAACCGCTGCCGGCCCTTATCCACGACGGCCTCATGGAAGCACCCGTTAGTCGGCTGCCCCACCTGTGAGCCACACACTACTGCGCCTTTTCCAACCATTTAGGTTTTGCAAATATCATACGTCCCGCTGATGTCTGAAGTACAGAGGTGACTAGCACATCTAGTTTTCCACCAATGTGCTCCCTACCCCCTTCAATGACAATCATCGTTCCATCGTCCAAATAGGCAACTCCTTGATTGTATTCCTTGCCATCCTTTATTACCTGTACTGTCATTTCTTCCCCCGGTAACACAATAGGTTTCAAGGCATTGGCCAAGTCGTTGATGTTTAGCACAGCCACACCCTGTAATTCGCAAACTTTATTCAGATTGAAGTCGTTGGTAACCACCTTACCATTCACCTGTTTTGCCAAGCGTACAAGTTTACTATCCACTTCTTGAATGTCTTCAAAGTCTGTTTCAATGATTTGAACCTTAACCTTCAATTCTTTTTGTACTCGATTAAGGACGTCTAAACCACGTCGTCCGCGATTACGTTTGAGTACGTCCGACGAATCAGCAATATGCTGCAACTCTTCCAAAACAAACCGTGGAATCACTAAAACCCCGTCTAAAAATCCTGTTTGCACCAAATCGGCAATACGCCCATCAATGATGACACTGGTGTCAAGTAGTTTGGCTTCCCCCGGACGAAACCCAAGTCGTTTCTCCTTGTCCTTGTCCCTATCCTTGTCCCTATCTTTTTCCTTGTCCTTACCCCCCAAACGGCCAGCAAACAGTGAAATAAGATCCTCGCGTTTGGTGAGGCCAATCCGCAAACCTAAATAGGCTAGTAGTAAACTGATAAAAAACTGAATTGAAAAACCCACTATTGGAATCACGTGTAATGCTGGAGCAAACAGATACGCTACCAGCAACCCAATAACCATCCCAACGGTACCCCCGAGAATATCCGTCAGTGGCGTCCGTTGTAGCCGCTCTTCCACCCACTTAATCAGAGTGGTCAAGTAGTTCACAAGCCACATTGTACTGAGGATGAAGATGCTTCCACCCAACACAGCTCCAAACCAACGGGATGTAAACGGTTCCCAATTCATATCAAAGACCAATTTGAATAAGTCCGGCCCAAATTCATAGCCTAGGACCACACCAATAACAGCGAAAAACAGTTGAACTAGTTTTTTAATCATGCTGTATGTCACCTCCTACTGTCAGTATGGGCAAACACACGGCAGGTAAACCAACCATAAATAAGTCGCACCTATAAGTCCGATAAAAATATGAATTTACCTGCGGCAGTGATTACTTTAGTGTAGCATTTCTTCACAAGCACGTCAAAAATAAGGATAAAGCGTAGAGTGCTGCCAAAATATCACAGCCTCAACAAAATGCATCAAATGGACCCCTATGACCTTTGCTGGGAATTCCACAGGGTACAAATAAGCCGCCTTAGGGCGGCGGAGGCAAGCATTCTCGGCAACCCCCATCATTAAATCCCGCTCTCAGGTCTCCTTAACCCGTACATCAGGGACCTCGAGTCCAACTTCAATGCCGACTTCAAGTCCTTCCTCTAAGATCTCTACATCCGCTTTTTCGTCGAGGTCTTTGAAGTAACGTCTACGCAATGCAAACCCAATACCCACTACCGCGTAGACAGCCAAAGGCAAAAAGACGAGGCGGTTTGTGGAAGCCAAATGGTATTGAAACAAAAGAAACACCAGCACCGCCAACAAGGGGACACCTACAACCGCCGACTGCGGAAAAGCCACCTTCTTGAAGTTTGGGTATCGTACCTGGCTCACCATCAGGAAAGACAGGCCTAACGTAATCAACGGCAACACCACATCCATTGGGCTAATCAGGTTTTTATACAATGCAAAGGTCGCTAAAATACCCCCAGCAGCCGTAATCGGCAACCCTACAAAATATTGATTAGAACCTTTTTGTACATGAAAACGGGCTAACCGCAACGCCCCAGCGACCGGAAACAAGACCGTCAATAATAGGCCAATGTTCCCCATATAGCGAAGAATACTCACATACATAATAGCTGCGGGTGCGGCACCGAATGTAACCATATCGGACAGTGAATCCAGTTGGCGCCCAAATTCACTCTCCGCATGCAACCATCGAGCCACCCTGCCGTCTATGCCATCCAACACCATGCCCACCACCACCAGTACCGCCGCGTCTGGAGTACGCCCTTGCAAGCAAAGAGCCAAGGCTACCATGCCGAGAACGAGATTGGCCAGTGTAATGATACTCGGTGCTGATTTCACCAACAAACTCCATTCCTCCCTCACGTTAAATGTATAGATGAACCAATCCAAGAGGGCCGTCCACACAGTCTCAGGTAAAAAAGATATTCTTTTAAATATGGCGATCGATGAAAACCTGCTCTTGAATTCTCTTCAGCCCATCTCTCACCGCTCGAGCACGAACCGTCCCAATTCCCTCTACCTTATCCAGTTCCTCGATGGAAGCGGTCAATACGTTGGCCAGAGTTTTAAAATGTTCAACCAAATTTTCAATCACAGGCTGTGGCAAGCGAACAATCTTGTTCAATAGCCGATAGCCTCTAGAGGATACGGGTTCGTCCGCAATGTTCGTGAAATTCACATATCCCAAAGCACGGGCCAATTGATTGTTGTCTAGAACCTCTTCAGAAGACAATCCATGTATCATAGAAAGCACCTGGTGGGGCGTTTGCTCCATATCCTCCCAGGCATAGTCCTTAACAAGCAAATAAGCTTCCTCATCGACTTTTGAGACTAGTTCATCCAATTGCATACTGATGAGTCGGCCCTCACTACCCAATTCTGTAATATATCGCTTAATCTCAGATTTAATGCGTAACACCATTTCAAATCTCTGGACCACCAGGGTGACTTCTTGAAGTGTGACGAGTTCCTCAAACTCTAAGGCACTCAAATTGACCAATGCCTGTTCTAAAACCGAACGATATTTCTCCAAAGTTTGAATGGCTTGGTTTGCCTTGGTTAAAATCACCCCGATGTCTTTAAGAGAGTACTTTAAACTGCCGTGATAAAGCGTAATTACGTTCCGCCGCTGAGAGATGCAAATAACCAATTGACCCGTTTGTTTGGCAACTCGCTCTGCAGTACGGTGACGCGTACCTGTTTCTGAGGTGGAAATTGTATGATCTGGGTTCAAATTGGTATTCGCGTGCAAAACACGCTTGAGATCTTCGCTGACCACGATGGCCCCGTCCATTTTTGCCAACTCATATAAATGTGAGGGCGTCAGGTCACATTGAATGGGAAACCCCCCGTCAATTAAGTCAAGCACAGCATCATTTGCACCCACCACAATCAAACCGCCAGTATTCGCCCTCAGGATGTTCTCAATTCCCTCCCGCAATACTGTGCCTGGCGCTACCATGCGTAAAATTTTATTGATTACCGTTTCCCGCTTTACATCCTCCCGCATGAACCCACCTCAGAACCCCGGTCTATGTCAGCGATTGTTGCAAGGTATCCACAATCGTTTGGACACCCACAATGTGAATTTTGCTCCGTTTCACCCACTCCCGCAGTCCACGTCCGGGAACAAAGCAACGCTCAAAGCCCAGCTTCTCAGCTTCACGCACCCGTTGTTCCAACCTGGAAACGGAACGGACCTCACCAGTCAAACCAATTTCCCCAATAAATACGTCACCTGGCGACAACGGCCTGTCACGAAATCCTGAAGCTAAAGCCAAGGCAATTCCCAAATCTGCCGCTGGCTCGTCAATACGCACCCCGCCAGCCAGATTGACGTAAGCATCAGACATTTGCATCTGTAACCCTACCCGCTTTTCCAGAACGGCCAATATCAAGCTAACCCGATTTGGGTCCGCGCCAGTGGCCATCCGCTTGGGAGTCCCAAAGCTTGTCGGGGCCACCAGCGCCTGCACTTCTAACAATAAAGGCCGCGAACCTTCCATGGCAGCAATCACAGCAGAACCAGAAGCTTGCTCGGCGCGTTCGGAAAGGAACAACTCCGAGGGGTTTTGCACCTCTTCCAAACCTTCCTGTTTCATTTCGAAAATGGCCAGTTCATTCGTGGAACCGTAGCGGTTTTTCACAGCCCTTAAAATCCGATACGTATGGTGCCGATCTCCTTCAAAGTATAGTACGGTGTCAACCATATGTTCAAGCAAACGAGGACCTGCCAAATTTCCTTCTTTCGTGACATGGCCCACGATGAAAGTCGCCATGTTGCAACTCTTTGCCACTCTTAATAGGCCTTGCGTGCACTCCCGAATTTGACTCACACTACCTGGTGCGGATTCCAGTCCTGGGTCATAGACTGTTTGAATGGAGTCTACAATCATCACATCAGGGTGTAATTCATTGACGATTTGTAAAGCGACTGTCAGGTCTGTTTCCGCTGCAACAAACAACGACTCATGCATGGCCTCCAGTCGTTCTGCTCGAAGTCGCAATTGCGCGGCAGACTCTTCCCCTGATACGTATAAAACCCGACGACCTTGTGTGGCCATGCGATGGGACAACTGCAGCAACAAGGTGGACTTACCAATGCCCGGATCCCCACCAATGAGCACCACGCTACCTGGCACAATTCCCCCTCCCAATACACGATCCGTCTCAGTCATGCCCGTGGTGGAACGGGCGTCCCTTTGCGTAGGAATCTGGACAATCGACTGCACCTTCGAGGGTACCAAAGAATTTATCCCTTTGCGTGCTGCAGGACGGTCTGAATGGTTGACAATAAACTCCTCTACCATAGTGTTCCACCCACCGCAAGTGCTGCACCGACCTAGCCACTTGACTGATTCATAGCCACACTGCTGACACACGTATTTGGTCATTGCTTTTGCCATGCGGACAGCTCCATTTAACCCCATTTGCCTAGATTGAAGAACAAACCCACCCCTGCACTGGGCATAACAACCGGACGGAAAGGTTCCGTCCGGTTGTGCCGAGAAAATGAATCACGACAGCTGTGGCGTTGGCGCAGGTGCGAGTCGAACCTTGAGTTGATTGCCGTCCGCGTCCATTTCGACATGGTCCCCGCGCTGCACCGTACCAGACAACAGAGCTTCCGACAAGCGGTCTTCAATGTGGCGTTGAATCGCTCGCTTCAAAGGTCGTGCACCATATTGAGGATCATACCCCTCTTTCGCTAAAAATTCTTTGGCTTGACGCGTCAGTGCAATGGTAATTTCCTGCTCTTTTAATCGCTTTTGAAGCTCATCAATCATTAAATCAACAATTTTCGTGATGTGTGTTTCCAATAATGCGTGAAAAACGATGATTTCATCGACGCGATTCAAAAATTCTGGCCGGAACATTTTGCGAAGTTCATCTAGAACCTTCGTTTTCATGTCATTATATGCACCCTGGGCACCCTCAGGTCTAAACCCTAAGGAGCCCCCCTTGCGAATTGTTTCAGCACCCGCATTGGAGGTCATAATGATGACTGTATTGCGAAAATCCACCGTCCGCCCTTTCCCGTCAGTTAATCGACCGTCATCCAACACCTGTAACAAGATATTAAACACTTCAGGATGTGCCTTTTCTACCTCATCCAATAGCACGACTGAATAAGGCTTGCGCCGGACCTTTTCCGTCAACTGCCCGCCCTCATCATAGCCAACATAGCCTGGTGGTGAGCCTACGAGTCGGGAGGTGGAGTGGCGTTCCATAAACTCTGACATGTCAATTCGAATCATGGCATCCTCGTCACCAAACATAGCAGATGCCAGTGCCCGCGCCAATTCTGTTTTCCCTACACCTGTGGGACCAAGAAAAATAAACGAACCAATGGGCCGCTTCGGGTCCTTCAGCCCTGCCCGGGCTCGTCGAATCGCACGGGCTATCGCTGTGACCGCTTCCTCTTGACCAATCACTCGTTCGTGTAAAAGATCCTCCAAATGGATCAGTCGTTCAGACTCTTCTTGTGCCAACTGTTTTACAGGAATCCCTGTCCATGCCGCGACAATATAGGCTATGTCTTCGGCAGTGACTTCAATTTCATTTTTCTCCTGCATTTTTTTCCATTCAACCTTACGGGATTCCAATTCTTCCTTCATTTTTTGTTCCTTATCCCGCATCGCCGCAGCTTTTTCAAACTCTTGGCTCTGCACCGCTGAATCTTTTTCATTGCGAATTTGTTCCATTTTTGCTTCCAGTTCTTTTAAATTTGGGGGCGGTGTGTGTGTCCGCAGGCGCACTCTCGAAGCCGCTTCATCAATCAAGTCGATGGCCTTGTCTGGTAAAAAGCGATCAGAAATGTAACGATCCGATAAGCGTACTGCTGCCTCTAACGCCTCGTTCGTAATTTTCACTCGATGATGGGCTTCATAGCGATCACGCAAACCATGCAAAATTTGTACTGCTTCCTCAGGGGTTGGTTGTTCCACGCGAATCGGTTGGAATCTTCTTTCCAAAGCCGCATCTTTCTCAATGTGCTTTCGATATTCATCCAGTGTTGTGGCCCCGATGCACTGCAGTTCACCTCGCGCTAAAGCCGGCTTTAAAATATTGGAGGCATCAATGGCCCCTTCAGCTCCACCCGCGCCAATGAGAGTATGCAGTTCATCAATGAACAAAATCACATTCCCAGCGTGACGAATTTCCTCGGTGATTTTCTTCAAACGGTCTTCAAACTCTCCCCGATACTTAGTCCCCGCCACCACCGTACCCATATCCAACACCATGACCCGCTTATTGCGCAGAGTATCGGGAATATCCCCGTTTACAATTCGCTGTGAAAGTCCCTCCGCGATAGCTGTCTTACCCACACCTGGTTCTCCAATCAAAACCGGGTTGTTTTTTGTCCGCCGGGACAGTACCTGAATCACCCGTTCAATCTCGTTGCTGCGGCCAATCACCGGATCAAGTTTACCATCCCGGGCCATTTGCGTTAGGTCTCGCGCCAGTGAATCCAGAGTAGGGGTACCAGCGCTCGTTTCCTTATCATTCAAAGCTTCTGGAAATTCCCCCCCCAAAAGTTGTAGTACCTGTTGGCGGGCCTTATTCAAGCTGATGTTCAAGTTGGCCAACACTCGTGCGGCTACACCTTCCCCCTCCCGAATCAGACCCAGTAGCAAATGTTCCGTACCTACATAGGAATGGTTCAATTTGCGAGCTTCATCGATGGACAGTTCAATTACTTTTTTAGCCCGTGGGGTATAGGTCATGGCACTGGCTTGACTCTGCCCTGAGCCAATAATTTTTTCCACTTCAGTCTGCACTTTTTCTGCACTTACACCCAAGGACATCAGCGCCTTGCCAGCAATTCCTTCCCCTTCACGAACCAACCCGAGCAAAATGTGCTCTGTCCCAACCCCGGGATGATGAAGGCGCGTCGCCTCCTCCTGTGCCAGAGCAAGAACTTTTTGCGCACGTTCGGTAAACCTTGTGTACATCTCACTGCACCTCCGCATCATCAAGTCTCAAACGCTCGCGTACAAGAGCGGCCCGACGAACATCCCGTTCCATTGGCAAAAGTTCCTGTTGGAAATATTTTTGTAAAAATGCGGGTTGTGTCATCACCATCAATTCTTTTAAAATACCCGCAGAAACGCCTTTAATAATCCCCAGATCTATCCCTAATCGCACATCTGATAACAGCTGCATCGTTTCCTTCGAGTCTATTCTTCGGGCATAGGCAAGAATCCCGAATGAGCGACCCACGCGGTCTTCAAGAGCGGATCGATTATGCTGCACAAGCGCGTGACGTGCCGCACGTTCATGGTCCATCATCTGCTGCACGACACCCGTGAGGTTGTTGATAATTTCTTCCTCACTCTCCCCTAGCGTGATTTGGTTCGAAACTTGGAACACGTTGCCTGCAGCCTCACTGCCTTCGCCATACATGCCGCGAACCATTAATCCCACCTGTGAAACTGCCGACAGCATCCGATTGATATTATCTGAAATCACCAACCCAGGAAGGTGCATCATCACTGAGGCTCGCAATCCCGTACCCACATTGGTGGGACACGCAGTTAAATATCCAAATCGTTCGTGAAAGGCGTAGGCCAAGATACCCTCCAATTCGTCATCCACACTGTTGGCCAAATTCCACGCTTCCTGAAGTCTGAATCCTGGCATGATACACTGAATGCGGAGGTGGTCTTCCTCGTTCACCATAATACTGATGACCTCATTGTCGCTTAAAGCTACGGCCCCATGCTTTACTTGTTCCGCCAAATCCGGACTAATCAGATGCTTCTCCACTAACACCTGCCGTTCTAACGCGGACATGTCAGAACAACGGACAAACTCAAATTTGACGTCGGGAATCTGAGTTTTAGCCAAGGCAGATTGGGTGACACGAATAACCTCGTCCGCATGGGTATCCGTTTGTAGCACGGGAAAGGGGATACCTTCTAAATTGCGTGCAACGCGGATTCGGCTGGTCAGAATGATATCGTCCTGTGGTCCCCCCTCACGCATCCATTGGCTCATCGCCTTTTGTAGAAAATCTCCAAGAGACATCGCCCCGCCCTCCTAACCTTCTAACTTCTGCTCTAACTCCCGTATCTTGTCCCGTATTTTTGCGGCCTGTTCATATTGCTCCGTAGTTACCGCTGTTTGTAATTCCTTGCGCAATTGTTGAAGCTCATTTCTAGAACGTGTTGCTTCACCCGATTTTTGAGGAACTTTCCCTACATGTGCAGTGTTGCTTTGAATTCGTTTAAGCAATGGCTCCAAACGGGAAGCAAAACTTTCATAACAGTTTGGACAGCCAAACCTCCCAATCTGGGTGAATTGATTGTACGTCATTCCACACACATTGCAACGAGCATTGGACATTGGAAGTGAAGTGAAGCCTGGTGAGGATTCCATATTTAATAAACTACTCAAAAGGTCATTAAAGTGAAATGCCTGTGCAGCTTTTGCAAAAAAATCTCCATGTTCTTGGGCACACTGCTCACACAAGTGATAATCTGTTTTTTGGCCTGCAACAATTTTTGTAAAGTGCACCGTTGCCGGGCGAAGTTTGCAGTGGTCACAAATCATTCACACCACCCCCAACTGAATTTCCCGTGAAATGCAATGCCGTTACACCCTATATAGTAATTAAGATACTGCAGATATACATCTGTTTTTAGCGTCACTATTAGCGGCAAAAGATCTATTCGTCCTCCGCACGCGCCATTGTCAGCGCAACCAGAGACTGGGCTAACAGTCGAGCCCTAAGCTCATCCCTTAAAGGCAAGTCTACACCCAAAACGTCACGGTGAACGACGGTCTTCAACAAGGAATATTCTCGGCGAGTGAGGAGATTTTCCCGCAACAGACTTTCTACGATGGCTTCCGCTTCCCGCTGTGATAAAGTATGACCGATGGATTGTGCAATTCGCGACAAGGGTGTGGTGGGATCCAATTCCACCTTCCTAATCCGAATATAGCCTCCACCGCCTCTTTTTGATTCTACGACATAACCGTAGTCCACGGAAAATCTAGTACTGATAACGTAATTGATTTGGGAAGGGACACACTGAAAAAGTTCGGCCAGATCCCCTCGTTGCAGCTCAACCATACCCGACTGACTCTGCTGCAAAATTCGTTTCAAGTACCGTTCAATGACGTCGGAAATATTGTTGGCCAAGGATCTCCCCCTCCACGCGGACACAAATATGTCACATTGTTGACTAAGTTTGACTTTGACCATTATTGACTATATTATACCCGCAAGATCCCGAATGCAACCAAAACCCATCAGTACAAACTCCGGAATTGACCAAACGGTCGTTACACCGTACACTGTTCCTAATATCAAAACACCTTTTCATTCATCAATGTTGTCGAGGAGGTCTAGGGATGGCATCAAATAAACAAGTTGAAATAGCACTGGCAGCGGTTCAATTATTTGAACAAAAAGGCTATCATGCCACCTCTGTACAGGATATTGCAGACGCGGTAGGATTACAAAAAGGAAGCCTATACCACTATATCCACTCCAAAGAAGACCTTCTCTTACAAATTGCCCATCAGGCAATTACTGATTTTAACCAACGACTTGAACACATCTTATCCCTAGATATTCCAGCCAAAGAAAAGCTACTGGCGGCCATAGAAAATCACCTAACGGTGTCCATCTCTAATCTACAGACCACGACAGTTTTACTACGCGAATCCTTTGCCTTAGGTGAAAATCCCCACCAAATGATTCAAGACCTTACAGACCGCTACTTAGACTTGTGGACCGCCATCCTTGAAGAGGGGGTCCGCAATGAAGAGTTTCGAATCGTTCAACCAAAACTCACAGCACTGGCCATTCTTGGAGCCTGTAACTGGGTATACCGCTGGTACAAGCAATCAGGTTCGCTAACCGCTCACGAAGTAGCGATTGTGTTTGGCGGCTTATTTTTAGATGGTTTATTGAAAGAATGAGGGCTTGGACGGGTCCACTCCTCGGCTGCGCTAAGGGCTTGGACGGGTCCACTCCTCGGCTGCGCTAAAGCGAGGCCTCCTCGCGGGCC
>QXHL01000149.1 GCA_003584005.1 Alicyclobacillaceae bacterium I2511 | reverse complement strand
CGCCTCGACCGCTCCCGCCCCCTTCTCTTATTCTTTCCTTCTGCGCCGCTGCATTCCTTCCCTCGCCTCGCCGTCCGGCTTCCTCTTTTCCCGGCGTCGCTCCTTCCGCATGCCGCCCTTCCCTATAACACCAAGGAACCCAGCACATCCCGGACGTGTGTGAAAAACTCCGGGAATTCATCGCCCAACAACAGGGGGTCTTCTGTCACAAAGGCGGCGACGCGTTGTTTTTCCACTTCGCTGAACTGCCGCAGGTGGGTGAGAAGTTGTGTCCCTGTAGTTTGCAACAAATGGCGGGTCCACTCAAGGGGGGATTCTATGTACAGGGAGATGTCCCGCTGGGCAAACTGGGAAATGAGGCCCTGCTGCTGGGATTCTTGGAAAAAGTCCTGGTCCAAATCTAAAGGAGACAACAGTTGCAACCCTCGCTGTGCCAACACTTCTCTACCGTGATTGCCGCGTACCACGGCGGCAAAGGTGAACGGAGTGTGGACTTGTAGGTTATTTAATGTGGGCAACCACTGGCGTTCATAGCTGGCACCAGTGTTGACGATGTCGGATATGTGGAGAACGTTCTGCTGGGCCAAGGTGGTCGGGGATTGACCCGGCACTTCACGCAGATAGTGTTGTCCATTTTTGAACAGAAACAGGTGGGGCAGGTGTAAGAGGTGGGCAAATGGGATGGAAAAAAACCAGTCGCGGCGTTCGCCGCCAGAGATGGCACCGACTCGTCTCAGCGGTTTCCCGTCTGCGGTTTGTGTGGAGAGCTGTGCCACCACGCTTTCATAATAGCCCACCAAGCTTTGCAGGACTGTCGCATATTCCGAATTTTCATTGAACTGGTGCATAACGATATTCTCGATGGCTATGGACTTCTCGCCCCAGTCTGCAGCATGGCTTAAAACCTGGTTGATGTGACTGAGGCTGGACTGGACGGTGGAAGGTCCAGCCAACCGTTCCACGTTCACGTAGTAGGGTCCAGGTCTGCCTGAGGTATACCAAAAGGGCAGGTCGGTGTCCGCGTTGCGAAAGCGGATGGCCTCGGTCTCAAACAGTTTTTTGCGTAAACTCAATTGTAAGGATTCCATGTTTTTCATGTCAGAATAGCTCCCCTTTGCGTGGACGGGTACCTTTCCACCTTTTATAATCAATGCAACAGGAGGGGATGTGTCCTCCTTGCAACGCTGATTTTTCGTGAATCTCTGTGCTTGCCTGGGCGGAATTATATGCTTTCCACCCGTCGGGTACAAGTGTTTGTCCGCAAAAATAGTGTGGACGTATAGTTTTCTTCTTAAGGCGCTGACGAAGCAATGTGCTGAGGAGTTCTGATTCCTTTCTGGACAGCCTCTAAATGGGTGTTGGGGGCGACTTTGTAAACGGAGGTAGGACACACAATGACGGTCACTGTGAGAACTGCGCTGCAAACAGGGGGGTTGGCCCGCTGTCATGTGCTGGCTGGGG
>QXHL01000148.1 GCA_003584005.1 Alicyclobacillaceae bacterium I2511 | reverse complement strand
GCCGTTTCAATACCGTCAATTGAGCAGACAAATCCTTGTAGTACAGACGTTGACCATTCTGGTAGTATGCATCTGTTTTGAGACGCAGACCCCAATTATAGACATAGCGAACAGAGCCAAACGTCTTGGCGAGAATTTGTTTCTGCTCTTCTGTTGGGTAAAAACGGTATCGGTAAGCTCTTTTCTTCATCATATTTACATTATAGTGCATATCGTTTAAAAATTAAAGACTTTCGCCTAATGGCGAGCGCCTTATATCCCCAGCACTGAAGTGCGGGGTTTTACGGCGCGTTTGATAAGTGAGAAACCAGCAGCGGAGTTTTCATCATCAGGCTTTTCCTCCTTGCGTGTGTAAGACCATATTATTTAGAAAATATGAACAGTGCCCATATTCAGTGGATTTGATTTATACTATAGTTCATAACGACCGGTTGGTCTACAAAGAATTCTGAGCGAACGCTTTTTTATGCAGGTGTGGAAAGAAGGTGTGCCTTCGTTGCTGCAGGGTATCCGCGTGTTGGATTTTACATCGCTATTGCCTGGCCCTTACGCAGGTTTGCGCTTGTCTGATTTGGGGGCGCAGGTGGTCAAAGTAGAACCCCCTGGGGGAGACCCAGCCCGCTACATGGGTGACGCCCTTGCCGGTGGGGGCGTGGTGTTTCTTGCTAACAACCGCAACAAGGGTAGCGTGGTGTTGGATATGAAAACACCTACTGGACGTGAACAGGCCTTGGCGTTGGCGCGGGATGCGGATGTGGTACTGGAAGGTTTTCGACCTCAAGTGGCAGACCGTTTGGGAATTGGTTATGTGGATATAAAGAAAGTTAATCCGGGAGTGATTTATTGTTCACTGACTGGCTATGGGCAGACGGGCCCTATGTCTGCCCTGGCTGGGCACGATTTGAACTACATGGCCATCAGCGGCATGTTGTCACAGTTCACTGATGACCGCGGGGAACCCGTCATGCCCAAGCTGCAATTGGCTGATTTATTGGGCGGTGTGGTAGCATCTGAGGCAATTTTGGCGGCGCTGGTAAACCGACAACGCACCGGGAAAGGTTGCCGACTGGATGTGGCCATGACCGACGCCCTGATGGGGCTACTCAATACCCACACTTTAATCCATGCCGCAACGGGTTATCGTTGGGGTGTTGAAGAACTAAATGGGCATTTGATTTGCTACCATTTATACGAAACAAGGGATGGCCGAACGGTTTCGCTGGGTGCTTTGGAGACGAAGTTTTGGCAGACCTTTTGTAATGAGGTGGGACACCCAGACTGGGTTTCGGCACAGTTCACGGAGGCTGTTGCGGATAATCCGGTTTTTCAAGCGATAAAGGAGCCATTCCTGTAATGAATTAATTTCGGGCTTGAAACAAAAAGAGCGCCTCCTGTATGCTGGGTTCCGAATGCAGGACATTCATTCCCTGATTGAGGAGGACGCTCAACGTGAAGTATAAGATGCA
>QXHL01000147.1 GCA_003584005.1 Alicyclobacillaceae bacterium I2511 | reverse complement strand
GGGCCACCAGTTTTGGAATCTGTACCCGACATGTTAAATCCTCCAAACGGATGCCCACCCACAAACGCCCCGGTGCACTTGCGATTGAAGTAGAGGTTACCACAGTGCAGGTGTTGTTCCCCAAATTCAAAGTGTTCCCGTGTACCGGTGTAAAGCGAGCCTGTCAGACCATAGATGGTGTCGTTGAACAACTCCACTGCATGTTCAAAGTTGTGCGCTTTGGTCACCGCCAACACAGGTCCAAAAATCTCCTCCTGAAAAATCCGGGCACTTGACGGTACATCAGCAAAAATGGTGGGTTCAATGAAATAACCATTGCCCGGTGCCCGTTGCCCTCCCAGAACTAGATGTCCCTCTTCTTTGCCAATCGCGATATAGCTCATAATCTTGTCTACAGCGCTTTGGTCCACCACAGGTCCGACCGAATAATTTTCTTCGGGGGCACCCACCTGGAGGACTTTAGCTTTTTCCACAACCCGCTTCAACACTTCGTCATATATGTCCTGATGGAGAATGGCACGGGAGCAGGCAGAGCACTTCTGTCCTTGAAAGCCGAATGCAGACACAACAATGGCGTTAGCCGCCGCTTCTAAATCTGCCGAGGCATCCACCACAATGGCGTCTTTACCGCCCATTTCAGCGACCACTCGCTTTACCCAAATCTGGCCGGGCATCGGTTTGGCGGCCAACTCGTTGATGTGTAACCCAGTTTCCATGGAACCGGTGAAGGAGATAAAACGAGTTTTGGCATGGCCCACCATGTAATCGCCAATTTCTGAGCCTTTGCCCGGCACAAAGTTTAACACCCCAGCCGGTAGGCCCACCTGTTGCATCAGTTCCACAAACTTGGCGGCAATCACGGGGCTGGGGGAAGCAGGCTTGAGCAAAACAGTGTTGCCTGTGACGATGGCGGAACTGGTCATGCCTGTCAGGATGGCCAGGGGAAAATTCCAGGGGGGCAGAATGACGCCCACACCCAAGGGAATGTAATGCAAACGGTTGTGTTCCCCGGCCAGCGGCACAAGGGGTTGCGGACCGCCAAGGCGAACCATCTCGCGGGCGTAGTATTCCAAAAAGTCGATGGCCTCTGCAACGTCCCCGTCTGCCTCAGCCCAGTTCTTGCCCTCTTCAAACACTTCCCAAGCGGCAAATTCTAACTTGCGTCGCCGCATCTCCGCAGCGGCTTTGAACAACACGTCTGCACGTGCTGCGGGCGCGGTAAAACGCCAGCTTTCGAACGCCTTCAAGGCGGCCTGCATGGCCTTTTCCACCAAATCACGATCCGCCTGTGACACGCGGCCCACCACTTGCTCCACATCCGCTGGATTGATGGAGGTGGACTTGGTATCGGTTTTCACCTTTTGTCCGTTAATCACCAGTGGATATTCCCGTCCTAGTTCGGACTTGACCTTTGCCAAGGCTGAAAGCATGGCCTCACGGTGGACTGGTTGGTTAAAATCCAAGGTGGGTTCATTGTGAAATTCACAAACAGTCATTTGTTTTTTACCTCCCGGT
>QXHL01000146.1 GCA_003584005.1 Alicyclobacillaceae bacterium I2511 | reverse complement strand
GTACTCCCCCCCCCACAGACCCTTTGTGATCCGGTCCCTCCGCGACTTTTTTGCGCATCCCCTCCCCATAGCGAGAGGCGTCCACATGTTCCTGCAAAGCCATGCCCGCATCCAGCAGCTGCTCTACCCGGTCCCGACCATACTCCAACTCGTACTGGTGAATGCGTTGTGCGTTGGCCGCCATGCGCTCCACCATGTCCCGAGAAGTGCGGGCAAATGCGGCATTATTCTTAAAAAAATCGCAATGTGCCAACACGTGTGCGCTGACCACCTTGTTTTGCAGTAACGAGTTCCCATCTAATAAAAATGCATAAGAAGGATTGGAATTAATCACCAGCTCGTAAATTCGGCTCAGCCCTAGGTCATAGTCTAGCTTCATCTTGTGGTACGACTTTCCGAAACTCCAATGATTATATCTCGTTGGCATTCCGTAGGCCCCAAATGTGTAAATGATTTCCGGAGGACACACCTCAAACCGCATAGGAAAGTAGTCCAGCCCACGCCGACTAGCAATCTCCATCATCTCGTCGATGGAACGATTGAGCACATCCATTTCTAAGGGTGTCATGCCCGTTTCACCTCCGGTGCCTTGGCAGAGAAAAAGAACTTTAAGGCATCGTAGACATTGGTCTTTTCCCGAATGACAAACTTTTCAAACGCAGGATGGGACAGCTTGCTGTACGCCGACATCAGTGTGGAACTGCGGTTGTACTGATTCACTTCTGCGTAACCAAACATTTGTGAACGTTCACTCAATTCTTTGACCAACTTCACGCATTTCTCATTATCCGATGTCAGGTTATCTCCGTCAGAAAAGTGAATAGGGTATATATTGTAATGGTCTGGTGGATAATCTCGTTCCACCATATCAAGGGCAAGCACATAGGCAGAGGAACAAATGGTGCCGCCACTCTCACCTTTCGTAAAAAAATGCTCCTCACTTACTTCTTTGGCTTCGGTGTGATGTGCAATGTAGCGAATTTGCACTGTTTCGTACTTAGTCCGTAAAAAGCGGGTCATCCAAAAAAAGAAAGTGCGCGCACAATATTTCTCAAATAAGCCCATAGATCCGCTTGTATCCATCATTGCCAGGACAACGGCGGCCGTGTCTGGTTGCTCGATATTCTCCCAGGTT
The DNA here is from genome assembly GCA_003584005.1 of Alicyclobacillaceae bacterium I2511. Taxonomy (GTDB): domain Bacteria; phylum Bacillota; class Bacilli; order Alicyclobacillales; family Alicyclobacillaceae; genus QXHL01. The sequence goes on along the minus strand of QXHL01000146.1, from coordinate 390 downwards.
TTGAACCTCAAGTCATCCGGAGCAAGTCGCACATGGTGCCGCTGTTTGTCCGGATTTGGCACACCAGGGTCACGAGCGGCTTGGGTCTGGTTACGACGAATCGCCTCCAAAAGGGTGCGCTTTTTATCAATATTGTTCATCAGACCCTGCTTACGCACATCCCGATAATCGTAGTCTGTGACAGTGACTTGGTCTGGTGTCTTGGGAATCAGATTGGGCAATTCCAACTCCTCAAACAGTAATGCGGCAATGTCCTCCAAAGTCACTTCTGCCTCAGTGTAGTCCACCCCGGGGCTGTCACCCGCACCCTGACCCTTGCCAGGGCCCTGCCCGGAACTGCCTTTGCCTTCTTGGGCAATGACATCCCCCACCTGGGTGTCCCCATCCCCT
>QXHL01000145.1 GCA_003584005.1 Alicyclobacillaceae bacterium I2511 | reverse complement strand
AGAGCGTGTCCGGAAAGCTTCAGAGATCAGTTAAGTGAATGCTTTTGAGAACCATTTCGGATTACTTTTATGGGAATGTATTCCTTGGAAATAGAGAGAGTTGAAAGGTCTTGCGTCTTCATAATACCGTATGGACAATTTTTGGCGCAGTACCCCCTTGGTCTTCTTTCGTCCATTTTTTTGTTCGGTTGATGCTACAAGAACTCTAAACAGCTATGGGTAGCATCAGTTGCTCGTACTGCTCTCTACACATTTGTGCCAGGATCTCTTCGTGCTCTTTGGGCAACTGTGTCTCCTGGATGTGTGCAAGTTGGGCAGTAATCAAGGTACTCATGTCTTGCATGGCGAAGAAAGATTGTACCCGGTCCGTCCCCTTCACGGGCACCTTCTTGTGCTTCATCACCGTAGTCAATTTGTTCGATTCAATGGCGAATGAAAGCTCAATTTGCTTGCGAAAGTGTAACATTTGTTTATGAGGTGCTGTGTCCTGCGGGACTGGACCATACAAGACAGGGTTCTCGTCCATAAAGAATCCGAACTGTTTATCGCAGGTGCCCTGCAGTGGACATCCCGAACAATACGACACATCACCTCGGAACCAAGAGGTTGCGTTAACCGTATCAAACCCATCCCACACCAAGCGATGTCCCTGTTCACATTCCGGTCTACCCAACGTATCGCACGCCTCAGGAAGTACGGTGTTGCTTTTGAATCCGGTCACGACCGTCATATCATGGTCGTGAAATGCCGTTTTCTGGTCGTCTGCATCCAGATACCCTAAGTCAGCGGCGAGGTACTTGGTACGAAGTTCCTCGACCTTGCGGACCTGTTCAATCAGGGGCAGCATCAAATTCACATCATGGATGTTGTTCGGCTTGAGAATGGACAGGAGGACAATCGGACCTTGGGAAGTTGCACAGGTGATGGAGTGTTTCCGGTATCCGATGAAGAATTTGCTCTGGTTTGCCTTGCTTCTCTGTACCCCATAGGTTGCATCCGGGTCAGAGAATGTTTTTTCACAACTGCAGGTTTTCTTATCCTCACATCCACAGCGTTTCTTCTTGTATCCATTGACATTCGCATAGATGGGTCTGGAATCGATAGCCGCCAAGATATCTTGAATGAACCCATCGATTTTGACTGCTTGGCGTATGAACTCATTGCGGATTTTCTCGAATCCCTCGGGTCCCACTTTGGTACGAAAATCACTCAGGCTTTGATGAGAGGGAACCTTTGAAGGATTTTGCACACCGATAAAACTGCGCCACGCTTGGTTTTTGGGGTCCTTCAGTTGTCGAGACAACTCACGAAACGACGTGATTTCAGGGCGTGTGAAATACAGATAGTGCATACGGAAATACGTAATGGGGGACGTAGGAACTCGTCCATTTCGGTTATACAGTGGATCGACCATGTCTAGCAAAAACGAGTCGTCGATGTAGTCTATGTAATCAATGAGTGCCGGATCGAAACCCAAGGTGTTATAATAGGCGTACGGTAGCAGGTTCAACTGCAACCCCATAAAACGCACCTCCGAATTGGTAATTTGGTTGCCTTAGACAGCTCCAATTTTACCATTTTCGAACCGGGGTGCGTTTTGTTATTTACTCAACTTAGGGGGCTTTCCGGACAACCTCT
>QXHL01000144.1 GCA_003584005.1 Alicyclobacillaceae bacterium I2511 | reverse complement strand
TTCTCTAAGCGTTCATCGAATTCACGCGTAACGGAAAGAAACTCATCCAGGTTTTCCACCCGCGCCTCTGCCTCTAAGGTTTTTTCCGCAGCCAGCGCCGCGCGATAACCGGTCCGCAATAAAACCTGCTCAGTCAACTCTGTAAGAGACAAAAACGGAACCATTTTGCGCAATTCGTCAAGCACCTGGATAAACGACCGGACCCCCCGCAACGCGCCCCCCTTGAGCCCAACCACTTCTACCACCTGCATCGACTGGTACAAAGACCAACCACGCGTTGTGGCGTAGACCTGCAGCTTTTCTAAACTACTTTCCCCTACCCCTCGTTTGGGTACATGGATCACCCGCCGCAGACTGAGGTCGTCGTGGGGATTCAGAATGAGTCGCAGATAGCCTAAAACATCCCGAATTTCTTTGCGATCATAGAATTTCAATCCACCAAACACTCGATAAGGAATCCCCTCCTGCAACAGGGCCTCTTCAATTACGCGAGACTGGGCATTGGTGCGATACAAAATGGCCATTTGTCCATAAGACCGCTTCTTTTGCTGATAATCTTGAATTCGCTCGACAATATACCTCGCCTCAGACCGCTCGTTGTAAGCCTGGTACAGCACCGCCTGTTCTCCTTGCGGATTGTCTGTCCACAGGGTTTTCACCTTGCGCACCAAGTTATTGGCAATCACGCCGTTGGCAATCTGCAAAATGGTTTTAGTGGAACGGTAGTTTTGTTCAAGGGCAATGACTTTTGCCTCGGGATAGTCCTTCTCAAAGCGCAAAATATTTTGGATATCTGCGCCCCGCCATCCGTAAATGGATTGATCCGAATCCCCAACCACACACAGATTGCGGCGCTGCTGGGCCAAGAGGAACACAAGTCGGTACTGGACATGATTGGTATCCTGGTATTCATCCACGTGGATATATTGAAAACGGCTCTGATAAAACTGCAGCACGTCCGGATGGTGTTCCAATAGTTCCACCGTCTTTATTAACAAATCATCAAAGTCTAGACTATTGTTGGTCCGCAGTCTTTGCTCGTACTGGGTATAAACCTCCCCGACAATCCGAGCAAACGGGTTTCCCGCCGCCCCATCCCGCACCTGTGTAGCCGTCTGCAACGCATTTTTCGCCTTGCTGATGGCGGCCAAAACAGCCTTTGGCTCATACCGTTTAAGGTCCACATTCAAGTCCGACAAAATCCGTTTGACTGTTGTCAACTGCTCTGTGCCATCTAAGATGGTAAACCCAGGCTGATATTGTAGCCTGTTAATGTCCCGTCTTAGGATGCGTACACACATGGCATGAAAGGTCATGGTCCACATGTCCTGTGCCAACGGACCCACCAGTGTTGCAATTCTATCCTGCATCTCGCGTGCGGCCTTATTCGTAAAAGTAATCGCTAAAATACCCCAAGGTGCCACCTTGCGGATGGTAACCAAATAAGCAATTCGCCGTGTGAGCACACTGGTTTTTCCGCTGCCCGCGCCAGCAACCACCAGCAACGGGCCCTCGGTGGTTTCCACGGCCTGACGTTGTTCCGGATTTAACCCCGCCAGTATGGGTCCCGTCTCGGTCGTCGAACGATGCACACATGTCCCCTCCCAGCCCCATAAGCGAAAATACGTTCGTATTTTACTGCAATCATTATAG
>QXHL01000143.1 GCA_003584005.1 Alicyclobacillaceae bacterium I2511 | reverse complement strand
TCTCACGATTACGTACCTTGACAGTTTGCGAGTAGTTGCCAGAATGCTAGATGTGCCAATTTTCTAACGGGTAGTCCGTTGCAGGAACAGAGATTGGCGCTGTTTTACCAATACATGGAACACAAATATGTTCGCACCTTTGGATGTCCACACGTTCCCTTGCGGTTTACCCTCCCATGTCACACTGGGTCTATGCCCTCACATTCCTTCGTACTACCTCTCAAGGGGTGGATGCCGTTTCTTGCTCCTTTACTGGGTCGTTGCCCTTATGGTGTAGATACTACGGCTTATCCGTGCTTCTGTTTGTCTTGGTGAGTCATCGTGTACAAGCGAGTAAATCGAACGGACGAGTTTGAATCGGTTAAGCTGCCATCTGTAGTTGGGACTTCCGAAGCGGTCCCAGTAAATCCTCAGCGTTGTACTGAACTTGCTTTGTCCCCAATGTGTGTAGAACACGAATGAGTTTTCCACACAGTGCTATCAGCGACTGTTTCTTCTTCAAGGGATTGCAGGTTCGGCTCGTGTAATACTCATGCAGTGCCTTGAACTCGGCATTCTTGGATACCATCGGTAATATGGCTCGAAAAAGTAGTGCCCTGAGCCGGGAACGACCCCGTTTGGAAATCCTAGTTTTCCCTTTCCTCTTGCCAGAACTGTTCTCTTTGAGATTCAGTCCAGCAAGTCGGATGATTTGCTGTCCATGGTCATATCCCTTCAGGTCGCCGACTTCAGCCAAGAACCCTGCCAGCGTCGTAACACCCATCCCTGGTACCGTCAGCATTTCTTGCGTGCCTGGAATCTGGTTGAGCAATTGCTCCACTTGCACCATGATTTCATCACGCTGCCGAGCGAACATCTCGTACTGTTCTAGCAAAGCCGTCATTTCCAACCGAGCAGCCGTGAGGCCCTCTTTTAGACCAATCGACCTTTCAGCGGTTCTGACAAGCCGTTGGGCTCGCTTCATGCCGACAGCACGCTTTATTCCACCACTTTTCCACTGACTCACAATCCCACTGGCGCCTAGTGAGACGAGTTCCTGTGGAAAAGGGCACTGACGTAGCGTAATGAGAGATGCTTTGCCTTCCCAATCCTTGAACACCTCTGTGTATTCCGGAAAGAACCGGTCCAGCCAGTTCTGAATCCGCCGCTGTACCTGACCTAGATTCACCATGACCTTTTCTCTCAGGTTCATGAGGATTCGCAGATCCGCATAGATACCTGTCGGAAGTTTGGGTTCGGTGTACTTGCCGTCTTTCACGAGACTCGCAATGACCTTGGCATCCTTGTAGTCATTCTTCGTCGGCGAGTTATCCTCTAACTCTTTGCTCTTGTTGACGTGGTGCGGATTCACAAGCACGAACCGAACGTTCAAGTCTTGCATGAAGGCGCCTAACGGGAACCAGTAGTGTCCGGTCGGCTCAACGCCAAAGACGACATCTGTCTTGCCGTGCAGCCGTTGCAGCTCCTTCATCCACGTTACCAGTTTCGTCAGACCCTCATCGTCATTGCTGAACACACACTCTTTGCCAAGCTCAATGCCACGGAAGTCAATGGCTCTCGCTACATGTGTTTGCTTCGCAATGTCAGCTCCCACAATGATGGTAGCGTCGCTAATTTGTTGAATTCGTTGATTTTGCTTCTGTTGCATCTTATACTTCACGTTGAGCGTCCTCCTCAATCAGGGAATGAATGTCCTGCATTCGGAACCCAGCATACAGGAGGCGCTCTTTTTGTTTCAAGCCCGAAATTAATTCATTACAGGAATGGCTC
>QXHL01000142.1 GCA_003584005.1 Alicyclobacillaceae bacterium I2511 | reverse complement strand
TGCATCTTATACTTCACGTTGAGCGTCCTCCTCAATCAGGGAATGAATGTCCTGCATTCGGAACCCAGCATACAGGAGGCGCTCTTTTTGTTTCAAGCCCGAAATTAATTCATTACAGGAATGGCTCCTTATTCCTCCAAACCTTATTCATCCCTATCCGTAAGCATCCATAAGCGAGTGAAAGAATGTGCCCATCACTGGTTTTTATGGAGTCCCTATGCCCAACAACCGCTTGGTGCTGACCACAAACGTGTCATCCTCGCCAAATCCACCGGCTTTAGTCACCAACAAAAATCGCCCCAACGGGCTGTCTGCAAAACTCCAAGGCATCCCCGAAACCAGTTCTCCTTGTGGCCACAAGGCGGTGACCTCAAGGGACCGACAAAGAGCAATCGCCGTATCTCCCCCACTGGCTATGACCGCCAGGTTGCTGGATACGGACGCTGGATGCAAATTTAGCCTCATCGGCTGGCGCAGCCAATTGACAGCCAGTTCCACCAACCCCCGTAATGCTCGCTGGCTTACCACAGGCCCAACACGGGTCTGTCCAATCCGCAGCGCCAGCACCGAATGCTTACTGACCTGCATATCACGAAACACAGCTTCCATCCTAGCCGAACTAGTCTGTTCCTCACTGAATTCCTCTGCAGGCAGGGTGAGCGCTAAAGTAGGCATCTCCTGTGCCAAACGCTCAAACTGCCGATGAGCAGTTGGATTGGCACTGCCCAACAGCAACAATACCTGTCTGACGCTGCCGGGAAGCACGGTTGCCGGAGTGCCGACAGGAAGCCATACATCCGCCAAAGCTTTCGCGAATCCAGCCGATCCGCAGGGAACTATCTCCGGCCTTCTGACCATAGCCTGGGCAAGTGTAGCCAGATCTGCTGCGCTCTCGGCGTCGGCAATCACAACCCCCGGTTTTCCCTGAAACCGGGCATCCTGCTCAAACCCACGGAGGACCCTCAGCACCCCCTCAACGCCACTGCGCAATGTGACTAAGGAGATTCCATAGGTCACCAGTTCCCCCCCGGAATTCACCAACTCGGACACACCACTGGATTGAATAGGGTGATTCGGATCCTGTGCAAAATCTGTTTGGTTCACCAGTATCCCGTTTACATACAACTCCCCATCTCGCACCACGCGGCCATTTTGCGGAAACGTAGGTGCCAACAAGGCCAAGCACCGATTCAGCCCCCGCAGGGTGGCAACTATCTCAGTCCCCAAGTGTCCCCGCAAAGTCGAGTCCACCTTTTTGTAAATCCATATGGGTTGCTCCCCCGGCACATGGACAGTGGCAATCACGGAAGCCAACTGTGTGGCCACAGACAAAACCCTCACATAGGCCTCTTGCTTTGAGACCTCTCGGGTTTCCGTGTCTACAATCTGAACCCCCCCTGAATCCAGTGCGGAACTCCACCCCAACTGCCCGTGAAAACCAATGCGCACCTGATTGTCGTCCCGATGAAAGTAGGGGGCGGCATCCGCTGCCCCTGTCAAGTCATCCGCCAACACAAAAATGCGAGGCGTCCCTGCGCTGGATGGAGTATTTTCGGGATCTGAGTTAGGGTTGAAGTGCCACTCTGAGCGCCTCCGAACTTGTGGATGCAAGTTCAAAACCTTCCCTCCAGTTATCCAGTGAAAATACATGGGTTACAAGGGGGCGGAGATTGACTCGGCCCGTTTCCGCAAATTGAATCGCCGTATACCAGTCGTAAGGAATTTGAGATATTTCCCCTTTCACATCAATTTCCTTCACTATTATTTTAGAAGTATCCAC
>QXHL01000141.1 GCA_003584005.1 Alicyclobacillaceae bacterium I2511 | reverse complement strand
GTATTATGAAGACGCAAGACCTTTCAACTCTCTCTATTTCCAAGGAATACATTCCCATAAAAGTAATCCGAAATGGTTCTCAAAAGCATTCACTTAACTGATCTCTGAAGCTTTCCGGACACGCTCTTTAAGTAATAAATATAAAATAAATACCGTCTATCATTTTGGGTGAGGTTGTTGCATTCTATGAATTAACGGCGCGTGCTGTAAAGATTGCTTGGCAACTTATCTGACCATGGAAGTAATGAGTCAAACGAGTCAGGGTCTTGTTGAAATCGATTTAATACAGCAGTACGATAAAAGCAAACCAATGTACTCTATAGTGCTTTTTGATTGAATGTAACTTCTCTATTTGCTTCATGAAATAAAAAACCATTTTATCAAATGCGCCGTAAAACCCTTTGCTTCAGCAATAGGGAACTAAGGCGCTCGCCGTTAGGTGAATCTTTTCTATTTACACACAGTTTGCTATAATGTAACTATGAAAACATCTAAAGCGTATCGGTTTCGCTTCTACCCGACAGCAGAACAAGCGCAATTGCTCTCCCGAACCTTCGGGTGTGTTCGCTATGTCTACAATTGGGCACTGAAGGCGAAAACGGATGCCTACTACAACGAGGGCAAACGCCTCTATTACAAGGATCTATCTGCCAAGCTGACGATACTAAAGCAACAACCGGGAACTGTATGGCTCAACGAAGTGTCTAGTGTGGCTTTGCAACAAGAATTGCGTCATTTAGAACGAGACAAGGCAAGAGTGAAAGTCGCGAAGATTCATGCCAAGATTGCAGACCGCCGTCAAGACTTCTTGCACAAGCTCACTACCAGACTGATTCGCGAGAACCAAGTCATCAGTTTGGAGAGTTTGCAGGTCAAGAACAGGATTCAAAATCATCACCTGGCAAAATCCATTGCCGATGTCGGCTGGGGGGAACTTGTCAGGCAACTCGAATACAAAGCAACGTGGTACGAGAGAACGGTAGTGAAAATTGACAAGTTCTACCCCTCCAGTAAGCGTTGCTACGATTGCGGTCACATTGTGTCAAAAATGCCACTTCACATCCGCAAATGGACGTGTCCTGAATGTGGAGAAACGCATGATCGTGACATCAATGCCGCACAGAACATCTTAGCCGCCGGGCTGGCGGTGTTAGCCTGTGGAGAGGACGTAAGACCAGGGCGCTAGCAATCCACGCGTCAAGGCAAGCTTCAACGAAGCAGGAAAGCCAACTAGCGATAGTTGGAATTCCCCAGATTTATCATTGGGGAGGATGTCAACAGTATCGATGGAAGGCCCCATATTCATGATCAAATGCGTCGAGATATTCGGAGCAAGGGAACCTATGAGACGGTCCTCAATCATGCAAAACGTTTGTATGAATCTCGTTATCCCGAGATGACACATCGCTATGGTGAAGGGGTTTACACTTATATTAGGGGAACATATACGCGACACAATTTAGACTTTTTTCAGGATGTTGTTCATTTATCAAACGCGCCGTAAAACCCCGCACTTCAGTGCTGGGGATATAAGGCGCTCGCCGTTAGGTGAAAGTCTTTAAATTTTAAACGATATGCACTATAATGTAAATATGATGAAGAAAAGAGCTTACCGATACCGTTTTTACCCAACAGAAGAGCAGAAACAAATTCTCGCCAAGACGTTTGGCTCTGTTCGCTATGTCTATAATTGGGGTCTGCGTCTCAAAACAGATGCATACTACCAGAATGGTCAACGTCTGTACTACAAGGATTTGTCTGCTCAATTGACGGTATTGAAACGGC
>QXHL01000140.1 GCA_003584005.1 Alicyclobacillaceae bacterium I2511 | reverse complement strand
ATGTTCCCCCGTACAGGTGCCCCCCGCTGTAAAGCGTAGCGTACGATTTGATCATTTACTTCGTCCGCCTGCGTCATCTCCTCAGAATTTTCCGGGTCCACCATGAACACCACATGGTAGTTCCCGTCCCCCACATGACCGAGAATCGCTCCGTAAATACCGTAGTGGTCAATCGTTTCCCTGGCCTTGCGAATTGCCTCCGGCAGCTCAGACACGGGCATACATACATCGGTGAGCTTCATTTTCTTGCCGGGCGCCGTTTGCATAATGGCTAAGGCTGCGTCATGGCGAGCCGTCCACAGTTTCTCTCGCGCCTGCGGATCCGTTTCAAAAATAAAATGACGACATCCCTCTTCCTCACAGACCTCCTGGGCCACCTGTATGTCAGCCTCCACTGCCTGGCGAGTCCCATGAAACTCCAAAAACAGTGTCGGCTGCTCTGGGTAGTCTGTGCCCTTCATGCGATTCACTGCCTGCACCGTGTTGGCATCGACAAGTTCTACACGCCCTACGGGAATACCGGACCCCATCATCCCATATGCGGCCTCACAAGCCATAGCGATATCCGAAAAAACCGCCCGTGCAGCCACCGTGTACTCGGGAACCGGATAGACACGCAACGTCAACTCTGTGATGACCCCCAGAGTGCCTTCAGAACCGATAAACAGCCCTGTCAAGTAATACCCCGCAGACGACTTGCTGGCCATCCCCCCCGTGTGAAGGATGCTCCCATCGGCCAAGACCACCTCTAAGTCCAACACCTGGTTCCGCATGACCCCATAGCGCACCGCCGTGGTGCCGCTGGCATTGGTTGCCGCCATGCCCCCCAGTGAGGCGTCGGCACCCGGATCGAGCGGAAACTGCAATCCGTGCAGATGCAACGCCCGGTTCAATTGACTGCGCGTCACTCCTGGTTGAACCCGGACGAGAAAATCCTTTGGTCGAATCTCCAAAATTTTGTTCATGGCGTTCAAGTCCAGGCTGATGCCCCCATGGATGGGAATCACATGTCCCTCCAGGCTGGTGCCTTGTGCATAGGGAACCACTGGAATTTTATGTTGGCTGGCAAACCGCAGAACGCGGCTGACCTCATCGCTTGTTTGGACAAAAACCACTTCGTCAGGTCGATGGGGCGTGTGATATGTCAGATCTCGACTGTGCTGATCCAGGATGGATTCCCCCGTGCTGACGCGTCCAATTTCGTCCAGTTGTGCACGCAACTCGTGAAGTGGGTCCACCGTTCACACCTTCTTTCTGCCTACAACTAATTTTGTCGTTTTGTATAAGTCTTCCACACCCCTTAGGAGTGATCTCGAATCTGCCCAACAGACTGCTTAGGCGCTTGTGCAAGCTCTGTGTGACCCTGTCCATCGTTCGGACCTTGCCTGTAATTTGAATTTTGTCCGTGGCTGTGGTGTGGGCTAACTTCTACACCAAAATCGTCACAGCACAACACGGAGTCTTCATGGGGATGGTGGTCATCTTCGGTTTGAACCGTGATGTGTCCCACGCCTATTCCAGTCAAACGCTGTTCCACTTCCCGCAAGATGCTTTGACTCTCGCGGATGGTTAAAGAGCCATTCAAAACCATGTGGCATGACAAGGCATTGCGGCCACTGCTGATGCTCCACAGGTGCAGGTCATGGACATCCTTGACACCGGGAACACTGCGCAGGATCTCGACAACATCTGCCATGACGACGCCCTGGGGGGTGCCTTCCATTAAAATTGCCAACGTCTGTCGGACCACCCGCCAAGCGCCAAACGCTACTAATAAGCCAATCAAAACGCTTAATAAAGGATCAAGAATATACCAGTGTGTAAAGCCAATTACGACTGCTGCCACAATCACCCCAGCAGAGGCCGCCGCATCTCCCAACATGTGCAGCACAGCGCTGCGCACGTTGAGATTATCATCCCCGCCCATGCCCAGTCCGAGGTA
>QXHL01000013.1 GCA_003584005.1 Alicyclobacillaceae bacterium I2511 | reverse complement strand
CCCCCACCTGTAAACGCATCGACAACCCTGCGAGGGTCTGCAGGGGGCCATCGTGCAGCTGATTGGCCAACTGCCGACGCTCATCTTCTTCCATTTGCAACATGCGCAGGCCCATCAAGGTATGCATCTGGGCATTCTGCAAAACCTGGTCCACTTCGCCAAACTCCGCATTTAAGAGGGTGGACGCCTGACCAAATCGCACCATTAGTACCTCCGCGTGGCCCGCAGTGGCCCGCATGGCCCGCAGCCGACGTGTGAGGTCATCCCTGCGAAACCGCAATTGGGTTTCCCGTTCTCGCCACTGCCCTAAATCCAGTTGCAGTTGTTGTGCATTTTGGTAAGCCACACGCATCTCTTGCTCGCCGTGATGCCCCACATCTCGATTCACTGTCATCAAGCGATGACGCGCCGCCCGCGAGGCGACCTCCAAGCGTTCCACCTCGTCAATGGCTCCATTGCAAGCCCCCTGCACCTGTTCCAATTCCGCTTCCATGCGGCGTACCTCTGACAGTGTGCTTTCCGCAATCTCTTGGACTTGTGCCTTGCCATCTGCAATGGCCGCCAAAGTATGGTCAATTGCCTCGCGCAACTTCATAACGGGGTTGTCCGTGACCATCTGCCTTACCTCCGAAGTACCGCCGAATTCACGCTCTTGAATCCGTTTCGGACAAACAGAAAAAGAAAAACAAGTTAATAAACCCAATAATAACGGCTTTCGTCCAAAATCCTACAATACTTACCTTTCAAATTTCTACTTTTCCAGTGAAAGTCCTGCACCAAAGTAGATAAAAAAATCCCACCATAGGCGTTTGGTGGACCACGCCCAGGTAGGAAAGTGAAAATCATCCGACTGAAAAACAATTTCCAAAACGTGTCCGGACCCCTTGCCGGACACGTTCTTCTATTTCGCTCAGCAAGTCAACGTCTTTTACTTTTCATTCAAATCCCCAATGGAGTGATAGGCCACAGCGGCCGCTCGCAAGGCGTCTGCCTTGTCCACCCGCTCCCAGGGTAAATCCAAGTCCAAGCGACCAAAGTGCCCGTATGCTGCCGTCTGACGATAAATAGGTTGGCGCAGGTCTAAGGCACGGATGATGCCCGCTGGCCGCAGGTCAAAGAAACGTTCAATCAAAGCCACAATGTCTTCATCCGAAATCACGCCTGTGCCATACGTATCCACAGAAATAGAGACCGGATGTGACACACCAATGGCATACGCCACCTGAACCTCAAATTTGCGAGCCAAACCTGCTGCCACAATGTTTTTGGCCACATAGCGTGCAGCATAGGCTGCGCTTCGATCTACCTTAGTGGGGTCCTTGCCGGAAAACGCCCCGCCTCCGTGACGAGCGTACCCACCGTATGTGTCCACAATAATCTTGCGACCCGTTAACCCCGCATCCCCTTGTGGACCGCCAACCACAAAACGGCCTGTGGGGTTGATGAAATAGTGGGTCCTGTCGTCCAGCAGGTGTGCAGGAACCATCGGTTCAATCACATACTTGTGCATATCGGCCGTAATGGTCTCTAAAGTCACCTGGTCATCATGTTGGCTTGAAATCACAATGGTGTCCACACGGACTGGGCGATCCCCGTCGTACTCTACGGTAACCTGGGTTTTGCCGTCCGGCCGCAGGTAGGACAACAGACCATTGTGTCGAACCTCACTTAACCGGCGGGCCAGCTTGTGTGCTAAGGAGATGGGCAATGGCATCAGTTCTGGAGTTTCGTCACAGGCAAAACCAAACATCAGACCCTGGTCCCCTGCACCCACAGCATCTAGGCCTGCATCTTCCTGGCCATTTCTCACTTCCAGTGCCTTGTCCACACCAGCAGCGATGTCTGGTGATTGTTCATCAATGGAAGTAATAACCGCACAGGTTTCCGCGTCAAAGCCAAACTTTGCCCGAGTATACCCAATCTCCTGCAACGTTCGGCGCACAATCTTTGGAATGTCCACATAACAAGTCGTGGTGATTTCACCAGCCACCAAAACAAGCCCGGTGGTCACAGAAGTCTCACAGGCCACCCGAGCATTCGGGTCTTTACGCAAAATTTCGTCCAAAACTGCATCAGAGATCTGATCACATATCTTATCCGGGTGTCCCTCGGTGACCGACTCGGATGTAAACAAGTGGCGTCCCATGGGCGGTACCTCCTTTGCTCCCTGGGTAAAACAGAGTCTAAACCAAAGTTATGGTAGTCTATTTGTCGAAGTCCGTCAATCCAGTTTACAACCGCCCTTTTTGACTGCCAATACACGGCTCAGGCGGTGTCTGTGAAAGACACCGCCTGACGCAAAAAGTCTCACTTTTTAATTCCCCCACAGCTATGCTTGCACTCCCCTAATTCATGCGTACCCGGACACGCATTTACAGGGGTGTCCGCATTCAAGGGGATGTTTGTGACAAACTGTGTTGGGCCATGGCCACCAGTCGGCGGGTCATTTGTCCGCCGCACTTCCCCGTATAGTAATTGGTAATGTCACCCCAGTAATCTTCGCTGGCCTGGTGGACGGGTAAGCCGAGTTCTGCCGCAATCTCGTACTTCATATCATCCAAGGCCTTATGGGCTCCCGGAACCATGCCACCCTTGCTACTTACCATTGTAGGCCCCCCTCTCCCTGTGTTACAGCATCCCCACAGATTAAAACCCTTTTGGGTTCACCTTTAGAGTTCTTGAAGAACTCCAAAGGTAGTTTGCGCCAACCCCTACAGTCTACCCTGAAAACCTTTGGGTCCCCTAGCGGGGACGCCCCGGTGTGCGCAAAACCTTCCAGGCAAAGCGGGGCAGTGCCAACTGTCGGCGCCAACGAGAGGGTTGATGAACCAGCCGATAAAGCCATTCTAAGTTGACGCGCCTCACCCATTGCGGTGCGCGTTTTACAGTTCCACCCCAAACGTCAATGCTACCGCCCACACCGATGGCTACACAGGGGGGAATCCCCTTTAACACTTGATAAATAAACCGCTCCTGGCGCGGCTGTCCAAGACCCACAAACCACAAGTCTGGAGCAAACTCGGCAACCTGCTGAAGCACATCGGACTGGCTTTCGGCAGAGAAGTAGCCGTTGTGCCCAGCGAAGGTGACCCCTGGATAACGCGCTTGCAGCACCTTGAGAGCCTGTCCAAGTGCCGAATCGTGAGCACCTAATAAAAAAACCCGCAATCGTTGGTTGCGATTTGCCGCTGTGCTCAGCAGTGCATCCGCCAGTTCAACACCCGTCACCCGGTCCGGCACAAACTGCCCCTGGCGCCGCACCGCCCACACCACACCAATGCCATCAGGTGTCACTAAGTCTGCATCGTCGGCAATCTGTCGCAGTTCGTGGTCTACCTGTGTCATCATGATGAACTCTGGCCCTGCCGTGAGGACCATGCGCCGGGTCTTCTCTTGAACCCATAGCAACACCTGCTCCACAGCTTGGCGCCGGCTGTAAGTGTGAACCCGCACCCCCAGTACGTCCACACTTCCCCTCGCCCCATAGACGTCCGTCTGCAATCCTGTTACAGCCATGGAATCAAAGCCACCCCTATTCGACTTGAATGGGCCGAGTATGTTCGGACCACGTTGAGCATATTCTAAAGCAGAAGTGTAAATTTATCATTTCTAGATGTGTCTAAACCGTGCCATTGTCACAGGCGAACACACATTATTTCCACAGCATTCTTGCCCATTCGACGTGGTCGCCGCAAATCCGACACCGTTGGACAATACATTACACTCATTTTCCAAAACCGACCACTTGCGTCCCTGTTTGTTAGGTCTAAAATCATAATTCGTGACTGCCACGACATTCGCCTCATTCGCAAACAAAGGAGTCTCCAGCGATGAATGTTCAGCACCCCTCTTTGCGGGTAGAGAAATTGCGTCAACACCTATACCAAACCGTTAGTGAATGTGCAGGAAACCTTGCCCACCCACAGGTGATAGCTGCCAGCGAAGCTTTAGATGAAGCAATTTTGCAAGATATGCGCCAAAGCACAGTTCGTCCACACAGCCCCACCCACCTCACAGAAATAGGGGTGTCAGCAGCGATTGCAGTGGGGTAGCTTGTCCCACATGGGTCAGCCCAGCAATCTGAATTCCAAACAATTGTGGCGTATCCAGATATGCAGATTTTCCATTGGCCCCAGTCACCCAACCGTTGATAAAACTGTACATCCCATTGTGATAATCAATGGCAAAACCGCTATTGGCCACAAGCTGTCCCTGATAAGTCAGAGCGTGTGTGGGATCAAGGTCAATGTACAAGGTATCCGGGTCTGGAGCATTGGCATCCACCAAAGTATCCACCGAACCCACAACCCCTTGCAATTTCCCTGTCGGGAGCACGGTCCAGCGCAGAGTACCCGGATGAACGCGAAAGCCGTACCAAATTTGTTGCCCATGCTGCAGCAATTGAACAGATCCCTGATAGGAAGCGGGAAACGACACGGTAAGCAGCACACCGCGGTCCTGCGCCATTGCTGATTGTTTTAAAAGTTGTGTCAGCTGCGTATTAAACGCTGTCTCTGTAACTCCAAAGGTGTTTGCAAAGGCGACTGTCTGAGATTCTCCCAGGCTTAGGCGATAGAAATAGTTTGTCAGAGATCCGTAGCCTTTACGCAAAATTAGGTCTTTCATCGCCAGCCAGTCTTGCAACTCCAAGTCGTATGGAGCTTGTCCCGCCAGCACCACTGATTCGGATCCCGCTAAAGGAATGAGGGTGCCATTGGCCGCCGACTGAATCACACTTTCCGCCATTTGTTGGGCATAGCCCGCGTACTCCACAGGATTTTCTGTCATACTCTGAAATTGCATCCCATCTGTAACGGCGGTGCCCTCATTCATCCAGGAAGGAAAAGTCCCAACATTTGCGTTGAAATACACATGTGTCATTTCATGTCCTAAAGTATTGGCCAAATCTGCCTGGGTTTGATTTTGATACAGCGGAATCACCACGGTTGTGCCTTGTGTAAAGCCACCCGTATCCAAGCTGTACCGCTTCGCATCCCCCGCACTGACACCCAAATTGTCGAGTGCCTGGGCGTAATCTGCTGGACTTCTTGCCACTTCAATTTGCACATTTTCATTTAAATTCATTTGCAACCAAGTCGACAGGCGATTGACAATTTGGAACGTGTTCAGCAAGCCCTGCACCCGCTGCAAATCCGCGGCGGATACATCCGTTCCAGCGGCATCTACATGCACAAAAGGGGTATTGTTCATAGCGTGAAAGACGGGTTTACTCCGCAAGTCTCCCGCCACTGCACTTTGCGCAGGCCGCTTTGTTCCGGTCAATCCCGGTGTGGCATTGGCAAGCGGTTGCACCGTCCCTTGCCCTCTCGGCAATCCGGGCCCCTGCGGGTGCACCGCAGGGGAGCCCCCTGTCCCCGAAGGCACAACCTGTGTCGGTGTCACACCCATCCATTGCCGTATAGTCGCCAACCAGTGGTCCACGGGTGCCCCAATATGGCCCGTCCACATAGTGGTGCCAATCACCCCGGTTAGTGTCAAGGCAAACACGGACACTGTAATATTAAATACCCGGTCAGTTTGTTTGGACATTCCCGCACCCCCTCCACACTGTGGACCCGCCAGAGTAGTCATGAAAAAAGGGATTTTTTCATAAGCTAGGTTTAGGCCTTGCCGCAAAGAACGACCGCGGCAATCGTGTTCCTTTACAGTTTACCCCGAGTGGCTGGGAGTTGAAACACGTACCCGTAAAAACCGTTGACTTCCAAAAAAAAACGTGTTACGTTACTGGTGGCAAGGCAAATTCTATTGAGTACGATGATGCAGGGCAGAGGTACGGAGTACAAACAGGTACGTACGTTCCTAAGAAGTCGCTTCATGGTACTTAAAGCAGGGGGCAATTTTTGTGCAACAGGGAACAGTTAAGTGGTTTAACGCAGAAAAGGGTTACGGCTTCATTCAAGTTGAGGGCGGCAATGATGTCTTTGTTCATTACACTGCAATCAACGGCGACGGTTTCCGCACCCTGGAAGAGGGCCAACGCGTAGAGTTCGAAATTGTTGAAGGTCAGCGTGGACCTCAGGCTGCCAACGTAAGTCGCCTGTAAGAGTCTTTCATTGCTGATTGCGCTCCGCCTCGTGCGGAGCGTTTTTGCATTCTGTGGGTTTCCCAACTGCTTATTCTAGTAGCAATCGAGCCCTCACTGTAAACCCATATGTAGGCCCATAAAGGAGAGAATCCCATGCGGATTGCCTGTGCCGTACTTACCTTGAGCGATTCAGTGGCCAGCGGGTCCCGCGCGGACAAAAGCGGGGACCAAGTTCAAGCCATGATTGAAAAGGCCAATTTAGAGGTGATTTCCCGGGCTGTTCTACCCGACAACCGGCAGGACATTGCCACACTGTTACGGCAACTGTGCAAGCGACCAGACATCCAGTGCATCTTGACCACAGGCGGCACCGGGATTGGGCCCCGGGATGTCACCCCTGAGGCCACCCTGGATGTGGTGGAAAAAACCCTGCCTGGTATGGCAGAAGCCATGCGGTCAGAAAGCTTGAAAAAAACTCCTTTTGCCATGATTTCTAGGCAGGTAGTGGGTGTCCACCAGGGCACCTTGATTGTCAACCTTCCTGGTAGCCCCAAGGGTGTGGCAGAATGCCTGGCAGTCATTCTGCCTGTCCTTAGCCACGTGGTGGACCTGATTTCCGGTCACACCCAACACAAGGAAGACCAAGAAGACCAGGGATAACACCCCCGCTTGCGTCCCCTCAGGGAGACTCCGTTGGCGTGTAGGATTGGCCCATCTCTGTGGAACGCGCGGCGGCCGCTTGCAAGGCTCGGTGAACGAGTCCTGACAAATCTCCCGCTTTCAAAACGCGCACACCTGCCTCTGTAGTCCCGCCGGGTGAAGACACCCGGCGCCTCAATTCCTGGGGGCTAATGCCCCATTCCCGCAGGGTCAGGGCCGTCCCTACCACGGTTTGCAAGAGCAACTCCCGGGCCATTTCTGGTGTGAAGCCCAGTTCTACAGCCGCCTCTTCCATAGCCTCCAAGAAATAACTCACAAACCCAGGACCACTGCCAGAGAACGCAGTAGCGGCATCCATCAGTTCCTCCTGAACTTCCACCACCTCACCCAGTCGTCCCAGCAAATAGCGGACTAAGTCTCGATCTGTCTCTGGCACCCCAGCTTCAAAGGTGAGGGCCACCGCCCCCGCCAAAACTGCCACAGGAATATTGGGCATGGTCCGGATGACAGGTGACTTCCCCACAATTTGTTCCCGCATCCAGGCCAAGGAAACCCCAGCCGCAAAAGACAGCACTGGTTGGCCGTGTAACCAAGGCGAAAGTTGCGCCAACGCTTGGGCCATATCGAAAGGTTTCACCGCAACCACCACGAGCCGAGCCGCCGCAGCCACAGACCATTGGGAAGGCACAATCCCGTAATGCTCCTGCAACTCTTCCAAACGCTGCCCACTGCCGCGATTAACCACACACAAACCGTCGCCAGGCCAAGCCTCCCGCCGAATGACTCCCTTAATAAAAGCCTCTGCCATTGCCCCCGCGCCAACGATAAATATGATGGGGTGTGCTTGTCCAGAAATCTCTCATCGCTCCTCTCTCTGTGCACTTCACCCTGACTCAGCTCAGAAAATTTTGAATGGCCGTAAGGACTTCTGCCTCCCATGGGGCAGAATTAAACGTATGATCCGCACCCTCCACGAGGTGTACATTCGCTACCGGACCATAGCAGGCTTCCTGATATTGAAGCGAAACCTGGTACGGTACCGCCTCGTCACGAGTCCCATGAAGCAGTAACACCGGCCCCACATAACCCGCAGCCTGGGTATAGGGCCGCAGATTCAATAGGTCCAGCCCAAATTCCCGGCCTACCAGATTCCCCCCCATGTCAAACACCGCTGGAATGGCCGTCGCCAAAGCCTGACGCAAGTGTAAGGGAACCTCCTCCGGCACCTCATCTGGCACTGGCATTCCCGCACGAGCGGCCATATCCATGGCAATATGGCGAATGTTCCCTGCAGGGGCCATCAATACCAGACGGGACACCTGGTCTGCCCGCTGTGCCGCTAACAGACTAGCCACTAGACCGCCCATGCTCAGCCCAATCAAAGCAATCTGCTGCGGGTCCACGCTCAGATGATTGCGCACTACATCTAACATCGCCCCAGCCTCAGCCAATTCACCGGACAAGGTCATCTCTTCAAAATTGCCGTCGCTCTCACCACTGCCAGAAAAATCAAAGCGAAACACGGCCCACCCCATATCTGCCAAAGTACGACTGATTTTGAGAAACAAACGATGGGGTTCTAGCTTGTTTCCTGTAAATCCATGAAACAAAACTGCTGCCGGAACTGGATGTTCGGGAAGTGGCTCCCCGTCCCCAGGAAAGTGTGCCATTCCTCGTAAAGTACGTCCCTGATATTGTAGGGTCACAGCCTGTTGCATTTGCTCTCGTCTCCTCTGTTAAAAGTTACAAAGGAATTGTACCTCTATTACGCATCCAAGTGAACGACAGGTGGCCCTTGACGCCCAGTCAGTCGAGCAGGCGGAAACACCCTGCGTACAGGCCACACCACCAGTGAAGCGACCAAAGCTTTGAGGGTATCTCCGAGCAAAAATGGATAACAACCCTCAACCATGGCCTTAGCAAAAGACAGATGCGCCACCGCCATCAACTGTGGAATTGCAGGCAAATAGTCAAATAAAGCTCCAAAAACCTCGATTGACACAAAAATAGCTAACCAAGACAGCAGACTGTAACCCTTGACACGGCTCACCGCCCAACCTGTCAACAGGGCAGCTATGGGCCAACCCCAGACAAATCCACCGCTAGCCCCCAGCAGCAGACCCAGCCCGCTGTGCCCTTGAATCAGCGGCAGACCCAACACAGACAGCAGTACCACTAGGGCCACACTAAAAAATCCGTACACTGGACCGAGCAGAGCCCCTGCCAACATCACCGCTAAATTCCCTAAAATAATCGGTACTGGAGTAAACGGCAGGCTAATTTGAAAATACCCTAAGACAACCATGAGTGCGGCAAACAGGGCGCTGAAAACAATTCCTTTAACGGTCACAAGACAGCCTCCTGACGGGTTGTTAACCATATGGTATAATCAAGTTAACAATCGTTTTGTTGCGAACGTAACACACCTATCTGAAAAAATGCAAGGAAGGAGTTCCTGCCGTCCATGCCGGACCCGCTACCCACAAACTCGTTTCACGAACTGCAACCCCAGCAACCACCGCTGATTGTCCTCCAGGATGTCCGCGTAGCCTTTGCCCAAGAGGATGCAGTAACCCTTGTGTTGGACGCTGTTTCTTTGCAGATCCATAGGGGAGAATATGTGGCCCTCGTAGGCCCCAATGGCAGCGGCAAAAGCACCCTAGGTCAAGTCATGGCTGGATTGTGCGAAGTTTCCTCAGGCAGTGCCATCCGGCCACAGTGGACCCCCCTGCCCGGAGTAAACGGACGCGGTGGGGGGGTGGCCGTAATTTTCCAAAACCCGGATGCGCAGATTGTGGAGCAAACTGTGCTTGCCGACGTGTGTTTTGGCATGGAAAATCTGGCCGTTCCCCGTTTAGAAATGGCCTACCGGGCCGAGCGGGCACTGACCGCCTGTGGACTGTCTAAACTGACCCATGCGCAAGTAGGAGAATTGTCTGGTGGCCAAAAACAGCTGTTGTGCATTGCCGGAGCCCTGGCCATGTCTCCCCAGGTGTTAATTCTTGACGAGGCCACCTCCATGTTGCCCCCGGCCACTCGCCAACAGATCTTACAGGTGGTCCAACAACAGCACCAGTCCGGCATGACCCTCGTATGGATTACCCAGTGGATGGAAGAAGCAGCACAGGCCCAGCGGGTGATTGCGCTGAATCAGGGGCGGGTGGCCTTTGACGGGACCCCAGAAGAATTCTTTCACCCCACCCTGGTTGTGAACTCAGCCCAACCAGGCCATGGCGGGGGGGAATCTAGCGAAACAAAAAAAACCTCCTCTGTCTGCGAGAACCTAGGCTTTCCTTTGCCCTACACCCTGGAAGTGACGAAAGCCCTGGCAAACAGAGGAATACGCTGGCAAAACTGGCCCCTCACACCTGCAGCACTGACAAGGGAGTTGAGCCAACTGTGAGTTTGACCGTCCAAAAGGTATCCCACCTGATGGGTACCCAGCCCCACCAGGCACTAAACCACGTTGACTTGGATTTACCGACACACCAGCTCACCTTGCTGTTAGGCCTGCCAGGTGCCGGCAAATCTACGCTGTTACTGCTCTTGGCAGGATTGATGCAACCGACGGCAGGAGAAATTTTTGTAGACGGGGTCCCCCTGTGGCGGCAGAAAAAAATTCATCCGGAATTACAAAAACGTCTAGGACTCGTTTTTCAATACCCAGACAAGCAATTATTTGCACACACAGTAGCTGAAGAATTTGCCTACTCTTTGCGTTCCTTTCACTTGCCCAAAGCAACAGTGGCACAACACAGTCAGCAGGCCTTAAACGAGGTAGGTCTGTCTGAAAAAATTTTGTCTGCTTCCCCGCACACACTTAGCGGCGGCCAAAAAAGGCGGGTGGCTTTGGCCACCACGCTGGCAACACACCCCGATTGGCTACTCCTAGACGAACCCAGTGCTGGCCTAGACCCTAAGGGACTCCAGCAACTGCTGCACTCCCTTACCCGCTGGAAGTCCCAACTGGCAGGGGGGCTTGTCATTGCCACACATGACCTGGAATCTTTCTTACCCCTGGCAGACTATGTCGTCGTTTTAGCCAATGGACGGGTGGTGCATAGCGGACCGGGGCCAGAATTATGCCGCAAGCCTGACTTGCTGACAACCACTGGCATCGGTTTGCCCACCCCCCTCGTCCTTCACCAAGCCCTTACAAAGGCAGGCTTTATCCTCCCAAATGGCTGCCTAGAACCTGTTGCACTGGCCACGTCGTTGACACAACAATCCCTGCGCCAGCTGTGCCCCGACATCCCCGCAACTTCGCCCAACACTAATGTTTCCACCCACAGGGCCACACCCATTGCCCCCCATGTGGACAGGTCCGAAAAGTTAGCTGAGACAAACCGGACCCTCTCGGCCGGTTTCAGTCGATTTGATCCGAGAGCACTCTGGGTACTGGTGACCCTGCTGTCTATTGGCATGCTGTTGCAGTCCTCGTGGTTAGGGTTAGCCGTCAGCGCACTTTTTTGTCTCATCTTTCAGGGCATCAGCCACTTGCCCTGGCGACGTTGGTGGGCCATGGTTCGGCCGTTCGCCGTGTTAACGCTGTTGACTGGGGTGTTAGCAGGCCTGCGCTTTGCCCCTGCCGCTAGGGGGGGATTTCATCTCGGAAAGTTGTGGTTCTCTACGGCCGCTACCGGGGTGACCTTGTTGTCGATGTCTAGGGTGTTAGAGGTGCTGAGTCTCGGCGTAGTATTTTCCACCAGCCAGGCGCCCGCTTCCCTCCAACGGGCCTTGCGACAGACCCTCACTCGGATCTTTCCAAAACAGCGCTGGCCGGACGCCGTCAGCCTTGGAACGGGGCTCGTTTTACGGTTTATCCCTGTACTCCTATCTGAGTTGGAGCGTTTTTCTATGATTGCCAGGGCCCGGGGCAAGTCCGGCGCAAAACCTGGACATATTCCCCTCAAAGACGCTCGCAGCGTACTCATACCTATGCTGTTATCTGTGTTACAACTAGGGGAAGACCTGACGTTGGCCATGGCCGCCCGGGGTTACCGGGAACCCGGCCAACCCCGAACGGACTCAGTCAAGCTACAAATGAACAGACAAGACTACCTATTACTCTCTGTCAGCTTGGGGATATTTATTTTGCTGGCAGGGTTGCGGTGGCTTACTTCGTAACAGGGACTCGGGCCCCCACCTGGTGTGGTTGCGTCGCAGTGTCTTGTATTTCCGCCACATCCGTGTCAAAGTCCGCCTCGGGTAAAGCTGCTTTGACACCCCAATAGTAAACCGCTAATGAGACCACCGCCACGAGAATTTGGTCCCAGGGACCGCGAATTAAAGCCTTCCCACCGTCAAATGTACCCAGGTAAGAGATGCCCATCATGACGATATAATAGGCCACCAACCACCACGTTGAATGCAATTGCTGTGCGAAACTGACGCGGTTTGTAGGGGCCGCTTTGCGAAAGACTAGGTACAAAACAAACATCAGCAACTGTGATCCCATCAACCAGGAATCTGTCTTCCAGCCCGTCCAATAGATGATGAGCGATGCAATAATGAACGCCAAAGGACCAATCACGCCCATTCCCTTTAAGAAAAACGGACGTTCCAAATTGGGAGCGTTGTGGCGAAAGGCCCGGGCCGAAATTGGACCAACAATGTAAGTAATTACTGTTGCGGCAGAGACCACACTCACCAGTTGTCCCCAGGAGGGAAAGGGCAACGTCCAAAAAGCCGACATCAAAAAAGCCAACCAAAGAGCTGCACGGGGCACCCCACTGTTGTCGTCAATACGCTGAAATACTTTAAAAAAGGTCCCATTGCGGGCCCAGCCAAAAATGACCCGACTGGTTGCAGACAAGTAAATGTTTGCTGTCCCACTGGGTGAAATGATAGCGTCTAAGAGAATAATGAAGGCCAACCAACCAAATCCCAAAACGACGGCAATATCCTTAAACGGCAGCACAAACTCACCTTTGACACCCGCCCAACCGCCGTTGAGCATGTGGGTGGGAATGGCCCCCACAAAAACAATTTGCAGCAACTCATACACCACGGCCGACAGCACCACAGCCAAAATAATGGCTAAGGGGACATTGCGTTGGGGATTTTTTGCCTCACTCGCAAATCCTACAGCTTGTTGGAACCCTAAAAAGGCAAACACAATTCCCGCCGTAGACACAGCTGATTCAATCCCCGAAAATCCGAAAGGGGCAAATCCTTGAACCGTAAAGTTAACCCCCTTGATTTGTGTCAGCAAGGCGATGATGGTAATAGTTGGAACAATAAACTTAATCGTAGTTAAAATCGTGTTTGTCTTACCAAACAACTTGACCCCATAGTAATTGATGAGAAAAAACGCAATCAAAAATACCAGTTGTATAAACCATCCTAAAACAGTTGGAGAGTTCCCATTTGCACCCGTTAAGGCCGGCCACCAGGCGGTCATATACTGACGCGCTGCCTCCACTTCAATACCCGCCACACTAGAAAAAGCAATTAGTGAGGCAAACCCCATGAGATACCCAATTAGCGGGCCATGGGAGTACACCGGGTAACGCACCGTCCCACCCGCCCGTGGAATGGCTCCCCCCAATTCCGCGTACACCAACCCCAGTAAAATGACTGCCACCGCACCAATAAGCCAGGAAATCCAGCCCGCCGGTCCAGCCGAGGTGGCCACATGCATGGCGGCAAACAACCAACCTGATCCAATAATTGAACCTAGTCCCAGAAACGTGAGGTCCACCAGACTTAACTGCTTCTTAAATCCGCCTTGTCCCTTCATTCAAGTTTCCCCTTTTGTCTAGCTGTATTCTGAAATATGCTACGTGTCCATGTTAGCAGGGACGACTTTTGTCGACAATAGTCGGATTTTCCAGAAACGCACTTAATGTGTCAGTCTGGTGAACATTCAATTGATGGGCTATATCCGCTTATTTGAAATATTCAAGTGATTACAAACAAACCCTCTCTACTTTTCTGGTCTGACAAGTTTTGGTCGAATGTGTGTCCATCCCTCGGATGATGTGTTCATTTCTCGGATGCTGTTACGGCCTCCTATCTTGAAATCTGTAGAACAATCTTACCGACATTCTGGTTTTGTTCCATGTAGCGGTGGGCCTCCGCCACATCACGCCAATCGAAAACGCGGTCCACAACCGCCTGCAGACGGCCATCGGAAAAGCGTGGCAAAGCAAAAGCTGAAAACTTTCTCACCAAATCCAGTTTGGTTTCCACACTACGGGATCGTAAAGCGGTTCCAATCACCTGCAAACGTCTGAACAGCAAACGACCCAAATCCACTTCCGGCACCTTGCTGCCCCCCAGGGTACCAATAATAATAAGTCTTCCATCAACCGCCAACGCGTGCAAATTTTGATTAAAATAAGGGGCGCCGATAAAATCTAAAATCATGTTCACACCACGGCCTTCTGTCTGCACTTTCACCCAATCTACAAATGAGCCTTCATTGTAGTTCCAGCCAGCAATCGCGCCTAATTGGCGGCACCGCTCCAGTTTCACAGCACTTCCAGCCGTCACCAAAACAGTCCCACCCGCCTCCCGAATCAGCTGTATGGCGGCTGTCCCCACACCACTAGCACCGGCGTGCACCAAAACCGTGTCCCCCGAGTGCAACCCACCCAATTCAAAAGCATTGAGGTAGGCCGTTAGAAAAACCTCAGGAAGGGCTGCCCCTTGGACAAAAGACAGATTATCCGGCAACCGCATGGCCATTCCAGCAGGAAGAATGACCTCCTGTGCATACCCCCCACCGGGCAACAGGGCACACACTCGCTCACCCAGACGCCACTTTTCCACCCCGTCCCCAATTTCCATCACCACCCCCGCCATTTCCAGACCGAGAATTTCCGAGGCCCCCGGCGGTGGCGGATACCCCCCTTTACGCTGCAACAGGTCCGCTCGATTCAGAGCTGTGGCCATCACCCTCACTTTTAATTCCCCAACACCTGGCTGCAAGTCGGGGACCTCCCCAATGTGCAGCACTTCTGGACCGCCAAAACCGTGCAACTGTACCGCTTGCATGATTTACTTCTCCCTTCACATGTCAGATGCTCATTTCACATGTCAGACGCACATTCCATACTTCAGTCAATCCTAAACAAATCGCTGCTTTGACATTATATTTTAGGAAAACCAGTCATTCCGCTGTTGCTTCACTAACGGCCCTCCAGGCAACACGTAGCGAACCTTGTCCCCATAGCCCATATACAGGATGACTCCAATGTATACCAAATCAAGTACTGGAATAAAGATTAGCAACACCCACCAGGAACTCATGCCAAACGCACGAAACAACTGCACCTGCCAAATCAGAGCCACAATCACATTGACAAAAGGAATAAACATCCACAGAACATGCCAAGCACTGTGTTGTAGCGTCCACATCAGAGGCCATAGGTTAGCCACCGGGATGAAAGCCAGCCACGCGTATGCAGTGCCCGCCTTCCTGTATATAGAAAAATAGGCCCCACAAACTAAGAAATAAAGCAACAAATACAAAACCCAAATAAAGACCGTCGCTGTTCCAGTCAGATAGATCCCTCCGTTCTGCGCACCGTCGACCCCAGTGTGTATGCGCATGTCCCCCGCTTAATGACTGGAGTGTACCACAACCCAATGAAAAAGGACCGACAGCCCCATTTTGGGGCATGCCGGCCCTATACAAATTGTCCTTACTCCCTACCAGGGGCTACTTCTCCCCGGGCAGCTTCTGTAGCCTTATAGGCCAGTAGTTCCTCTTCCAGCTTGGCCACCTGCTCAGTGCGCCAGCCACTTTTCAAACCCCAGTAGTAAAATACCAAGGAAGAGGCGGCCACCACCAGCATGTCCCAACCATAAGGAATCACATTGATGCCCCCAAACTTACTGCTGCCCAGCCACGACTCCAGCAACATGTAAAACATGTACACCACCAGCCAAATCCCGGCCTTGAAGTGATTTCCAAAACCTTGCCAGCCCTCTTTCGCCTGATAGTACAAAAAGATGGGCAGACCAATAATCATGACAAACAACACTTCACCCGTCAACGGCCAGCGAGCCCAGTACATGATGAGCGAGGCCATCATAAAGGCCACCGGAGCAATGCCTTTCAGTCCCGCCACCTTCAAGGGACGAGGTAAGTTTACTGCAGTCCGACGTAAAGACACTACCGCCACCGGACTAGTCACATAGGATACCAGGGTGGCCACTGAAATAACCCCGGCCAACTCCCCCCAGCCGCGAAACAGCAGCAAAAATACAAAACTGATGCCCAGGTTCAACCACATGGCTCGACGCGGAACCCGGTAAAAGGGATGTGTCGTGCCAAAATACTTTGGAAACCAACCGTTCTCCGTCATCCCTAAAACCATCCGAGATGTGGTGGCCGTATAGGTCATCCCTGTCCCAGAGGGCGATACAAACGCATCTGCAAACAGCACTAAGGCCAGCCAATTTAGACTCCAAGCCACCGCAAGGTCTGCAAAAGGAGACTTCAGATTAATTCCGCTCCAACCATGGGCCAACATTTCCGGACGCAAGGAGCCAATAAAGGCCACCTGCAGAAACAGATAAATGACCCCAGAAATCAAAATTGAAGATATTACAGCAATCGGAATGGACCGGTTAGGATTGCGGGCTTCCCCGGCCAGGTTGACCGGACTCTGAAAACCGTTAAACGCGAAAATCACCCCAGAAGTGGCAATGGCCGTCAGCACAGCCGACCAACCATTGGGTGCAAAACCGCCGTAATGGCTAAAGTTTTGCCCATGAAACCCAGCCACAATCAAGCCAATGGCCGTTAAGGCGGGAATAATCAGCTTGAATGTGGTAATGGTGGAATTAAATCGAGAAAACAACTCGACTGTCCAATAGTTTACTAAAAAATAGAGAATGACGAGTACGGCGCCAAAAGAAAGACCTAGCAAATTCAAAGTTTTGCCGTCATACATGGTGTGAATCCAGGTGGGCACCCAGTGCCACGGCCAAGAGGTCATGTATTGAATGGAGGCCTCTGCCTCAATCGGAATTACCGAGACAATCGCAATCCAGTTAGCCCAGCCAGCCAAAAATCCAACCAGCGACCCGTGCGAGTACTGACCATACCGTACCGCACCCCCGGAGACCTGAAAGGTGGCCCCCAATTCAGCGTACGTCAACCCAATGAGCATGATGGCCACCATGCCAATGACCCATGCCCAAATGGCAGCCGGACCTGCCACCTTGGCAGCCTTCCAGGCTCCAAACAGCCACCCAGAACCAATGATGGAACCAACACCCGTCAGTGTAAGTGCAAAGGTTCCCAATCTGCGATTCAAGTGCTCCATGCTGTGAACCCCTCTCGTTGATGCCCCCTCGCAACCAAGGGCTTGTCTGAAAATTACTTGTTTCTTGAAAACTGTCGATAATTTCAATCCAACCGCATTACCTCAATTATTATAAATGAAATCGTTATCCTTTGGGCAGGGGCAATTGGGATAACCACATGGGGTATTTGTGACGCTTACATGACGTCTGGCCCTTTTCTCCATAAAATTCCCATAGGTCCCCATATGTGGCTTGGAAACCCTTTCAGCAAAATGGATCTTATGTATATTAATGCATTCAATTTGCATAAATAATTATAAACTTTGCGTTTATTTGTTTGATTTGAATAAACATGCATTTGCTTTATTTCAACAAATAGGCTCTCAGCTGCGCACCTGCCCGTGTTCTCGTTGTATCGATGCCTCTGCCATAACTTCCCCGCTTACTTCTCCCTCATTCAACGCCACTGGAACAGTGAAAACCTGCCCCTGCCACCGCAGCACGACACGGTCCTGCTGTGGCCCTGCTGCCGCTAGGAGACGCTGTAGGGGCTCTGTCACTGGCTCTTTTGACAACACAAAGGTGTGCCAGTGCATGGGCGCCAACCAACGAGCCCCACTATCCAAAAACATGGACCACGCCTGTTCCGGAGTACAGTGATTCACTTGAAACACATCTGGGGAATAAGCGCCAATCGGCATCATCGCCAATTCCAGCGGCACCTCGCTGCTGTTCTCCAAATCCCGAAAGCTATCCGTCAGCGCCGTATCCCCGGCAAACAGTAGGCGATGACCCCTATATTCCAAAATGTACCCATTCCAGCCATATCGCCGATTCCAAGGATAGCGGGCGCCCCAATGACGTACTGGTAGTGCGGTCACTTTGACCCCCTCGCGCGTCACCAAAGACTGCCCTGTGGACAATTCCGCAACAGAGCCAAAATGCAACTTCCGCAGCACCCACGACGTGCCCTTAGCGGTCACCACCTGCACCTTATCCCCCATCAGTTTACGCAGGGACGGCAAATCCAGGTGGTCTAAGTGGGCATGGGACAACAATAGAATGTCCACTTCACCCACCAGTTGTGTGGGGGTCAGAGCGGGGGCCGTATAGCGCGGCGATCCCACCCGCCACAGTCTGAGCACAGAGACCCCTACCTTTTCGGAAAAAACGGGATCGGTCAAAAGTCGTACACCGTAAAAGTTGATATACATCGTGGAATGACCAATCCATGTCACGGTAATCCGGTCGTTTGGCCAGGTTTCTGGTTGTGGTTGAAAGGGGGCCGCTTGATGTGGAGGCTTAGGCATGCGCCTGGCGAAGCGTTGATAACTCCACCAGCCGTACACTGTCACTGTAACTATTAGAAATCCAATTCCGAGCACCATCCATCCCCATATGGCCACCATGAAGTCGCTCCAATCTTGCATCTCCCACGCTAACGGGGAGAGAGAAGTTAACGTAATATTGTCGATGGTATCACAATGCTGTCCCCAGGAAAATGCCCTGCGAAAGACCCACAATTTTAGTATTCCCCATGACCACGCTTCGACAGCATGGGCGCCCACAGTCCTCTACAATAAAGTGGATTTAGCAAAGAAGCACTCCCATCAAAGAGGATTCACAGCAAAGAAGTACTCACATCCAGCAGGAGGGGGAATTGCAGATGGACGTTCAACAAGTTGCGGACCATTTTCAGGTGCACCCCAGTACAGTACGTCGGTGGATTCAGCGGGGAAAATTGCGGGCCACGCGGATTGAAGACCCGCGCGGTGCCCACTACCGGATTGAAATGGCAGACCTAAACTTGCTGGATTCTTATCGACCCGTGCGGAACATGCCCCTGCAATCTCTAACAGAGGTAGCCGCCAGTCGCGAAACCAGTGCCGAGGCGACCGCCCCCGCACAACCCATGGAGTCCCTTGCAGTCATGCTGCAAACAGCCTTGACACACCAGTCTGTGCTGCAACAACACCTTTTGCAAGAACTGCAAAGTCTGCGGGAAGACATGCAAACCCTGCTGACTGTGGTGACCGCCGCCAAAGAACTGGCAGACTTGCAGGAAGAAAGGTACGTGAAACAGCGGGATCAACAACTGGTGCAAGCCATGCAAACCTTACAACGCAACAAACAACCACGCCGGTCTCGGCTGTGGAACCGAGGCTAAAAGCGCCGTGTCGGGGGAACGTTTTCTAGTTTGTGTGTAGCTAAGCCCCCCGAACACCTGCGCAAAGCAACCCAAAATATGTCGGCAACTCATAGGACACAAGTTCAATTTTCCGATCGCGGTGGGGAATGGCCCCTGCCAGGATGAGTGCCTGCCAAATTCCATCCGGCTTTGCTTGTTCCACCCAGTCCAATGGGAACTCTGCCATCGCCTCCAGGTTATTGGCCTGAACCAGTGAAAGCACTTGCATATCCAACTCTTTTGCTGCCCGGTGATAGCCGTAGGGACCCTTTGCAGTGTGGGTATGGGCCCAGTCACAACTGGCAATCAGACCAACCCGTTTGTGTGTGGCCACCACAGCCTCTGCCAAGACAGATCCCATGGCCAAATGTTGCGCAAAATCTAACTCTCGGCTGGGGGAAACAACTACGACAGGCGTTTCTGGCATAAAATACAAGGGCACAATCGTCCCCCAATCCAGTGGCAAAATGGACAATGGACCGGCAGATGTGCCAAAGTTCGCCAAGGCAATCGGAAGCCCCTGGTTTTTGGCCGCCTCCGCAATGGTTTTTGCGAGGGATCTGTCCACACGGCGCACCATCCTCACTACGCCCCCGTGGTCTTCTACCTCTCCCACCATCACCTCGCTGTCTGCAACCACAAACTGTCCCGCCACACGCAGGCCATGGGGGGTGAGAACGACAATCACCTCCGGTTGGGCGGCAGACATGTCCCTGCCAAGCCTTTCCATGCTTTCCCTGGTTCTCGCCATCAGCCCCACATCCGGCTGTGACAAATCCGCAATCACCTCTGACCCATGCGGTGTGAAACAGGCAAATGCAAACGGATTCATTTCGCTGTCTCCCTTCCTGTCTTGCACCCCACAAAACCGTTTCATCAAACGGGGGCCTGGACTCCCCGAGCTCCCCGGAAGGCCAGGCCCTTGCTTACTCTCTCCCCCTGACACAGACACAGACACACTGTAGCTCGATTTGAAATTATGCTGCAGCAGATTGTTGAATCATGCTTCAGCAGATTGTTGAATTATGCTGCAACTCATTGTTGAATCACGCTGAACTTGGATAGTGGCCAGACCACCATATCGGCGCGTCCCACAATGTAATCTAGGGGCACATATTTGTGCGTCCAGTCCCGACTGTCATCAGATACCGGTCGATTGTCCCCGAGCATAAAATAGTGTCCAGCAGGTACGTGATATGGACCCCACGTCCCATGAATGTACGGTTGCCAATAAGCGTTATTCTTTTCCTGTAAATAGGGCTCCGAAAGTTCTTTGTTGTTCACATATACATGGCCACCGTGAATATAAACGGTGTCCCCCGGCAGGCCAATGACGCGCTTCACGAAAATTTGTGAAGGGTCATCAGGCCAATGGAACAGAACTACCTCACCCTCATGCGGCTTCTGTACTTCGGTCGCCACATGGTCCACCAGAATACGGCATGGGTTAGGTATGGTGGGATACATGGAACTCGAGGGCACGTAGGCAAAACCAAACACCCAGGTGGTTAAGGCCTTGGCAATCAATACCCCTACCACAATTGGCCAAAGCCAACTCCACATCGAACGCAGAGTACCCTTCAATAGAAAATCACTGCACTGGACACTGGCTTCATCCTTTCATACACACTATTGCCATTGTACAACTCTTGGCCCCAAGATAGAATGAAGAAGATATGTCGAAATAGGGGGTATTGAGTCGTTGGACTCCCAACCATCCCACGAGGGCGAAGGCCAGACTGAAAACAATTCACAGCAACATACACGGGAACGAATCGCAACCATTGGCCAGATTTCTGCCGGAATCGCCCACGAGATTCGTAATCCCTTGACAACTGTCAAGGGGTTCCTGCAACTATTGCAGGAACAATATCCCCACCGTTACTGGAACTACGTTTTTCCCGAGTTGGACAAGGCTGTGGCCATCATACAAAGCCTATTGGAGGTATCTCGGCCAGACTTAAACGACGAACCCGCAGAAGAGGTCTATCTGTGCCCGATGCTGGAGGACACCCTGTCCCTATTTGCCAAGGAAAACTACCGGATTCGGGTACATACAGACCTACTCAATCGGGACGTTCCCGTTTTAGCCCAGCGAAGTGCCATCAAAAAGGCACTGTTCAACCTGCTGCAAAACGCTTTCGAGGCCATGGACAATCCGGGGGCCATGGGCAATCCGGAGGCCGTGGACAATCCGGAGGCCGTGGACAATCCGGAGGCCGTGGACAATCCGGAGGCCGTGGACAATCCGGAGGCCGTGGGCAATCCGGAGGCCCTGCACATCCGCCACTACCGACACGGCCAAGCCATCCATCTGTTGGTTCAAGACAGCGGCCGGGGCATGTCTGAGGAACAAATCCAACTGCTGGGCACCCCGTTTTACACCAGCAAACAGGATTCCAGCGGCTTGGGACTGACACAGGCCTTTTCCACCCTTTTTCAGGCTGGAGCCACCGTGGACGTGCAATCACAACCCCAGCAAGGGACCACCGTTCATATCACTTTCCCCTTGTCTGTACCCGTCAAAGAAGCAGACATTCCAAATTTGCAAACAGTTCACCACAGTGGTCAGACTTTTCCGCAGTTTATTGTCGAAAACTTGTCCTCCCTGCTCCAGACCCTGCAAACCCAACATTCAGAGGTTTTTGAGTTGGCCACCGATTCCCTGGATTTTAAAGCACGTTGGCTAGCAGACTCCGAACACCTATTGATACAAGTACTCCACGGCCGTCTGGGTAATGCGGCAGAACAAGCGACAGCCTGGGGCAAGCAGTGGGCCACAAGACAGTGGCCTATTTCTGCAGCCCTTAATTGGCTGACCGCTATGCGCAAAACAGCGCTGGACTACCTTTACCACTATGCCCAAGCAGCCGCACATTCCAACGAAGCAACCTACACTTTGCAGCGTCGCCTAACTTCCCAACTAGACACCGTAATACAACAATTTGTTGCAAGCTATACAGAGATCCAATCCCAATCCATCGCCACCTGCCACACCCTGGTGAATGACTTGACAGCCCCCATCATTCGTCTCTCCAATACTGTGTCCCTGCTACCCTTGCGGGGAATTTTGGACTCTGCCCGAACCCAGGAGATTCAAAACCGAGCGCTCTTTGCACTGGCAGGGCCAGAGACCGAAATCGTCCTTATTGACCTATCTGGCGTCCCCACCCTGTCCCCTGATGCAACATCCTCGTTTTTACAATTGATGGACGGCATCCGTTTGCAAGGCATCCGGGTCATTCTCTGTGGCCTAGGTCCGGCGGTCATTCAAACCCTCATTCGGCACAACTCCTTTATCCATCATTTTCCGGAAGCAAAACCCTCCCTGCAACGGGCCCTACACGATCTTGGCATGGCTTGGAGTCCCCCGGAACATTGGCATGGCACGGTGTGAGCAACCCCTGTGCAACCCCCGTCATAGCTACAGCATTTCACAAACACAGGCAACAACGTGCGGATGCGCCTGTTTACGTGTGGCGTAGGATTAGAAAGTGCCACTGCTGCAATCATCAGTCCATAGATAAATTTGGCCAAATTGTGTGTTGAATATTTTATGCATAGGTAGTAACTTCATATGTGAAAGCAGGAATTTTAATTCACAAAGCTGCTTTTAATCTACAAAACTTCATTGGAGGTGTCTGGCGATGAAATGGCGGAATTGGCTGGTTGCTATCATTGGCATTTGGTTTATTATTTCGCCGTGGGTCTTCGGCTTCTCCGGACATGCTGGTGCCACCTGGACCAGTGTGATTGCAGGTGTGATTCAGCTCCTTGTCTCCGGTTGGGCCGCCACTCGCGAAGATTCCACTGCAAACTGGTCTAACTGGATGAACTGGGTATCCCTCCTGATGGGCGCTTGGTTTGTATTGCAGCCTTGGTTGATGTCCATTAGTAGCAACACGTCCAACGCATGGAACAGCGTTCTCCTTGGGTTAATTACCGTCGTACTCAATTTGTGGACCATGGGGACCATCACAAGTTCCGGTGGTTCAGGTAGGGGAATGAAAGTCTCATAATCTGTGAAATTCCTGCTTTCCATCCAAAAGTGATGGGGTCAGAACTTGTAGCGCGCCTCCGCAAGCTATTGCGGAGGCGCCGTTTGCGTGTTATGCCTAAGTGGGAGCCGTGTGGGTTAACCAATGCCATGATGGAGGGGAAAAGGATGGACATGATTCATCAAACTGCAGCCCGTCTGCAGGACTGCAATTTATATATATTTGATCTCGATGGTACGGTGTACGAAGAAACCGGCCAATTTGATGTGTACCGGGATGAACTCGCAAAACGGGTGTCACCAGACAAAACCCAGAAATTTTTAGCGGACCTGAACCAGGCCTTCACCGGACAACACTCGCTGAAGTTAGGGTCCAGTTATCACTTAGAGAGTGGACTCATCCGTCAGGGGCAAACGGTGGTGGACTGGGCGGGTCAGACAGTTGTAGAAAACCCGACGTCCAATTGGATTCACGTGGGAGACCCTTGGGTGATTTATCGCGTGGCCGCCCGCCACTATGGTCTGTCACAAGAACAGGTTCAGGCCGCCTTTGCCGCCACCCGAACCCACATGCAGTCTGATGACTTCCCCATGCAGGGCCTGCCCGGCCTACTAGAGGCCATCACCGCCTTGAAACAACAGGGCTGCCACTTCGTATTGATGACCAACAGCCCGGAACCGGACAGCCGGGACATTTTGTCTAAACTCGGACTTGCAGACGCTTTTGACAAAGCTATTTTTCTCGCCCACAAAGAGTTTCAAGCCCGTCAACACCTGGCAGAGCTACGAGATTTATTTAATCTTCCCAACCATCAAATGGTTAGCATCGGCGACAATTTTCGCAACGAAATTTTACCGGCCTTAGCAATGGGTATGAAGGCGATATACATTGACCGTTACCAAATTCCTGACAGAACCACTGGGCCATGGGAGGATTCCCTGGTTGAAGTCTCTCATCCGCGAGCATTGGCACCGCTTTTGCAGTCCATTGCCACAATTCGAAGCACCAAAACGAGAGACCGCCCATAAGTTGTGGAAGAACGATTTGCGGAGGCAGAGCCATGCATCCTATGATTCACGCCACCCTGTGGCGTACCCTGCAATACCTAGGGCAAAGCATTTACGCGGAACAGATGTTTTGCAGTTTCACCGCCGAAATGAATTCTCTACCCATTAAAGCGAATTCATCCGTGCGGACCCTGCTGGAGACGCAAAATCAGAAAACCAGTTACTACCGCAACCTGGCTGCCGGTCACCTGCGACGGCTGCTGGTAGACCCAGGATTAAATCCAAACGATACCTTGCAGTGGGTTGTCCAATCCTTGGTTGTCCTCCGGTCCCTGGATGCGCAAGCCACCGCTGCCCTCGCGGACGTACCCCCACAGATGCCTGCAGAACAGGCGCTTGTGGCCGCAGCCAAGGTCTGGAATCGGCGGCGTCAGCGGGGACTGAAATATGCCGCTCGTACCCTTCAGGCAATTCTGCCCCCCGCCTTGTGGCAGCAGGGCGTGACTCTAGGCAAACAGACACAGCCCTAAGTCATTAGTTCAAGGTCTTCGTACTGGACAACAATCTGCTTACTGAGCAACACCCGCTTTATTTTTCAATCAAAATTCGAAACAAAGCTGTTAGGATTCTGTACAGGCAAGACAGCACGCGGGGCTGTCCATCGCCATTCGCGGAGGCGGGGCGAATGGCGCAGAACTTATTTCACTAGATGTGTTCCACAGGTGGTGCTACGCAATCCCTTAAGCACCCGAATAAGATTGCGAGCCGCTTCAAACAGCAGTTCATGGGCTTGGGCCATGGCCTCCTCTAAAGTCATCGGACGAGGCGTGATGGCGTGAATACTGGCAAACACGTCATACAGTGCCTGGGAGTCTTTGCCCAAACTGGCCGATAGCAAAATTGTTGGGACATGGTGCCTATGTGCCACACGGGCTACGTAAAAGGGGAGCTTGCCGTGTAGAGTCTGGGCATCACTTTGCCCCTCACCAGTTAGAACCCAGTCCGCTTCTGTCACCTCTGCTTCCAATCCCACAGTTTCGCCAATCAATTGCGCACCAGGAATCATGATTGCCCCTAAGGCCATAAATGCAAAACCCAACCCCCCGGCGGCCCCAGCCCCCGGGGTTGTTTGTAAAGAAAGGTGCAGCTCCCGTTCTACTAAGTTTGCATATCGGTTCATTCCGGCGTCCAGCAGAGCCACTTGGGCTGGTGTTGCCCCTTTCTGTGGCCCAAACACTACACTTGCGCCGAGCGGCCCACAGAGGGGATTGTCCACATCCACGGCAATTCGGATTTCACACTCCCGCAAGCGGACATCCAACCCTGATAAATTCACGGCAGCCACTTGGGTCATTCCCCACCCGTTTGTGGGCACAGCCTGTCCATCGACAGCGTTGAAGCAAGCCCCTAACGCCTGCAAAAGGCCGATTCCACCATCGTTGGTGGCACTTCCACCCAATCCCACGACAAACTTCCGATAGCCTGCGGACAGCGCGTGTTGCATCACCTCGCCAAGCCCCTGTGTCGTGGTCTGCATTGGGTTACGAGCAGCCAGCGGAACCATTGGCAACCCAGCCACTGTGGCCACCTCCAAGGCGGCGGTGACACCATCGCCAAGAACGCCGTAAAACGTGTCCACCCATCCCCCCCTAGGTCCTGTCACACGCACAGGAATTTGTACCCCACCCGTAGCACTCACCAAGGTCGCCACGGTTCCCTCCCCACCGTCAGCCATCGGCAACAATTTACACTCCAATTCTGGCCACTCCCTGGCCGCCGCTGCGGCCACAGTTTGTGCAACCTCGACGGCCGTCAGACTCCCTTTGAATGAATCCGGTGCAATCACCAGGCGCATACTGAATTCCCCTTTCCCTTCGAAAAAAGCTCTACTAAATCCCATTTTTAATTCGAGGGAAAACTAATTTCAGCCATTGTGATAAACTATGGGTGCCCTATCCAATAATTTGCGAGAATTAATGGAGGTTTCTAAACATGCTATTCTAATCTTACCAGAATCGCAAAATTTATCTATCCTGCGTGTCCGGAAAAAGGTCCGGCAGACCCAGTAGTGCCAGGAGACTAGCCCAAAATCCGCACCAAAATTCCGAATAGAGAACACTGTGAGGGTTAACACATTCATGTACACCCATGAAGAGTATACTCATGAAGAAATTGAGTGTAACGAACAACGAAGCATCCGTAACGGTGTGGCCGCAACCGTCGGCATTACCATTCTTGCCAATTTTGCTCCTCTATTCATTTTGAAACCCCTGCATGGCACATCAGAGGATGTCACCCTGTTGAATTCATTGACTGCGCTGATGAGCATCTTTGCGACGTTTATCGGCGCTGCATGGCTCACGCGAGTGCACAGCAAGTTGCGGTTTTGCGTCAGTTCCACAGGAATTGCGAGAATCTTTTATGGCCTGTTGGCGGTAACCCCTTTACTGGTGCCAAGTGCCGGGACCGCCATCACCGCCGTGTTACTGATTGCTTTAATGAATTTTCCTGGGTCACTCAGCAACTTATCCTGGCAATCCCTCATTGGCGAATTGATTCCAGGCGAACGGAGGGCCTCCTTTTTTGGCGTGAGAAATCGCTGGGGCACTCTCGTCGCGTTGGCCGCCACGCTCATTCCAGGCATTTTCATCCAACTATTTCCTGCCACCAGTTCACTCCCCTATATGGGGTTGTTCTGGCTCTCCTTGTTGGCTTCCGGCTTCGAAATCTACTACCTCTCTAGACACATTGAACACGTGAATGTCCACCCGAGCCATTTCCACACGACCACTTTCGGCCTGCACACTTTGATACAATGCTTTCATCATCCAGCCTATTGGCGATTTTTGATGGCTGCCGCTGTTTTCAATTTTGGTTGGCAAATGGCGTGGCCACTGTTCAACCTATATCAGATTCGCAACGCTGGAGCCACCGCAATCTGGATTAGTGCATTTAACGTGGCCAGTCAATTGACACAGGTTTTCACCTTTCAACGCTGGGGTAGAGGGTCCGAAAAGCACGGTACCTTACGAATGCTCGCGGTGAGCGGGGCTGGCGTCGCCTTAGCACCGGCGCTCACTGTTCTTTCTGTCAACCTCCCCTATCTCGTCCTGGTAAACTTCATCTCGGGAGCGTTTGTCGCGGGTTATACGATGCTTCAATTCAATTACCTTTTAGACATCATTCCGGCGTCGGAACGCACGTCCTATATTGCACATTTCAATATTTTCATTGGCTTCATCGGTTTCATCGCCCCCCAGATTGGCGTCTGGCTGCTTCACCCACTACACATGGCACCTACCATGTTCCTCTCGACAGGACTTCGCTTTTTAGGTGTGGCTATGCTGCTGTGGATTGGTCGTCCCTCACGACGAAGCCCACATTACATCGCCAAAAGTGAACCCCTGAAAATCTAGTCACTTGGCAAAATACTCCTCAATGCATTATCCATTTCGCTGATTGCCAAGCGAGGAACGCAGCTAAGCCGAGAATTTCCAGAATGGTTCTTCGCCATACAGAAAAAGGCCCCTCGCGGAGAATGATTCCCCGCGAGGGGCCTTTAAGAGGTGTCCGGACCTATGCCGAAACCCCACTCGTTTCTACAAACGGCTGTTTCATCGGCTTACCAATCGGCAACACCGTGTGCCCAGCCACATTGTTGATGACCCCGGCCGCAGAAGTGTACAGGGCTAAAAGTCCGCAAATCAGCCCCAGCCATCCGCCCGGTGCAGAGGAACCAAGAACCTGAAATGAATTCAGTGCGAGCAGAAAAAAGGTAATTGTTAAGGTTAAGAATACGTAAAAAAGGGCCTTATTGAGATAAAATGAAGCAATCCATAAATAGAAGGTCAGGACTCCAAAAAAGAATAGGAAAAGACCGACCCCCGTTTTAGGTGCCTCGTGAATAATGAGGTAAAAAGCAATCCAAAACGCACCATATGAGGTGAAGGCCGTTGCCCCAAAGGTGTTCCCTTTGCGGAATTCCCACATTCCCGCTAACAATTGTGCACCGCCCCCGTAAGCCATAGCCAAACCAAGAACGACTCCAAGACCTTCCGGGGAAGCCACCCCTGCATTGATGAGGCTCAAAATGCAGGTGGTAACCCCAAATCCAGCCAAGCCTAACGGACCCGGATCAGCAATTTTTGCTTGATTGGACATCGTCATGCCTCCTAGACGGTTCTGATTTTGGATCCCGTGAAAAATCGGGAAGGAAAACCTAAATAAAATAATTTCTATAAAATATTACCCACTATCCTTAATTACTCACCATCCTTAAATCACTCACTGTCTTTATACTGCAACTTCAGAGACTCAATGACACTGGGGTCTGCAAGTGTGGTTGTGTCGCCAAGCACACGCCCTTCAGCAATATCCCGAAGCAAACGACGCATAATTTTCGCACTGCGGGTTTTCGGCAATTCTGCCGTAAACAAAATTTCCTCTGGTCTTGCAATCGACCCAATTTTATCTACCACGTGTTGTTTTAACACATTGGCTAACTCTACCGAGGTTTCTATCCCTTCCTTGACCGTGACAAAAGCAGTGATGGCCTGACCCTTAATCTCGTGGGAACGTCCAATCACCGCCGCTTCAGCAACAGCTGAGTGATCCACTAAGGCACTCTCCACTTCCATACTGCCAATACGGTGACCGGACACGTTAATCACGTCATCAATCCGGCCAAGAATCCAGAGGTAGCCATGCTCATCTAGATGGGCCCCATCCCCCGGCATATACGTATCCTTGAAGCGACCCCAGTAAGTGCTTTTATAGCGTGCATCGTCTCCCCAGATGGTGCGCAACATGGACGGCCATGGTTTTGTAATGACCAAATACCCGCCGTTTCCTTCGCCAACTGGGGTTCCTGTCTCGTCCACCACAGTTGCCGAGACACCAGGTACAGCCTTTGTCGCAGATCCCGGTTTAGTCTCAATTAGTCCAGGCAAGGGCGCAATCATGGCGCAACCCGTTTCGGTCTGCCACCATGTGTCCACAATCGGACATTGCTCATGGCCAATGTGTTGGTGATACCACATCCACGCTTCCGGATTGATGGGTTCCCCCACCGTTCCGAGCAGCCGCAAAGAACTAAGGTCTCGGCTGTTTGGATAGTCCAGCCCCCACTTCATAAACGTGCGAATAGACGTTGGCGCCGTATAGAAAATGGTGACCCCGTATTTTTCAATCAGTTCCCAGTATCGGTCTCGACGAGGCCAGTCTGGTGTGCCCTCAAACATCAGCACTGTGGCCCCGGTGGACAGTGGCCCGTAGACCGTATACGTGTGCCCGGTTACCCAGCCGATGTCTGCGCTACACCAATAGACATCTTCATCTTTGATATCGAACACACTGCGCATAGACGTATTTGCGCCGACGAGATATCCTCCCGTGGTATGCACGATTCCTTTCGGTTTGCCGGTTGTCCCTGAGGTATACAGCAAAAACAGTATATCCTCGGCATTCATTTCTGCCGCTGCAAACGGTGTGGATGGAGATTCTTTAATAAGTTCATGCCAAAACACATCGCGCCCGGCCACCATCTCACTGCTAAAATCCTTGCCGACGCGCTCCACAACCAATACCTTTTCAATTGGGGAGTCTTCCACGGCCTGGTCTGCGTTTATCTTGAGTGGAACAACCTGGCCTCGACGCCAACCAGCATCCGCAGTGATGAGCAAACGAGAATCTGCGTCGACAATGCGTTCATGTAGAGATTTGGGAGAAAATCCGGCAAACACTACAGAATGAATGGCGCCAATCTTCGCACAAGCCAAAAGTGTAATCGGCAACTCCGGAATCATCGGCAAGTAAACCGTCACCCGGTCACCCTTTTTAACTCCCAGTTTTTGCAACATGTGTGCCGCTTTGTCCACCTCGTGGCCAAGCATTTCATAGGTATAGACCTTGGCATCCCCCGGTTCACCTTCCCAAATAATGGCGGCCTTGTTCTTGCGCCAGGTTTCACGGTGCCTATCCACGCAGTTGTAAGTCACATTCAGCGTTCCATCGCCGAACCATTTTGCATAGGGTGGATGCCAGTCCAGAACCTGTGTAAAGGGTTTGAACCAGGTCAGATTTTTTGCTTGATTCCCCCAATAGGCTTCTGGGTTTGCGTCCGCTTGTTGATAAATTGCAGGGTCAGAAAAATTGGCGTTTGCACGAAATTCTTCTGATGGACTGAACGTACGAGTTTCACTTAGTAAAGCGTCAAGGCGGTTTGGCTCAGCGGACATTGTTGAACTCCTCTCTCGGAGAAAATTTGGGTGACTCCGTCCTACTTAAACGCTTTCTTCACATCCAAACGAATTACACCGAATCCACAGAAACATCCACTAAATTAGAATACAGCCTCTATAATACTTACCTTTTGTAGGTAACGCAATACAGGTATAAATCTTTCCGTGTAAATGTTTGGAATGGGCCGGATTGGGGAAACGAATATCGGGGCTAGTTGGTCTATATGTATGAGAAGTCGAGGTGTCGAGGTGTTCCGACTTCAAGCGTTTTACAAAAAAGGGTGGGTTCAGTGCCAACGGACGGGTTTCTGTTTGATTTATCCGCCGCACAGTGGCGCGAAGGCATTACAGATGAAATTGCATTAATCGAAGCTTTGGCTGTGCGGCTGGAACAGGCACTTCCAAACATCACCATCGTGCACCGCAGTCTGCCACTGTTTTCAAAAAATAAACGCGTACAGTCTGTTTCTGTGAAATTTGAAGACGCTGAATATACGGTGTCCCAAGGTAAAAATGGGGTTCACGCTGAGAAAGGCAAACTGGTTCGCAACGTCCGTTTGAAGACGGAACAGTTTTCACTTTCAGAATGGTTGGATGAATTGTCGACAGCCTTGCAGGCTTATGCGGAACAACGCGCCGAAGCGAGGGAATCCTTAGAGAAGTTTTTACTTGGTGATTAATGTGGAATGAATCGCTTGTTGTGTGTCATGAAAAGTGGGGTGGGGAACGGTGCGGTTTTTTGGTAGAAACCATCAAATGCCGACCCGCGAAGACCTGCGGGAACAGCAACAACGGGCTGAAAAAACGATTGCAGCCCTGGAACGGGGTCAGATTCCGCCGTATGTACGGAATAGGATTGAATCTCAGAAAGCCCAAGGTCAGCCATGGACAAGTGATTTATCTGTGAACGAATGGTTATTGCTTCAACAGTACGGTCTGAAACCTGTGGGCATGGTGATGGGTAGCTCCGTCTATCACATTGGCTATTCTGCAACCAACTACCGCGGAACCTGGGCGTCGAGACGAATGCCTGACTTGGAAGCAGCCCTGTTAGAAGGACGAAAATTGGCCCTTAACCGATTGCAAGAAGAGGCCCAGTTACTGGGTGCCCATGCGGTGGTTGGGATATCTTTGGATACCCGCTTACCTGACCTCCACAGCCACCAGACGGAGTTTGTCGCATTTGGCACCGCCGTGCTTCTGGACGGACTTCCTGTCCCCAAAGAACCGCTCCTGTGCACAGTATCTGCAGTGGACTTTGTCAAACTCATGCAGTCCGGAACCGTTCCAATTTCTGTCGGGCTTGGCGTGTCCGCGTATTATCAGTGCTCAACGCGCCAAGATGCATGGCAAGAAGGAAGCTGGTACAACCAAGAGATGGTTCACTTCAGCGAGTCCACCTATGAAGTGCGTCACTTGGCAATGCGGAATCTGGAGCGGCAAATTCGAGATGTGGGGGGCACAGGGGTCCTTGCACATGAAACCTTCATGAAAGTTTACGAAATGGAAGCAGACCACGGGGCTGGCGAACAAACGGATCATATCCTCGAATTTGTGGCCATCGGAACCATTGTATCTGTGGCTAAAAATTCCCCACAGCCAACCATCAGGATGGGAATTCTGATGAATGACTCCACAC
Organism: Alicyclobacillaceae bacterium I2511; assembly: GCA_003584005.1. Taxonomy (GTDB): domain Bacteria; phylum Bacillota; class Bacilli; order Alicyclobacillales; family Alicyclobacillaceae; genus QXHL01. The sequence goes on along the minus strand of QXHL01000013.1, from coordinate 40,122 downwards.
CAAACAGCACAGAACCTGAGGAACTCGCCTGAAATCCGCACACGAGACTGGCGTAGGCCTTGAATTGATAAGGAGGAATGTTTATGCCGAATCAAAACCAAGATTTGCCACAGCATGCACTAGAACGCCTGCAGGGCTTGCGTAGTCAAGGAAACCCAAAAGGGATTTTCACCTCCGATTTGTCTGTCAATGAGTACTTGTTGGTCCGTGAAGCGGGGTTTGAACCTATTGGCATGGTGATGGGCAGCTCCGTGTACCACATTGGGGTGCAGATAGGCCAATTTGGACAAAACATGGAACTGGAAACCCTCACCCAAGCGATGTACCATGCCCGCGAATTGGCGATGAGCCGGATGGAGGAAGAAGCCAACGAGCTGGGTGCCGACGGAGTTGTGGGCGTTCGTTTGGACATCAAGCGCTACGAGTGGGGGAACGACCTAGCAGAGTTTATCGCGATTGGAACTGCGGTGGTTACTCGCAATGCCAGCAAAGGCTTTCGCACACACCGTAACATGCCGTTCACCAGTGATCTGTCCGGGCAAGCCTTCTGGACTCTGCTGAAATCTGGCTACCGTCCGCTATCTTTGGTGATGGGAACCTGTGTGTACCATGTTGCACACCAGGGCCTGTTGAAATCTGTCAGTCAAATTGGCCAGAATCAGGAACAACTGAACTTTACGCAAGCACTCTACGATGCTCGCGAATTGGCCATGGAGCGCATGCAACAAGAGGCACACGAGGAACAAGCGGAAGGAATTGTGGAAGTGAAAATAAAGGAAGGTTCCTATGGGTGGGCCTCCCATGTGATTGAGTTTTTTGCCGTAGGTACGGCCATTACAGCCATTAGTGCAGACCATACCATTCAAACGCCGCAACTCATTTTGTCCCTAAACGACTGATGGGCTGTGCCGTGTAACGTGAACGTGTGGACCCTACAGGAACGGGGGAGTTCGAAAAACCCCCACAACGCACTTTAGAGGAGGAACTTTTCATGGGACTGTTTAAGCGTGCAGCAGATATTATGGAAGCAAGGGTCAACAAGTTTTTAAACAGTGTGGAGGACCCTAATGAGATGCTGGACCTGAGTTATGAAAAAATGTTGACGGGTCTGCAAGAAGTAAAGCGCCACCTAGCGGACGTTGTCACTGAACAAAAACACCTTGAGAATGAAATTGGACAAGTACAAAAGGACGTTCAACAGTATGAGGATGCTGCCCGTGCTGCACTGCGCAGCGGTCGTGAAGACCTCGCAAAAGAAGCACTGACACGCAAACAGACCGCGCTTGATCACATTGTACAGATGCAGGAGGGCCTGACCCGTATTACCGAGCAAGTGGAAAAACTCAAACAAACGGAAAAGAGATTTCAGGACCGTATCAATACTTTTAAAACGCAAAAAGAAGTCACCAAAGCCACCTATCAGGCCGCACAGGCACAAGTGAAAGTCAGCGAATCAATGACTGGCATTAATAAGCAACTGAGTGGTGTAGGGGACACTTTAAAACGAGCCCAGGACAAGACAGATGAAACGGTGGCCCGCGCTTCTGCAATGGATGCGCTGATGGACGAGGGTGTGCTCGATGATACTCTGGACAGTCGAGACAACGTGACACGTGAACTGGATCAAATCAGAAAATCCTCTGCGGCTGACGAAGAGCTGGAAAAACTAAAAAAGGAAATGGCAAGTACCGGCGGTCAGAATTAAACTAAATATTGAAGCTTTGAATTTGTGGGAATACATGGAATGTATAAGGGAAATCGTGTGTATTAAGCGGCAGCCTATCTCTCAGGGACCGAGTTTTCTTATATAAAATGAGGGGCTTGGATTTCCAGCCCCTCATAGACGGTCCCTAATAGAAGGCCCCTTTACAGGCAAGTTTTCATAGTCTTACTGATGACTCTTGTTAATCCACACCCATTCAATGGGGTCTTCTCCCACCGCTGGAATATAGAACCCGTGCACCCAAGGCTGTGTTGCGGCCGTGAACTTGTCATACCAAATGGGCACCCAGACGGCATCTTTCATAATCTGGTCTGTGACATTTCCATACAGTTGATTCCGCTGCTGTGCGTCCATACTGTACTCAGCCGTGTTCAACCAGCTGTCCACATTGGCATTGTTATAGTTTTGATTGTTATTCACAGGAATTTGGCTCGAGTTAAACAACGTGTTTAGAAAATCAGAGGCATCTGGGAAGTCCTGTATCCACGCCAACCAGTCCATCGGTGCCTTGCCTGCTTCAGCGACGTTGAGAAAGGTTCCCCACGAACTGGCCTTGATGTTTACCTTAATTCCCACCTTTGCCAACTGGGACTGTATCCCTTGGTCCAGCGTCAATTGGGCGCCATCGTTGGCGGAATACATGTCAATCGTAAATCCCGTCGGATACCCCGCTTGTTTTAGTAGGGCTATCGCCTTTTGTGGGTTATAGCTGTACGTGGCATCTGCCGGCAGGTTTTGCACATAGCCCTGAATCCCTGGCGGCAACGGTTGATTGGCAATTTGCCCGCGGCCATTGTTGAGTCTCAAGATATCCGGTTTATTAATTGCATACTCAATCGCCTGACGAACCAAGGGATTCTTCGTGGGCCCCTGCGTGGTATTTAACCCCACATACTGCACAGAGTTCATAATCAGAGACTGTGTCAGCGCTGCATACTTGGGATTGGCCATAAACTGTGGATAACTGGACGCCGGAATACCGTCGCCGCCAAAGTTCCAACCAATCCAGGCGGTCTGTCCCTGTTCAAAGTGGAGGGTATCCAACTGGTCATTGTTGCTAATATTAATGGTGACCTTATTCAAGTAGGGCAGATGATTGCCATACGAGTCTGTACGCCAATAGTTGGGGTTTTTCGTCAGTATAATCTGATTGGGTGTGATGTCACTCGATGTCAACTCAAATGGCCCACTGCCCATGGCCTGTGTGGCATCAAACGCCTTGTTTCCCACCTTGTCAATAAACTTTTGGTCCACCGCTGAGATGAAAGGCATTGCCAGCGTATCTAAAAAGAATTTTTCTGGTTTTGTTAACTTAATGACCAGGGTGTAAGGGCTGGGCGCAGACAGCCCGGAAATACTGGTTGCCTTTTTATTCAAGTAGGCTTGGCCCCCTTGAATATTGGTATAAAATCCGGACCCACCAGAGCCTAGGTTGGGATTTAGGACGCGCTGAAATTCATCAATAAAAGACTGAGCGGTCACCGGATCTCCATTCCAAAACTTCATGTCTTGGTGCAGATGGAAGGTGTATGTCAGGCCATCCGCAGAAACTGTCCAGTCTTTTGCGGCCATCGGCACAATATTGTCAGTGTTGCCCTGCCAAGTCACCAGTTGGTCATACAACTGACTAACGACTTCATCCGATTGTGTGTCGTAAGCGATGGCGGGGTCTAAATCGCGAATATTCTGGACAAAATCAAGGGTAACGCTCCCCCCTGGCACAGGTTTATTCGCACTGGCCGTACCAGTTCCGGTAGTATTTTGGGTGTTGCTCGGCGCTGGTGAATTGGCTCCACAACCCACAAGAACCAAACTCAATACGGCCGCTGAAGCCACCGTCATGGTTCCTTTCTTTCTGCGCATACAGAAACTCCCCCTTTGTTTTCACAATTTTCAATCAGTGCCAAAGCCCCATATGTATCATTTCACTTTAGAAATCAACCACTTTATGAAGTATATTCTATGCATTTGGGAATTGCAATAATTCTGTAATGTAGTTCACTCGACAGTAAGCAGATCTACAAAAGACGACCTTATCCCCCACAAAATCAGACCAGGAAGGCTTCCTGTTCCAAGGTCCCGCCAGTGTGCAGCAAACCTTGCACTAGGGGGCGAGCCCACCCATATTCGTCTTGTTCCAAAAGTTGCGCTAGTTTGTGGCGATAATCTTCTGTGAAGGGTTCCAAATACTGTGCATACTCTTCTAAACGCTCTGGCTCCATCCGCCATGGCACAGCTTCTGGCCAGGCGGTGTCGCGAAGCCCCTGCAGAATAAGAATGCCCCCATAATCCAAATCCCCCCAGTGTTTCAACTGGGTCAATTTAGAGTAATTCGAATCAAGACCTCCCAGTACAAAACCACTCCCCCCACATCCCGTCTCGGTAGCGAGAAAGGCGCGCAACTTGCGCAAAAATCGCCGCATGGCCGGGCTGGCAAAGCCTGCGAGGTAAACCACCAATTCATCCGGTTGACGCTCACACTGGACATAGTGGCGATAGTTCGCCTTGTTTTCAATCGACAGAATCTGCCGCACCGGCAGGTCCACGACAGTCATTGCATCCACGGCAGCTGTGTCCAAGGCTAAGCCGTACCGGAAAGATCGGCAATCCAAAATTTGGCCTTCTGGCAATTTCGCCACCAAAGGACCGCAAAATGTCACATCTTCATGGCTCACCTCAATCCCCACTTCGGCCAGCAAAAGGTCATCCTCGACAAGAAATTCCCGCAGTGCGGACGGATTGCGGTGCTGCTTCTGAGCATACTCAGGCAGCCAGTAACGGCGCAATAGGCCGATGAATTTTCCTGCTACCTGCTGCTCAAATACCTTACTGCCACCCAAGTAGCGGCGGGAAAACAAGCGTTTGCCTAACGCGTCCTCACCATGATGCAATAACCCGTAAACCGCCGCCAGCAGGGATTCCCGTTGGTCGGATTCCAAGGGAATTAAACTGCTCGGAATTTTACCCTTGTCGTGGATGTGCTGGCGGATGTCGTCCAGCCACCACCCCACCCACAGTGGAAGGCCCCCCACCTCTACATCGGTCCTGTCTACACCAGCCAATTCAGCTTTTGGATGCAGTCCCAAAACCCGTGTTTCAAAATCCGCCAGTTCTTGTAACAAATCCTCCAATACATCCACACGGCGTGGCCTATCCAGCAAAGTGTATGCGGCATCCACCCCATCCCACTGCAAAAAAACCCGATTTAAGAGATTGCCTTGTTCAAACCGCACCCACTGAAGTTCTATAAGGCCCCGGTCAGAACAGTCCTGCAAAACCCTGTGAAAGATACGACGGGCGTCCGGATCGAGCCAACCGCTTCGATACCCAGGAACGACCGCTTCTGTGATATTCACTTGCACCCGACGGGCCGTCGTCTGCCCCCGCACAAAGGCTGAGCTTGCTTCATATTTGTCCAACAGTTGGTGCAACACGGATTGGGCTTCCGCCGATGTAGACAACTTCAAAATCGCCTTCCCTTCCCCATTTCTGTGGCCTGCCGATTGGGATCAAAAATAGAGACTCGGGTCTCACTCTGAATTCGAGTAACCACTAGGGTGCGGTCCACTAGGGGGGTAATGTCGGCAATCTTCTCTGTCGGGGCGGACAGAAGAACTTGCAATCCCAGGTCCCGGACAATTCGGATGCTCTCCCGAATGCGCTGGTGGTCCATTTTGCTGTAGGCCTCATCAAACACCAACAGGCGCAGGGTGTTATCCAAACCAGGCGTGTTGACCCGGTAGACCTGTGCAAAGGATGCGAGCACTGAGATATAAAAGGGGGTCTGAGTTTCGCCACCAGACTTTTTCGCAATCACTTTGGACAATCTGGATTCTCGGCCCTCTTCATCGCGAACCAGCAAGTCAAAATCCAGGTAGGTACGATAATCGGTGAACTTGTGCAGGTTTTGTTCCAATTCACTATGCATCGCCGGGTTATCCTCATCCACGTCCACGATATTGCGGAACAATTCCTCAATGGTACTAGCATAGCGTTCCTGGAAGACTCGTGAGAATAACCCAAATCCCTCCAGCAGCATGTCGTCCGTTATCATCTGGTAAAAGAGCTGATATACGGAGTTGGGGCGCACTTGAAACCGATAGCGGTCTTTCCCGAAGGAAACACTGTGAATGGCCTGGTTGAGTTCCTTAATTTGCAGTTCCACCGTTTCAATGTTGTTGCGCAGCTTGCTGATGAAGTCCTCCTGGAACTGCACCTGGGCACGCTCCTTAGCCGCCTTAATTTTGCCTTCATACTCGGCCATCTGAGAGTCTCGCAGCCCCTGCAGTTCCTGATTGTACGATTGGTTGTCAAACCGCTGGATGTCAAACCCGGCCTGAAACTGGCGGTTGTAGGCTTCCCGCGCCTGCACCAACGCTCGCTGATACTGTTCTACACGAGTCGCTTCTGCAGCCTTCTGGCGTGTGAAGTTGGCTATCAAGGTACCAATGCTACCCAGACGTTTGAGTTCTTGCTGATAGCGGGGCTCTCCAATTTTCTCCGCAAAAGTAGGCTCAACTCCGGCTTTCAGGCGCTCGTTTGCCTGCATCAAGTCGGCTTCTGCCACGGGTAGAGCTCGTTCCTCCAGGTCTTGGCCCTCCCGCTCTAATCCCCCCACTGCTTGCTGGTGCTGACGAATGTCCTCCGCAACCTGATGCAAATCGGCTTCACAAGTCTGAATTCGTTCATCCAGGGTGAGCAGGTAGGACAAATCCAGGTGGCCCAGTTCGTCCACCACCTGCCGATACGTTTCCCGCAAATGCTTGAGACCAAAAAGGCTATCCTGAAACTCCCGCAGGTCTTCTAGATCCCGGCTGCCGGGAGCGTCTTGCATCGCAAAACCGGATAATCTCTGCTGCAGTGGTTGCCAAGTCATCAACAAGGCATTCACCTCCAGCTTGCGCTGACGTTGCTGTGCCAGTTGCATGGCAATGGCCCGCTTGCCAAGATACAGGGTTTCCCAACGCTTGGGATTCATTTGTCTGGCGACGAAATTCTGGTATAGCATCCCCTCTCGGGTCACAGCAGTGCGGTAGTTACGCAGGTCCTCCACCGACTCGCACTTCATCACCCGACCTAAAAGATAATCAGCATAGGCACGAGCGTGTGGGTCCTGTGTTTCGACCTCTTCAGCCAGAGACCCTGGCCATCGTTCCAGCTTTTGTTCTAAAATTTTAGCAATATCCACCAGACCGACATCAAACAGGTGGTCTCTCCTCTTTACCTGGTTGTAGATGCGCAATGCTGTGGAGAATAGTTCTGGGGACAGCAACAAATGAAAACGTTGGGTATGTAGGTAGCCCTCAATGGCTGCCTGCCACTCAGGATTGCGGACCTCCAGCAAATCCGCGAAAATCTCCACTTGGGGCTGCAGCGTCTGGGCCAATTCTGCCCGTAACGACCTTTGCAGTGACAACACCATCGGATTGTACTGCTTGATGCCCTGCTCCAATTCAGCAATGGATCGCTGTAAGTCCATTTGCTTTTGTTCCCAATCCGTCAGGGCGGCTTTGACTTCCTGATGTACGTCCCGCAAATGAGCGGCCGCCCCACCCAAAGCTGAAAAGGCCGCAGCCACTTGTGGCAGGTCCAATTCTGTGGGTATGCCTTCATCCAACAGGCTTCGTTGTCGCCACAAGGCTGGCTTTGGCAACGAAGCCAAGCCAGCCTGCAGCAACTTGAGGGCCTGACCCAAACGGGTCCCCGCCGATTGCACCAAGCCCCCCACAACTTTCTCTGCCATCCCCAGTCCTTCCTCCACACTGGACGATTCAATCCCATCGCAAACTTCCTTGAGACCCTCTGCCACAGCAGCCCAGCGGGTTTTATGATCCACCCACAGCCTGTCTATGCGCACACCTCCCTGACGAAGGCCAGCAAATTGGGTCTCCACCAGTTTTTTTTCGGCCTCCAACTGCTGCAGACGCACATATGCGTTAGAGCCCACCTTTTCAGCCAGCAAAACGTCCCGTTGCTCCCGCAAGCTGTTCGCCAGGACTTCCTCCTTTGACAGGGCTTGGCGCGTTTGCTCCAGTTGCAGGACGCAGGAGTCCAACTGGCGACGCAAGTCATTACGTTTGTTTTCTAAGCGGTGCAAATCGGCCCGGTCCAAGAGATAGCGGTACACCTGTAGACGCGAAAGAACGGTTTGCAGTTCCACATATTTTGCGGAGATCTGTTCCAGACTCTCCACCCGCGCTTGCACCCGCTTTAATTCCTGCTCCATCAAACGGTAGTGACGAATATTGGCTCGCATATCGTCAATGTCCACTTGGGACTTGACGTCCACTACAAACTCCGAAATGAACCCAGCCACATCCATAATGGGTGAGAAGGGGACAGCCTTGCGAAAGAGACGGAAAAACTTTTCGTTGAGAGCCCCCATTTTGGCCAAGAAAACCTCCTGGTAACGCCTGTTACTCTCAAACATCTCCAAACGGTTTTTCTTTTGCAACCCCCACTGCCGTAGCCCCTGAATATCCAGAGGCACATCGTCTCGGATGAAATGAAACTGTGGCAAAGGCTCATTCAGTTGAAAAAAGCGGTGCTGATGGTCCCCCTCGGGAGAACTGTCAAATACCACGCCAAAGCAGAAGGCTTGTTTCTTCACGGTGTCTGTAAACTCAGCGACAATGTACGACGAAAACTGGCCGGAGCGCAGATACACCAAACCCCGCTCCTCTACTTCCGCCACCTCACCCCGCAAATAACCCCGCAGGCTGCGCCGCGAGTTGTCGTTGGCCGCCTTGTTGAAAAAATGGCCGGACGTATCCCCCAAAATCACCAGTTGTAGCGCATCCAGAATGGTGGACTTGCCAGCCCCGTTTTTACCGGTGAGAAAGCTGATAGGCGCAAAGTCAAGGATTTGATGATCAATGTAGTGCCAGTTGACCAAAAGCATCCGGGTTAGCTGTTTCACCGTCACACCTGCTTTCCGTCTGTGCGCTGGATAGACTGAACATTTTCCGGAACAGTGCAGACCTCGTCGCTCTCGACTTCTGCCAGATCTGCTTGCTCCTCCTGACCCTCGACTTCTGCCAGGCCCTCTTGGCCTTCCTCGGTTTCCTCCCAGCCTTCCAATCCATCCGAACCTTGCATTGTGCCCTCCTTGTACTGGTCATATAGTGCATTGATGTGTACATCGGTGACCAATAACGTGATGGTGGGATAAATCATCCAACGGCTGTCCGGATTGTGCCCGTCCCCCTCCACCAGGCCCAACACCTGTCGTCTACGCAACTGTTTGAGGGCCGGCATCAGGTTAGTGGCCGTCAGCCGTCGATCCAACAAACCGAGGATATTCAGTTTTGTCAGCGATTCCCGCAGGGATACAATCACTTCTTTGCGCATTGCAGCTTGCTCCATTTGCTCATCGTAGACGATTCTCAGTGCATACAGTAGATACGTGGTGTACTTGTCCAATCGTATCCTGTTTTTACCAAAACGGTTGTAAAGTCCCATCACCCCATGCTGTGCGTCTTGTTGAAGTTCAAACCCGGACACTCTGAGGTAGTGGTCGAAAATGGGAAACACCCGCTCTACAAACCAGTAATCCCGGTTGCCCGCAAGACGTTGTTCCCGCATATCCCAGGTATCCCGCAGCAGATAGGTTTGCTCAAACAATTGGCTGAGAATGCGGGCAAAGTCTTCTTTCTCCCCTTCAGACAGGGCGTTATAGGCTTGGTCCCAGTTCATCCAATCAGTCCTTTTGGACAAAAGTCAAAGACGGCAGAAGATAGCCATTGACACACACAGTATCTCGCGGTAAATCAGACAACGAATTCTGAGACAAGTCCTCCGGGACAATTCCGCTTGCGGACTCTGGCTGGTTGGGCCACTCCACTGCAAAGGGCAGTTCCGGTTCATCCGCCTGAATCAGGGCGACCATCGTCCGCAAAAAATCATCCATCTCTGTAATCTCCATATTCCCCGTAAACACCCGTCCATCCGGGCCCAACTGGCGACGCAAAAACTCCGCAACCTCGTCGGAGCTGTAGAGGTTGTTCATTCGCTCCAGCAATTCCCCCGCTTCCGCATCAAAGGCGTCTGTCGAAGGACGAGGGCGCAAGCGCTGCGGAGGTTCTCGATGGCGCTTGTGAGGCTCCTTATAAAGACTGTCTGCATCCAAGAAACGTACCTCAAAGGCTGGCAGGTCTGCCATTTCCTGAGCAAGCAGGTTCTGTTGGGAACTGTGCAATGGCGGGAGTGCCTTCATTAATTCAATCAGCTTTCCTTTGACGTCCCGGTCTGAATTCAACAGGTACTGGAGGCGTTCCACAGACGCTCGACTGTAACTGGTATTCCGTCGATCAATCTCTTCCAACAAGCCATCCAGCGACTCAAAAGTGTCGATGATGAAGTGTATCATTCGCAAAACCTCTGCCCGACACTGTCCGTCGTCCCAATCCGGGTGGGGTCTCCGCAACAATCGGGCCATCTGCAACACCACCTCTGGCGCCTGCAGCCATGCTCGTAGAATGGAAAGAATCCGCGGTCGAAAGCGGTAAACACTGTCCACGGTCTTCAAGGGATGGTAAGTTTTCAGCGCAATCCCTGACTGATACTCGTCGAAGTGTTCTGCCAACAGTTCTTGGATTTCCTGACGGTCCTGCAATTTTTGATAAAAGGTAAAAATATTATGCAGTAGCGAGCGCAGACTTTCCCGCAAAGACATTGTGGCATCCTGTGCAGCATGCAAGCCCTGCAACATAAACTCGTCCCGCTCGGCGTCCGCCGTTTTCAGACTAGAGTAAACCGTATAAGTGAATTTGCTATAAGGCTTGTCGCCTGGGTTCACAATGGCATGAAAAGTATCCAGCAATGCACTAGAATACTCCGGAACCATAAGCACCTCGGCGAAACCGCCCGACTCCAAAGCCATGTTCAGCCAGCCAGTGTCCAGCAACTTTCGCACCAAAGCATGGGCACGTCCCGAAAGGGTGGCCATGTCACTATGGCCAAGGTCCTCCAGTTCCACTGGATTGTCTTCCTCAAACGATAGTTGATATAGCTCCTGTTCCATGCCACTAATCAGGTAAACTACCAATTGAGATCTGGAAAAGTTTAATTCCCGCTGATAGCAATCCCGCAGGACCATCAAGGCTTGAAAGTAAATGTGCTTATTGGGTGAAGCCAGGAGGGAGAACAGGTTCTCCGGCACCGTGGCAAAAATGCTTTCCATGTTTTCCATGCGTTCCATCCTGTCGAAAAATCGTCCTTAATTCTATTGTACGGGACTGGGGACAGACTGTAAAAGAAAACCTTCCATCCTCTTTGCGGCTCAACAAGTCGTCTCTGTTTGCATCGCATTTCGCTCGGCTCTGCGGCGGGCATGTGCCACCGTCATCACACGTGTGTAGCCTAGGTAACCGGCGAAGCCCAGTCCGAGCGTAACGACACTCATTGTCCATGGCGACACATGTGCCCCAAGTACGATTCCAAAAGACGCCAACACGCGTGAAACCCCAAACGACATCGCCATCACGGCGAGGTAGGAACTGCGCGAATGGGCTGGCGCGAGGTCCCCCATATAGGCCTGTGTGACAGGCACGCGCAACACCTCGCCCAGTGTCGCTACCAGCATGGCGGCACCCAGCATCCACGGCGATGTGGCGAAACACAGGACAGCATAGCCAGCGGCGTTCATTCCGATGCCTAAAGCGAGTACTGCCCCATCGGACAGTCGCTGTGCAACCGCCATGGCCATCGACGCAAAGAGAACCACAAGGAGGGTGTTTTCTGTCTGAAGAAAACCCACCATGTTAATTCCAGTCAATCGGGCCACAAAGTGTCCCAGATGCACATCCTGTGACAGCATGCCCAGCGAAAGATGCACGCCAATATAGTTGGTGAGTTGCATCTCTACAGTGCCCGTTAACGTGCTGGCCAACAGCATGAGGACAAACGGTCGGTCGGAAAACACTCGCCAGTATTTACGCACAATCCCTTCACGAACCGCAGGCGATGAGGGATGCGGGTGGTGTGTCTCGCGAATGAAAAAAATCGTGGTCAAGAGTGTGCCAATGAGCACAACGACCATGCCTGTGAAAAGAAAAAAACGTGCGGAGTTGAATAAAATAGCGCCAATGCTGGTCCCCACCGCCATCGTCAGATTGATGAGCCAGTAAAAGAGCGCAAAAACGTACTGACGATTGTGGGCATCCGTGACGTCCAGAATCATGGCGTCATCCACAGGACCGTACACGCCCCAGCAAAGGTTTTGTACGAGAAAGGCGGCAAACGTCACCACAGCTGACTGGAACCATGGACTATTGGCAACAGCCATCGCCATATAGCTAAGCAAAAAAATGAATTCAGAGAGAATCATCAACTTACGACGACCGAAGCGGTCTGCAGCATAACCGCCCCATGCGCCACTCAACATCCCGGCAAACATAGTAGCCGCCAACAGAGTTCCCGTGAGGACCTGGCCAAATTGTCTAGAAAAGTAAATTGCCATAAAAGGCATAGTGGTGGCTTGCACCGTACCAAAGGCGAATAAAACATAGATGCGAATTTTTATGTTGTGGTGAAGCTCGCGGAATTTCATGCAGGTCTCCTCTTTGCGATTGATTTCGCGACGCGGCAGCGGAGACAGAAACGAAGACAGCAGCGAAGACAGCAGAACGAGGTGCCCCGGGGAAACGGCCGGGCCGTTACGCGAGTGCCTGAGCACACAAAGACGCCACGGACCGACTCGTCCGTGGCGCGCATTCGCGTTTTGTCAGCTAGCGTTCCCGACCGCGAGGCGTGGACAAGTCAATGGATAACAGACTGAAGTTAGGCACGGGTGCTGTAACACGTGCTGTCACACAGACTCGCATCGAATTCACCGCCTCTTCCCAAAAGTTTAGCAGACTCAGTATATTCCATCCTCCCTAGGGTTGCAACCATAGGGATGCAATCGTTGTCATAAGAAAGGGCTAATATAGACACTACTTTGATACTGTCGATACACTAGGTATCGTAAAACATTCGCATTCCAGTAGAACATTCGCATTCCATAATAGGGGTTTCTTCTGCAATTGATACTCCCCAGCTAGGATTCTCTTGGGAACTAAATCGGCCGTTTCAAATAAGGGACCCCAGGACGCTTATGTGCCTTTTCAAGCCACTTTTCGCATCAATAAGCGTCCGCCAGGCCCTTATTTCAGTAAAAGCGGTGCAAACACGGTGGAAAAACGAGCAATAGACGACTTTCACACCCTTATTTGCGTTTCATCGCTTGATATTTAATGATTTAGCGACTGGGGGACCCTTATTAGAAGAACCGAAAAAATCGGTGCTTCTTTCACTAAGGCAGGTCTCCCCAATCCTTCGGGCAGGTAGGGGCAGCAGAGGATGGGATGTGAGGAGAAGCGAGTTACTCAAAAATGAATCTCCAGGCTACAACATGGTCAACGATGAACATGTTCACTCTCCCATTGATTATCTAACAACGAGCGAACGAGAAAGAAAATATTCTTAAACAACGAGAATCAAGACTAACGAAGTGGAGGTAGAAGTGATAAGGGTCACTGGCCTGGGAGCTTGGCAAGTGGCCCCAATTGTATACCTATTACACACCTAAAATACGGCCATCCCTCGAGTATTTCATTGTTTGCTGGACACCAATTGGTGTTTAAGCAAATCTGTTATTGCTTAACTGTTTCAGCTTGCTTATAGAGAGGTTCATGTGTAGCCCACTGTTCAAGCATTTCTGTAGTTACAGATTTTGGCCTTTCAATTGCATAACCAAGCGCGCGATCCCATATGAGGTTTGCAAATACGCCGAGTGCTCTCCCAATACCAAATAGCACTGTATAAAAATCATATTCGACTACCCCATAGTGCCACTGGATGACACCGGATTGAGCGTCAACGTTCGGCCACGGATTCTTTACTTTACCCATAGAGGACAAAACAGGTGGAACCACTTCAAATAGCATGGATACCACCTCAAAGGTTGGGTCGTAAGTCAGATGTGTTAATGCAAATTCTCTTTGCGCCATGTAGCGTGGATCCGTTTTTCTCAAAACAGCGTGCCCGTAGCCTGGAATGACTTGACCACTTGATAGGGTCTCTTTTACAAACTTTGTCAGCTCGTCTTTTGTAGGCACTTTACCGCCGCTTTTGTCTTTCATCATTTCTTGAATCCACTTCAGTACTTCCTGATTGGCAAGACCATGTAAGGGGCCTGCCAGACCACCCATAGCAGCGGAGTAAGCATAGTACACATCCGACAAAGCTGAAGCCACAAGGTGTGCAGTGTGGGCGGAGACATTACCACTTTCATGATCTGCATGGAGAATGAAGTACATTCTTGCCACATCATCATATGGTTTTGCGATACCCATCATGTTGGCAAAGTCACCGCCTAAATCGAGGTCCGGATTCGACGGGATAAATGTGTCACCTTTATATTTCATTCTATAGATATAAGCCCCAAGCAACGGCAATTTCGCTAACAAATCCAGTGCATCTTCAAACATGGGTTCCCATGCGGTATTTTTGTTAAAATGCCCCTCGTTGTAATACTTGGCAAACTTCGATTCCCTTTGCATGGCAAGGATGCCCGCCGAAAACATAGTCATTGGATGCGTGTCTCTCGGCATTGCTCTGAGTATGTCTTTCACATACTCAGGTAGGACCCGTTTCTCTTTAAGTTCTTCCGCTAATTCCTGAACTTCTTCCAATGTCGGAATTTCACCTGTGAGTAACAGGTAAAACTGTCCTTCTACATAGGGCATCTCTGCGCCTGGTACCTTCGGTAATTTATCCATAACTTCAGGAATCGTGTAGCCACGGAATCGGATTCCCTCTTCCGGATCAAGATAGGAAATGTCTGTTACCATTGACTTAATACCCCTCATGCCGCCAATTGTCTGCGAAATGGTGACATCGTCAATCTTTACATTGCCAAACTCCTTTAAAAGTTTAGTCGTACGGGGCCTCTCTTGAGCAATTTTCCCAGCCAGTTTTTCTTTCAATGACATCATAAGTCCTCCCTCTCACTATTGTTTTTTTCACCCTTGATACCACGAGTTCGTTTGATAAGAAAGAAAATAAAGTTACTTGAAATCCCATAAACGCGGTGTATTCCCTCCCTGCTTTTTACCCCACGGGGTACACATTAAGCGCTTACAGATACGTCTTTTTTAAATATTGTCTCACGAGAGTATTATAGCGAATTTAATCGACTTCGGCTTATTTTCAGACTGAACCATATATTTAGTGATGGAATCGGCTATAGCGCGAGGAAACCAGTGTAGAACATCCTCGCAGCATTGGGCTTCGAAATACTCCAGGCAAACGCCCCTCATATCAACCGCTGGCTTTAGGCAAAAATAGTGCACACGGCGAAAGCAAAGGTCTAACAGGATCTTTTGCAAGAAAAACGTGAGCTGCGAGAGGAGCATCCAATCTTAAAAAAAGATGCACATCTTTACCAACGACCGAAACATTCATGGCCTGACGGTCCCCACCAGAAATGAAAACGTCTCGCTATTAGAGGTTGTCCGGAAAAGGGGTCAGAACTCCCGTTTTAGAGACAATAAGCATTAAACTAGTGCTTAACCTTACAGGTTGAACAACCGGAGATTGGCAACCGAGTTATTTCACGCCCCTCCCATCATCGTCTCGGGTGCCATTACGGCTACCACTTCCCCACGCACACACAACACACCTTCAACAAACAGTTCGCTATGAACCACCACCTTCCGCTTTCCCACTTCGCGAATTTCACCGCGAATCAGAATGGGTTTTCCAAGCGGTGTAGGTTTCAAAAAGTCCGTTTTGAGAGACGCTGTCACGCAGCGCGGCACAGGCGCACCGTCGCCAAGCTCGTGTCCGTCACGACGATGTAGTGCAAGCGAAGCCGTTCCAGTGCTATGACAGTCAATGAGCGAAACGGCCAAACCGCCATAAACATAACCTGGAATGGCCATATGTTCCGGGCGTGGGAGATATTCCGTCACAGTCCCCGTATCATCCCATCTGGTCTTTATTTGGAGTCCCTTTTCGTTCAATCTGCCACAACCATAACACCAGGAAAAATCGTCGGGATAAAAGTCCTGGACGGCTTTTATGTCAAATTTCTCATCACGATTCTGCATGAAAGAACACACCCCTTGAAACATCCCTGAATTCTGCAACGATCCTGAATCGAGCCCATATCATCATACCGTATTTTCAAGTCCAGTACATCCACTCAAAACCCTGAATCACCGTTGGGTATTGGGTTCTAACAAGTCTGTAAAGATTTCGTCATCTGTTCCTGCTGGCCGACTGCCTTTGTTACTCTATATTTTTGGAGGGCAGTGAGGATGGCAAATTCATTTTGGGCCAATCCCCTCCCATTCGCCAGGGTCTTACCTAATTTCTTTCAGATCAAGCATTTTAAGAGGTTGTCCGCTTCATGACCCATTCAGTGAGTCCTTTCTCTGAATGGGTCATGAGAAAGATAAGATTAGGAACGCAACATGGAAGCAAGGTCTTGCGGTAATGGTCCGTGATCTGAGTAAGAATCCTGCAGCATAGTCGTGATGTAGGAGAGATCGGTCTGCCAAAGTTTTGTCACCAGCAAAAAATCTTTATGAATGATGACAAGTCCAGAACCGTAATACGTTTGAAGTTGATGAAGGACGAAATCTTGATACGCAGTGTGTGGAATAAAAAAAGTTTCATTGATGCACACCCCGGGCCATGGTAGTAAGGGAGAAAAATCCATTCCGCAGTGATTATTGGAGTGATTTTGAAAAGTCAAGTGTTTTCAACTCTAACCTAGCCTTATTGTGAAAAGGTATTTTCCAGTTTGAAATCTAACAGATGTAAAAAATGCCCTGCAAAAGTAGGAGGAAGCGAAGATTGATGGTTCAAGGAAATCCTTGTCCCATCTGCCCCGATGAATGCCGAGAGGCTATTCAATTATCAGAAGGTACGTAGGATGAAACTGCCTAAATCTATTTCTATAGAAAAAATCATGGGCTTCCACCTAATTTACCTTTTCGTCAATTAGGCCTGTCCAGGACAGATGAATTTTAAAAAGTATGCATTCTCTTCTCTTCTTCGTACAATCGTTCGATTACAAACTGTTTTAGCAATGTCTGATATCCTTTGTGCTTTTTCTCTGCAAGTTCCTGCAAACGTTCCAGTGTGTCCACATCCATTCGAATTGTAATTGTCTTGGCTTCCGTTCTCTTTGGTGGCATTTCGTCGTCGTCCAACGGACGGGCGTGTAGCAGAAAATCCTCTGTCAGTTCGTGCTTGTCCCAATACTCAGCGGATTCCTTGTCTGTCATGTTCTGCGGGACTTCATCAGAATTGGAAACAGGATTCATACTCATCATCGGTTCCTCCTTCGAATT
The DNA here is from genome assembly GCA_003584005.1 of Alicyclobacillaceae bacterium I2511. Taxonomy (GTDB): domain Bacteria; phylum Bacillota; class Bacilli; order Alicyclobacillales; family Alicyclobacillaceae; genus QXHL01. The sequence continues at coordinate 23,055 of QXHL01000013.1, read as the reverse complement.
GCATGCTTTTCGTTGGCGGTCAAATCTCTAGCTGTAATCACTCGGTATTTCCCATTTCGGATTGCGTAGACCACAAATAGCATTCTCCCATCCTCTGTACGTCCTACAATGCCCTTTTTGCCTTTATCATGCACATCAAATCCAAGTCGCTCAGGATCGGTCATGGCTTCTTCGGCTTCATACGTTCCACGTCATGCATTGCTATGTGTTCTTCATTTCCAACGTCCCAATCAAATTCAGGTGGCATTCCAAGCACACCCCCGACATCTTCTGCATTTGTATTTATGATTGTACCTACAATCAGCCAAATTGCAATCATCATTAAGTGTACAACTTGTCCAGTGCATCAACCATCTTTTCCATGCTTGGTGTGGCATATGACCGTGTTACGTTAATATCAGCATGACCTGCCAGTTTGGCTACTGTCACCAAATCAACACCTTGATCCAGCAATCCACTGACAATAGTATGCCGACAACGGTGCGGGTGTAAATCGTCACCTAATTGCTTCAACATATGCTCAACGGTTCTCACGGAAATTCTTATTCTTCGATTTGACAAAAGTAATAGTTCTTCTTTTGAGTAACTAGAACGCTGATCAAGATATTCCGATATTTGATTCCGAGCTTCAGCAGGCACTGGATTTGCCCTTCCCCTGGTTCGTGCGTTCCAGAAGTTTTAATCTCGCGGCGGGGCAGTTTGATATCCATCTTGACTTGCACGAGCACGGGACCTTCACCTGCTCGGTCGATGCGTGCATAACCGTCAACCATACTGACAGCGACCTTTGCACCGAACTCCACGTTTTGGATATTCAACGACTCTATGATGAATTACTTACTCGGACCGATAGAAGACCACTCAGTTCATCTACAGTCCGCCGTTTACACGCTGTAGTCCATCACGCTTTGGAAGATGCAGTTAGGTTCGACTTAATTCCCGTAAATCCATTAGATCGGGTGTCCTCATTCGCACCCTTCTACATCCACTCGCACCTTTTTCGCACCCTAACGCAAATAAGAGGTCGCTCCATGGCGGAGCGACCTCTTATTTGCGTTGTTACGAGGTTTTTCTGGAGCCACCTCCCGGATTCGAACCGGGGACCTGCTCATTACGAGAGAACTAAATCCCGTTTTTTGAGTTTCCTTGAGGTTCAAAAAAACCTTATGTGGCGCGGGTTTTCTCTCTTCTAGGCTCAGCAAGTTTTTGTGAGTTCAGGCGAGTTAGGCGCACAACAGGCGCACAAAAACAGCCTCAAAAACTCATTTTAGGCACGCTAGATGTGGGGTACATAAAAGCTCCCACACGCTAGATGTGGATTTGGAAGCTACGCAGACTTTAGGGGCGTTCTGGAGAGAATGGTAGGATGATCATGCTCGCCATGCTTTTTTTTGAGGTGTGTGGAGGCTTGCTAGATTACACATAGCATGTGTAATATGTTTATAGGTCCGAAAACCCGAATAGCCATAACTTCCCTTATCACTTGGCGGCGATAGGAAATTATGGCTTGCCACGGGCAATTCAATTCAACAGTCGGGGCACTGTGTACGCCATACCAGCGTTACACGGGAAATGCACAATTGCACCTGTTTACTTTCAGGTTGGCCCCTTTTCACGGGTTCTAGACAGAACCCTAAATTTAAATATTGGAGTGATGTCAAGATGGATCACACAATTCACAACAGGATTACATTTTCATATATCGCCTGATAGCATTGTGTGTTCCGCTTAATGTAAGTATAGCGGATGTCGGTATTCACGACAAAACCAACTATGCGTTAGGAATAGTCGCAGATGGTGATATAGCGCAACCTAACAACACTAAACGCCGCCAAACTCAACGTAACTCGATATTTCACTGCTAACGCGAAAATATTTTCGCTCTAGCACGCTGATCCACAGTGATCCACAGCGGTCCACAGTGGTCCACAGTGATCAAACTACGGGGGTATGTGGCTTTGGAAAAACTATTAAAGCTATCAGAAGTAGCAGAAGTGTTAAATGTCACAGAGGATCGAGCCTATCAGATGGCTAGGGAAGGCATTTTACCCTGCATCCACATGGGCCGTCAAGTACGGGTGAAACCAGAGGCATTGGAAAGTTGGCTCGCCAATGGCGGGAAAGCTCTGCCAGGCGGCTGGAAAAAGGCGGTTGATTGATATGACGACAACAAAAAGCCCGGCTGAGCAGGCCGGGCAAGAACGCGATAAAACAACCACAGTTATCATAACACAGGGTGCAACCCAATTGATAGCTTGTGGTATGGCAATTTTTCCTCTCGTTGCAGGGGGTAAAACCCCCTTAACGGGGCATGGGTACAAAGATGCCACACAGGACCTAGCGGAGTTTCAACGTCTAGCTGCAGGACGCTCCTGCAATATTGGTATTGCCACAGGCGCGGTGTCCGGTATATGGGTGCTGGACATTGACCCTAGGCACGGCGGCCTTAAGAGTGTGCAGGGACTGCAAGGTAAGTATAGCCAATTGCACCCAACCTGGACTGTGCAGACAGGCGGCGGTGGATGGCACCTGTATTTCAAATATGACCCGAGCCGTCCTTTCGGTATTGGCGCTAACCTTGCAGGGCTGTCAGGGATTGATTGGCGAGGGGATGGTGGCTATGTAGTGGCCCCACCTTCCGTTACCGAGCAAAACTATGTGTGGTTAAAAGCCCCATGGACTACTCCACTGGCAGATGCACCCGAGTGGCTTCTAAAACTCGTTTCGAGCAAACTTCGAACCGCTGGCACGGTTCCACTGCACTCGACTGAGCCACATTCGCAAGATTTACTACAGATTGCCAATGGCGTGGCTGAGGGTGGGCGCAACAATGCGGCTGCAAGGCTGGCTGGTTATCTCCTTTCGTTTCGGCACATGGACCCTTATATTGCTCTTGCTTTAGTCGAAGCCTGGAATCTAACCAATGACCCACCCTTGCTGTTAGCAGAATTGCACAAAACATTTAACAGCGTAGCCATACGGCAAGCACAAAAAGAAGGTGCGCGGCGTGGGTAAGCTGCTGGGTGCCGAGAAATTAAAAAAAGCGCAGGAAAAGCAGAATTTAAAAGCGGTTTTCGCCCAAGAGGGCAATGAGTTTATCGCCGTCCCTTATCACGAGACTACAGTCGATGACTTTCCGCTGGCTGTGTTTCCACCAGAAGTGCGGCGATTCGTTGAGGAAACGGCTGACAGTATCCCATGCCCCCGCGACTTTGCTGCATTGGCTGTACTAGGTGTTACAGGGGGGCTGTTGGGAAACAAGCGCATGATCGAAGCAAAACCTGGGTTTCGCCAATATGCGCAAGGCTGGTTTGCTATTGTGGGTGCTCCTGGTAGTGGCAAAACCGAGCCGCTGGCAAAAGCAATGAAACCTGTCTTTGATATGCAAACGAAACTCTGGGAAACATATCAGCTTGAAAAGGAAAAATATGATATTGATTTTGCAACGTGGAAGGCCGATAAGAGAGGCCACACTGAGCCAGAAGAGCCAAAAATGAAGTTTGCCTACGTATCAGATGCCACAATTGAAGCCTTGTTTGCAAACATGGAGGTAAACCCCAACCTAATCGCCTATTGGGACGAACTGAGCGGGTGGTTGAAGTCTATGAACCAATACAAGGGTGGGGCTGGTGGGGATAAGGCACATTTTCTGAGCATATGGTCCTTCAATCCCGTTAACATCATACGCATGGCCCGCCATAATTACATCCCTGACCCTCACCTCGCTATTGTAGGTGGGATACAACCTGATGTGCTTATGGGGCTACGCAACGAAATGAGCGAGGCTGACGGATTCATACACCGAGTTCTTTTCGGTTTCCCGGCAGCCATGAAACGCAGACGTTCGGACGTGAACTTTTCTAAAGCAGCAGAAGCAGGCTGGAAGAATGTGTGTGAAAAATTGAATGGCTTGCAAGGGCACCCTGATGGCACACCCATCATCTTGACTCTGACTAAGATGGCAAAGACACTATACAATGCCTGGCAAGACGAACATTTTGCAGAGATTAACGCCCCAAACTTCCCGGAACGCCTTGAGGGGCCATGGGCAAAGTTGGAAATCTATATGTTGCGCTTGGCATTGACCGTCCAGATGTTGCGTGTTGTCAGTGGGCTAGCAAATGACGGTGAAATTGACGAAGAGAGTATTTTAGCAGCGGCTGACCTAGTGGATTATTTCAAATCCCACGCTAAAAAAGTATACGAGCACTTGAGCGAGACCGCAGAGGACAAACAAGTCCGGCAGGTTGTTAAATGGTTGCAAATGCAGGAAGGTCAATCAGCCACACCTAGAGATATGCAAATGTATCGTGTTGCAGGGATTAAAACCGCTAATGAAGCTAGGCAATTGAACGATGCCATAGTGAAGCGTGGACACGCACAATACAGCCTGAATGATCAAGGCAAACCTTGTATTACACTCGTGGCTGGGCTACTGCCCCCATAGTTGGGGTTACCCCCCATCGGCAACCTGACAAGGTCGACAAAAACTCCTTATTGTGGGGATTTTGTCGAGTTGTCGACGGGGGGTAAATCAATTATGGAGGGGCTGCAAGGGCTTGGGTAGGCTTGCTAGTTCGTCCGGAGGCGCATTGTACCTTATGGCCTATGGGAAACATCGAGATAAGTGGTCTTAAAATCTGAAGTTTTCTGTGACAGGTGTGGACTACCTGATATTATTGCCAAAACGCTTTCCCTGTATAGCAGATTCGGCATGTTTGGGTAGTCCATAGTCTCTTAAAACGAATACGAAACACCAGGGCACGTTGTCTTAAGAGTGTGTCCATCCCTAGTGTTTGTTCCTACATACTTTCAAAGCTACAAAAGAACGCGGACACCTACAATATTCTGAACGTTCAAGGCAAGCCTTGAATCAGAATTTTCTCTTCTCAATGAAAAAATTTGTAAAGCTCAACTCTGAGCTTTACAATATTTGGACATCCTTGTTTATCATACCCGTGTGCTGTGTGCCTTTAGAGGTGTATTGTACCTTATGGCCTATAGGAAACAACAGGATAAACGGTCTTAAGATCTGAAGTTTTCTGTAGCAGGTGTGGGCCACCTGATATCATCACTAAAAAGCTCTCCTCGACTGTATTTTGCGTGTATTTAACATGCACATAGCATGTACATAGCGTGTATTTGGCGTGTATATTAGGGGTCCTTTAAAACCAGTAGGGCCGGGCATAAATCAAAAAACTTGTGTCTCTCAGACAGGTGGTTTTTTTGGATGACTCTCCTATCGTCTAGCTTTATTGATTTTTTGGTCCGCCTAAATTCGAGGTGCATCTGATGCACCAGTGAGGGTTTAGCGGAGGCAGTCTGTTGAAAGGTCAGCCCCTCCATAATTGATTTACCCTCCGTCAACAACTCAACAACTCAACAAAGTGCCACAAACCCGCGCCACGACTGGCTTTAAAGGGCGTGACACCACTCAACAATCTACTCAACACACTCAACAAAAATACATATTATGGAACTTTGTTGAGTGATGTTGATCAATTTGTTGAGTAGCAACAGCACCATAAATCCGCGCCACAGCCACGATTTTTGAGAATTGTTGAGTTGTTGAGTTTGTTGAGTACCTGAATTTATACTCTCGTTTAAAATGAGGGTTAGCGGAGGCAGTCTGTTGAAAGGTCAGACTCCCCATAATTGATTTTCCTCCGTCAACAACTCAACAACTCGACAAAATCCCCACAATAAGGAGTTTTTGTCGACCTTGTCAGGTTGCCGATGGGGGGTAACCCCAACTATGGGGGCAGTAGCCCAGCCACGAGTGTAATACAAGGTTTGCCTTGATCATTCAGGCTGTATTGTGCGTGTCCACGTTCTTTTGTAGCTTTGAAAGTACGCAGGAACAGACACAAGGGATGGACACACTCTTAAGACAACGTAACCTGGTGTTTCATATTCGTTTTAAGAGACTATGGACTACCCAAACATGCCGAATCTGCTATACAAGGAAAGCGTTTTGGCAATAATATCGGGTAGTCCACACCTGTCACAGAAAACTTCAGATCTTAAGACCGTTTCCTATAGGCCATAAGGTACAATGCGCCTCCGGACGAACTAGCAAGCCTACCCAAGCCCTTGCAGCCCCTCCGTAATTGATTTTCCTCCGTCGACAACTCGACAACTCGACAGAGTGCCATAAACCCGCGCCACGACTGGCTTAAAAGGGCGTGACACTACTCGACAAACCACTCGACAAAGTCGACAAAATCCCCATAATAAGGAGTTTTTGCTGAGCGACTCAAATACGGTGATAAACTGGCAGAAGTTGCCAGTGTCTTAGAGATACCGGCAAATATTGGAGAAATAACTTCGTCTAAAGTCCGACTCTCCGAGTTTAAAGCGGAGAGTGGCCACACAGGTAGAGCTGATGTCCTTTAAGAACAAAGGTAGAAAAAATAGTGCTGTCAGTGTGAGCAAACACCGCTACGGGGCAGCAAGAGGCTGCAAACCCGATGTTGGGTTGTCTACTGCACCCGGTAGGCTCCTGATAGACGGCCTAGCGTGCCATTTACGGCCTCTCGCTATTAGCGAAGGTGATTTTCCATACCACCCTCCAAAGACTCGTTACAGAGGACGCTAGGGGACGCAAACTCGATGTTAGGTTGTTTACTGCACCCCGTAGGCTTCCGATAGACGACCTAGCGTGTCATTTGCGGCCTCTTACGGTGGTCGAAGGTTATACTTGCTATGGTTGCCACCAAAAACTCGTTACAGAGGTCGCTATGGGCCGCAAAATCGATGTTAGACCACGAGGTACAGTACAGGCTCAAAGTTGGACCCGTTGGATTTCTTCATCCTCCAAGTATGGGTTTTGACTTTTCCTGACACTTGTCAGGAAAATAGCCCCTCCATCCTAATTGGACGCTGCACGGAAAAATTCAGAGTTGCCGGGATAGAGTAGACCCTAGACTTACATAAATGGGTTGAAGATGATAGAATTGGAATGAACGCACGTTTCCATGTCTGAATATTGGAGAGAAAACGTGAGACATTGAAAGGGGAGGGATAGGGACATGGGAATGATGCCACCGAGACAATTCGTAATCAATTGCAAGATTATGAATCGAAGAGTCAATGTTGCCGAGCAGAGAGGTGAATTTCATCAAATGGGATCTCCTTCTCCGACAGTACAGATTGATCGCCGATGTCAGCATACGAGCGAATGCCAAACTAAGGGCATTGATTGTATTTACGCATACGGGACAAAAAATCCAAGGGTTTGAAATATGAGGGGGGAAGCAAGGATAGATAGGACTCTTGAACTCGAAGGTTGCCTTTTCCATCGACCTAATATGAATTTATTCGACACTGAATCTACTAACGATTTGACGTGAAGTCCTTGCAAGTGTAGTATTTTGGTATAATTTTATCTAGGTAGTTTAAAGCAGTGGGTCAAAGTAGAGTTCCGTTCTGCTATGACCTGTTTTAGTTTAATCGGATGAGGGGATAACGGTTGGGGAAACTCCGGGAAGTTCTGTTGTACTTTCTTTCACATCGAACGCTGAACCGGACAGAGGTGGTCAAGTATTTATATATGTATGAATATTACCACAGACTTCATCTTGGACGCCCAGGGACAGAGGTAAAATTTATCCGATGGCATTACGGCCCTTACGCCGAGGCCATCATTGACCAATTGGACGAACTGATGGACTTCAGATTTGTCGATGGAAAAATGTCTGTCAATCCTTACGGCAAACCCACATATACTTATTCCGCAGGCAACACATCGCCTGAATTAATTTCGGAAGAAATGGAAATAGCTGATTTTGTATTGAATTTGTTACGCCGTAAGCCTTACCAACCGATGATAGATACCGTCTATTCCACTCCTCCGATGTTAAAGGTGCTATTAGAGGAGGAGGAACACGGGGAGTCTCTTGAAGGGGTTGAATTGGATATGGATTATACCAAGAGCACCTTCAAACGGACACGTGCCGGACGTGCCGCCGCGCAAAGTCGTATTGCAAAAATGGGGCTTCCAAAGGTTCCTAATCCAGAGTATTGGGAGGTTCTGGTGTCGGAGTATCAAGATACCGAACCGCTTAGGAGGAGGGCCTTAGGTGTCGCTGACAAATCTAATTCAAAGTAGCATGTACGACACTCGTGAGTTTGCGTTTGGATCAGTATGGACTATCACGGACGAACTCGTAGGCATACCGGATGCTGACCGGGATGGGTCGCGAGTCATACATCCAATTAGGGTTGTGTTGGTGGTATCCAACAACCAAACTAATGCTGACCCTCTGACACCAATCATCAGTATTGCACCTTTGTCTCATAGGGTTGGCTGTATCGCGTATGGGGATGTCCCATTATCACCAGACCGTGATGGCGTGAGAACCAAATCGATTGTGCGTACAAGGTTGATTCAGCCTGCTCTTAAAGCGGATCTGCTCAAGCATGTCGCTACTATCAGCGAAGATGCGTGTGAGGAAGTTCTCTTGATGATAGAGGAATTCTTTGGACTAGAATTGCCCGAAGAATGAGCATGTCTTCAACTTTGTTTGTCAGGACTGTATCTGTAACATTTCAACAGCCCCACGAACGAATCCGTGGGGCTGTTGTTCGCATTTTTGCGCAAGGAGTTAGTTTGTATGGTTCCAGCCGCCAGATATATCGCCAATTTGAGGAAGGTGAACGTGTGGAGCACATTTTCGGCTTCCCTGATGTGTTTGATAAGCTAAAAGTACCCCATCGGAACAATCGAAAAGTACCCCACCTATGGTACCCTCACTACGGTGAGGAGGTTGAGGAGATGGTTCTGTTGATTCAGAAGCAGGAGATTCTGCTCGCGTATCTGCACGAGGGGTCGTCTCAAAGGGAGATTGCAAGAAGGCACTTGGTAATGGCCGATCCAACCCTCGCAGAGGCCATACTGGACAGGCTGGTCCACAACGCGTATAAAATCAAAGTTAACGGGAGAATCGATGCAAAAAATCCAGGGACTTTCCCCGGAAAAATCCAACGTAGAACCCGAGTAAATTTCCAGTTCGCCCTACACTCTGGTGAGTTCATAAGAGGGAAAAAGAAGTGGCAACTTTGAACCGGAATCGGAGCCGGATTTAATTCAAATGTAGTGGCAACTTTGCTTCGGATTTGGTGCCAACTTTCGGGCTCTCCCGCAAATTAGTTGATGATAAACCCCTCACTACAAAACAAAACCATTAAATGGGTCAAATACTCTTTTACACAATCTAAAATGTCAATAAATTATAATAAATTACTTATTATTTTCATTTGGGTCTGTACAGGCCAAAATAGCGAACTCGATTCTAGTCGACGGACAAGGCCTTCTGCTGGCTAATTCGTCACTGGACCTCGCTCAAAACCTGTACGAGCTCTTGAAAATGGGGAATTTCGTGAATCAACATGTGCTGTTGAAGTATTCCAGGGTAAACTGCCACCCGATGAGGGATCAACTAATTTGTGGGAGAGCCAACTTTCATCGTAATATGCACTCTTTAAACTGGACGTGTAATAGCTGGCGGATAAATGACTCTTTACTTCCAAATTGCTATCTCCCACCGTTACTGTTTCGCAAAACTCCCACAACACTAAGTACAATACATATCATTCCGGCAACCGTCCACGGTGTAATCTTCTCTTTTAGAAAGAACCAGCCAAGGAATACGGCTATCACAGGATTGACGTAAGCGTAGGTCATGACGATGTTGGACGGGAGTAATCTCAAAGCTTGGACAAATGAAGTATACGCAAGCAACGAACCAAAAACAACCAAATAGCCCCAAGCAAGCCACGCGGTTTCTTTGGGGGAAATAAGAAATTGTTCGTGGAAGATAAGGGCGGCGATTAAGAACCCGATACCTCCAAATATCTGCTGATATCCGGAACTGACTATGGAGGACACGGCAACGTAATGTCTTCGCTGGATAATCGTACCCACGGCCCAACTAATAGGAGCAATCAGCAATAAAATCACAGCGAGCCCCTGTATTTTTGAGGCACCTGTTAATTCGGGAACACTTAGGACGGCCAGACCGGCAAATCCAATTGCGAGTGATAAGATCAGCCCTATACTCAGCTTCTTTTTGCTCACGATTGCATCAATCACTGCCACCCAAATCGGAAGGGAACCAAATAATAGGGCAGAATAACCGGACGCGACATGTTGCTCTGCCCAAAGAACCAACCCATTCCCTGTTACCCAAAGAAGGACTCCCGACAAGAAAAGTATTATCAAATCCCTCATTGAGATAGAAATCTTTTGTTTCCGATAAACAGCCCATAGAATGAGAGCGAGGCCAGCAACTAGTACCCGCATAGCTCCCATTAAGAATGGTGGGAATCCCCCACTAACGGCGACTCGAATTGCGAGAAAGGTACTGCCCCAAACCAAGTAGAGAACCGTCATATGTAAAATGACTTCCCAGTTAACTGTATGTGAGGTTGACACTATTGGCTGCGTCTGTTTGTACTCTTCAGGCTTCATACCTAGTTGCCTCCAATGCGCCCCGATATCTCAGGTAGAAATCTTGAAAACCGTTCTTCAATGGAGGACTTTCGATAAGGAAGCATTAATTTTCCCGTCTTTCTCCACCACCAAAATTGAATGTCGTGAACCGGTTTACGGTCGCGTGTTCTGTACAATGTTCCCTGTTCCATAGTTCTAAAGCTTGGAAAGTTAACCCCTTGATTAAATTGTTCTATGAGTTCGGCCAAGCGATGTATTGCAATTAATTCTGCACGGCAGTATAGTGATTCAGGTTTATCGTCAGGATAAATTGAAGGTTCAACAATTTCAATGATTTGACCAGTGTCAATTCCTTCGTCCACGAAATGAATTGTCGAACCAATTCGATCAAATGCCCGTTCATAGACGGCAAAGAAAAAGCAGTGATTCCCTCTATAGTAAGGAAGGTAACCTCCATGAACATTAATAATATTTGGTCCGGCGACTTTGAGAATTTTCTTGCTAAGTATTGAAGTCCCCATAACGACTGTCACATCTGGATTCGCATTGGATAGGACTGTTTCCACCTTTGGATCATTTATTGAATCCACATAGGTTACTTCGCCTAACTCCGGCGAATGGTTATGAAAGTAGGCCCTTCGATACGCATTTAGGCCCAACAGAGAACGGCGAAGATAATGATATTGACTGTAAGCGTAATCTTTGTAACGCCTATTTTTTAACGAGCGTTCTCTTTGCTTTTTACCGGGTTCAATCACTACAGATAAAACATTGAACTTTGAACGAAAATATGAGATTAAGTACTTATGGTGAGCGTCGTCAGAACACAAGATAGCAATTCTCTTTGACATACTAATCACCTTCGGTTACCTCATCGGTAGTTTGCTTGGATCTCGTAGATATTGATGTTTGAACACTGGAATGCCATTTTGAAGAGCGTAGCTACGTAGTTTCTCCTTATACGAACCTTTCAGATTGTCATGAAACACAATAGCGTCAACTTTATGAAGAATCGAATTAAAGCAGGATTCCAATTTTACAAGCCCCAAGTCCTGGTCATACCCGCCAGCGACCACCCACTGGTTAGCCAATATGTGAGAAACCATGATGGAAGATTCCTCTGAGGAATTTAATACCGCGTGACAGAATGAAGGTTCAAAATGCACTCCACCCACACACAGAACAGATTTCGCGTTCGGGTCGTCCCATTCAAATACACGAACAATGGCGGAAGCGATCGCATTGGCTGCAGTTGAGTCACCCCAACTTTCTACGGCACTGCCAATTTCAACATCGACAATTGGCACAGTGTATTTTGTAATCAAGGTTGGTGAGGTACCGTGAAGTACTCCAGACCAGTGAGTTGCCTCCGACAAAGTTTTGAAATTGTACAATCCGTAATTTATGCGTTCGTGTTCAAGTGCGATTAGTAAATTTCGCGTGTAAAGAGGATGTGCTGCTCCAAAAATCCCAGATATTACATCACCTGTGGTATGGACACAAAAGATAGGGTCAGGTGAGTTTTTACCCTCGTGCCAATTCACAATTCCTGCAAAATCAAAGTCATTAAACAGGGAGTTTAGATAAGGGAGGTACCGTACGTAATCATGGCTTAAAACATTAGCAGTATTTACGAAGTAGAACTCTCCAGAACTATTCTGATGATGTAAGACGGGAAAGTTGTCGACGGATAAGTCAGTTACACTAGGGCTGAACAAATTGACAACCGAACGGAATACGTTGTGAGCAACAGGATCTTTAGACTTATCTGCGCAAAAGAAATATACGGCTCTTCTATTCACTGCATCGCACCTCGCTTCAATGGCTCAATCAATGTTGATGAGACTTTTAACCCTTCTATCAAGTGTTTTCTTTGCAGTTTTCCAAAAGGATAATTGGTCGTGCACATACGAGAGTTTTTCATTCCACACTTTTTTCTGCTTAACTAGGGTACGCTCAAATGAATGTACTCCGGGACCGCCGCCGAAGTCTGCCTTTCGAGCGATAGATTGAGGATCAACATTGGAAAGCCCTATCTCAAAGTTGTTGTTTATCTCCCATTCAGAAAACTGTTCTTGGAGAGGGACTGCTCCTCTTTGGATGGCCGTCCGAACCATTTCTCCGACTGTTTTATGAGCAGCCCGAAATGACATTCCAGTATGAACTACCAATTGATTAGCAAATTCGGTAGCAGAAGTGTAACCTTGTTCTGCTCTTTCGCGCATTGCGGCTTGATTAGCAGGGGTATCGTTTCAGATACCAGTTTGAGAGATATAGTTCAGCAGTTAGTTTCTGCTGTCGGTTTTTAGTTAGGCGTTACCGCCTAGCGCTGTACCGAAACAACGCGCACATCGGCTTTTAGAACTATTCGTCAGGAATTCTACAAATCCTTTAAGAACAGTTACTACGAATAATTCTGTCAGTTTGTTTGGTTTTCGGTCAAATATGCAGAGGATCGCTACCTGAAGGGTAGAACCATCACCGAAAAGTGATTTATAGAGAGCACGTTGAAACCATGTGGAAATCGGGATCTTTATTGCTCCCGGCTCGAAAAAGCCTATTTAACTGATGAGGTTGGCTGCAAAGTTTCAGAAACCGCCTGAATCAGCGGATTATTAGCGGCTTGCGATGCGGGAGGCATCAAGTTTATCTATGTTTTATTCACTTGTAATGTTAAGAGATCGACAACATTCCATTTGCATAGGATAATTTCCACCACTGCGCTTGCACCTCATGACTTAAGGTTACACTTTGTTCGGCAGTGTGTTCGTCAAGCGAAATTTCAATCGATGTTGACTGGGCAATGAGGAATGGGTTAAAAGGTGAGCGTCAAATAATTCGCAGCGCGCCTAGCCAAGCTAGGCACAACTAACCGGTGAGAGTCCGGTCGAGGTAGGGACCAGACCGCCTCGTAGCTAGCAGGCACCTGGTGGGGAGAGCCTAAGGGTGAAGCCCTGTGAAAAGCCCAATAGGGTGAAGCAACATTGCAGGCCGCAACATGAAGTGAATCCTGCCGCATCGTTAATTTGAAGCCCGCAAGGGTCAAGAGGATGCCGAGCCGCGTGTGTAACGGCGAAGGCCACGGAACGTGTGAAGAATCTGGGTAAGCAGCACGGAAGAATCCTCCGGTGTAGAGGGAACAGCATGCAATGAAAGTTGTGTCTGGAACTAGGGAGACCCTCCCTCGCACGACAACTATCGAATCTAGAGTAAACGAGCGAGAATGACCTAACCGCGCCAGTATCATGGTCTGAGCACTTACCGGAGCATGTTCTTTACCGGGAATAGCTGGGTACAAAATGGTCCCGCTGGCAACCAGTGAGGCCATTTTCAGGATGAACGCTGTTGTCACAGCGCGCAAGGTGTGTAAGGTGTAAATAACCATGTACAATTTGTTTGGTAGAGATAAACTGTACCTGTAAATAACGGTGTGATTGAAGGGATGGGCATGGCACGTCCGAAAAGGCCAGAGGCAGAGAAACGGGATCATCGGTTGACCGTGTATCTGACTGCGGAGGAGGAGGCCCTGCAGCGTGTCGCAGATCTGCAGGAGCGGCCTATGACGCAACTGGTCGTGACCGCAGTCAAGGCGTGGATCGCACAGTTACTGGCTCTACCCCGACCGCTGCTCGTGGCTCGCTATGAGGGGATCATGCACCAGGACAGCCAAATGCTGCGCGGGTACATCTGCGGACGTGGGCACCCGTTTTGGGTGGAGTGGGTCACACCTACGTCGCATCGGTGTTGCCCGGTCTGCGGGACGGAACAAGAGATCAAGCGGATATGGGACGGCACGGTTCGCAGGGGGCTGTAATGTACATGTAAGTAACTGTGCAATTTGGTTTCTAGGCAAAACGCTTAGATAGACGGACTAGAGCGTTTCTTCGTATAATGAAGTCAAGGATGTGATTTCGTCCAACATCGAGACGGTGAACATCCGTGAAGACCTGCTGGACCTGGTGGTTCGTCTGGCAGACGACAGCTTGGGACACTTTGAGTTCCAATCGACGAGGGAGCCTACGCCGTTTCGGTTCTTTCTGTACGGCGTACACCTGTTTTTTAACTTGCAGCGACCAATTCGGACATTTGTCCTGTACACCGCGCCTACGAACCAGGCCCCAGAGGTCTTGGAGGCCGGGGTAATGACATACCGGGTGCAAAATGTGTTAATCTATCAACGGGATGGCAAAGTGGCGTATCAACGGCTGCAAAATCATCTGGAGTCGGGCATATGGGGTTTGGACGATGAGTGGAACACGGCGTCTCTGGTGTTCATGCGGGGCGGTCCGGACGCAACGTCCAAACGACACACGGCGGCGATGGTGTACGGGCTGGCCCCGGTGCAAATGAACGAGGAGCAACAGCTAAAGTTAGAAGTTAAAGGGGGTGTGTTCAATGCAGACCTCCTTGAAACAAGTAACTTAAATCAGATAGGATTCTGGGGCACTAGAGAATAAAAACGATATGACCTGCTCATTAACTATGAACGTATCATAAAAAAACACTTTAATACCAAGGAGAAAACAATGTCTGTGCGCCTATTGTGCGCCTAACTGCTATGAGTTAAAATGAGTTTGTACTAGATAGGCAGATGGAGGCGCACAAAATGCCAAGACGAGGGCAAGTCATAAAACGCGAGAATGGGAATTACTTGGCAAGAGTTTTTGTGGGAAAAGATGCAGACGGCAAACGCCACTGGGTATCTAAAACCTTTGCCAAGAAGAAAGAGGCAGATGGTTGGCTAGCGGAACAGCAATCTGACAAGGCACAAGGCACGTTCTTAGCTCCTTCTAAAGAGAACATATCTCAATATCTGCTACGCTGGTTAAATGACGTTGCAGGTCAGCGAATTCGTGAACGCACCCGTGATGACTACGAATATGCAATCACTCATTATCTAATTCCACTTCTAGGTCATATCAAACTATCCGAATTAAGGCCTGACCAAGTGCAAAAAGCATATAACAAAATCACATCTGAGAATGGACCCCATATCGCCCGTAAATGTCACGCTATTTTACATTCAGCATTAGTCGAGGCAGTCAAATGGGGTGCTCTGAATCGTAACGTTGCGAGTTTAGTGACCCCTCCCAAAATACAAAAACATGAAATGCGCCCACTATCCCCGGATGAAGCAAGCAAGTTTATTACTAGTATTCAAGAAAACCGATACTATGCCTATTTTATTCTTTTGCTGGACTCTGGTTTTCGGCCTGGTGAAGCCCTAGGTCTCACATGGGACAACGTGGACCTTGATAATGGAATAATCCATATCAACACAGTCATTTCCACAGGCAGAACAAAACTCTATATAGGTGATCCGAAAACGCCAAAGTCAAGACGGAGCGTTCCTGTTACTCCGCTTACTATCGCGGCATTGAAAGCGCACAAAGTACGCCTAGCAGAAGAACGTTTAAAAGCGGATGTGTGGGAAGATCACAATTTAGTGTTCCCCAATCAAATAGGAGGTTACAGTGCAGAACACAACATTGCAAAGCGATATTTCAAACCTGTCTTAAAAGCCATGGGCTTGCCTGAATCGATCCGGATTTATGACCTGAGACATTCCAGTGCAACGCTACTTCTGGCAGCCAACATTCATACAAAGATAATATCGGAACGTTTAGGACACAGTAACCCCACTCTCACTTTAAGCACGTACATGCACGTGGTCCCACAGATGCAAGAACAAGTTGTTCAAGCCATGTCTGCACTCCTTGGCACAGGCGCACAAACAGGCGCACAAAAAATAACCCCCAACAGTTAGGCGCACTGAAGGCGCACAATATAAAATAGCGCGGATTCTCTTGGACCTTACGATCCTCGAAATTCCGCGCCATGACGGGCTTTTTTCTGGAGCCACCTCCCGGATTCGAACCGGGGACCTGCTCATTACGAGTGAGCCGCTCTACCCCTGAGCCAAGGTGGCACTTAAATAACAGTGGCTCGGGACGGAATCGAACCGCCGACACGAGGATTTTCAGTCCTCTGCTCTACCGACTGAGCTACCGAGCCATTTCGTGGTCAACATTCATTAGATTATCATGGACGGCGATTGGACGCAAGGCATGGAAGACATGTGCAGGAAAATCTAATACTCCCCGC
Source organism: Alicyclobacillaceae bacterium I2511 (assembly GCA_003584005.1). Lineage (GTDB taxonomy): Bacteria > Bacillota > Bacilli > Alicyclobacillales > Alicyclobacillaceae > QXHL01. The sequence continues at coordinate 6,497 of QXHL01000013.1, read as the reverse complement.
ATTCTGGCGGAACCGTTGACAATCCCCCATTGGCGATTAACACCTGCAACCAGGCCGCTTCCAACAAATCCAGGTAACGGTGCCCCAAACGCATTTCATACTCGGACACGCGTTGCTCAACCGTCTGATAAATTTCTTCAATTACTTCAGGACTAAGCCAGGTTCCTTGAAATACAGTGTCCATGTACTCTGTGATGCCTGCGTGCTGCAGGACCTGTGCCATCACGCGGTCATAGGCCGCAACAAAGGCAGCGCGGTCAGAGACAGGGATTTGCGCAATTCGCTGAGGATTTATCAAAAAAATTTGAATTTGTCCATTGGATTCCACCAAACAGACCTCACTGATATCCTTCAGAATGTGGCGCAGTCGATTACGGGTCGATTGCAAATTTCCCAGAGGAATAAATTCAGCAGGCACGATAATTCCCCTTTCCAACCCCACATGTTGCGCTCTATACCAGTAGACGGGGCGAGTGCCGAAAAAGTTTCATCAATTTCAACCTTGTTGTAAAATCAATCGAGTGGGTTACAATGAACGGACATGCAATATAATGAGTTTAAGAACGTCAAAAGATTCAGGACGAGGCACTCAGGAGGACGATGGGAGTGAGCAAGGTTTTGATCTTAACTGCTTCCTTCGGCGATGGTCACAACCAGGCTGCCATTGCCGTTGCGGAAGCTTTGAAACAGCAAGGAGCCACTGTGGCCGTCGCTGATTTTGTGGAATGGCTCAATCCAGCGCTCCGGTCTTTTGCTAAATTCAGCTTAATTCAGGGCGTGCAAAAAGCACCTGCGCTATATGGAAAGTTTTATAATTCGATCTCCAAGGCTCCCCCTATTTCCAGCTTGCAAAGGCGAATTCACCACTTGGGTTGGACGAGGATGTATCGGACACTGCGCACTTTTAATCCGGACGTGGTGGCCAGCACCTTCCCCACACCTGCAGGTGTGTTGTCCGAGTTACGGGCGATTGGTGCCACTGCAGTGCCCAGTGTGGGTATTCTCACCGACTACACTATGCACGGCCAATGGATTCAAGCCCACGCGGATACCTACTTTGTGGCTACAACTGAAGTACAGCAGGAACTGTTAACCCATGGTGTGCTCCCCCAGCAAGTGGAGGTTACTGGAATACCGGTGCGCCAGCGGTTTGTAGAGGCTATTGAGGGGGATTTGGTGGCCAAACGCAGACAGCTCCGCGAACAGTATCACTGGCGCCAAGACCTGCCCCTCATTGTTGTGATGGGCGGCGGAGCAGGCCTGTTTGGAGACATGGGAGAGTGGGAGCGCGTCCTTCGTAAACACCAGCAGCAGGCTCAGTTTGCCATCATCTGTGGTCACAACGAACGCTGGCAGCGCAGATTCCAACATCTGCGCTCAGAAACTGTACAAATTCTGGGCTATGTCACCGAAGTGGAACAGTGGATGACCATGGCGGACTTACTCATCACTAAGGCTGGAGGTATCACCGTCAGCGAGGCCATGACGATGGAGTTGCCCATGCTGTTGTACCGTCCCATCCCGGGTCAAGAAGACCATAATTCTGCTTTTGCATTGCAAGCAGGCTTTGCCCGTCTGGCCAACAATGTCAAAACCGCCCAAGTAGTCATTGGCCAATTGACCGATTCTCCTGAGCTGCTGGAACAAATGCGGGCCAACGCCCGTGCTCATCGTACCCCTCAGGCAGCGGCTCAGATTGCACACGCTATTCTGGCCATGTCAGAGCGCCCCCATCCACGTACCGGCTTACGCCCTGGCGTAAACCGTGCCGTCAAGGTGAGACGGGTCAATCGAACCCCTCTGCGCGACATGATGAACCCTCGATGATATGGGCTTGGTGGACGGCTATCCTAGTGGTGGTGGCAGGGGGAATGGCCTACTCCGTGTGGCCCAGTGTGCGCACCCGCGTGTTTCATAAAGGGGTGTTGTACCGCGGCAGTGCACAGTTAAACGCCGTGGCTTTAACTTTTGACGATGGCCCAGACCCCCACTACACGCCACAGCTGTTAGATGCTCTCAAATTTGCAGGCATCCCAGCGACATTTTTCGTGATTGCAGAAAAGGCATTAAACCACCCGGAGATTGTGGAGCGAATGCTGGCTGAGGGACACGATGTGGCCATCCATGGCTACCGTCACTGGTTTGTCCCTGTGTTGCCGCCAAGGGCATCCATTCGACAGGTGAAAGCAGCCAGCCAAGCACTGACGCACAGGTTTGGCACCCATCCAATTCTGTATCGGCCCACATGGGGAGCACATAACCTAGCAGTAGAATGGTCTGGCGTATTGCAAGACACACAGCTGGTGACATGGTCTGTGATGGTGGGAGACTGGCGTGTGACACCAGCGGCCGAACTGCTGACGCGCATTCGCCGCAAATGGCACCCTGGAGCCATCCTTGTCCTACACGACAGTGACGAAACCTGGGGCGCGCAACGGGGGGCTCCCAATGAGGTCATTCAACTCATCCCGATGTTAGCCCTGGCGGTACGACAGCAAGGATGGGAGTTTCAACTGCTGAAAAGTTGGCTGCAAAAGACTTCAAATGAAGGGCCTCAGATTCAATAAGGGTAACTCCAGTTCACTGACCTACTGTAGCATCAATTGTTGATTTCGATTAAACAGGGTAGGATAAACCGAAAAACCCAGTGTGATGGAAGCAATAGCACAACCCGCCATGAGGACAAATAGAATCAGCAACTGGTAACGGACAGCCTCAATCGGATTGGCCCCCGCAATAATCAGTCCTGTCATCATGCCAGGCAATTGCACCAACCCGGTGGTTTTTGTGCTGTCGATGGTAGGAATCAAACTGGCCCGAATGGCCTGTTTTACATAAGGTAAAATGGACTGACGGGGGGTGCCTCCCAGTGCCAGCGTAGCCAAAACTTGTGCACGATGTGCCGCAGTTTCCGACTGCAAGCGGTTGAGTAAGAGGCTACTGGCTATCATCGAGTTGCCCACAATCATGCCGCTGATGGGGATGACGTAACGCGGCGTAAAGGGCACCACTCCCATGGCCAGCAACAACCCCTGGGTAACAACCTCGGAAACGCATAGGGCCAGTAAAACGCGCCACCAGACCACACCATACAGAGATTTTCCGCGTTTGCTGGCATTTTGTGTTGCTACGCCAATCATGAGGACTATCATCAACACAATGAACACTGGGTTATTGAGGGTAAAAACTGCTTTGAGAATATATCCCACCACAATCAGTTGAATGGCAGACCGCACAGTGGCAATCACCATATCCCGTTCCAACCCTAGTTTGAGCCACAGAGACAAAACCATAGCAATGAGGACAAAGCCGAGGGTAAAGGATAAGCTCAGCAGACTCATGAAATTCCCCCCCCTGACAATTCCCCGCGCAGAAACCGCTGTGTCAGTTCCATCTGTGGATGGGTAAAAAGGACATCAGTGGGGGCCTGTTCCACCACCCGTCCAGCGACGAATAACCATGTCCAGTCTCCGACTCTGCGCGCCTGTTCCAAATGATGCGTGACCCACAGCACTGTGTTTTGGGTCTGGCGCTGCCAAGTCAACAACCACTCCTCGACCTCTCGAGCCGCTGATACGTCGAGGGCAGAAGTGACCTCATCCAGCAAGAGGATTCTCGGTTCGGTAACCAGCACCCTAACCAGAGCCACACGCTGCTTTTGGCCGCCTGACAAATCTTCTGCCTGTTGTTCCAAAATATCTGTCGGGAGTCCTACTTGCTGTAACCAGTGCTCCGGGTTGTCTAGGCGCTTGCCCTGTAGTTTAAGTCCAAACTCCAGGTTCTCTAACACGGTGCCAGGAAAGACCACCGGGCTTTGAAATACCAGCGCGGCGTGACGGCGCAACTCCTGCACGGGCCACACCCGTACCTCGGTGCCTGCAAGGAAAATGCGTCCCTCATCAGGTGTTAGCAATAGGTTGCACAGAGACAGCAAAGTGCTCTTTCCAGCCCCCGAGGGGCCCACCAATGTCACAACACTTCCTTTTTGCACAACACCGGAGACGTCCTTCAACACCGAAACAGGGGCCTTCTGACTCCCTTGAATAAATTCCTTGCACACGTGTTCAAACCGAATTGCTTCCGTATCAGCAGGGCTTATCTGGGTTTCCATGCGTGCACTTCCCTTCCGGATGGCCCACAGAAAGCAAAAAATAGCTCCTGCGAATATTGTCGCAAGCTACACAGGAGTTCTGCTGCGCCCACACAGGCAATTTCGGTGTGCTCCAATCTCCAAGTCCATCTTCATACTATACCGGGAAAGTTTAGGCGTGCAACATCTTCCCCCTGTAAGATGTGTCTGCAGCCATTTAGCCATTTAGCCCTCTAGACACCCGTTTGCCCTACCTGTGTGTGATGAGTCCAATCTGCAGCGGGTACACAAAAAGAAAGCAGCCCCTAGAAGGAGACTGCTTTCAATGATGCAATGGTGTTGCGCTTACCGATTTGCGTAAAACTCGCGATTCTTCGCAATCCATTCCTGTTCCTCTTCGGGTACAAAATCATCCTGAAAAATTGCTGAGACCGGGCAAACGGGCTCGCATGCGCCACAATCGATACAAGTATCCGGGTTGATAAGGAACATCTGACCGGCATCTTCGATTGCACTTACTGGGCACACCTCAACACAATCTGCCGCTTTTTCATCAATACACGGAGAAGTAATGACAAATGCCATACCCACACATCCTTTAATAAGCTTCCTGTAAAGAGGCCTGTGAACAGATCACAACCTCTGCACGTTTATGGTAAGCCGTAGAGAGTGGATTGACAGGCTCGAAATGCACTAGTCTCTTATGTCCATATATTAATAGCACTTTTGGACTATACCTGTGGAATCCAAAAACCAAAGATCCGCTGGTGGCACTGGTGGCACGACATTCTACAGCCGATTGGCCCCCGCCAGTGTCACCAGCGCCATGTACACTCCGAAGCACATCACCAAAGCAGATACCCCCCAGGTGACCCATTTGCGCCGCCCCACCATCCGCCAGCGAGTGGGCAGTTTAGCCTCAAGGGCCAACAAAAAACCCAGTACGATGGGTAATAACATGGCATTCATCACTTCTACATCAATATTCAACTTCACCAAGTTAAGGTTCCCCAACACCAATAGGGCCCCCCCCACATAGGCCAAGGTATAAAGAATATAAAATACCTTCGCATCTGAAAACTTGGCATTAAGACTGTGATTGCAGCCGATGGCTTCCGTTACCCCCCAAGCCCCTGCCACGGAAACCACCAGTGCAGCCACAAAACTGGCCCCTAACATGCCCAACCCAAACACCCATCTTGCCACATCCCAGCCTAAAAAGGGGGCCAAGCCACTTGTAATAGATCCAATTGAGGCTAGCGGCTGACCAGGATGAATTGTATACAATGTGGCCGCAATAGCCACCACAATGGCAATCATAATAACCTGCGTCAACACGGAACCAAACAGCGTGTCTCGCCGTGCCGCAGGTAAATCAGTGGGCCGCAAATGCTTGTCAATCACCGCTCCTTGCTGATAAAAAACCATCCACGGCATAATGACTGCCCCTACATTCGCGGCTAAAAGAAACAGAAAGTTCCTGTTGCCCAAGGGAACTAGCATCATTTGTTGCATCAAATTGTGCAAATGGGGATGGGCTAAAAGGGCGGCTGGAATAAAAAACACCTCCAGTAACCCCACAGCAATGCCAATCCGTTCTACCTTCTTATAATTCCCCGACACACCAATCCCCGCCAGCAATATGGCAGACACCCCCACACTCAGCCAACGGGGAATCCCAAACAACTCGCTGACCCCGGCAATCCCGGAGAACTCTGTCACCAGCGCCCCTACTGCAGCCACAAACAGCGCACCCACAGACAACCAGGCCCACTTCCAGCCGAAGTGCTCGCGAATCAGTTCCCCGTGTCCCTTACCCGTGACAATGCCCAAACGCACCGTCATTTCTTGGACCAAAAACAGGATGGGAATGAGGACAAGTTGTGGCAAGACCATGCGGTACCCCCACTGGGCTCCAGACTGTGCTGCGGTAATCACACTGCCCGCATCTGTATCGGCCAACATGACCATCAATCCCGGTCCAAAGGCAGCCAGAATCATCCAGAGTTTGCGCAGCCCAGGCCCGGAAAGTTCCTGTTGCCGCTCACGCGCCGCTGTGTCTGCCACTTCGCCACACCCCTTTTCACTGTTGCACCCACGCCAGCTTGTGTCCCGAAGGTCCCCTCGCCACGCTTAATCCTTCACAATCCGGACAGAGTTCCCAGATATCCACCTGCCCCTTAACACCCAGGGTGAAGTCCCCAAACACCCCTGTACGGGCTACATTGTACATCGTAAAGCTGACCGTTTCAGTCATCTTTCATCCCCAAATGTGACAATTCACAAAACCAAATAACCAAGGTTAGTCAGCCCTAATCGAATTGGACGATACATCCCCCCGGTTGGCCCGCTTAGGAACCACTTTCTCCAGTGCCAGTGCCCAAAGTGCCCCCACACAAGAAACGAC
>QXHL01000139.1 GCA_003584005.1 Alicyclobacillaceae bacterium I2511 | reverse complement strand
GCGCTGGGGAAGGCGGTGTTTGGGACGAGTGGCTTCGCCAGCACGAGTTCGGTTGTGTTTGCTGTTTTGTAGCGGACGTCGCAATATCAACCAGTGGGGGGCGCGAACAAGGGTGCCATTTAAAGCAGCTCTGTCGAACGGAGCTATTGGGGACAAGTAGGGCACGCCAAAGGAGCGCAAGTCGGATAGGTGAATAATGATGGCCAACAGCCCCATAAAAACGCCGAAAATACCCAGGGTTCCGGCCAAGATAATGAGTGGAAATCGTAGCATGCGAATGGAAATGGCAAAGTTATAACGGGGAATGGTGTAAGACGCAAGTCCTGTGACAGCCACAATGACAACAATGGGGGCCGCCACGATACCTGCCTGTACGGCAGCTTCGCCAATCACCAAAGCCCCGACAATGCTGATGGTGGAACCAATGGCTTTGGGCAGTCGCAGCCCTGCCTCACGCAGGGCTTCAAAGGTGACCTCCATCATGAGTACCTCCATCACTGGTGGGAAGGGAGGAACTTCTTGGGAGGCAGCCAAAGTATATAGCAGTTGTGTCGGCAGCAACTCTTGGTGGAAGGTGACAATGGCCACATACAGCGAGGGTAGCAAAAGGGCAAGAAAAAGAAAGAAAAACCGTAGCCAGCGCAGAAAATTGGTAATCATGTACCGTTCGTAGTAGTCCTCTGCTGCACTGAGGGCTCCCCATAAATTGATGGGGGCCATCAGGGCAAAAGGAGATCCCTCCATAAGGAGAACCACTCGTCCTTCCAGCAGCACAGACACCGCGACATCCGGTCGTTCAGTGTTTTGAATTTGCGGGAAGGGACTAAATGGGTTGTCCTCAATCAACTCCTCGATATAGCCAGACTCCAAAATGGCGTCAATCTCAATTCTCTGTAACCTTTGTCTGACTTCAGCCACTAACGGGGGGTTCACGACACCGTTTAGGTAGACGAGGGCAACCGGAGTTTTGCTATAGGTGCCAAGAGTGAAGTTTTCTATTTTCAGGTCAGGTGTGGGCAAACGACGCCGCAGCAGAGAGGTGGAGGTGCGAATATTTTCGTTGAAACCTTCCCTGGGACCTCGAATGACCGCTTCTGTACCTGGTTCTTCAATGGGTCGATCCGCCCGTTGGCGCAAACTCAGCACCAGTGCGGCGCCTTCGCCTTGGCTGTAGAGGGCGATATCTCCTTGCAGGATGGCACTTATCACATCAGGAAACAGGTGCACCTTACGGACGTCTGCCACGCTGGTGTAGGTTTGCGCCACCTCATCTAAGCTGATGAAATCAGTTTTGGCTGCAACGTCCCACTGAACTCTGATGCTGGATGTGATTAAGGGTTGAATGATGTGACTGTCCACCAACTCGGTGTTGGAAAGGCCGTCGACGTATACCAACAGAGCTTGCTGGCTTGTAAAAAAACGAAATTTACGGAAAATGATGTCTGAAGCAGGGGACAGCGCGGTTCGCAGGGACTGTTCGTTGGTATCGATTTCTGTGGTCAGTCTAGTGTCTTTTAAAGTAAATCCAATTTCCGTCTCCCAAGGCAGGGTGTCTTCTACGCCAGAGGCCTGGGGGGTGGATGTGCTTGCGCGTTGAGGATTTGCTGTAGTACGCGAAGCTTGCGCCCCATCAGCCTCAGGATTGTGTAGGAGGGTGTTTAGTTTGCGGGGTGTACGCAGACGGCGGATGGGCATTGGAATCACCTCCTATCACAGGATAAGATGTGCTGTGGTGGAGGAAATTATACGGCACCGCCTATTTTAAGTGGATTTATGAGCGGTTTTAGCTTCTCTGAATTTCACTGGATATTCTAAACGAGATCAGTTTATGATAAAATAATGATATTATAAATGGCACTCAATGATAAGGACGTGGTGGTATGTATCCATCCCAACGCCGGGACAGGCTGTTGGAGTTGTTGGCTGAGCATCGCTTCGTTTCCCTACGAGATTTGGCAGCACAACTAGGAGTATCCGAAATTACCATGCGCCGAGATTTGAAACAATTGAAAGACCAGGGATGGGTGGAAACGGTGGTGGGGGGGGC
>QXHL01000138.1 GCA_003584005.1 Alicyclobacillaceae bacterium I2511 | reverse complement strand
GAAAGTTGGCTCTCCCGCAAATTAGTTGATTCCTCATCGGGTGGCAGTTTCCCCTGGAATACTTCAACAGCACATGTTGATTCACGAAATTTTCTATTTCACTTCCATTGATTTTCTAACTTTGACAAAATAATAGAAGGAATAGGGATCTACATCCCTGTGTACTTTAGGAGGGGACGTTCATTGACCGTCTATGTGCCTGTGGTTTTACCCCATCAGGAACAGTTAGAGATCCTGAGTGTGCAGTTTAACGCATCCGTTCATTGTTTGGACGTGCATGCCCAACTGAACTCTCAGTTTGCCGTGTGCCCAGTGTGCCACCAGCCGTCCTATTCCCTGCACCGACGTTATAGGCGAACTATTTATGATTTGCCGACAGGGACCTTTCCCATTCGCATTGTGCTTCAGTCTCAAATTTGGAACTGTAAAAATTCCCATTGTCCAAAGAAAAGATTTGCGGAACAAGTTCCTGGGCTGATGCAAGGGTATGCTCGACGTACCCCACGATTGCGCTCTCGCCTAGCCCATCTTGGAGTAGAGGCTGGGGGTGAGGGAACCGCTCGGCTCAGTGTGGAGATGGGAATTCCTTGGAGTGCTGACACCGTGCTCCGAGAAATTCGAGCGCTTCCGGAGGTTCCCCGGCCAGTCCCTTGTATCTTAGGGGTGGACGATTGGTCCTTCCGCAAAGGTCGGCGCTACGGCACAATTTGGTACGATGTGGAACATCATTCCCCCTTTGATATCATGAAGGACCGCAGCAGTGAAACTGTACAGACCTGGCTCAAGGAACACTCTGCCTCTCCACGGGTAGTCACTCGAGACAGTTCCATGACTTATGCAGATGGGCTTACTCGGGGGACTCCAAAGACAATTCAAGTGGCGGACCGTTTCCACATCCTACAAAATTTTGTAGAAGCTCTGCGAAGATGCATCACACGATTGGATGCGCAGTTTCCCTGGACAGAATCTCCGCTCTCTGTGAATGAAGTTCATGAAAATGTGGAGGAATCCCTGTCTTCCCCATGGATTGTGCCTCCTGTGCAGATCTCCCTGAGCCCTGCAGCCAAGAGGCGACAGAAACTGTGGGAGATCGTTCATGAGCTCGTCCGCCAGGGAAAAAATTACAGCCAAATTGGAAGGGAACTGAACCTCTCTCGAACCACCCTTCGCTCTTATGCCCGGATGTCTGTGCCTCCGAATCAGGGACGACAAGGCACGCATCGCAAAATTGCTCCGTTTCTCTCCTACTTAAAACAACGTTGGGAGGCAGGAAGCCAGAATGTCAAACAGTTGTTGGAAGAAATCCGCCCGATGGGGTATCGAGGTTCGTATAGTATTCTCGCGGAGGTTCTTTCCAAGTGGCGGGACAAAACTCCTGAAGAAATACGCACCCTTCCGACTTTGACTGTGTTTGAGTGGACACGCCGATGGATCAAAGGAAAGGAGAATTTGGGTCCAGAAGATCAGCAACAAGTAACCCAGTGGCTGGAAAGAGACTCCTCTGTAGCGCAGGCATACTCGCTGACTCAGGAATTTCTCAAGGCCATTCATCGACATGAACCTGCACGATTGCAACAATGGCTGGCGGAGGCAGAGCAAGGTGCGGTTCCAGAATTTCGTTCCGTAGCCCGAGGACTACGCAGGGATGAAGCCGCCGTGATGGAAGCTCTACAGTGGCCATACAGCAACGGACCCACGGAGGCAGCGGTTAACAGCTTAAAGACCGTCAAGCGACAGATGTTTGGTCGGGGGAAATTGGATCTGCTACGAAAACGCTACTTGGCCCTGGCACAACGTCGTCATTGGTACAAACGAACCCAACAACCGTCCTCAGAGCTCGTGCAGGGTTTAAGCGAGGTCCCGTGACGAATTAGCCAGCAGAAGGCCTTGTCTGTCGATTAGAATTGAGTTCGCTATTTTTAGCCTGTACAGACCCGAATTAAAACAATAAGTAAATTATTATAATTAAAGGATATTATAAGATTATGTAAAAGAGTATTTGACCCATTTAATGGTTTTATTTTGTAGTGAGGGGTTTATCATCAACTAATTTGCGGGAGAGCC
>QXHL01000137.1 GCA_003584005.1 Alicyclobacillaceae bacterium I2511 | reverse complement strand
TCACAGATAATTGTCGGGGATCTTGAAGAATCACACCATGATTTTGCAAATATCGTTTGTAAACTCGACCGGATCATGGATGGGCAGTCCTTCAATAAGCAATGCTTGATTGTATAACAGATTCGTATAGAGGCGCAATTTCTCTTTATCGTGTTCAAAGGCCGCTTTGAGTGATTGAAACACCTCATGGTTGATGTTAATTTCCAACACCTTCTCGGCCTTGATGTTGGGGTTGTTTGGCATTGTTTTTAGTACCTTTTCCATTTCTATGGTAATCTCACCGTCCGCCGTTAAACATACAGGATGGTTCTTGAGTCGCTTTGAAATTCTTACATCCTTCACCCTTTCTGCCAAAATGTCTTTCATAGTATCAAACAGAGACTGGTTCTCATTCGCCGCTTCCGCTGTCTGCTCCTGACTTTCATCGGCTGCAATCCCTAAATCACCACTCGACACCGATTTGAATTCCCTATCTTTGTAAGTCATCAGCATTTTGATGGCAAACTCGTCGACGTCTTCAATGAAATATAAAATTTCGTACCCTTTCTCTGATACGAGCTCTGTCTGGGGTAACTTGTCAATCCTTTCATACGTTTCTCCGGAAGCATAATAAATGTACTTTTGATCTTCAGGCATTCTTGAAACATATTCCTCTAAGGTGACCATTTTCTTTTCCTTAGCTGTGTAAAACATCAATAGATCCTGTAATACGTCTTTATTACTTCCATAGTCACTATAAACCCCGTACTTCAGCTGTGTGCCAAAGGCTTTGTAAAATGCTTCATACTTCTCTCTGTCGTCCTTTAACAAGCTCTGCAATTGACTGGTGATTTTACTTTTAATGTTTTTCGCGATTAACTTGAGTTGTTTGTCTTGCTGCAAAATCTCTCTGGATATGTTCAGAGACAAATCTTCTGAGTCGACCATACCTTTGACAAAACTGTAGTAGTCCGGAAGCAAGTCTGGGCTTTTGCTCATGATGAGCACACCGTTTGAATACAGTTCCAATCCCTTTTCATATTCCTTTGTATAATAGTCAAAAGGTGTTTTCTCAGGGATATACAAAATGGCGTTATATCTCACAGCACCATCTACACTGATGTGAATGTGTTTTAAAGGCTTGTCAAAGCCATAATGTTTCTCCATATAAAAATTTTCATAGTCCTCGTCTGTGAGCTCATTTTTGTTTTTTCTCCAAATCGGAACCATGCTGTTGATTGTTTGTTCTTCCCGATATTCCTCGAACTCGTCTTCACTGCCTTCCTTTGGTCTTTGCTGCGTAAGCTCCATTTTTATTGGATAACGGATGAAATCAGAGTACTTCTTAATCAGCGATCTCAATCGATACTCGTCCAGGTAATCGTCATAGTTCTCATCTTCTGTACTCGCTTTGATTTTCAAAATAACCTCTGTGCCCACAACATCCTTTTCAGCGGGCACAATTGTGTATCCGTCCACTCCGGACGATTCCCACTTAAACGCTGTCTCGCTCCCTAAAGCCCTACTGGTGACTGTGACCAAGTCGGCAACCATAAATGCTGAATAAAAGCCAACCCCGAATTGACCGATGATATCATGCCCGTCTTGTGCTTCGTTTTCAGTCTTAAAGACCAAGGAACCACTTTGGGCAATCACGCCTAGGTTATTTTCGAGTTCATCCTTGGTCATGCCAATGCCAGTATCCAAAATCGTTAATGTACGGGTGGTCTTCTCAGCGACTACCTTTATGTAGTAATTGTCTTTCTCAAAGGCTAAGGTGTTATCACTCAGTGTCTTGTAGTATAGTTTGTCAATGGCATCACTGGCATTTGAAATCAATTCCCGTAAAAAAATTTCGCGATGAGAGTAGACGGAATGAATCATCATTTCTAGCATCCGTTTAGATTCCGCTTTAAACGGTGTTTTTTCCATCGGAATGGCTCCTTTCAACCTGTCTCCACGAACCGGATGTTCAGAGGGTGTCGCCGTGAGGCCTACATCGATCAGTTAGCACTCTACATCGCAGAGTGCTAACACCACTGTTTATTTTACATATCTTTTGGTTCACGTCAATTCTGCATCCTTTTATTACAT
>QXHL01000136.1 GCA_003584005.1 Alicyclobacillaceae bacterium I2511 | reverse complement strand
CCCATCCCCCTGTCCCAGGGCTACCCCCGCAAGAGCAGGCCCGAGGATGGAACCAACTTGCCAAGACAATCCAAAAACTGCATTGTAGCGGCCCCGCAAAGATGCAGGTGCCAGGTTGTTCACCAACGGTGACAGGCTGGGGGACAAAAATGTCTCTGCAATCCCAAACACGCTGAGTGCAGCAATCAATAGCCCAGCCGTCCACCCCCCATGGCCCCTACCTGCCACCACCACCACCAACCAGGCCAGCGCAAACCCCACTCCAGCCATCGCCGCTGCGCGGGTGCGACGCCAGCTTGCCGTCAGCCGCAAAATTGGCAACTGAATCAGCGCAATCACTATGCAATTCGCAAAAAATGCAAACCCCGTGATACGCGTCCCTACCCCCGCAAAGCCCACTGCCCATGTGGGAAAGGACGAGGTCAGTTGACTAAACCCAAAAGTCACAAATAGGGCATTTAACGCCGCCGCTCCGAGCAGCCCCCGGTCCCGCAAAACGTCTCCGTAACCAGTTCTGACAGAAGCCCCCGCTGTTTCTTGGCGGACTGATAAGTGACCCCCCTGTGCTCGCTCGCGTAAACGCTTCGCCTGACTTGAACCTGGTATAATAAATGGAATAAAAATCAGATAGGTCGCCGCATCTAACAAAAAAATCGTTACAAAAGACGCCGGGATGCGGGTATGAACCACCATCCCGGAGACCCCCGAGCCCAACCCCAGCCCTAAATTTTGCACTGCGTAGGCTAGTCCAAACACCTGTGCTCGATTACTTTCGTCCGTCAACTCCGCCATGCGCGCGTTTAAAGTGGCCCACATTGCAGCCCCACCCGCACCACTGCATACAGCCGCCAATAATGCGGGAAATAAGACATACACCAAACTATACCCCATCGTTCCTATCGCTACCGCCAACAAGGCCAAAACCAGAACCTTCAGCGTGCCATAGCGATCCACTGCCCATCCGGATGTAGGAACCGCCAGCAAACCAGCCAGGCTTGAGGTGCTTAAAACCAGCCCTGATTCCAACAAAGGAAGATGGCGAACCACGTGCAGGTACACCATCAAATAGGGCATGGTTAACCCCATGCCAAACATATTGATGCCATATCCTACAAACAGCAATCGTACCGGTTTAGTGAGATTCGAAAGCCCAGTCATGGCTTGATTATAGCGGAGTTCCCCCTACTTTCTCCAGTGCTCTAGGCATCCGCCCAGGGCAGTAAGCCATTTCAGCGCATAGGCTGAAATGGCAATTCATCCTGGGCAATCACCGTGACGTGCACGAGAACAGCGGACTTGCGAGTTGGAGGGAACAGATATGCAAATCTACGTAGTGCAACCGGGGGATTCACTGTGGCAAGTAGCACGCCAGTTTGGCATGACCGTGGCAGAAGTAGCCAGTGCCAACGGCCTCATTCACCCATCACAGTTGGTGGTGGGTCAAGCACTGGTCCTCCCCACCCCCGAAAACCTGTATGTGGTCCAATCGGGAGACACCTTGGCTGACATCGCACACAGGTACCACACCAGTATTTCTGAGTTAGCAAAACAAAACGTAATTGCCCAGCCCAATCAAATCGGTGTCGGTCAAGTACTGCAAATCCCTGATTTCCCCAAGCCAAGAATTGAAACCAATGCCTACCTGACCGACTTTCAAACCCCCGGCCAGGCAACAACCGCAAACGTCGCTTGGTTTCTAACCTACCTCAGTCCTTTTAGTTACCATGTCACGGCCCAAGGTGGCTTAGTACCCCTCTCTGATGCGGCCGTTTTGTCTACGGCTTTACAGAGACAAACCACTCCACTTTTGGTTATCACCAACTGGTTGGGGCAAATGTTTAGCTCTGATGTGGCCCATGAAGTCCTCAACTCCGAAACGATTCAAGCCACCTTGATGGAAAACATTTTCACGGTTCTGCGAACCCATGGTTATGGCGGTCTTAACATCGATTTTGAGTATGTATACCCACAGGACAAAGACGCATACAATCGCTTTTTGGAACGTCTGGTGGGTCCCTTACACACTGCCGGGTACACCCTGTCCACCGCCTTGGCCCCCAAAGTATCTGCAACTGAACAAGGTTTGCTTTACGAGGCACACGACTATCCCGTACATGGCCGTTTGACTGACTTTGTCATCTTGATGACCTACGAATGGGGCTGGGC
>QXHL01000135.1 GCA_003584005.1 Alicyclobacillaceae bacterium I2511 | reverse complement strand
TCTTGACATCCTGAGGATTAAATCTTCATGAGCATAAGCTGCGGTTATTGTCAATTTCTAAATGTCCATCTTCTAAAAACGCCGTCAGCTTACTCCACTGATTGAGACAGTACGTGATGGCACCACCCAACGCGCTCTTTGGCAACGCTTGTACGCTCTGCTCATGAAGCCAACTCGAAAAAGCGTCCAGTACTGGCTTACTTTGCTCCAGTCGGGCGTTATATCGTTCTTCTAAGGTGACATCCTTCAATCCCCGTTCGATGGCGAACAGTTTATTGCAGAAATCGAGTCCTTGCCTCGCGGCGACGGGCGATGAGCGACTTGAGGCAGGTAAGGCCTTTAACGATTCGTCAAATTTCCGCCTCGCGTGGCTCCAACAACCAACCAAGGTGACATCCTGCACGTCGTTGTACCCACTATATCCATCCACGTGTAGGTACCCCTTAAATCCAGTCAAGAACTTTTTGGGATGTTCCTTGGATCTAGTTTCCTGATATTCAAACAGCACAATTGGCGCTTCGTACCGACCACTTCTATACAGCCACATATATGACTTGGATTCCGCAACCCGACCGGGTTCATTTAACACTTGTAGCGTGGTCTCATCCGCATGTAGGAATCGCTGTTTGAGCAGTTGTTCATGAAGCCGTTCAAATATCTTGCTGAGCCATTGATCCGCTCCAAGCACCACCCAATTGGCCATGGTCTGACGAGGCAACTGCACGCCATGGCGGGCGAATTGCTTCTCTTGCCGGTACAGTGGCATCCCTTCGACATACTTCTTGCTCATGATGTATGCCACTGTCGAGGGTGACGCCAAACTGCCCGGAAACGCGGGGCGCGGCATGGGTGCTGTCTCAATTGGCGTTTCAATTTCATTGCGCTCACAGTTGCGGCAGCTGTACACATATTGAATGTGTTCCACCACCTTCATTTGGGCGGGTACGATTTTGAGCTCCCGGCGTACCTCTGTGCTCATTTCGTGAAGATGTCCGCCACAGCATACGCAGACCTGCTCTTCTTCAGGGAGTTTATATTCGATGGTCTCGACGGGCAGGTTTTTTAACATTTCTTCCCGTTGGCCAGGCTGTTTCTTACGTCGCTCATAGGTAACTGTCTCGATCACTGGTTCTTCTTCAACTGAATCTACCTCTGCCTCTGGTTCGTTAAACAACCGGAGTTGGTCAGCGTCTGAATGCTCACTAGACGTGCCAAAGCGCTTATGCTGGGCAATAAGGAGCTTCTCCTCGTACCAAGCCACCTGACGTGTCAGATACGCTACTTTTTGCTCCAGTTTCTCGTACTTTTCTTCGAGGGATTCAGTTGCTTGGGCCGTTTCTACGGGTGTATTTTCCATGAGTATATACTTCGACACGAGGGGCCGAAATCCCTTTTCGGAAAAGGATTTTACCGATTTTTCTCCGCCTTTTTGCCCCCGTCTACAGGGCTCAAACCACCTTCTGTGCTATGACTTTCGGATGGGCTCTGCGCTGGGTGAGAGATAACCCATCCAGCAACCAATTCAACTCACGCTGGCTGATGATGACCGTTTTGTCTGTGGACGAATCTGGCCACTCAAACCGCCCTTTTTCAAGCCGTCGATAGTATAGCCAGAAACCGTTATGCTGCCAATACAGGATTTTCAGTTTATCGCGTTGTCGATTGCAGAATACGAACCAACACGCCGAGAATGGATCTAACTGAAACGTTTCCTGAACCAGTGCAGCCAAACCGTCAATCGATTTGCGCATGTCCGTGCTTCCACATGCCAAATACACGCGCTGTTCCAGACCAATGTCGCTTAGCATAACACCGCCAATGTGTGCACGACGTCACGCAACAATTTTGGGTCGTAACCGGTCTTCACTTCGATAGCCACCTGCCCAATCCGAACCAGCAAAGGATACTCTTCAGTTGCAATTGGCTCATCGGGCTGAACCAGCACCCAACTGGGTGCTGGCTGTGCAGCTGGTCCCGCAACGGGGAATTTGGCACTCCAATACCAAAGCTGATGATCTTTGACCTGATTCGCAGCACACCAGGCCGCTCCGCTGAGTCCGCTGGCCCGAAAGTCTGCGACTCGCATGCGCCAAGACTCTCTATGTTTCTCCAACTCCGCTTTCTTCACGAAAATTCGCCTCCCGGAATCATCCTGGGAGTATCTTCTCACGAATCAAATGTGATTGTTATGTGGGTTCTGTTTGACGCTCAC
>QXHL01000134.1 GCA_003584005.1 Alicyclobacillaceae bacterium I2511 | reverse complement strand
GACCCCGGCCTATCGGCTGGGGGGGCTTGTGTTAGTCCTGGCTGCTTTGACCTGGGCCTTGATGTCTGTGCTGGTTAAACGCGTGCCTGAGGGATATTCCCAGTGGCTGGTTACGACCGTAGCCATTTTTGTGGCCGCTGTTATTCTTACGCCTATAGCGGTCCAGCAGTGGCCAGAAGTGCAATTTGCCCAGTTGGCGCGCCCAGAAATTTGGGGGGGTATTCTTTACGTGGGGGTCATTTCCACAGCGGGTGCCTTTTATTTTTGGAATGAGGGACTGCGACGAGTCCCTGCGGGATTGGCGGGGGTATACTTTTTCTTACAGCCGATTGTGGGAACCTTTCTAGGCTGGCTGGTGCTTGGGGAACAGGTGGGGTGGAACTTCTGGGCGGGTGGTTTGTTGGTTATTTGCGGTGTGGCCCTAGTTCTGCGGGAGACTTGAGTCGTTCTGGAGTCATGGGAATTGCTCTGGTTCAAGACGGGGGGAAAAACAATGGCAGATCTAAATTTAGGAACCCGTAGGGTGAGTGTTCTGTCTTTAAGCATGGATCTGTTTGGTGCAAAAATGGAAATTCACCCCGTAATCATCCGAGATAGGGACGGGGTAACGCTTGTGGACACGGGCATGCCTGGGCAGTTTTCGCAACTCCGGGCGGCTCTGGAACAGGCTGGGGTGGCTTTAACTGATTTACGCAGGGTGATTTTAACCCATCAGGATGTGGATCACATTGGGGGGCTGCCTGACCTGCTGCGGGAGGGGCCGACAAACCTGAAGGTATGGGCGCATGCAGCGGATCGGCCCTATATTGAAGGTGTCAAGCCGCTTCTCAAGGCAGATCCACAGCGAACTCGTCAGATGTTGTCCCACATGCCCCCCGCTTTGCGGGCACAGGTGGAGTCCATGTTTGTTCACTTGCCCTCGGGCCGAGTGGATGTGGAGTTGACAGATGATGAGGTCCTTTCGGTGGGGGGTGGAACCCGCGTTATTTACACACCGGGGCACACTCCTGGGCATGTCAGTTTGTTTGTAGAGTCAGAAAAAACTTTGATTACTGGGGATGCCATGTTGATTAAGGACGGCGAATTGCAGGGGCCTAATCCAACCAATACCCCGGATATGGCACAGGCCATTTTGTCTTTGACAAAGCTGGCCAATTTGCCTGTGCAGACGGTGGTGTGTTATCACGGCGGGGTATATCAAGGCAACCCACAGGCACGACTTGCCTACCTTGCGGCACACGCGTGAGGATAGCCTTGAGGGAGGGTGTGCGTTCACAGGTGAAAGGAGTGCTACTGGAATCATGCAGATTTACACCCGGGGTGGAGATAAGGGGAAGACAGGACTGATTGGGGGTCAGCGCCGTTTGAAGGCGGATGTGCGGGTGGAGGCTTACGGGGCCGTGGACGAGGCGGGGGCTTTCCTGGGTCTGGCGGCTAGTTTTTTGGATCCCCAAAGGGACGGGGATATTCTGGACCTGCTGGGCGGTGTGCAGCAGGTTCTGTGGGACGTGGGTGCGGATTTGGCAGCACCCTATGGGGTGGACTATTGCTATCGTACCGCCGAAACTGCAGCGGCAGAACTAGAACCTTATATTGATCATTACCACGGGGAGGCGCAATCGGTCCGTCGCTTTGTCATCCGTGGAGGGAATACAGCGGCGGCCGCACTGCACGTGGCTTGTACCGTGGTGCGTAGGGCGGAGCGGCGGGTGGTGTCGCTGCAGCAAACGGAAGCCATCCACGAACCAGTGCTGCGTTACCTTAATCGTCTGTCAGACCTGCTGTTTGTACTGGCGCGAGGTGTCAATGCCCGGGATGGACAAGCGGAAATCACATACGCACACAGTCCAATGGTGTTTCACGACAGTCCCGAGGAATCTAAGGAACCGGATTGAGTTGAATAAACCGGATTGATGGGTTGGCCTTGTTGGGGGCCAACCCAGGCTGTTTTGGGTTGGGTGCGGATCAACGGACTTTGTCAATATGGGTGCGTATCAACGGGTTTTGTCAATATGGAAATTATGCCACAGAACAGCCCAGCTTTCTGGAAACGTCGAAGGCAGTTCCCAATAGCTCATGCCTCGCAAGTGGTAGTCGCGAACTACGTCACACTTGACCTGAATGCTGCGTGCATCTTCAAACCAGACTTCATGGGTCTGACTTTGGGCATCTTGGTAATGATAATAGGGTGCTTGGTAGGTGGGGTGATATTGTATCTCCACGCCGTAGGCGATAGCCTGCATGATGGCGGCGTGGGGGCTGAAGGTGCGGGCAAGGGTGCCAGGGCGAAAGGGGAGGGTCCAGTCGCGGCCATAGAGAGGGACTCCCATTAAAATTTTCTCTCTGGGAATGGCGGTTACTGCGTAATCGAGAACGCGTTTGACCTCGTTGATGGG
>QXHL01000133.1 GCA_003584005.1 Alicyclobacillaceae bacterium I2511 | reverse complement strand
GTATTATGAAGACGCAAGACCTTTCAACTCTCTCTATTTCCAAGGAATACATTCCCATAAAAGTAATCCGAAATGGTTCTCAAAAGCATTCACTTAACTGATCTCTGAAGCTTTCCGGACACGCTCTATAAATCTCATCATCATCGCGAACAATGACGCATTCATTCTGGCTATATACAGTTCATGTACAGTTCGATTAATTGTTGGAAAATTCGGCTACAATTCAATAAACTTGCACCGGTGACACCGGTCTCAAGTCGATGTGTGTAAATCCTAATCAATTATGATGTACCATTAACGAGCAAGGATTGTCTGAAGATACGGTAATTATGCAAGAAAGGGTGATTTCGGCTGCTATGAAATTGAAACTTGAAAATGGAAAAGAGGGACCATCGTTTAATGAGACGTAAAATACGGGACCGAAAAATCAGGGAGAAGGGCGTTAACGTTCCCTGGATCGCGAAGCACTTTGATCCTGATGATATCTCTGAAAGAACCGTCAAACGCTACGTGTACTGGTTCTTGGACTATGTCGGAGTGGATCCCGAGACCTTAAGGGGCACCGATAAGCAGGTCCGCTTCGAACGACCCCTAGGGGAATTCCTTGTCAAACTGATCAGAGAAGACCTGAATTCGGGTTTCCTGAAAAAGGTCAGGACTGACCAACCATTCACGTTGGAGGAGGTTAATCAGTTCCAGGAACGGCTGATAGCTCGCTCACACCGAATCCCCGAACCGTGGAAGTCACAGATAGTTGAAACGGATGAAACGCGTGCAATGCGGAAGAACCGAGATTTGAGAAAGTTGATCATGGATGATTTGAAACGCCTCCCCGACATCGTGCCACAATTTCCGCCAACAACGCAAAACGAAATCTTCAGCAGGATTGCACCAATAATCCACTCATTCGAGGATGAACTATCGCAGCGAATCCAATCTAAGTGAATCCCTGATTCAAACCAAAGAGCATGTGGGGCTCTTTTTTGTTGCGCTTAACCGGACAAAAATAACGTTTCGAGTTGTCCGGCATAAGTCCAAAACGCCCTTACTGTTTAAGTATGGTTGCTGTTGCTAATCGCTTAAAGGAAGCTCGCGATGCGACGCCACCTAAATAATGGGAGTTGATAAAATGCACCCCATTTGAGGAGGAACACATATGAATGCATTGTCACTTCTTACCAAGAAAAGTTTCCTCGCGTCAAGGGAGGCCCACGTCGATGTTGAACGTGCCATGGCATCGGGCGAACTCCGGGCCACAGCGTCAGTCATTACTAGCCCGGGCGCACATCTGTATGTGGGAGATAGCCACGTGACCAAAACCTACTCCCAACCTGTCGCCGTTCACGACGAGTCGGACGCTCTGGCGCTCATCCGCAGCGAGGAGTTGACGAGTCAGAATACCAAGGTGAAGCTGGCAGTTGAAGTCCTCGACGGTTGCCCAACCCAGCAGCTATGCCTGGGACGCTACTCTGCCGACGCTGACGCTTACTGGTTGTCCTTCATGCATGACGACTTCAGCGCCTGTGATGACGGCGAAGGGGATCCGTTCATGTCGGAGATCAACCTGTCTGTCAACGAGTCATCGGAAGTCATTCTCCAAAAGCGCGAGAGGGTGGACGATATACGAAAGAAACACAACCTCTCGTAGAGAGATACGTAAAAACCACGAACCCATTCCTGTTCGTGGTTTTGCATGGTGGGAGCAAGAGCGCTCGAGTTACGGACTTCCCAACACAAACCTGGCGTGCTCCGTTCTAAGCATTTCATACGGAGATATAACCTTCACATCAAGCGCAATACATGCATCAGGAATTTTAATCCGCTTGGTCGACGATGACGGCAACTCATGAGTGACAACGACAAGGTTTCTGGCGTGAGCATATGCTACTAGGTAGTAATCCGCCACTTGTAAAAAGGTACTAACCGCAGCCTGTTCATATCTTCCATTGCTTGCCCAACGACTTACAACAGGGAGACTAGGTATAATGTCTGCGCTTAAAGGCAGAAAGAAACTATCTCCTCGCCCACTAGCCCACTAGCCCATGTGGCGAGAGATCATCCCCAGCCAAGAGCTCGGTTCGTACCTTGTCAATACTGAAGACCTTGCCACTGGCATTTTACCCATCTAGCCAGTCCCAAAATGCTGGACGAATATCAAAGTTATAGTATAAGTTTTTTGCTTGAATAAAGATATTTGCATCAAGGAGGTACGTCACTACATGACCCCCAGTTGATGAGCTAACTCATGGAAGGTGGAGACTTTCTTAAAGCCTAACATCTGAAAAGCGTCTCGATGAAGGGTCTCACCTTCGAGCGTGCTGTGAGCGTCAAACAGAACCCACATAACAATCACATTTGATTCGTGAGAAGATACTCCCAGGATGATTCCGGGAGGCGAATTTTCGTGAAGAAAGCGGAGTTGGAGAAACATAGAGAGTCTTGGCGCA
>QXHL01000132.1 GCA_003584005.1 Alicyclobacillaceae bacterium I2511 | reverse complement strand
TGTCAAAGTTAGAAAATCAATGGAAGTGAAATAGAAAATTTCGTGAATCAACATGTGCTGTTGAAGTATTCCAGGGGAAACTGCCACCCGATGAGGAATCAACTAATTTGCGGGAGAGCCAACTTTCGTCGGAATATGCACGTGTTCGAGGATGACCAACTTTCACAAATGGAGTTCGAGAACTATGCGCAGGCATACGAATCTGTGGATAACTACATGAGATGGTACAACAATACTCGAATCCACTCGAGTATTCACTACCTGACTCCAGTTGAATTTCACAGAGCGCACATAGAAACGGGACTTCAACCGAAAAAGCCAATTCTTGTATAAACTAAACTCAACACAGATGCAAACAGGGATATTATCTGAATGTTAGGCTATGTCCTAAAAAAAGTTCTCTTGTCCAAAAAGAAGGGGTTGACCCGAAAGGCTGCTTGCTGATTTACTGAATTGGATAACCGAACTGGGGATTAACGAGTTTCAAATTGATCGACCTCGCTATTCGCAGCGTATTCGACGAACACTACAACTAAAAAATGATCTATATCCGGGGAAAACGTTCGATTTCTAAAATGTTGAGAAGATAGTACACGTCTGTACTCTTTAGAAAATACAAGATATGATATTTAAGGAATATTATATACATATAGTTTTCGGAGGTGCAAAGTGTCAACAGGCCTTGAGCTAGAGGAGAAGGTATTTAATCTCGTACATGGCATGGTTGAAAGTGGAGATTTAGGTCTTAATTCTTCTCTCTGTAAAACTTTCATGAAAAAAGGTTATTATTCGAGGCAACGTGAAAGAGATATTATAACGGACGTTTCGATTGAGATATTTGCAAAAAACAGCGATACTCCACACACCATTTGGGTTTGGGAATGTAAGGATTATGCTGGAAGCATTCCAGTTGACGATGTTGAAGAGTTTCACGCCAAATTAGAGCAAATTGGTTCGGACAAGACAAAGGGGACCATAATAACTTCACAAGGGGCTTTTCAGCGATCGGCTGTTAACTATGCTAGCGCAATGGGGATTGGCCTAGCAAGGGTTCTCCCAGATAGCCAAGTTGAGCATGTGTTATATGACATGGCATTTAGCATGTTAAGCAGTCGAGAAGAAAATGATACCATTCAAGCCCTTACACGTCGTAAATATGTCAGTCACAATTGGGATTTTTATGGTCTGTCCAGTGACTCAAAACTTATAGGTAGTGGTGGGCTTTCAGATTACCTAACATATGAAATGAAATTACTATCAAAAGAAAATGAAGACTAACCCGGCCTGTTGTTTTTTGTTGCAGTCTCAGTGAAACGATTTGTGCATATGAGGGCATTAGTGCCAAAAGGGTGCCTTGCTCCACGTGCATAAAGTGAAATTCCCGTCTACCGATGAACAGAATGGCTTGTTAGTCACAGTGAGGTGTTACTACAAGGGCACAACACACGTTATGCCCTCAGTTTGCTTGCTAACACATTTGCTAACGTAGTGCTAACCGTTCCTTAAGATTCGTTGACATTAGCTGATATTTAGACTACGGAAAACCCCCGTCACATAAGGAAAGTTGATGCTTGTTGATATTCTTTAACACACCCGGAGAGTAGTTCCTAAACCGCGTCTTGCGGGGGTTCGAGTCCCTCCGGGTGCACCAGAAAATTGAAGAATGACGCGGCTTTCAGGGTTTTCCTGAATCCGCATTTTTCGTGGGAAACTTATTTTAGCTAATCTTTGGTTATTCTCTTTTTAGATTAGTTAATCTATAGGGTGTTTTTGGAGCCGCGTAGGATGGCATCAATCACGCTTGTTGCTTGTTCCTGAAGACCGGGTACAACGTGGGAATCGTGTGTCCGGAAAAGGGTGAGGTCAGACCCAAGCAGTGCGAGAAAGTCAGCTCAAAATTCGGCATAGGGGGTCTGCTACCCAGTGGGGGAGCGTTTAGACTGGGCGGGAAGCCCAGCGAGCCATATGTTTTCGGTGCGTGAGGGAACATTTTGGGCGACGACACAGCAATGCGCCGGAGAGTTCTCACCCCTTTCCGGACAATCTCTTAAACACTTTTGGAGCTTAGTGTATTTTGGATTAGCTCTCACTGAAAGAACCACTGGTGTGTGAACAGCACGGCCCCGATGATAGCTAGCGCTAAAAATACTATCAGTAGGAGCTTCCGAAAAAATATAGGGAAACGTGCCATTCCGGCATAAGGCGGGAAATATATGCTAACAAGACGAACTGTACTGTGAAAAAGGTGATATGATTGTGAAAAAGAAAGGGAAACCAACAGTCCGAATGTGGCATAAATAGGGAACCCCACCCAGTCCCAACGCTCAGAGTCCCGTCTCCAGTGAACCCAAAGAACGACAGTAGCCAGTATATATACGTTAATAATCCACCAATTGATACTCACCAACAAGCCCTCAGCACTATTTATCAAATGCGCGGTAAAACCCTTTGCTTCAGCAATAGGGAACTAAGGCGCTCGCCGATAGGCGAATCTTTTCTGTTTACACACCTTCTGCTATAATGTAACTATGAAAACTTCTAAGGCGTATCGGTTTCGTTTCTACCCGACAGCAGAACAAGCGCAATTGCTCTCCCGAACCTTCGGGTGTGTTCGC
>QXHL01000131.1 GCA_003584005.1 Alicyclobacillaceae bacterium I2511 | reverse complement strand
CGGTTCCTGATGCGTCGCGGCCCTACCGCCTCAAGGGAGATTCCATCATCGCTCCAATTGCGTTTGTCATTGGCTCGCTGATTGTCTACTGGACGGGCTGGAAGATTGATTCGAAGCTGTTGATTGCGCTGTTGATTGGCGTCGTGTTGTACGCCATTTTTTCAGCCGCCATGCCCAAAGAGATTGAACGCCCCACCGTGCAAACGGTTCGCAGCGGTATCTGGATGGTGGTGTACCTGCTGGTCCTGCTGGCCCTGACCTATCTGGGATCTAGCACACTGGGTGAGAAAACCAATACCATCAAGTACCCCTGGGACATGGTAGTGGTAATTGTGTTTGCACTAGGGTTTTATTACTGGGGTGTCGCGAGTGGACACCACACGGCCGATGTGGATGAGGCCTTAGAAAGCGTGGAGATTTCCCGCGATGCCGGAGCAATTGTCGGCCACCCCAAGGGGATGTAGGGTGGCCTGGGATTAATGAGGGTGAATTGCGGTCAGAGTGCTACTCTGGCCGCGTTTTTGTACGAAATTCAATCCCGTTTTTTTCGTTTAGGGGTCTCTCGTTGTCTTGACAGGGGTGGGCAATAAATTTATAATTACAAATGGAATCGGTTTCAATAAACGATTTCAACCCTGATTCAAGAGAGTGTGTGGATATGGGAAAGTCCAATTTTGATGTTTACAAATCTGAAGGGGTTAAGCGACCGACGATTAGTGATGTAGCTCGAACCGCTGGGGTATCGAAAACAACCATATCGCGCTTTCTCAATGGCAATGTGGAAGTCCTTGCCGAGGGGACACGGCAGAAAATTGTTCGTGCCATCGCTGATTTGCAGTATCAACCAAGCCGCACAGCCCGATCTTTAAAGGATGGGCGCAGTTTTCTGATTGGTATGATTGTTGCAGATATCACGAATCCCTACACAACCGCTATTTTGCGGGGGGCCGAAAACATTTGCAAGCCAAACGGGTACAGCCTATTGGTCTGTAATACAGACAATGACCCATTGAAAGAACGAGATTACATTTTTATGCTGCAATCACATCAAATTGACGGACTGATTATTGCCACCACTGGTCACAACAATGAATTTCTAGAACGACTGGCAGGAAATGAAATTCCGGTTGTATTGGTGGACCGCAAAATTCCAGAACTTCACTTCGACACCGTCAGTGTAGATAACCAGACGGCCACACAGCAGGCCTTATTTTACCTGTTGGACCAGGGCTATGAGCGCATTGCCTTTTTTACAGAACCTGTGTATGGGGTTAGCTCTCGTGAAGAGCGGATGTCAGCTTTTCAAGCGGTCTTGCGAAGTTACGGTCATCCCAGTGTTGCCGATGTATTTCAGGTAAATCTAAAAAATCCGGTGGAACTTGAAGCATCATTGCGTGGATTTCTAGAATCCTCTGCAGGCTACCATCGTATCGTGTTTGCAGTCAATGCGGTGATGTTACTTCACATTGAATTGCTTGCCCAACAATTGGGTATCCAGATTCCAAAGGACCTGTCCCTGATTGGGTTTGACAACCCTGACTGGGCCCCCCTGTTAGGGATTACCGTAATTGCCCAACCCACATACCAAATTGGCGTGACTGCGATGGAGCGTGTGCTCTTGCGCTTACAGCAGGGCCCGCTGCGGCCGAGTGATTTTCGCTTGCCAGGAACGCTGATTGTGCGAGATTCAACACCAGGTCAGGTTCGGGGGGGTTAGCAGAGAAAAAATTTTGTTCTCTAATGGTATCGATTCCATAAAGCAAAATCGTTCCACTGGAGTTGAAACTGGGGGGATAAAGGTGGCTGATGTGTATGTCTGTACCTCCTGTTTCAATCCGCAAACTGTGAACCTGATTGGACAAACTGGGCTTATTCCATTGATTGCTGCGGCATCGGCCCAAGGAATTGAATTGCGAGAGGAACTGTCTTCACCCGTCGATGGCGGGTGGAAGCAGGTAGGCCAGGCGATTAAACGGTCCGGGTTAAACGCAGTGTATTCAACACCAAAACCGCTCTGGTCAGAAGGGAAAAAAATCAACACAGCGTTGGCGGGGTCAATGGTCCAAGCGGGTGAAGCGGCGGCAGAAAACATCAAATTCGCTTTAGGCGAATTTCAGTTTAGTGCAAATCGTTTGGCCGATATGCGTCCATGGCTGACCGGGGTTAATCGTGCTGCGACGGGAATAAATATCACCATAGAGAACGATCAAACAGTGCTTGGTGGAAGTCTCAAACCCCTAAAAAAATTTATGGAATTTTGCGAATTTGAAGCCCTTCCAATCGGGCTGACTTTTGACATCGGGAATTGGCACTGGACCGGGGAAGACCCTGTGGAGGCAGCCGTCTTGCTGCAAAGGTTTGTTCGCTACATTCATATTAAACAGGTGGACTTTTGCGACGGACAACCCAGGGTTGTTCCAATCACAGCTGAAGCGACGGCACAATGGCGTCAAGTTTTACGTTGCTTGCCTGCGGATGTTCCCAGAACTATTGAATTTCCTCTGCCAGATTCACAATCTGTGTCGGAACTTGCCCAGTATGTGCAGATGCTACGCCAAGACATATAAACAGGCGCAATGGAGATGGTCTAAATGAAACCTCTTGATGTCGTGACTTTTGGGGAAGCCATGGTGCTATTTCGAGCAAACCAGTTGGGTCCGCTGCACCGCGTGGAACAGTTCACCCGCACACTCGCCGGGTCTGAGACGAACGTGGCCATCGGATTGGCGCGATTGGGCTATACGGTCGGGTGGGTGAGTCG
>QXHL01000130.1 GCA_003584005.1 Alicyclobacillaceae bacterium I2511 | reverse complement strand
TACATATTGCCGTTTGCATCAAGCAAGTCCCAGATAGTCGTGAAATGAAGATTGATCCGAAGACCAACACATTAATTCGGCAAGGAGCCCCAGCCATTGTCAATTATTTTGATTTGCATGGACTGGAGGCGGCGCTACAGCTTAAGGATGAGTTTGGAGCGCGGGTGACCGTGTTGACGATGGGACCTCCATCGGCAGACAAGGCCATCAAAGAATGCGTCGCGATGGGGGCAGACGAAGGAATTCTGGTCAGTGACCGTGGCTTTGCGGGTGCAGATACGCTGGCAACCTCCTATGTGGTGGCACGGACGGTGGAAAAAGCTGGCGAGCTGTGGGGACCGGTGGACCTGGTATTTTGCGGGAAACAGACAATTGACGGGGATACGGGCCAAGTGGGCCCAGGTGTGGCCTGCCGATTGGATTATGAGCAGTTGACGTATGTGGAAAAGGTGGAATCTTTCGACCCGGAAAAAGGGGAGATTGTGGTCCATCGTCACTTGGAAGACGGAGTGGAGCGGGTAAAGACGCAAGTGCCCGCCTTGATTACAGCCCTGGCGGAGATGAACACGCCGCGGCGGGCGAGTTTGCCGGGAGTGTTACGGGCGGCACGCTATCAACCGATTGTGTGGACCACCAATGACTTTGCGGATTTGGACCGCTCGAAGATTGGACTGCGGGGTTCTCCGACGGTGGTGGGGCGCAGTTGGGTGCCAGAGCATAAGCCAATCAATACGCAAATGCTGACAGGGGAAACGGTGGCACAGGTGGCAGAGGCCCTGTTTACAGATCTGTTTGCCACGGAATTGCCTGGGAAATTGGGCTGGGTGCAGGAGGGATAAAGCCATGGCAGAGGAAAAGAAACGCAAGCCCGCAATGGGATTGCAACCCGAGGGTGAAGTAGACTGGTCACAGTATCGCGGGATTCTGGTAGTGGTGGAACAGCGGGACGGGATCGCCAAAAAGGTCTCTTGGCAGTTGTTGGGGGAAGCACGGCGGATGGCCGATAAGCTTCAAGCCCCCCTGATGGCGCTGGTGATTGGACATCAGGTGAGAGACTTGGTTCCAGAGGCGTTTGCCTATGGTGCAGACCAGGTATTTCTTTCAGACGCGCCGGTGTTGAAAGACTACCGCACGCGTTCCTACAGTCGGGTGTGTCTGCAGGTCATTCGCGAGTACAAGCCGGAAATTGTCCTAATTGGGGCCACCTATACGGGTCGAGACCTGGCCGGGGCGATTGCCACACACGTGCCGACAGGGCTGACGGCAGACTGCACCCAGTTGGATGTGGATGAGGACCGTTTATTGAATGCCACACGGCCGGCATTTTCGGAGAAGATGGTGGCCACCATTTTATGCAAACAGTTTAAGCCGCAAATGGCGACGGCTCGGCCCGGGGTGTTTGCCGCCTTGGCCAGGGACGACACCCGTAGCGGTCAGGTGATAGAGATTGTGCCACAAATTGAGGAATCAGAAATAGGGGCACAGGTGTTAGAGTTCATCCGCGAGCGGCAGGGTGTCAACTTGGAAGACGCGGAAGTCATTGTGGCCGGGGGTCGCGGTGTGGGTGGACCGGAGGGATTTCGGTTGCTCCAAGAGTTAGCGGATGCCTTGGGGGGTGTGGTGGGAGCCACACGGCCAGTGGTGGAATCCGGGTGGATAGGGCACGAACATCAAATTGGGCAGACGGGGAGTACGGTGCGTTCCAAGTTGTACATTGCCGCAGGTATCTCGGGGGCTGTGCAGCACATGGTGGGGATGCAGTACTCGGAGTATATTGTAGCTATTAACAAAGACCCGGAGGCCCCTATTTTTGCGGGAGCACACTACGGGATTGTGGGAGACTTGTTTGAAGTGATTCCAGCGTTAATTGCCGCGGCGAAAGCCCGCAAGACGGCGCACGTGTCGTAGGGGGGAGTCCGAATGGCAGAGGAACGGTTTGATTGTGTGGTGGTGGGAGGCGGTCCGGCGGGAGCGGCGGCTGCGTACACCATGGCGAAGGCAGGACTGAAGGTAGCCTTGATAGACCGAGGCGAGTTTCCAGGGGCAAAAAATGTATTTGGCGGGGTGTTGTTCCGCTCCCAACTGGAAGATATGTTGCCTGAATTTTGGAAAGAGGCTCCCTTGGAGCGTTCAATTGTAGAAGAACGGCTGATGCTGCTGGATGAGCAAGGGATGGTGACCTTGAGTCACCGCAACCCGGGGTTTGCAGACCCACCCAACTCGTGGTCTGCAATGCGGTCACACTTTGACGCCTGGTTTGCGAGCAAGGCGGAAAAGGCAGGAGCGGTGCCGGTTTACCAGACTGTGGTGACAGAGTTGCTGCGCGAAGGCGACCGGGTGGTGGGTGTGCGCACAGATCGACAAGATGGAGATTTGTATGCGGACATGGTCATTGTAGCGGATGGGGTGAACTCGCTGCTGGGCAAGGCTTTGGGGGTACACCGGGAATGGCAGCCTGATGAAGTGTCCCTGGGTGTCAAAGAAATTATCCACATGCCAAAGAGTGTGATTGAAAGTCGGTTCAACCTGGAGAGCAACGAAGGGGCCTCCATTGAATTTCTCGGGGATACGCTGGGAATGACAGGGTTGGGCTTTTTATACACGAACAAAGAAAGTATTTCAATCGGCGTGGGGATTATGGTCAATGACCTGCAGAAAGCGAAAATCAAGCCGTATGCGGTGCTGGACCACGTCAAGCAACACCCGTATATTCGCAAGCTGATTGCGGGCGGTGAAATGGAGGAGTACTCGGCCCACTTGATTCCAGAAGGCGGGTTTCACTCCATGCCAGCGCTAGCAGGCAATGGCTGGATGATTTGCGGGGACGCGGCGCAAATGGTCAATGCGGTGAATGGCGAGGGCACCAACCTGGCCATTTTGTCTGG
>QXHL01000012.1 GCA_003584005.1 Alicyclobacillaceae bacterium I2511 | reverse complement strand
TGACCTTTGGCTCACGGACCTGCTGGAAATCCACTTTGTAGAACTGCGGAAGCTGCAAGAGCAATCGGTAGGAATAGAGCGCCGCTTGGTTCGTTGGATGCTGTTTTTGACGGCGAAGACCAAAGAAAGATTGGAGGAGTTGGCGATGGCAGAACCCGTCATGCAAAAGGCGTTGACCACCCTGGAATTTTTGAGTCAAGACAAGCGTACTCGAGAGTTGTACGAACAACGGCAGAAGGGGTTGCAAACCTACGCTGCGGATATGGAAGGAGCAAGAGAAGAAGGCAGGGAAGAAGGGGAACACCTCCGTGCTCAATTTACAGCCCGTAACCTGTTGGCCATGGGGATGGAGGTAGAAGCCATTGCCCGAGTCACGGACTTACCCATACTAGAGGTGGAGAAGATCCAGCGAGAAATGGGCCATTCTCCTCTCAATTGAACACCCCCGTCTGGGGATTCAAAGGGGACCTCTCCATTACAGAGAAGCCCCCATGTCATCTACAGAACTGTTTTCCCGTCCATTTCCGGCAGAGCAGGTGGCCACTTTTTCCCTCTTATGAACTCACCTGTGTGTGTAGGGCGAGCTGGAAATTTTCCCGGGGAAAGTTCCTGGATTTTTCTCATCGATTCTCCCGTTAACTTGATTTTATACGCGTTGTGGACCCGCCTGTCCAGTATGGCCTCTGCGAAGGTCGGATCGGCCATCACCTCGTGCCAGCTGTCGATGGGGAATGAAAAAAAAGGAAAATTGCTTGTTTATTATTGGAAATCTCAACAAACACACATTAGACAAAGTTCTTATGGAAATTTCTGAAAATAGTAATAGTAAAAGAACAACGTCCGATAATATATATTATGTTAACTAGAAATGAAAAGTGAGCGATGCAGTTCAATCATAGTTTAAACGAACTTTTTCATCCGTTAAATTAGGAGTGATTCGTGATTTCCATTCAGGGGTCTCCCAACTTTTCAAGGTTACATGGGTTGTGTAGTATTTTTCCGGAATTGGATGTGTTCCAATCACAACCTTTATTTCATACTGGTTCTCTATAAAGCTTTTAAAGTATTCCACATAAGGACAAGGTGGATAGCCAACTATCATTCCAGTCGCTAAATGTATGACATCCACACCGTTTTTCTTCATCTCTGCTGGTGCATATTCTATGTTCCCGCCAGGGCACCCTCCACACGTTGTATAACCGACCAGTTCCACCTTTTTACCATCATAAATATTGAAAGCTCCCTCACGATTTTCAAGCGATCTGAAACATTTCCCTCCAGCACATGTACGATAACGATCACATGTGATAATACCAACCTTAACCTTTTCCATGATATTGCCCCCTCTGTTATTAATTATCGCATAAATGTCATACCAACCACCATGGCTCCTAATATGACCCAAGGTGGTGAGATATTTAGACCTTTAACAGCGATAAGCCCTCCTACAAACAAAAGAAGAGACATGAATACATGATTTTTTGGGAAAGCACCAGGAATAAAATCCCAAATCACTAAAACAAGTAGAAGCACAACAATCGGTTTTACTCCATGAATAAGACCTGTCACATAAGAATTAGACTGATAGCTGACGAGAATTTGATACATCCCAAGCATGAGAATCAGAGAAGGACCGACGATTCCAATAAGAGCCATCAATGCACCTATTGCACCACCTACCCTCCATCCAATTGCCGCCGCTAATTTTGTAGCGATTGGGCCTGGTAAGGCATTTCCTATTGCAAGCATTTCAGAGAATTGGGCATTATCCATCCAGTGATATCCATTTACAGAAATGGCCTGGATTAACGATATTGAACCAGGCCCACCCCCATAACCTAATATCCCTACTTTAAAAAAACCCCAAAACAAGGCAACCCAATTGCTCAATGTTTTCTCCTCCAAAAATTATGCATCTAAATTTCAATTTAAAAACGGTTTTATTTCAAATTAAGAAACCCAATTTATTAATATATAGTTAATTTTTAGTTGTGCGCTTATAGAACATTTTCCCCTCATAAATATACTCTTTAATCATATTCTGCTTTATAAGAGTTTCTATAATTTCTTTATCAACATTTCTCTTTTTTAACAGATTATCAATAATATCCTCCCTGACCGGGTGTACAGATGAAATACTTAAAAGATCATTGATGATATCATCTGTAAAGAAAAATCCTTCCTCTTCTTCGTCTCCGGTTATCCATTCAATATTTGTTTGCACTAAATTGTGTACAATATTAGAAATTCTACTTAATTTCTCTTTTGTGGGTCTCTGTACACCGTTTTCTGCCGGGGGACGGGTTGGCACCAGTAAATACGCTTTGAAGGGATTAATTCTTGCAAGCTGCTCTCCTATTTGTTCAATACATTGATCATTATCATTCACACCGCTTACAAGCATCGTTTCAGTTACAAGAGTGCCTTTAAAATTGTTTGCAAAATCAATTGTGCTTTTCATTATTTTTTGCATATTAAGGGAACCGTGGGGTCTATCTATTCTGTGCCAGACATCGTTATCCACAGTATCAATTTTTAACGATATCCAATTCGCTTTCATTAAATCTTCCTTGACTTCATCCATCCACAATAGTGATGCATTGGTTATCACAGCAATTTTTACGCCAAATTGTTTTAAAAGATCGATTTCTGTACCTAAGTTGCGATCCAGAGTTGGCTCCCCATCAGGGACAAATGTGATGTAGTCGGGATGCTCTTTTTTTGCCTCCAGTTCCTTCATTTTTATTTCCGTTTCACGGAAAATATCTTCCGGTTTATAGAAATTGTCCCTTGTTATCTGCAGCCTGTTTGTTCTTCCAATCTGGCAATACACACAGGAATATGAACATACTTTTGAGGGGATATTATTGATCCCAATACTTTGGCCTAAACGTCTTGAGGGCACAGGTCCAAAAACTATCATTGGACCCACCATATCCTTTCAATACAAGATACTACTTCACAAGATACTACTTCACAAGATTCTACTTCAATTGATGTAAAGCTGTTTTTATATCTTTTTCTTCCGTTTCTAAACATTGTATTCCCTTCTCCTCTAGGTTTTTCTTCATCCCTGAGCCAATTTCTCTAGCTAATAAAACATCAACCCCAACTATTAACTGGGGTACCGTATGGCCCGCACCCAAATGCTTTCCTTCATCCTCTGGTGCTCCATTTAAATGTAGATTTTGTACAATAGGATTCTCTATTTTTTGGACGAGTTCTTCCTCCTCAAAAATATAAAAATACTTGCTCAATGCCACGTGCTTTGAAATGTTTTTTCCATCACTTGTAGGAATGGCAACCTTCATGGTTGTTTCTCTCCTTTCGTAAACGGGGCTCCAACTGTTCTTTCAGCAGGATCCTAATCACGACTATAAGTGTGTGTCTGGAAAGGGGTCTGGTCAGACCCAAGCAGTGCGAGGAGGCCAGCCCCAAATGCGCACTGAGCGTACGTTTTCGGTACGTGAAGGAGCATTTGGGGCGACGACGCGGCAATGCGTCGGGGAGTTCTGACCCCTTTCCGGACAACCTCTATAAGTGAATTCCCTAATTCGCGTGCATTGTAGCCCTAGCTACCAGGAGTGTCAATCGACAAAAGCGCCTATTTAGTGGGTGAGATTTCAACTGAATGATTGTTGGCGAACAGGTTTTTACGGGGTATACACTTGAATATATTTTAACAAATAACGAATAACCTATTGAGTTTATGTTATTCATGATTTAAGATAAAGTTATAGTCAAAAAATAGATGTTTTAGTCCCTATTTACGATTAAAAGTAGCGGTGTGCAATAAAATTTAAATTTGAAAATGGTAAGATTTGTGGACTGAAGTTGTTGTGACATTCAGGGCACTTATCTCTAAAGTGTCTGGGGGTGTGAACAAATGAAGGTGTCACGCAGAACAGAGTACGGATTACGGACCATGGTGGCACTAGCCGAGTTGACAAATCGCCAGCGGCCAGTTCCCCTGTCTTTCATTGCAGAAAAAGAGGGAATCCCCGAGCCGTTTTTAAATCAGATTATTGCACAACTGCGCAAGGCTGGCTTTGTCGATAGTGTCCGTGGGGTCCACGGGGGTTATTTGTTGAATCGGTCCGCAGAAAAAATTTCTATTGGGGAATTGGTACGAGTTCTTGAAGGGTCTCTCGCACCGATGGACTGTATCGAACCGTTCCGTGAAGGACATCGGATCGTTTGTAATCAAGTCCAGACTTGTCATCTTCGTCACGTTTGGTTGCGGCTCATGGAAGCTATCACACAGTCGCTGAACTCCTTCACCTTAGCGGATATTATCCGTGATGAATGAGGAGTGTTCCCCATGGAAAAAGAAATGTTTTACGAAAAATTGCAACGTAAAGGCTATCGTCTTACACAGCGCCGTCATGAAATCATTGATTACTTGTTTGCTTGCTCTGACCGTTACATTGCAGCCAGAGAACTCATTGAATACCTTCAGTCCAAGCATGCTACACTGAGCTTTGAAACCGTCTACCACAACTTACACACCCTGCGTGATGAAGGCCTGCTCGCCGAGTTGCAGTATGGCACAGAGACCCTTTACCGTATTCCTTGTACGATGGCTCATCATCATCACTTTGTATGTCTTGCCTGTGGCCGAACTTATCCACTCCTCAGTTGTCCCATGTCGGAAATTAAGAATTTCCCAGAAGGCTTTCAAATCTTATATCACCGATTTGAAGTATTCGGGCTTTGTGCAGAATGTCAACAAAGAAAGAAAACAGTCTAGGAATTGCGTATTCCGGGGTTCGGACAACCTCTTTCAAGCTCACAGGCTCAATTTGTGGTCTTTGTCATTTCGAATTCCATGAGGTATTTCAGCGCATCAGGGTCTGTGGTTCTTGAAGTCGCCAAATTATGGATTGCAGAAAGCGAGCCGCTGGACCGCCGTCCACTACCCTGTGGTCAAAGGTCAGACTCAACGGTAGCCGTTTTTGCACTGTCCCCTGCCCGTCCACCAGCACCATCCGTTCGTCCATTTTCCCCACTCCTAGAATGGCCGCCTGTGGTGGGTTAAGGATGGGCGTGAAAAACTCCACCCCATAACCGCCCAGGTTGGTGACAGTAAAGGTCCCACCAGTGAGTTCCTCCTGACAGACCTTGGCGGACCGTACTTTGTTCGCCAAGGTCTGCACGACTTGTTGGAGTTGATCCACATTCAACAACTGCGCGTCCCGCACCACTGGCACGTACAGTCCCTCCTTTGCATCCACGGCAACTCCCAGATGCACGCCCGTCTGTAAGCGAATCCGTGTGTCTTCCCATACTGCATTCAACATAGGATGATCTTGCAAGGCCAACACAACTGCTCGCAGTACCCATGCATTCCATCCAATATTTTGGAAGCGAATTCGCCATCGTTCTAGTTCCGTCACATCCGCCCAAGCATGTTCTGTCAACTGGGGAGCTTCCAACAGACTTTGCGTCATTCGCTTGGCGATGGTTCGCCTCACAGGGGTCACCGATATAGAGGACT
The DNA here is from genome assembly GCA_003584005.1 of Alicyclobacillaceae bacterium I2511. Lineage (GTDB taxonomy): Bacteria > Bacillota > Bacilli > Alicyclobacillales > Alicyclobacillaceae > QXHL01. The sequence goes on along the minus strand of QXHL01000012.1, from coordinate 68,634 downwards.
GCGTTCCCTCCGTTGCAACAGCCGCCGCCCGACGAATTTCTTCCTCGGTAATCTTCCGATTTGTCCCACTGCCGCGCAATGTAGTGACATCCACGCCTAACTCTTGTGCTAAACGGCGCAGGCGCGGTGGGAGGGCAACACGCTCTGTTTGGGGAGTCTGCAGACCTGTGGCGGGCGGTACCGATTCCCCTGTCTTTACTACGGATGCTGGCCCAGCCCCATCTACGTCAGTGGCAATTCTTGCCAGGACAGCACCGGGAGGGGCGGCTTCCCCGCGTTGAACCCACACCTCCTGTAGGACTCCACTGGCAGGTGACTCCACTTCGAACGTTGCCTTCTCAGTTTGCACTTCAGCCAGGACATCGTGTTGGGTAACGGTGTCACCAATTACTTTATACCAAAATACAATCACACTCTCCATCGGTTCATCGGTTGTTTGTGGCATCGGTACATCAATCAATGGCCGGTCCTCCGTTAGGAAAGTATTTAATTTTGCCATGGTTCGCTGTAACGGCACATCCCAGGTCTTTGCTCACTGTTCAGCCAATTCTTTGGCTTGTTTGTATATTTTCTCCGGGTTGGGCAGTACAAATTTCTCCAAATTGTGGCTGTAGGGAATGGGAACGTCGGGTACCGCCAGCCGTCGGATGGGGGCATCCAGGTCATATAGAGCCTGCTCCGCCACCATGGCGGCAATCTCGGCAGTCATGCCATAGCTTAAGTAGTCTTCGTCCACCACCAACAGTCGGTGGGTCTTGCGCACCGAGTTCACCACTGTCTGTTTATCCAAGGGTACCAGGGAACGCAGGTCTACTACTTCGGCCTCAATCCCTTCATCCGCCAACCGAGCTGCCGCTGTCAAGGCCCAGTGGACAGACATTTGTAAACCGACAATTGTCAAGTCCCTTCCTTCCCGTACTACTTTGGCTTGACCTAAGGGAACTGTGTACGGTTCCTCGGGAACCACTCCCACCGACGCGTCAATCGGAGCCATCCAGCCCAAGCCTTGCAATTGTTTGTGAAACATCAACAACACTGGGTTGTCGTCCCGAATGGCGGATGTCATCATGCCCTTCAAGTCATATGGTGTGGCAGGCGCAACCACCTTCAAGCCTGGCATATGGGCGAAAGTGGCGTAGAGAGTTTGCGAGTGCTGTGCCGCATCGCTGTATCCCCCACCCACTGCGGTCATCAACACCATGGGTAAACGCACATTTCCACCGGACATGTAGTGAATTTTCGCCATTTGATTATAAATTTGATCCATGCAGACGCCAAAAAAGTCGACAAACATTAACTCGCCAATGGGCCGCATGCCTTCTGCTGCTGCACCAATGGCCGCACCAATAAATCCCGTTTCAGAAATGGGCGTATCCCGCACCCGTTCCCCACCAAAGCGTTGGAATAAGCCCTCGGTGGCGCCAAAGATGCCTCCATAGCGACCTACATCCTCGCCCATGACAAACACTCTCGGGTCACGTTCCATTTCTTGGGCAATCGCCTCGGCAACCGCCTTGTTGCCGGTCAACATTCGTTGCGTCGAGGTGACAGACATGACAATTTGTCCTCCTTTATACAATTAATATAAAACTCTGATTTCATTTCACATCCACCCACTCTTCGATGAAAATCCATCCACGCAAAGGCTTACAGAACAAATATGTCCGCAAAGGCACTTGTCGCCTATCCGGTTGTCTTAACAGCAGAACAGAAGGTTTACAGCGCAAATACGTCTGCCAAGGCGCTCTCTCCTGCCGGATTTGGACTTTGCCGGGCAAATGCGTACGCTTCCTCCACCACCTGGTAAGCACGCTGCTCCATTGCTTGGAGTTCCTCCTCGGTGGCCATCCCATCTGCTACCATCTGCTGTCGGACAGCCTGGATGGCATCACGTTGACGCAGATGCACCACCTCATCCTTGTCACGATAGACCTCTGGATCTCCCTGAAAGTGTCCCAAATACCTGTCTGTCTCCACTTCAATCAGGGTTGGCCCACCGCCGCGCCGGGCCCTATCCACCGCTTCTTGTGCAACCTGATACAAGGCCACCGGGTCATTTCCCGCTACACGCACCCCAGGAATGCCATAGGCACTGGCCCTCACCTCATTCGTGGGTACGGCTGTAGAGGCGGGTTTGGGGACGGAGATGCCATAGGCGTTGTCTTCAATGACGACAATTACTGGCAATTTCCACAGCGCGGCCAGGTTGAGAGATTCATGAAAGGCGCCTGCATTGGCCGCACCTTCCCCAATAAAGGCCACGGCCACCGAGTCCCTACCCTGCATTGTCGAAGCCAAGGCAGCCCCCACGGCATGGGGGACACCGGCGGCAACAATTCCACCACAGGAGAACTTTACCTCCGGATCGAACAGATGCATGTGCCCTCCCTTGCCTTTCCCCAATCCGTCCACCTTGCCGAATATCTCGGCAGTCATCCGCTGCAGGTTTACTCCCTTGGCAATCGCATGGTGATGGGGTCGATGTGGGGCGGTCACCGTGTCATCCGGACGCAAATGTGCGCACACTCCTACGGCTACGGGCTCCTGGCCAGCAGCCAAATGCATTTCACCAGGGACAGGCCCGGCACCAATGTTGAAGACCGGATATTTGCCCTCACCATATGCGTCTACCATTGCTTCCTCATAATGGCGAATCTTAATCATAGTTTCATACATCCACTTCAATTTGTCTGCGGGAACCGCCATACCCTTTCAACCTCCGGTTTTCAGTTTGAAGTGCCTGTCTAAAGAGCCCGCATTCCACACTCCAATCCATACGCAAGTCTGATGCCAAGCTTATGAAACGGATAATTCGGACAAATTCGTCTGTAATACCGATATGCAATCAGTTTGAGTTTCACATGCTGTCCCATTTGTGTGTCTCATAACAGGTCACAATGGGACACGTGTGTCCCATTTAAGAACACAGGGATCTATGAGCCCCCTGAGTTTCGGATTAACTCAATCCAAATTTTTTGATTTGCCTGTATAATGTACTGCGAGCTACACCTAAAATTCGCGCCGCCTCTTTGTGATTGCCTCTGGATGCCCGTAAAGAATCCAACAATGCAGCTTTTTGCAACTGATCTTTCAAGGGTAATCCAGTGACGACGCTCGACAGATCCATGCCTGCCAGACTGGTGCTTTGTAATTCTTGGGGCAGCAGATCTGGTGTCAACCACTCCCCTTGTACGCGGATGGCCATGCGTTCCAACACGTTCTGCAGTTCTCGAACGTTTCCTGGCCAGGGCCACTGTTCAAGACGGTTCAGCAGACTTGGAGCCACTTGTAACCCTGGCCGTTGCAAGCGGACTGCGAATTGCCCTGTGAAGGCCTGGGCCAATCGGGAAATATCGTCGATACGCTCCCGCAGCGGTGGAATGCGAATAAGCATAACATTCAGTCGATAATATAAGTCATCACGAAAGTTTCCCTTGTGCACTTCGACCTTCAAGTCTTTGTTGGTGGCCGCAAGGATGCGGACATTCACAGGGATGACCCGGTCCCCGCCTAAACGGGTTACCTCGCGGTTTTGCAGCACGCGCAGCAATAGAACCTGCATTTCCAAAGACATTTCTCCCACCTCATCAAGGAACAGAGTTCCTCCTTCAGCAAGTTCAAACTTTCCTGCACTCCCGCCACGCCGGGCGCCTGTAAAGGCCCCTTCAGCATAGCCAAACAGTTCGCTCCCCAACAGGTCCCGCGGAATTGCCCCACAGTTCAGGGCAATGAAGGGTTTGTTGTGACGATGACTGGCGCTGTGAATAGCCTGGGCAAACAATTCTTTACCCGTGCCACTCTCCCCCTGAAGCAGAACGGTTGCGTCCGTATGGGCGGCCAGTTTTGCGTCCCCCAAGGCCTCGAGAAATGCTGAGCTTTCACCAATGATGTCGGAAAACTCTATCTTGGCCCGACTATTGGTCATGTGGCTAATGAACTGGCGGACCTCCTGAATTTCCCGCAGGGTCACCAGTGATCCCAGAGGCTGACCCGTACCATTTTGAATGGGATACACATTCAGTAAACCGTGTACGGAATGGCTCGTTCCGCGTACCGGAAAACTCACTTCCCGATTGGAACAGCCATCCAGACAATCTGACCAGAGCGGATTTTCCCACACATCGGTAACCAACTGTCCTACCACCTGCTCCTCCCTCAGTGTAAATAATTTATTAAAAATTCTGTTTACTTTAATAATCCTTCGCTCTTGACTCAACACAAGCACTGCTTCGTTTAAAGCGTTGACAGCCGCCTCAAGGTACCCTCCCATGCGCTCGGCGCGGCGAGACCGTTCCTGTAGCACCCAATAATTTTCAATGATCCGGGCCGCAGAAACTACTAACCCCAGCGTGTGGGGATGAACCTTTTCCCAAGTTCCCGACAGGTTCAACACGCCAATCACATCCCCGTTTGGTCCGTGAATGGGGGCTGCGGAACAGGTCCATCCCTGGCAGGCCACGGAAAAATGTTCTGCCGCCGATACCTGCAAGGGTTGATTCAACACCAAACAGGTCCCAATGGCGTTGGTGCCTACGGCCGCTTCGCTCCAGTTGGCTCCTGCCACAAACTCAATCTCTCGGGCTTTTTGCAGCGTATCCGGGTCACCCAGGACATGGAACAAAAAACCCCGTTCGTCACACAGGGTAACCACAAATCCGGTTCCCTTCACCCACTCATAGAGGTGATCCATGTGGGGTGATGCCGCATCCAGGAGTGTTTGTTTCACTTCTCGAAGGTGGTGTAACTCCTCAGGACTCACCCGTTCAGGTCCTACTAATTGCCAGGGATTTACGCCCAGTTGGTGAGACCGCAACCAAGACTCACGAATCACTCCGTTCACTAGATGGTCTGCCCCCCCACCGCCGCGAACAAACTCTTCCCACGCCTGCTGAATTTCCTGTCTGTCCTGTGTCAAAAAGATCACCGTTCCTTATAATCAATCCCGTAAGCTGGTAGTATCCATAGCATACCAGTCTTACGGGAGACAGTCGCTGACTAAAATAGGGAGCCCACTTAAGAGGGTGAATTTCAGCCCCAAGGACTTTCATAGGTTACAGCCCTTCCCCAATACGCATTTCTCCGCTACACTGTAGATATTGGACAGTCTACGCTGAATTCTTGGAGAAAGAAGCGGGGGAACCAAGTTTCTGGGGTGAATCCTGAGAAGTCGAAGCTAATTCGTCGATTTTCCAGGTAGGGTTAACTTTCAATCCGAACCCGTCAGCTAACTTCGCAAGCGTAGAAAGGGAAAGTTCACCTGGCGTTGTATAGATGGGAACACGGACTGTCCCCGGGAGTTGCCCCCGGCCCATTACTTACATTTTCTGTTGCGTGCAGGGGAACCCTTTATATGGCTTTACTCTCGCTTCCTTCTTCGCCTATTTTAGGGAGGAGGACGGCCTATGAAAACCACCTATTTCACCCGTATTGACCAGATACAAGAGTTGAATTTGAAAGAACGGGCGTATTTAAGGCAGATTACTGACCGCTACGTTTTTCGCCTCAATGACTACTACAAGAGTCTGATTGACTGGGCCAACCCGCACGATCCTATTCGTAGATTGGTCATCCCAAGTGCTGGCGAATTGCAGGAATACGGAGCCTGGGACGCATCGGCGGAACACACCAATTACGCGGCCCCTGGTTGTCAACACAAGTACAAGACCACGGCTTTGTTGCTGGTCTCCGAGGTATGTGGGGCATACTGTCGCTTTTGTTTCCGAAAACGGTTGTTTCGCAATGATGTTCGTGAGGTTCGTTTGGACGTTTCATCGGGTTTGGACTATATTGCAGCACACCCAGAAATCAACAACGTCCTGCTCACAGGCGGCGACTCCCTAATGTTGTCCACTTCTCGTCTGGAGACCATTCTTAGAAAATTGCGGGATATCCCACATGTACGAGTGATCCGCTTAGGCTCCAAACTGCTCGCGTTTAATCCTATGCGTATCTATGAAGATGAGGCGCTTCTTCGAGTATTGTCCAGCTTTTCTCAGCCAGAGGCGCGCATCTACGTCATGGCTCACTTTAATCACCCAAGAGAGTTAACCCTTGAGTCTCACCAAGCCATTGCAGCCCTGCAAGAGTCAGGAGTCATCACGGTTAACCAAACTCCCATCTTGCGAGGGATCAATGACCATCCAGAGATCTTGGCAGAACTCTTAGACAAGCTGTCTTTCGCGGGGGTGACGCCGTACTACATCTTTCAAAACCGTCCGGTGGCTGGCAATGCCGATTTTGTGGTGCCGTTTTACAGGGCATACAAGGTCATTGAAGAAGCAAAGGCGCGCATCTCTGGTTTGGGCAAGCGGGTTAAATACGTGATGAGTCACGCATCGGGAAAAATTGAGATTTTGTCTGTATCGCAGGGGAAGATTTACTTGAAATATCATCAAGCCAGAAGGCCAGAGGACATGGGTCGTTTCATGGTCTTTCACCTGCCAGACGGGGCTGCGTGGTTCGATGACTTGATTGCTGCAGAGGAGTCTGCTCGAGAGGAGGTCGCAGCCACTGGACAATATTGAGTGATCCCCATGGATTTGAAAGAGGCGGACAACCGCACGCTTGCAGCCCACCCCAACGAACGAGATGGGCAGTGAAAGCATTAATAAAATAAAAAGTCTAGGACCCACTGGTTCTAGACTTTTTATTTTATTCCAGTAACACCGATGAACTTAGCGAATTAATACATCATTGCGCCGCCCACACCTGGACCAGCAACAGGCCCTGCACCTACACCGTAGCCAGCACCTGCAGGAACAATCAAAATGAACAGTACAAAGATGATTAAGAACACTACAGCCCACTGTGTATAGCCGCCAAATGCACCCATCATAAAATCGACCTCCCAAACTTTTATTGTGTGCCATACAGTGTATGGTAATTTTACGCAAGGAAGCAAGACATTTGGCGATGGCCATCGGCCTTTATTTGTCCCCTAGCCTGACAAGCAGCGTGGACCTTGCGGATTGTAACGAGTCTTGTGTCCTTGATTGACGGGTCACTACGGGAAAGGTTAAACTTGGTAGGGAATTTTTTATGTGGGTTTCTGGGAACCCTCATAAAAGTACTTACAGTTCTATAGAAGGGTGATTACATGAGAGACACGAAAGAGAGCATTATTGAAGGGGCACGAGTGGCCTTTGCACAAAAAGGATTTCGTGCCACTATCAAGGATATTGCTAAGGCAGCAGGATTATCTTCACCTAGTCTTGTGTTTTGGTACTTCAAAGACAAAGAACAACTACTTTTAGCGGTCGCTGCTGCGGCATCTCCATTTTCACATATTGACGAAATTGTACAGGCTCAAAAGAATGCAGATCCGATATCTCAGCTACAGTATGTGGCGGATGCTTACTTGGAGGCGTATACCAACTCCTTAGAGCGGCAAATTCTTTTCCAACTCGTTGGAAATTCAACTGCCGTTCCCGAGATACGTCAGCTCTTGCAACAACAGGTTTCGTCGGTGATCTCAGGTCAAGTGACTGATTTAATCCAGCGCGGACAAATGAAGGGGGAAATCTGCAGTCGCTTAGATGCTGAATTTCTGGCACAGTCTTTTCTCGGTACCTTATATTCGCTGGTAACTCGATGGGAAGTGAATGGTCACTTGCCATGGACCAGGGAGACCGCAGTTGCGCAGTTGATGGGCCTGTTGCAGTGTAAAAATACAATACAATGAGCCGTGAGTGTTAGGTGTCCCTATTTCAAGCGTCAGGAAATAATTGGTAAAAAGCTGAATAACGTTCATCCTTGGAATTTCCGACGTCTGGTTTCCCTGGTTTCCGTCCGTTGTTGCCGCGATTGCCACGAGTGGCTGCCACCTGTTCTCTTGCCCGTTGACGTTCTCGGTAACTTTCCTGATAAGTTTCTAAGTCTCGACGAGAGCGTACCTGATGGCGTTGCCAATCGTACAAAATGCGATCTATGTAACGGATACTGCACTTGTTAGCAAATACCGCTTCTTTTAATGCTTCAATCACCATCCACTGGGGATGTTCGTCCTCTCGTAACCACTGTTGAATCTGATCGTATTCAAAACCAGACAAAGGCCGACCAAACTCACGCTCAAACAGGCTGAAAGCGTCTGTCCCACTGGTGGATTCCTCGTTATTCACAGCCAAGTCTGGTACTTCCTCTGGCTGTGAGAGCTTGTCCCATAAAGGAGATACGTCAAAAAAGGTAGCGACAGTCCCTTCCTTTGGTTCCAAACGTTCCCCCATAGAAATCAAACTTTTTTCCAACAGTCGTCCAATACATTCACCGACTTTGAGTGGATCTAGGTGACAGCGCTGCCCGAGCTCCTGCTGAGTTAAAAATTCTTTTCCCTCTACCTGCCCAGCTGCAATAATTTCCAACACCACAATCAAGTCTTCCACACTTAACTCTAATTCGTTCCAGTTCCTTAACAAGGTGTAAGGGACTGCTACAAACGGTGTTTGCAACCAAGCAGGTCCGTGCCACGGCCGGTTTGCTTGTGTCACCCTCTTAGCCCCTTCCCTATTCTTTTTATATTTTTATTTACATTTTTTAAAGTCCAACGACTGTCCGATCCTCTATTTTACGGTCAGTATACCATGGTATTTTACAAAAGAATATGTGTAAGAGTGGGGAGATCCCTGAACAGCTACCTCCCTGTGCAGCTACATCCCCACCTCCGCTGTACTGTCCTACTTCACTTTTGAACATAATGAAGGGATACCCTTGTATAAATTTAAATTAATTTGATTAAGGGTATAATCGGTAAAGAAGTCGTGGAAATGCAGCGGCTTCTCGAACATGCTCCAATCCGCAGATCCAGGCGACTGTGCGTTCTAACCCAATGCCAAACCCAGAATGCGGGACAGACCCATATTTGCGTAAATCCAGGTACCAAGCATAATCCTCATTTGGAAGCTTGTGCTCGATAAACCGCTCCTTCATCAACGTATAATCGTGGATTCTTTCGCTGCCCCCCACAATCTCTCCATACCCTTCAGGTGCCAATAAATCAGCACACAGTGCCACTTCTGGCCGTTTTGGGTCTGGCTGCATATAGAAAGCCTTCACTTTTGTTGGATATCGCTCAATGAATACGGGACGGTCAAATTGATTGGCGAGTTCAGATTCGTCTGGTGCGCCAAAGTCTTCTCCCCACTGAATTTCATGTCCTTGATTTTGCAGCCAAACTACAGCGTCATCATAAGACATGCGGGGAAACGGGGGCTGCACAGCGCGCAATCGGGTTAAGTCTCGTCCCAAAAGTTCTAATTCGGGTTGGCAGTGATTTAACACCTGTTGGACCACAGCGGACAAAAAGGATTCCTGCAATTTTAAGTTGTCCTCATGTGTAAAATAGGCCATTTCCGGTTCAATCATCCAGAACTCAATCAGATGGCGACGAGTTTTCGAACGCTCCGCACGAAAGGTCGGCCCCATGGAATACACTTTACCCATGGCCATGGCCGCAGCCTCCATATACATTTGACCACTTTGGGTTAAATAAGCCTCTTGATCAAAGTACTGAATATGGAAAAGTTCTGTTGTCCCTTCTGCAGCGGTGGGTGTAAGAATCGGTGGATCTACCCGTGTGAACCCATTACCGTCTAGATAATCGGACATAGCCCGTAACACTTCGGCCCGTATCTTTAAGATGGCTCGTTGGCGCGGGGTACGGATCCACAAATGGCGATGATCCAGTAGAAAGTCAATCCCGTGTTCCTTATGAGTTATCGGATAATCCGGGGCAGTTGAAACGTGTATCAGATTCTGTACGCTGAGTTCGTAACCTAATGACGAGCGAGTATCTCTACGAACAAGACCTTCCACAATTACGGCGCTCTCCTGTGAGAGTACCTCACTGACGGCAAAAACTTCCGGGGGTACCTCACTTCTGACCACCACGCATTGAATAGATCCGGAGCCGTCCCGAATTTGTAAAAAATGGATTTTACCGCTGGAACGTTTACTGTATAACCATCCCTGAATACGGATGTTTTGATCCATGTAGTTGTGAACCTGTGCAATGGTGGTTGTAATGGGGTATTCCGCTGGGTTCAACAGCAAGTCCTTCTTTCTGCATGGGGTAGAAGGTGTCTCTGAGAAAACGACACAACACTTGAAGAGAGGTTGCCCTGGGTATGGTACAGCCCATTTAGGGGGCCCCTCTTCTAAATAACATAGATCAGGTGAATCATGGACACAAGTGGAATTGCACAACACCCATAGGGGAGAATTTTTTTGTCCCAAGAAATTAAAAAGTTACGCTCCCTGGGATAAACTATGACTCGTTTCTGGTAATTGTATATTGATGGTATTTTCTATAGTTACGCCCTTTTGCGCTCCTACCTGTGTTGCTTGAATGGGGTCCAACCAACCGCGAAACTCTGTTCCGTTGATGCTCTCTTCTTCCACAATGTGATGAGCAAATTCCAATATATGGTCTTTAAAGGGTTTCAACAATTCTCGTGTGATTTTGTCCTGCTCTGCAAGAATATAGCGTACCTCCGTGTCCAATACCGCATCTGGTAGGTTTTCCTCATCCACAATACCAATGCGGGATAAGCCACACTTTACCAGGGTGCGTGCTAGAGAAGAAGCCTGCATAAAATCATTTTGTGCTCCTGTGCTGCGGTTTCCATAATGAAGTTCCTCAGCTAAACTACCCGCCAAAGCAACGTTGATTTGCTGTTTCAGGTGATCCAGCGTATACAAATAGCGATCACTTTCCGGAATTTGCCGCACAAACCCCAAGGCGTCTCCACGGGGTGCGATGGTAATGTGAGAAACTGTTCCCGGCCGCATCAGTTCGCTAATGATGGCGTGCCCCAGTTCATGGATGGCCACACGTTCCAGGTCTTCTTCTGTGGGCTTTCGACCTGTTTTTTCCCCCATCAATACCTTATCCACAGCGTCTCGAAACATTTCTTGGGTCACTTTGTCTCCATTGTTGCGCAGGGCAATAATGGCCGCTTCATTAACTAGCGCCTCCAACTGGGCACCAGAGAACCCATAAGTTTCACGGGCGATGTGCTCCATGTCCACGTTTTCTGCGAGAGGTTTGCTGCGAGTCTGAATTTTGAGAATATGCAATCGGCCATCCTTGTCTGGTAAATCGACTTTGATTTGACGGTCAAACCGACCCGGGCGCAGTAATGCTGGGTCAAGGATGTCAGAACGGTTGGTGGCTGCAACCAGAAGCACCGATGGACTTTGAGTTGTGGACATGCCATCCATTTCAGTCAGCAACTGATTTAAGGTCTGGTCATATTCCTGATGGCTGAATTGTCCCCTCCGCCCACCTAACACGTCAATTTCATCAATGAAGATAATGGCCGAGTCCTTGTTTTCTTTTTTAGCCGAGGTCCTCGCCCGTCGGAACAAGTCCCGCACTCGCTGTGCGCCGACACCTACATACATCTCCACAAACTCGCTCCCGGTAGCGGAAAGAAAGATTGAATCCGTATACGTGGCAGCTGCCTTGGCCATCAGCGTTTTACCCGTTCCGGGTGGGCCAGTGAGCAAGATGCCTTTCAACGGCCGAATCCCCAAACTCTTGATGCGATCCCGGTAGCGCAAGAAGTCCAAAGCTTCCATCAATTCCCGCTTTGCTGTTTCTTGACCGCCAATTTCGTCGAATTCCACGTGATGCTTAACGGGGATGTCTCTGGCTATGGCGGGAGTCCCATTGCGTCGCTCCATCATAAACCATAACATACCAGCAAGTCCACCAAGAAACAGCAATGGCAAGATGTTCACGTGCAAAAAGGCAAGAAAAATAACCAACGCAACACCAATGCCCAACAGCCATTCTTTCATCAAGAGGCTGCACCCCCCGTTCCTGGTAGATGGTAACTCTGCACATCGTACAGATAATAGGATCCCTGCTCCAGTTGTACAAACACGTTTTGACTGTCCATGGTCACTCTCACATTGATTCCGAGTTTCACAGCGGCCTGCTTAACTTGGAGAATCATTTCGACATAGTTGCCCTTGGCCAACCCTTCAAGAATAATGGGTTGCAATGACTCATCATCTTGAGTGAGAATGCTGTTGCGGTGATCCAAGATAGTGATTGGCTGGTTACTCCCTAGAGTTTCCGTAATAGTCTGGGTAAGAGAATGGTAAGTAGTCTGGAGGTCTTTGACCTTACCCAGTTGAACCGTAATCACATTGGGATTGCCATTCACCACTTGTACAGACTGAACTCCTTGAATAGTTTGTAACTTGGTTTTAAGTGGATTCACTAAATTCAAACGCTGATAGGCCTGCCAGCCTCCAAACAGCACGACTAAACTTACCAGCATAATGAAAATGATTGGAACGAGGCGAATCCGTGACAATGGCTCGCGCCTCCTTGGCCGTTCACGAATGGCCTGAGAATAACTACAGTATAGCATGCTCAAACAAAAGTGGTTAAAGCACATCTTACCACAGCTATCCACAGTTAATAGAAAAATAGTTCCACTAAATGATCTAACCCCGTGCCATTGAAATGGCTACACAAGCTATTCAGCCAAAGTTTTGGGTCAGTTGACTGAAAGACGATGGGGCCAGGATGTATGTGGCAATTTGTTGTCCAGAATAGGCATCGTAGTAGATATAGGCCAGAAGTCCAGAGGGTAAACGGACGTAACACTCCCACACCACATCGGCTGCAGTGTGAAAGGATTCCCTAGCGGCTGCGTTGAAGTACCCAAGATTCAAATGAACGGGTGTGATGTGCTGTAATTTCAGAGATTTTGTCAGACGTGTTGCAGACCACATCCCTGTGCTAGGCACTGATTTGACAGCATAAGGCGGTCCATACACAAAAGCAACCCATTTTCTGCCAAATCCGTCTTTGCCTGTGAATACCTCCTGTGCTCCAGCCCCTGTAAATACGCTGTAGCTCGTTAGTTGTTGCATGGGGGAGTGATTTAATGCGTATTGGGCTGCGCTTGCTTCAATTCTCCATTCACTGGACAAGCTGTTCCAGACAGCCCATATAAAAGCGGTCGCAATCACCACTAAGGCCAACCCACTCAGGGTGAGCCAGCGTTTCCAATGTCTCATCCATCTCACTCGGTTCGATAAAGAGTGATTATCATTTTGTCCTTCTCGGTGGCTTTAGACAAGCCAAAAATCACCTGTTGATTTTTTAGATTCCGATTTAAAAAGTCCACAAGACGATACAGGTCGTCTGTAGCCCCCATGGTGAATGTCCCTAAAACAGTAAATTCCCCAGACATGGCTCATTTCTCCTCGCCCACATACTTGGCAATAAACGCGTTGGGGTAAGCATTATCTAGCTATCATCTGTTGAGCAATGCTTCGCTGGCAGTCATCGCTTTCACCGTTGCATAGTCGGTAAAACGATAGCGCAAGGGAGTCATACTAATTTCACGCCGCATGATGGCGGCCACGTCTGTATCCTCATCCATGGGTCCATCCAGGGGTTCACCACTATAACGATAAACAACCTGGCCATGGGCATTTGTTTGTGTGACAAATTCGTCCTTGTAACTGCGGGCACCTAGTTTTGTGATGGTCCACTTGTCTGTGCTCGCCTGTTTAGCAGGAATATTTACGTTTAAAAAGGTGTCTGCTGGCAAGGTTTCCAAAGACACTTGCTGAATAATTCGAAGCGCTGTGTCGGCAGCCTCAGTGAAGGGAAAGGGCGGTCCGACAAGAGAAAAGGCGATGGCCGGAGTATGGAGTAAGGCCGCTTCTCCAGCGGCAGCCACCGTGCCAGAGTAAAGTACGTCTGTGGCTAAATTGGCACCTTCGTTGATACCAGAAAACATTAAATCAAAGGGTCTGCCATGATTGACGACCGAAATGGCCCATTTCACACAGTCCACAGGTGTTCCAGTGAGTGCAAACCCCGTCACATGGCCGTAACCGAGTGACACCGGCTGTGCCTGCAATTGGCCGTGCAAAGAGATGCCGTGACTGGAAGCGCTCCTCTGCCCGTCCGGTGCCACCACCACCACCTCACCGAGGTCTGCGACGACTTTTAACAAGGCTCGAATCCCCGGGGCGTGGATTCCATCGTCGTTGCTGATTAAAATGCGCATCAAGCTGCTCCTCTCTGTGCTTACAGTCGCACAAGCCGCTAAACCTCTCACAACATTTTCGATTATACGGGATTCCCCTTCCGACTGCCAGGCAGAGATCCCCACGAGTTTTTTGCTTTTTAGACAAGCGCTTTAATGTTCATGACGCAAAAAAGCGACTGCTTTGCCTACCACCTGTTGCTCAGGCCCCACCAATGGTGTCACGCCAGACAACGAACGAAGGAATGACTTCCCATAAGTGGATTTAATGATGCGTTTATCATAGACAATCACAACTCCCCGATCTTGTGTGGTTCGAATCAGACGGCCAAATCCCTGTCTAAACCTCACCACAGCCTCAGGCAGGCTGGCGAACCAGAAAGGACTCTTTCCTAGAGATTGTAATCGTTCATGTCGTGCTTGGGTCACCGGGTGTGTGGGCGGTGCAAACGGCAGGCGCACGATTACCAACACCGTCAACTCTTTGCCTGGCAGATCAATGCCTTCCCAAAAAGACTGGGCTCCCAGCAGCACAGATTGGGGGTGATTGCGGAAAGACTGTAACAGGTGACTGCGCCCACCATCAATCCCCTGTGCATACAGACGTATGCCCGTATGTTCCAACGGTATGCGCAGACTTTGTGCCGTGGCTCGTAACAGACCGTGACTGGTGAACAACACCAGCATGTGCCCGCCGCTTGCTGTCGCCAGGGTCAGCAGAGAATGTGCTAGCCACGCGGCTGCCTGAGTATCTGTCACACCAGCTAAATCGGGTACATCGTTAGGAATACACAATAATGCTTGTTTCGAGTAATCAAAAGGTGAGGCGACGGACAGGGTTCGCAGTCCTCCCTCGGTCAGTTCAGTATCCAACCCTAATTCGCGTGCCGGATAGTCAAATTTTCCATCCACTGAGAGGGTAGCAGATGTTAGAATGACGCTGCGCGTTTCCTGAAATAGGGTATCATGCAACAGTTTTGCTACGTTCATCGGGGTGTGGTGTATCCCCAAAGTTACCGGAGATACGCCAGATTGATTCAACCACAGCACCCAATTTTCATCCTCCAAGCGAGTGTCTACCAAGATGTTCAACTGTGACAATAATTCCTGTAAGTATCCAAAGCCATCTAAAAGCCGTCCGGCCAGTTCCACATCAACAGCGGCATTTGCAGCTTCTCCTAATTTCACTGCGTCTTGACCCAATGAACGGGTAACGTCAGAAATCAGTATACACTGCTCCAAGTAACGTCCCCAGGCTGGATGGGAAACCATATGTGTGGCGAGACGCACCTCTTGTGGACCCGCCTGAGGTAATAAACTGGCCAAGGCGACAAATGCTTGTTCTACGGTGAAACGGAGCCCTTCTAAGTGCTCCTGCACCTTTGTGAGTGTATTCAACAGGGAAACTGCCGCCGTTTCCGTGAGACGTTGCTGTAAATCAGCCAGTACACCACGCCGACCATGGTCTCGAGTCAGACGATTGAAGGATGCCAACAATTGATACCAATAAACCTCTTGACCCAAATGCACGGTAGCCTGTTCTGTTAGATGATGGGCCTCGTCTACAATTAGTTTGTCATATTTAGGGAGTATTCGATGATTTGTTTTTAGATCGGTAAACAGCAAGGAGTGGTTTGTGACCAGAACATCCGCATCATATGCAGCAGCACGCGCCCGGAAATAGTAACATGCCCGAAAAAATGGGCAACGTCGCGAAATACACGTTTCTGACTCACTTTGCACACGTTGCCAAGTTTCTCTGTCCTGCCGTGTCTGGGGGAGTTCTTCCCGCAATCCTGCGGGAGTTTCCACTAACCACACCAACAGTTTGATGAAGGCTTCTATTTCCTCTACAGGCAATCCCACACTTATTAGTGGCATTTCTTGATGGATTTTACGCAAACACACATAGTGGGTCCGTCCCTTGAGTACTGCTAAGGACAGGCCATCTCCGACGACTTGTCCCAACATGGGGAAATCCCGTTGCTGAATCTGGTCCTGTAGTGAGATGGTTTGCGTTGAAACTACTACTCGGGTATCCTCAGCCTTTGCATATAACAGGGCAGGAATCAAATAAGCTAGGGATTTGCCAATGCCGGTTCCCGCTTCAACAAGCAGATGGGTATCCCCAACCAGTGCTTTGACAACTTCTCGCATCATGATTTGTTGACCCGGACGAACCTCAAATCCAGACAATGCAGTCGCCAAGGGGCCGTTTGCGGACAGTAGGAACTCTGCCTTATTTTCCACGTTATCGCTGCTTTGTTGATTCCCCAGTGCATTTTCCGATGTACTATGGGGCTTTGTAGAACTAAAAACCAGCTGGGAAATGCAGTCACACTCGGGTGGCAAGTGATCCCCAGCATGTTCCATTCGCTGTTGCGCAGCGGCTGCAAACCATTCCGCCAAGGCGGGAGACAACAGGCTTGCCAAACGTGTCAGCTGTTGCAGGGTAATGAAGGGGAAAGCTGTTGAGCGCGTCCACAGATTTTCTAACCACTGCGTGGTAGTAGTGGTTAGATCCTGAATGTGTCCTAGCTCTTCATCTGTATTGGCATCTGACTCTGTTGTTTGCCAAGTTGGAACAAGCTGTTCCGCCGCTATGCCAGGCTGTAACAAACGGGCCAATTGGCTGAGGTCGAGCACTTGTCCCACCGGGGTGTTTAAAGCATATCCTGCATCTTCACAGGCATTTTGAATGGGTGCAAGACTTTCCCCCACCTCCCAGAGGCTCCACATCCCCTCATTGGCAAAGGACAGCAGAGTTGGCCAAGGATGTAATGAAATTCGTTCTGGGAAGGACGAGTCCACGTTTGCCACCTGAATGTGGCAACACTCTGCTGTTTGGCCAGGTTGCCAGCGTAGGGCAATCAGGCTAACGAGTCGTTGACTCGGGAGCCCATCCCACTGCGGGACGACGACAATCAATGGCCTCACTCTTGACCCTCCTCGAACAACACGTCTCCGGTATGAATTTTCTGCATCAAACCAGACTGTGTACGCACATACAAAATCCCCCCATCATCCACCGCGATGGCTTGTCCTGTCACCAGACCCGCCGGGGTATTAACTCGGACTGACTGTCCCAAAGTAATGCAAGATTGTCGCCATTCTTTAGCGATTTGTGGGAATACGCTTTGCCCAGTAGACAATTGCTCAACCCATGGATCTAACTGGGAAAGTACTTGGGCCAATACCTTCTGGTGGGACACTGGCTGATTTCGCGCGGTGGAAAGAGTGGCAGCGTTTTTCAACAAGTCTGTTGGGAAATCGGTTGCTAATAGATTTGTATTGACACCCATTCCTAGCACTGCCGTCGCTAAGCTCTCCCCTTCGGAACGAATTTCCGCCAAAATTCCACACACTTTCTTGCCGTTGTACAGTAGGTCATTGGGCCACTTCACATCAATGTGGAGGTTGGTTTCTGCCATTAAGGCTCGACGCATTGCAAAACTGCTTAATAAAGTCAATTCTGCAGCGTGTTGCAAGGGAATGGGACGTCGCAATAATACGGACACCCACAGACCGCCGACAGGAGAGAACCAGGTTCGGCCGCGCCGCCCTCTACCAGCGGTTTGGCGCGCGGCGACAACGACGGTACCATGGGGTGCACCCAAAGCCGCTAGACGCGTGGCCACAGCATTCGTGGAGTCCACTTCTGACAACCACTTGACTTCTCGCCCTAGTTGACAGGTTGCGGATAAATGCCTTTCCAAAAGGGGTAACAGTATAATATTGGGAACTATTTCAAGTCGATGGCCGAGTCGTGGCTGAACGGTGAATGAAAATCCAATAGATTCCAGTAATTGAATGTGTTTCCAAACAGCGGTGCGCGATATACCCAGCCGAACGCTGAGGTCCCTGGTGCTGACAAATCCACCGTTAGCCTGCAAAAAAAATTGTATAATCTGATCACGGATCTGTTCGGATTCGGAACGCACGGGAATTCGAGTGGTTGGATGTATGTTTCGCTGCTCCACGTCGGCCATCTCCTGTCTGTATCGCGGCAATTCTCAGCCCTGTTCCCAGCCATGCCAAGATTCGGGTGTGTTTGTTGGTTCAAGCACTTCGTTCTGTGGGTATGCCAAAGGCTGTGATATTTCCCGGGCCAGTGTGAGTAGGCTCTGCCGCTGGTTAGGACAACGTTCAGACAACACTGCTGCCACCAAGGCTTTTTTTACTTGCCCTATGTTCTGTCCTTGCAGTCCCAGATGAATCAGGTCTTCACCTGTAATACTCAAAGCACGCGGTGTTTGCAGGGGATGTTTGTCCCAAATTTTTTGGCAAAGGCGCCAGCGAGAATTGGCAGCACCGGGGTCCAGACCAGCGAACCAATCTAATATGCGACAAGCCAACCCCAGGGACTCTCGTGGACCCTCATAGAGATGTATGCGCCAATCAAGTATAGACCATACAGCGGGGTCATCTTGCATCATGGCCAAAGTATGTGTCAAGGTATTCCCGATAGCCTTGGACCAGCCACAGTGGCGGGCCAGTGCCTCCGCGGACTCCAGAGATTGTTTCCCTGCCCACAGCCATGTTATTAAAGCGGCTAAGGCTCGCTGCTGGGAATCCTCCGGATTTTCTGGCACCGTTAGCCAAGCTTTTTGATGTATTTCGTTCTCCCGGGAAAGGGCTGCCAAACCCGGTTGAAGGCTCGAAACGGCCGGGCCCAATGGTTCCCAGAATGTAATATTTGCAAGAGACTGCAGTTTCTCAAACCAGTGGCCTGCAGCCGCCAATCGCCACAGTTCCTGACCCACCCGTTCTCCAGGCAACTTCGCCAACAGGGGTGCGGCATTCAGCATTTCATAAAAGGTCGTTTTTTCAATGCTAAACGCGAGTTCAGCCGCTAAACGCAAAGCTCGCAGGATACGCAAGGAATCTTCTTGAAAGCGAATCGTTGGGGAACCCACACAGCGAATCGTTTGTCGTCCCAAGTCAACCCGCCCTTGATACGGGTCTATAAAGCGGCCCTGTAAGTCTTGCGCAATGGCGTTGATGGTAAAGTCTCGGCGTGCTAAGTCTTCCACCAAGTTGGGAGTAAAGCAGACCTTTTCAGGGTGTCGGCCGTCTGAATAACCCAAATCCACCCGGTAAGTGGTGACCTCTATTGGCTGGCCTTTGCTAATCACCGTAACTGTACCATGTTGAATGCCTGTGGACGCGGTTTTTGGAAACAGGGACATCACTTGGTGGGGTGTCGCATTTGTAGCCACATCATAATCTCGTGCACGCCTTTGCAACAAGCCATCTCGAACGCAGCCCCCCACCAACATGGCTTCAAAACCGGATTTCTGCAGGGTTTGTAATACAGTTGAAACAAAACTTGGCCATGGCTTCTCCATCCCTGCACGCTCCTTGCAGCAAACCAACTTTTATTTTTTCCCGGCCACATCAAGTAGCGATACATATAAAGACTCGTACTCGGCAACCTTGTCCTGGATATGAAATTGCGTTTGTGCCCGCTCTCGGCCCGCCACAGACATGCGGTGATACAATTCATCATCTGTTAACAACCGTATTGCTTCTTCTGACATGGTCGCAATATCTCCTATCTCAGTCAAAAAGCCAGTCTTGCCGTGTGCCACGACTTCTGGAATGCCCCCTGCTCGTGACCCAACTACTGGCACACCTGTGGACATAGCTTCTAGTGCCACCAGCCCAAAGCTTTCCTTTTGAGATGGCAACAGCAACAGATCCGCTGTAGCAAACAGGTCTGCCACTTCATCCTGCCTCCCTAGAAAGCGCACTTTAGATGCTAAATCCAGCTCCTGCACAAGGTTGCGTGCTGCTCCCTCTTCCGGCCCCTCCCCTACCAATAACAGCCGTGACTTAACACGCTCCTGTACTCGTACAAACACCCGGACGACGTCAGTAACCCGTTTGACCGCTCGAAAATTAGAGATGTGCAGGAGAATTTTCTCGTCGTCTGCGGCAAAACACCTGCGCATATCCGGGTGACAAACGGGACGAAAAACGTCCGGATCGACAAAATTGTGAATCGTTTGGATGGACGGAGAGTGCGGAAATAAAACCTGTGTTTGCTCTGCCAAACTGTAACTGACCGCTGTCACCGCATCACTTCGGGCAATCCCCAGTTGAATGACGTCGTACAGACTGCTGTCTTGTGCCAGGACAGTGATGTCTGTACCGTGGAGGGTTGTGACAACTTTGCAGTGATGATTTTCTGTCATTTGTTTGGCTAAAAAGGCACATACCGCAAAGGGAAGTGCATAATGGACATGTAAAATATCTAAATTTTGTTCACGAATGGTTCTAGCCATAAGCGCCGCTAAAGATAGATCATAAAGAGGAGTTCGCAACACCGGGTAAGTACTTGTGTCTTCTTCATGGACGAATATATTTTGGTGAAACTCCCCCAGTCGAAAGGGAACATCTGTCACAATAAAGTGCACCTGATGGCCTTTGTGTGCCAAGGCCTTGCCCAGTTCTGTGGCCACCGCTCCAGAGCCCCCAACTGTAGGGTAACAACTAATCCCAATTCTCATAAGCGTCGCTCTGCTGGCCCATCGGTCCGAATTGTCCGCCGCCAGTCTAGCGCCCCATGTTCGAGGGCCCGTAGTAGGGCTTCAGCAGTCGCTAGGTTAGTGGCTACCGGTACATTGTGCACGTCACACAGGCGCAACAGTGCTGCAATATCAGGCTCATGGGGTTGTGCGGTCAATGGGTCTCGCAAGAAGATAATCAAATCCATGCGGTCCTCGGCAATCATTGCGCCAATCTGCTGATCGCCGCCCAGTGGACCTGACTGTACACGCGAAATAGGTAATCCAGTGGCTTCGGCAATGCGTAGTCCAGTAGTACCCGTAGCAAACAGTTCATAGTGGCTAAAAATGCTCTGGTATGCAAGCACAAAGTTGACGAGATCCGCTTTTTTTTTGTCATGGGCAATTAGAGCAATATTCATAATCTATCCTCCTATTACCACAGTAAGTGTTCCAATCCATAGACAATGCCACGCACCTGTTCTACCTTATCTAACGCCAATAAGACACCCGGCATAAAGCTTTGGCGGTCATAAGTATCATGTCTCACAGTAAGGGTCTCTCCTTGTCCGCCTAGTAAGACCTCTTGGTGGGCTACAAGTCCAGGCAGGCGAACACTGTGCACTGCAATCCCCGCGACAGACAGACCACGCGCTGTCGATAGATTCTCGTCAGAAGGGGACAACTCTGCTTCTAAAAGACGCGCCGGGAGTGCAGTAACAGATCTGGCTTGTTCTCTTGCTTTCGCCATGGTTTCTGCGGTTCGCCTCGCCGTGCCTGAAGGGGCATCCTTTTTCCCCACATGGTGTAATTCAATGATTTCTGCGTGACTAAAAAAGCGACTAGCTTCCGCAGCAAATCGCATCATGAGAAGTGCCCCAATGGCAAAGTTAGGGGCCACAATTCCTCCCAAGTCTGCTGCCAAATAACGCTCATGCCACTGTTTCAAGTCTGTATCGGTATAGCCAGTGGTGCCAATTACCGGACGAACTCCGTACTCCAGACAAGCATCCACGTGGGTGCCAACACTGTTGGCGTCGGTAAAGTCTAGCCAAACACGAGGATGAATCTCCGTCAACAGGGTATCGACGTTTGTGTACGTTGGGCAGGGGAGCTGCAAATTGGCGGACTGGTGATGGACTAGGACTGCACTTAACTGAAAACGGGGATCACCAAGAATTGCTGCAGCCGCAGATAAACCCATTTTCCCAGTGGCACCTGCTAGAGCTATTGTGATTGGATTTGAAATATCCTCCATTAGTTAGGCTCCCATCTTTCATAATTTAGCACTCCCTTAATGATTTGTAACTGTTTCTGACACCCTAGTCTTTTGGTTGCTCCGGAAACTTGGGAGTCCAGCGGTGAATGTCTCGGGTTTCATACTTGTCCATGACGGCCGAAAAAGCATCGGACAAATCAATTTTCAATTCATTGGCAAGACAGCTTAAGACAAACAGTAAATCTCCCAGTTCTAAGGCAATACTGCCAATAGGCTCAGTGGATTTTTTACGTTTTTCACCAAAACTATGGTTGACTTCTCTGGCTAACTCTCCGAGTTCTTCGGTTAAACGTACCACCAAAGACATGGGTGGAAAGTAGCCTTCTGCAAACTGGCGAATGTACTCATCTACCTGTTGTTGCACCTGTGCGAGGGTGACAGACATGTACCCCAAACTCCCTGCAATAAGTTTTTCAACAACCTGTTTCAAACAGGTTCGTCTTTGCCTTAATTCTCCCATCATCATATCGCTATTTCCGGGGTTCAGACAACGACTACCCGATTGCGCAGACCATTGGGTCATAAACATCTGCTTGCCACATAGGATTTACGGATTAAGTGGACAACTTGCGGGCGCGTAGCATGAGAAGGAGGGTACTGAATTGGCGCAGAGACGGAGGGACCAGTGGTCGACGGTTTTACTCGGCCTAGCTGTCATCGTCTTCACCTTGGCCCTGGTCATATATCCAGAACAGGGATTTGCAGCAGGTATCGCTGGATTAAAGGTTTTTTGGGATATTGTTTTCCCCTCTTTGCTGCCTTTTTTTATTTTGGCAGAATTGATGCTTGGGCTTGGAGTTGTGCGCGGTCTTGGGGTGCTGCTAGAACCCCTGATGCGTCCCCTGTTTGGCGTTCCCGGGATTGGGGCTTTTGCTTTGTCTATGGGTCTGGCTGCGGGCTATCCGATGGATGCCGTGATTACCGCACGTTTTCGAGAGCAGGGCCTGTGCAGTCGAATCGAGGGTGAACGCTTACTGGCATTTACAAACACGGCAGATCCATTGTTTATGATTGGTGCGGTAGCGGTAGGTATGTTCAAATCTGCTGCCGTAGGCGGTCTGCTGGCCATTGCCCATTACGTGTCCGCATTCCTGGTTGGAGTTAGTTTTAAACTGTGGGGACGGCGTGAGAATCGGACTGAACCCGTTGAGCAAGTGCGGGGCCGCGGCAGTATCCTGATACGGGCATTGACTGAAGTGTTTAAAGCTCGTCAAGAGGACGGTCGACCGTTTGGAAAATTGTTGCGCGAAGCGGTCACCGAGTCTATTATGACGCTCCTGATGATTTGTGGCTTTATCGTGTTTTTTGCTGTGATGATTGACATCTTGCGACTGTCTGGTCTGCTGGCTTTGATTGGACTCCCATTTGTTTTTCTATACCATCTTTTTGGCATTGATACTTCCTTGGTCCATCCCACTTTGGCGGGAGTATTGGAAATCGATATTGGTAGCGCACAGACGGCTGCAGTGACGCAAGCTCCCATTTTGCAGCGCCTGGCCCTGGTTAGTGGCATCATTGCTTGGAGTGGGTTGGCCGTACATGCTCAGGTGGCTAGCGTGATTACTAACACAGACATTCGTATGACACCCTATTTTTTGGCCCGGTTTTTGCATGCCATTTTAGCCGCAGGATTAACAGTTCTGCTATATTTTTTGGGGATTGGAAAAGCTGCTGCACACGCCTTTGCGGTCCTGCCGGCTTTCACGTCCTTTCAAATGGCTAACAGCGGTGCACCCTGGTGGCACATCTGGTGGACTGATTTAAGTGTTTGGGGATGGGCCATTGCGTGTCTCTTGACGCTGAGTCTGATGCTGAGTCTAATGTTTACTTTGAGAAGGGGATTCCGCATTGTGGCTTGGCACGTTCGCCTGCCGCGGCGTTAAAACATCCAGAAATCTCGGTATGAATGCTTGTCTGGAGTCCGTATGCAGCCTCTGCCAAATCCCTAATAGTTCCTTTAGGATCTCTTGGTCCTACCTTTTTTGTACCCGTCCCAGCGCTGTCCGATGGGACGGGTTCTTTGTACTCTCTGCAGTTAGGCCAGGCATTGGTCTGTTAATGGAGGAGGGGTGGAAACCAACGATGAACAGTGATTTGGTCCCAGAGGATGAACACTGCCAACCCCCAAACATAGATTGCGAAAAACCTCATGCGAGCGGTTTGCAAGAGCCACAAGGTTCCCTTCACAGACACATATCCTGCCAGTAATGCAGCAACAGTGCCAATCAATAGTGGGGACCAGGGCACCTGGTGAAGCAATCCATGGGACTCCCATAAATCATCCAGTTCAACGAAAGTAGCCCCTAAAATCGACGGAATAGCGAGTAGGAAGGAGAACCTTCCGGCGGCCGTTCCATCCATTCCCCTCCACAAACCAGCCGCAATGGTCAAACCAGACCTAGATAAGGCGGGTAAAATGGATACACCTTGGAGAATTCCAACCCACATAGCATCTACTGCGGTCATATCCGTTTCTGATTTTCCCGGACGGTTTCCCAGAGAATCCATCCACCACAGAATAATCCCGGTAATCACAAACTCGAAACCTAAGGTAACTGCGTTAGAAAATAGGTCCTCAAACAACTCTTCAAAAATCACACCGATAACCACCGTGGGAATTAAAGCGGCTAAAATCATTCGGTTAACCCATGCTTTGGGGTGGCGAATGAGCCATAGACACTCTTGCTTAAAAACCCAGACAACAGCCAATAAGGTACCTAGATGTAAAAAAGTAATAAATAACAGGCCCCCATCGGAAATATGCCAAATCCTTTCTAAAACTACCAGATGACCCGAACTACTCACGGGCAAAAATTCGGTAATGCCTTGAACAACTCCAAGAATCATAGCTTGTATGCTCGTCATGGCCTCCCACCTTTCTGTTTGCTCGACGATGTGGCTAACCATAGTGGCTGAACGAGGATGTTCGGTCACCCCCTCAATTTATGTATATTTTTTTAGGACAGGTTGATGCAACGAATGCCCGGACAACATGAATTTTTTCTAATCCCCATAGAATGAACTGGAGGGATGTCCAGTGGCTAAACGAGATTTACGGTCAGGCTCGTTTAACCTGGCCCTGCAGGTAGGGCTTACTTATATTGGAACGGTTGTTGGTGCTGGTTTTGCCTCAGGGCAAGAAATTTATCAGTTTTTTGGCCGTTTCGGAGTGGCTGGATTGATGGGTGTGATGCTGGGAATTGTGCTATTTGCTTGGGTTGGTTACCGCGTCATGCACCTCGGACAAAAGCTTGGGGCCACATCTTATAGGGAATTGAACACCTACTTATATGGATCCCGAATAGGCTACTTTGTGGACTGGATGATGACAGGAATGTTGTTTGGTGTCACTGTTGCGATGGTTGCAGGTGCCGGGGCATTGTTACAAGAACGATTAGGGTGGTCCTATCTGCTGGGGGCTTTGCTGACCTTGACGGTGACTTATGCAACACTCTTACGCGGCATGGGCGGAATTCTACAGGCCAATACCGTCATTGTGCCTACAATGATAACCTTTGTCCTGGCTACCGCAGGGCAAAGTCTGCTTAGACCCGGTGCTGGGCTGCAGGTACTGGACTTTCGAGCTATTTTACCTGGGAATGTTTGGTTTTCCGCTTTTGTATCGACTGTGCTGTATGTTGCTTTTAACACAGGCCTGGCGGTAGGTGTGCTGTTGCCATTGGGGGCGTCTATGCCGAATGCATGGGTAATCCGTCAGGGGGCCTTTTTGGGTGCGGTGGGATTAGGCTGTATGGCGGCAGCCGTCATGGTGGCGCTAGCTGGTCATCCGGACGCCCATATTTATACAATTCCAATGGCCCACATTGCTACATTTCTCGGTCCTTGGCTACGCTGGGTGTTCGTGTTTGTCCTCTGGGGCGAAATTTATTCCACCCTTGTTGCCAATGTGTTCGCCTTGGCTGCTTGGATAACTCCAAACAATGAAAATAGAATTCAATGGACTTATGCATTAATCTTATTAGTTTCACTTGGTGTTAGTCTGATTGGATTTACAGCTATTGTGCGATTCGCGTATCCCCTATTTGGTTGGATTTGTACTTTTATTATATTTTCAGTTCTTTGGCACCCTTGGCTAGATAAAAGTAATTAATTCTAGCAAAAATTACGTTTGCCATTGAATCAATCCCCCTGCGTCTGGCAAGATAAGCAAGAGAACCTGGCAAAGAGGAGCGATGGCACAGTGTTAAAAGGGAAAGTGTGGGTTTTTATAATTCAATGGGGATCTATTTTAGTAGGTTCTTTGGTTTATTCTCTCGGTTTAAATTTATTCTTAGTCGCCAACCACTTGGCGGAAGGCGGGTTTGTTGGCATTTCTTTGTTGCTATTGTATAAATTGCAGTGGCCGTTGGGATTAACATTTTTCATTTTGAATATTCCGTTGCTTTGGTTGGGTTGGCGAAAGTTCGGTCATGAATTTATCTTTAAAACGACTGTGGGAGTATTGGGAGTTTCCCTTTTTAGCACCCTGACAGCTCATTGGCAGGTACAGACACATGACCCACTGTTGGCAGCCCTTTACGCAGGTGTGCTTACGGGTCTTGGATTAGGCATGATTTTTCGTGCGGGTGCCACTACTGGAGGTTCCGATATCATCGCTCGACTGATTCGTCACTTCATCGGATTTTCAATGGGGAAAACCCTATTTGCCATCGATGTCTGTGTCATTGGCCTGGTTGCGATTATCATTGGACTTGAAACAGCCATGTATTCACTGGTCGCATTATTTGTTTCTAGTCGAGTGATTGACTTTGTGATTGAAGGCGTCCGATCCGCCAAAGCTGTGACGATTATCTCAGAACATCACGAACTGATTTTGGCGGCAATTCATGAACATTTAGAACGGGGCACCACCCTGTTACAGGCCAGAGGCGGTTATACTGGCGAGGTGAAGCAAGTCATTTATTGCGTAGTGTCCCGCATGGAAGTCAGTCGGGTCCAACAAATTGTTCAAAAGGTGGACACACGGGCGTTTGTGGTGGTCAGTAATGCACATGAAGTCCTTGGTGAAGGATTTACCTTTGATGCGCCAAGTCCCACGGATTTCACCAAGGAAAGTATCTGAAGTGGGACACAAACAGCATCCAGCTTGCAAAAAATTGTTGGGATTCTACGCTTCCGCAGAATCCCAACCTGAATGAGGATTGCCATCGAATTTGTGGGCGAAGTGCATGCTTAGCGGGAGGATACAGCAGAGTCTTTGACCAGTGATTCGTCAAACGCAATGAGACGTCGACTGGCCTCTAAAAACGCTCCGCGGTCCTGCTGGTCTAAAGCCTCGTCCACTTCTCTCATCAACTTATTGCGTTCGAAGGTTCGTTGCAGTTGTTCAATCATCCAGTCCGCTTGAATGCTGATATATTCCTGAACTGCAGGCTCCATCTCAGTGGCAATCCCTTCTTCCAAAACTGCAGCATAGGCTGCAGAAGTGGCTCTGTCTCTAAAAAACAATCCCAGGTAAATGTCTTCATCTGGATGCTGATACATGTCTAAAAATGCCTGTTCCACGTCTGTGGATACGGGTTTATTACGACGATAGAAACGAAAAGGGGCAGCCTGGACGCAAGTGGTGGACACGACGATGACACGTGACAACTGACGAAAGTTTTCAACAAAGTGTACGCGTCGCAACAAGTTCTCTCGAGTCATCAAGTAACGCATCAGCATTTCTGCCTCACGGCTCTGAAGTTGGTAGGTGGTCAGAAACCAACGCAGAAAATGTTTTTTTTCGGCAACTGTGACCGCGTTACCCATGTCCGTCTCCCCCCTCGATGGCTGTAACCTGGTATGGCCTGAACAATTAATGAACTGAGATGCGACAACGAGTACCGAACTGTTTATTTAGTTTATTCGCCGGACTCGTCATCTTTTCCTGCTCGCCTACAGAAAGTCCGTGCATTTTTCGAACTTTCTGCCTTTATCCTATGGTATCGCCAGAAGGGAATTCTTGCAACGGACTTTTTTACCACAGGGGCTCATTTTAATGAATTTTTTAAGTATTACTAACGATAACACAGCTTTACTATCCTGATTGGTGGTCCAAATTTGGAATGTGTAAAGTATGTATCGTAAGTAATCAGCTGCTTAAACTTTCCTGTTCAGATTCTTTCAGCGCATTGCCCCGCCGTTCCCATTCTCGCAGGGTTCGTTCCACGTTACCAGGCACTGGTGTCTGCGAAAAGCGGTTTAAAAATTCAATCCATTGATTGGCCGTTTTTCTTGCTGCCAAACCGCGTTGTATGGAACTTTCCGTCATTCGATAGACGCGCAGAGTCCCACCCTCTTTGAGGTCACACAACAATGCTAAATCTGACAAAATTGCAGCGTTATTGGCGGTGATGACAATCTCAAAATTAGGTTGGACGATAAAGATCCGCTTTTCAATCGCTGTTTCATCAATTTCTTCTGAAAGAGTATCCCCTAATAATAATTGTTGACCAGTTTGTGTAATTTGAAACCAAATTTGATTATCTTCGTCGCTTCCAGTCCGTAAAACTCCCATATGCATGAGCATTTTTACAATTCGGTTTTGCCATACGTGGTCCCTGGTATCATAATAATAGGGTTGTACCAAGTTACCCAAGGCTGCTGCAAAATCCAGACTACTTACCCAACAGTCTTTTGGCAGTTGTGTGAATAACCGCAATATAAGAGGTAGCCGAAAGACGGCTCGGCGGTACAGGGAAATGTAAAAGCCAAATAAACTTTTGAGCTTTGCAGACTCCGATTGCAGCCGCCATTGATTTACTTCCTCTGTGACTGTCAGCATACCGTCCACATGTTCCACCAAAAACTTTTGTTGAAAAGCAAAATCGTAGATTAAAGCTAAGCGGTCTGGGTAGTCGTGAAACCGTCGTCCATAGCCAAATCGCCAGCCTGGTTCTAGGGGTGGCTCAGCAACCTCCAGTAATTGCAATAATTGTTCAAGATTACGCTTATATATGCTCCCCTCCACTGTCAGTTGTACAGGGTGTCGTTCCACATACTCAAGTAAAACTGCACAATCTCGGACTACAGCATATCCTTCATCACTGCAAATCAGCGGTGCCTGTGATCTTACTCGCACGTGTTCCATGAGCTCGGCCATCAAACTTTTTGCTAACTGCTGTTGTAGCTCTTCTGGCAAACAATACTGTAGTCGACCTGTGAAACGAGTCGTAGGATACAGCCACCCTTGCCGAGTGAGTTCCGTTAATGCGGTGCTGCCGCCTTGCGATTGAAACATTGCTTCCAGTTCTTCTGCGGCAAATATTCCTTTCCTGTTGAAGGACAATCTCATCATTGTCTGACGGCGCAAAACAGGCCACTGCCGTACTTGATTCGTGGCCAATTGGGGATTTCGTAAGGTCATCAGTAGCTCCTGCAACAGCGACATCTTTGAATGACGAATACAAGCTAATTGATGATAGTCAGCGACTTTTTGCAGTACAGAAATATCAGCATGGGTTAAACACTCAGACAATCTCATTGCAACACTCAGCCTCCTAAAATGCAGTTTCGTTTTAAATCATCATCATCTCGCCAAGATTTCTGCAGCAGAGCGAATATCGTAGGCATATCCTTGTTCCGCTAAAAATGTTTGTCTGTGGGCAGCCATTTTCTCCTCCACCGTTGCTTCACTCACTAAGCTGTAGAATATCCCCTCTTTTGTATCAGGACGCAACAGTCTGCCAATTCTCTGCGCTTCCTCTTGACGAGACCCAAATAATCCAGAAACTTGAATGGCGACAGAAGCGGTAGGAAGATCCACCGCAGCGTTTGCAATTCGAGATACCGCCAGTTGCAGACACTTTCCCTGCCTGAAGTCAGAAAACAGTCTTTCCCGCTGTGTACGTGGAGTTTTTCCTTCAATTAACGGACACCCTATGGCTTGTGCTGTGCTTCGTAGTCCCTCCAGGTATTGACCCATTAACAAAACACTCTGGCCCTCGTGATCTTTGAGAATGCTGCGAACTACAGGCAGTTTTTGTGGATTCTGTGCAGCAATTTTGTGTCTCTCTCGTGCCGAAGCTGCCCCGTATAAGGCCTGTGACGTAGCATCCATAGGAATTCGCACTTCAACGCAACGAACCCTGGATAAAAAGCCCGCTTGTTCAAGTGCACGCCAGCTTTGATCATAAAACTTTGGACCGATTAGACTGAACACATCCGCCTGTGCTCCGTCCTCTCTTACCAGTGTCGCGGTCAAACCAAGTCGATGGGACCCCTGAAGTTCTGCTGCCAAGCGAAACCAGGGGGCAGGTAACATATGTACCTCATCGTAAATAACCAAACCCCAGGTTTGCTCAAGCAGGTGTTGAAAATTCATCCGTTGTCCTTGGGCAGAACGGGAAGCCACACGGTGATATGTGACAAGGGTCACCGGACGCAGGGGAGCTTTGGGTTGATATGAGCCGACTTGGGGAGCCTTTAATGTAGTTCGTTGATAAAATTCTTTTTGCCATTGTAAGGCTGAAGTTTCATTGGGTACCAATATTAGGGTTGTTGCCTGTAATTTTTGGGCCGTTGCAATTCCCACCAAGGTTTTGCCCGATCCGCAGGGTAGGACAGCCACGCCGCTACCACCAATGGTGGATGATAAGAAATAGTCAACAGCCTGTTGCTGATAATCTCGTAAGTGAGTTTGTTCCGAGAGGGAAAAACACAGTTGGGGTGGATGAGTGTAGCCTGTTTTATCAAGTACTGGAATTCCAGACCGTGCCAGAACCCGTTTTACGGTGGCTCGCTGTGATAAATCAAACACCAGGCCATCCTCAGTTGTTCGGTGCTGGGGCAGTTCAGCCAAAGCTTTGACCTGACTGCTTAGGCGAGGGCAAATTTGTAAAAACAGTTTTTTGTCACTTGCCATGGTGAGCCTGGTACACCCCCACTTACCCATTTCCACCACGATTTTTTCTTGAATTTGGAATGATAAATTTTCTGGGCTACAGTGAAGCTTGAGAAACCGTAAAATATCGCGGGCGGTTCGCCCATTGGCAGCTGCTTCCCACAAACTGACTGGGGTAATGTGAAATACTTGAACACTTCCCATGTCGGTCACTCGCTCGGCAAAGCTGGCTACAAAGTTTATCACTTCATTACTAGCTGTTTCCGGAATCCACACGCTTCCATCCTTGCGAACAAACATAGGTTTCGCCACCCTTCAAGGGCAAAGCTTGCAATGTGTGGCAGACTCTGGTGCAAAAATTCCAGCCATTTTCAGTATGCCTTGGTCTTTCCGTGGGTATACAGGGGGATTTTACTTTAGTGTGGACAACCCAAAGGGAATTAACTCTGGGATTGGCGTCTCTTTTATGTGGAACATACACCTCTAGGTGCATTTGCAAACAAAAAAAAGGAATCTGCAACGCAGATTCCTAAAATAAAGCTTGCTAGGAGTGGAGAGAAATCAGACATAACACCCTTCGTTGAGAAGCATATCATTCCATGGAAGCGCTGTCAAGACCGTTTATTTTCAAATCACTATAATCCGATATATCCCAATTGGCGAATGTCCGTGAGAAAACGGGGATAGGAAATTTCGACACAACCCCATTCTTCCACTTCAACTCCACGCTGTGAACCCATTCCTGCAATTGCAAGGCTCATGGCCACCCGGTGGTCTCCGCGACTACTTACCTGTCCACCTGGGATGCCATCCCCTCGCCCTCGAACAATGAAACCGTCGGCCGTTTCCTCCGCATCCACTCCTATATTTTGCAAGCCGCTGACCATGGCAGTAATTCGATCCGTTTCTTTGAAGCGTAGTTCACTGGCACCATGCACATGGGTTGTGCCATGTGCATAGGCAGCTAAGACAGCAATCACCGGCAACTCATCAATGAGCGCAGGGACCTCTTCTGAGTGAATGTCGACACCCTGGAGAGCCTCAGAATGCACAATTAAATTCCCTAAGGCCTCGCCGGCAGATAGACGTTGACCTGTGATAGATAGGTGTGCCCCCATACGTTCCACCACGTTTAGAAAACCTGTACGGGTTGGATTCAATCCGACGTTTTGTAAAGTCACCGTCGACCCTGGAACCACCAGTGCGGCGGCCACATGAAAGGCAGCAGCGGAAAAATCACCAGGAACTTGAACGCGGCAAGCCTGCAAGCTTTGCCCGGGGGCAACGGTAATTCTTTGCCCACCAGTAGAGAGCCATTCCCGTTCTACATGGGCGCCAAATCCCAATAGCATATTTTCGGTATGATCACGGCTAACGGTCTGCTCAATCACGGTTGTAGTCCCTGTCTCTGCTAGCAAACCCGCCATCAAAATAGCGGATTTTACCTGTGCGCTGGCCACTGGCAGGGTATATTCAATGCCATGTAAGCGACCCCCTTGTACACACAAAGGTGCCAAGTGGCCACTGCGTGCGAAAATCTGTGCACCCATTGCCTGCAAGGGTTGGATGACTCTTCCCATCGGTCGGTGCCGCAAAGAATAATCACCAGTGACACTGCAAAACCTTACCCGTGCAGCGAGGGCCCCTAAGAATACGCGCAGCGTGGTTCCTGAATTGCCACAGTCTAGCACGTCCACAGGTTCTGCGAGGGTCCCTCCAGTACCTTGAATTTGGAGCACTGGTCCCTGTTCCTTGACCCCTGCCCCAAGCAGGCTTGCCACGCGTAAGGAAGATCGGCAATCAGCTGCATCCAGCCAACCGTCAATCTCCGTTTCTCCATTGGCCAACAATCCCAGTAAAATGGCCCGGTGTGTAATGGACTTATCTCCAGGAACCTGTAGTGTACCGCGGAGAGATCCACTGGGGGCAAAATACTGTGTGCGCGGATTTGTTTTTGAATCGGTCATGCATGGCCTTCCTTCCATTGGATGTAGGCGTCCTGCGCTGCTTGTAGTAAAGGCTCTATCTGATGTGGCGAATGAACAAGGGTTTCTCGAAACCGTTGCAATTCCTCCATCACACCCTCTAATGCCTGCAGTACAAAGGTGCGGTTGTGTGCTAACGTGGTGACCCAGAATCCCGGTGGCGAGGCACTCAGCCGGGTAACATCGCGAAAGCCAGGACCTGTCATGCGCTGCCAGGAGGTACAGTCCTCGGTTTGTGTACAGGCCTTTTGAAATGCCAACATGACCGCCAGTGAGGTTAGGTGGACACCGTGACTGGCGAAAGCCACAGCTAAGTCGTGCTCCTCTGCGCTGGGTAAGTACTG
Source organism: Alicyclobacillaceae bacterium I2511 (assembly GCA_003584005.1). Taxonomy (GTDB): domain Bacteria; phylum Bacillota; class Bacilli; order Alicyclobacillales; family Alicyclobacillaceae; genus QXHL01. Next base: position 35,657 of record QXHL01000012.1, on the reverse strand, counting down.
TACCAAAGCTCTACTGGCAGACAATACGGGAATGATTTTTGCACAGGCAGGCCAACCAACAATACATAGCCACGGCATGTCCACAAACAGTTCCGCCGTAGCCGTTTGCGGACCGGCGGTGGCCTTCCCTGCCATCGGGTGGGTTGGAGCAAACCGTTGTTTTAGATTTAAAGTCTCTGCTAGTTCGCAAATTCTAGTTTTCACACTGCAAACATCAAGGATAAACTCTGCTACTTGTGCCACTTCAGGGAGTAATTGCAGGGCCTCGTCCACAGGTGTACTCAAAACGGCCCAGTCGTATTTATTGTTTGGGATTTTTTCCCAGATGTTTTTGAAAGCGCCAGTGGATTGTGCTGCCAGGCGATGTGCAGGACATATTTCCACCCCCTCCACCCACAATCCTGGAATAGCTCGCTGCCAGGCCAATGCCAAAGAGGTCCCCATGAGACCACAACCCACCACCAGTAATCGGGACATCCCGGCATCTGCCGCAGCCGCGAGCTCGCCAGTGGTAGATGCCGCCGGGCGGAAATCAGTGCTGTCCTGTGGCAAGAGCCTCACCCGCTGTGCCCAGTGCCTGAACAATTTGTTCCACACTGTGTACCAATTGAGCAAAGTTTTCAAACGTTAAAGACTGTTCTCCATCGGACAGTGCCCGCTCAGGATGGGGATGCACTTCTACAATCAATCCCTGCGCTCCAGCTGCAATGCCAGCCCTGGCCATTGAAATAATATAACGCCAATGCCCGACACCGTGGCTTGGATCGACAAACACAGGTAGATGTGACAAGTGTTGAACCACAGGGACTGCGTTCAGATCTAGGGTATTGCGAGTGTAAGTTTCAAAAGTTCGAATTCCCCGTTCACACAAAATAACGTTTGGATTCCCTTCAGCTAAAATATACTCTGCAGCCATTAACCACTCTTCAATGGTTGCGGACATCCCTCGCTTCAGCAGCACAGGTTTTTGCGTACGTCCCACTGCTTTCAGCAAAGGGTAGTTTTGCATGTTCCTGGCGCCAATTTGAAATACATCCACATATTCATCCATCATGGGTAATACGCCGACTTCCATGATTTCAGTGACCACAGGCAATCCTGTATCCTCCCTGGCAAGCGCCAGGTACTTCAAACCTTCCTCACCCAGCCCCTGAAATGCATACGGAGAAGTCCTTGGTTTGTATGCTCCCCCTCGTAGCATATGAGCACCCAAAGCCTTGACTTGGCGAGCGATATCTAGGATTTGATCTTTGGATTCCACAGAACAAGGGCCTGCGATAATGGTGGGTTGAAGGCCGCCAACGACGTGTCCCCCAATCTGAATTAAGGTATCCTGGGGATGAAACGCTCGGCTGGCCAGTTTAAAAGGATTGCTGACCGACACCACTTTTTCCACCCCCGGTAGTCCTTCAATAGGCAACTCTAAAATTTGGTTCTTTGGTCCAATGATACCAATAATCGTTATTTCAGCACCTTTTGAGATATGTGGAGACAGACCCCGGCTTTCAATGGCTTCCACCACTTGGTTTATCTGTTCCGACGTCGCGCCTTCCTTCATTACAATAATCAAGCTACTCAGCTCCTCGTTAAATTCTAGGTGGAAACTGCTTTGGTGGAACCGGATGGGTCAATCCCTGCACAAGTATTTTTACAAATTCTTGAACGGTTGCCTGCAGGATATTTACGGGAGCATTGGGGTTCTGATGCAATGCTGCCTCAATGCGGCGGATCAATGCACTCCCTACAATGACCCCGTCCGCAAATGCGGACAGGTATTGGGCCTGTTCTGGTGTGCTAACGCCAAATCCTACTGCTACAGGAAGGGAGGTGTGGGACTGGACCCGCTCCACCAGTTCCCGCACCCGTTCTGACATGCGGGTGCGCTCTCCCGTGACCCCTAGGGACGACACACAGTACACAAATCCCCGGGCCGAGCGACAAATGTCAATAATCCGCTGTTCCCCGGAAGTAAGTGCAACCAAGGGAATGAGAGCAATTCCATTACGGTCCGCCACCTGTAAAACAGGTCCACTTTCTTCGTAAGGTAAATCAGGTACGATGACCCCGTCAATCCCAGCGCTTTTGGCGTCTGCAAAAAATCTTTCTAATGTGTACTGTAACAGCGGATTGATGTACGTGAAGGCGACCAACCCTTGATCCGATTCTGACCGTAGTGCCTGTGCAAGGTCAAATACCTGAGGAAATTGAAACCCTGATTTCAGGCTTCGGGTGGCCGAGGCCTGAATCACCGGACCATCCGCCAAGGGGTCCGAATAAGGGATTCCAATTTCGACAATATCCGCACCCGCCTGTAGTACGGATCGAAAGAGTTGCAGTGAAATGTCCAAGGATGGATCGCCTGCATTTAAAAACGGAATTAAAGCGGAATGCTGTGTTTGTTTGCGGAAGACACCCTCAATTCGATTCATATTCAACACCTCGATTTTGGCGGGCAATCTCTTCCACGTCTTTATCCCCTCGTCCGGACAGGCAAATTACCAGAACGTCATGCTTGTCCATAGTTTGCGCTTCTTTGACCGCTTGGGCCAGCGCATGGGCACTCTCCAGTGCAGGAATGATGCCCTCACTTTTCGATAGTAAATAGAAGGCAGACAAAGCCTCCGCATCGGTGATAGGCACATACTGTGCGCGCCCTATTTGGTGCAACCAAGCATGCTCAGGCCCCACCCCGGGATAGTCCAGACCCGCAGAAATGGAGTGTGCGGGCAGAACTTGACCAAACTCATCCTGCAAAAGATAGGTGTACGACCCATGTAAAACACCGGGTCTCCCACGGTTTATGGAGGCTGCGTGATATTGTGTATCCACCCCCTTACCAGCGGCCTCAACACCCACTAAAGCCACTTTTTTGTCTGGAATGAAGGGATAGAATATTCCTATTGCATTGCTCCCACCACCCACACAAGCCAGAATTTTGTCTGGCAGGCGGCTCTCTGCAGCAAGTATTTGGGCTTTTGTTTCATCCCCAATAACCCGTTGAAAGTCTCGGACAATTCGCGGATATGGATGGGGACCGACGACAGACCCAATGATATAATAGGTATCTTCTACATGTTCCACCCAATGTCGGATGGCCTCGTTGGTGGCATCCTTAAGGGTACGGGATCCAGCCGTTGCCGACACCACATTGGCTCCCAACATACGCATTCGAAATACGTTGAGAGCTTGCCGACGCATGTCTTCTTCACCCATGAACACGGTACATTCCAAGCCAAATCGGGCGGCCACAGTGGCTGTTGCCACACCGTGTTGGCCTGCGCCTGTTTCTGCAATCACTCGCCGTTTCCCGGTATGCACAGCAAGTAAGGCCTGCCCAATGGCATTATTGATTTTGTGTGCTCCCGTGTGATTCAGGTCTTCACGCTTGAGATAAATTTTAGGACCTCCGAGTTCACGAGAAAATCGTTCCGCATAATACAGTGGAGTTGGACGGCCAGAATAATTTTTTAAATAATATTGCAGTTCCTCTTGAAACCTAGTGTCAATGGATAGTCGCTCGTAGTCGCTCTCCAACTGATGGAGTGCCGACATGAGTGTTTCTGGGACGTAACGCCCGCCGAAAGGGCCAAATCGGCCCAGCGAGTCAGGATATGTTTGTGTGTCCTGCATATTCTTCCACCGCCTCGATGAGTTCCAAAATTTTCGCAATCGATTTGCGTCCGTTTTCCTCCACCCCTGAAGACACGTCCAAACCGTCAGGTTTCCACACGGACAGAAGGTCCGCTACATTCCCGGAATGAATGCCTCCCGCCACCCACAGATGTGGAGGGGCTACCATCGCTTGTAGCAAGGACCCGACGGTAGGTATAATATCCCAAGCAAAAGGTTTCCCAAATCCTCCCGTAACACCGTGGGGTGCGCGGACGGGTGAACTTGCATCCAGCAATATTCCATCCACATGATGGATATATAGGGAAACCTCGCGCATCACTTTCGTTTGCATTAGATCCCTATGACGAAACTCAGTGGCGGTGGGTACCTGGATGGCTTTCCAGACAGTGTACCCGTTGTGGCGCAATTCGTCACACCATGTCGGCGGTTCCTCCCCGTGTAATTGTACCCCAGTGATACCCGACAGTGATAAAATTTCATGAATATCCGCCAAATTCATTCCCGCCACGACGGCCATAGTTTGACACCGATTATTAATCTTTTGGATAACCGGTTTAATTTGTTGTGGAGTGACAAAACGCTTGCTGTGGGGAACAAAAACAAAGCCACTATAAGCAACTCTTTCATTGTCTGTGAAAGAAAAGTCATCCTCAGGATGAAGACCACAAATTTTAATTTTTGGCTCCATCACCCATGGGTCCCTCCTTTGACATCGCCCTTATTTGCCCTGTACAGGAAAAGTCCGTTACACTTTTTGCAAGGCACGTAACAAGGCAGCGACTTGTGATGGAGTTCCAGCCCGCATGAGCGATTCCCCTACCAGTACCCCACGCACACCATATTGTGCCATGCGCAATGCATCCTCTCTTGACCGGATGCCGCTTTCTGCAATGGTAAACACGCTTGGTGGAATTTCTTTTATCACTTCTCGAGTAACTTCCAGTGACACCCGAAAGGTGTGTAAATCTCGATTATTGATTCCTAATACGGCGGGGCTTGCCGCCAACGCCGTTGCCACTTCGCTTACTTGGTGCACCTCTATCAATACATCGAGACCCACAAATTGGGCGTACTCCGATAACTCGGATAAACGCTTGGCAGTGTGTACGGCACAGATGAGTAAGATTGCGTCCGCTCCGGCGATACGTGCCTGATCAATTTGTCGTTCATCAATGATGAAATCCTTTCGTAATATTGGTAACCCTACCGCCTCATGGACAGCCGTCAGGTCTGCCATGCTTCCTTGAAAATAAGTTTCATCTGTCAATACAGAAATAGCCTGAGCCCCAGCGGTTGCGTATACCTGCGAAATTTTAACCGGGTTGAAGTCTGGTTGAATTAATCCCTTCGACGGACTGGCCTTTTTTACCTCGGCAATCACCGCAAATTGAGGTGCTGTCTCCAACTGCGCAAGAAACCCCCGACAGGGAGGTAAATTGCTCAATTCCACTGTCACACCCTGTGTGTCACGAGTTCGCAATTGGGCAACTTCGGCTTCTTTCGTTAACAATATTCGGTTTAAAAATTCATTCATTGAGCCACCTCCCTTTGTGGGTGTAGAGCTGTGGCTGTAATAAAGCGTTGCATAGAGGCCAAAACAGATCCAGAGTCAATCAACTCTGCAGCAAGCAACGCACCCTCTTGAATCGTTGCCGTTTTTCCTCCGACATACAGAACGGCCGCCGCATTCAGAACAACAACATCCCGCCTTGGCCCCTTTTCACCAGCGAAGATGCTGTGCAAGATGGCTGCATTTTCACGAGCATCGCCACCAATTAAAACTGCCAAGTCTGCTCTTTCCAGTCCACAATCCTCTGGTAATAGCGTGTACCGGTGAATTCTGCCGTCCACCACTTCGGCAATCGAGTTGGGTCCCTGCAAGGATAGCTCGTCAATACCGCCAGCGCCATGGACTACTAAGGCACGGGTGGTACCCAGTTGCAACAACGCCTCGGCCACTTTTTCCACAAGGTGAGGCTGAAATACGCCTAAAACTTGTTTCGTCGCCCCAGCTGGATTTGTGAGTGGACCCAAGATATTAAAAACAGTCCGAAACCCCAGCTGCTTGCGTGCCTCTGCAGCGTGTTTCATTGCTGGGTGGTAGGACTGTGCAAATAAGAAACATAAATTGGCATCCTCCAAGCAAGACAACGCCTCGTTCCCCGTCAAGTCAATATCTGCACCTAAGGCCGCTAACACGTCTGCACTACCACTGCGACTGGAAACGGCACGATTTCCATGTTTGGCAATGGGTATTCCAGCCGCCGCACCCACGAAAGCAGCCGCAGTTGAAATATTAAAAGTTTTAGCCCCATCCCCACCCGTGCCACAGGTGTCCATCACATCAAAGGGCACTCGCAGTGTAACGGCATGTCTTCGCATGGCTCGAGCAAATCCAACAATTTCGTCCACTGTCTCCCCACGTACAGTCAGCGCCGCCAACAAACCAGCCGTCTGCACGGGTGTCACCTGTCCAGACATCAGTTCATTCATAAAAGACTCCGCAATTTCTTGATTAAGACTATTTCCGGAAGATACAATTTTTAACACTTCACGGATACTGGTTGGCATGAAATCCACTCCCCTCGGACCTGTGCCCAGTGGGAAAGCGAACAGCAGTAGCCACCAACGGATAAGAAAAAATCCACATGCTAGGATTAAGCCCTAACCTGCGGATTCTGCACCCGTCCGTCCAAAACTGGCATGGATCAGCTACTCACTCCGCTCCGCTCAACTCCACTGAATACTCGTCTACTTGCCTAATCTCAGCTCCACCGCCATGCACAGATAATATCACATGTGTATACTTATTACTTATTCACATCATACGGTGTGATAGTCCGCTCGTCAACAGGTCAAGTGCCCATTCATCGATTTAGAAATACCCATTGCTGCTGTCCCATCATTGGACGGACCCTAGCCGTTTTGAAGGCTACGTTTATGCAATAGACGCGCGCCAAGCATTCAATACGTCGTTTTGTGTGATTTCCCGAGTTACTTCCACGCGGCCAATTTCCCTAGGTAACACAAAGGTCCAACCCTTTCCGGAGTGTTTTTTGTCCACTTCTAAATAGGCAACAACCTGCTCCCAATTTAGGTTTGGCGGACTAACGGGCAGGTGATGTTGACGTAATACGGCAATGATCTGATCTCTAATCACAGGTTCCAACCAATTTTTAGCCACTGCAATTTCTGCTTCAATACGCAGTCCTAGGGCAACGGATTCGCCGTGGTTAAGTAGATAGTGGGAAGCCTGTTCAATTGCATGTCCTACCGTATGTCCTAAGTTGAGGTGCATACGCAGTCCCGCCTCACGCTCGTCCGACTGGACAATGGCAATTTTCACTGCGCTAGCCTGTGCAATCATGTCTTCCACGGTTACAGGTTCCCCAAAAGTGGGTTGCGGTGTTGTCTGCAGTTGAGAAAACAACTGTGGATTGCCAATGATGGCGTGTTTGATAACTTCCGCCATCCCCCCGCGCCACTCCCGTTCGGTTAAAGTTTTTAATGTGTCAATGTCATACAAAACCAACCGTGGATGATAAAAGGCTCCTATCAGGTTTTTCCCTTCCGGTAGATTTACTCCGACCTTGCCCCCAATACTGCTGTCATGGGCCAACAGCGTTGTTGGTACTTGGACAAAGTGAACGCCTCGCAGGTAAGTGGCGGCTGCAAACCCTGCCAAATCACCTACCACTCCGCCACCGACCGCAATGACCACGCCAGATCGGCGAACTCTGGATTGCAACAGGTGTGTGTACAAAGCCTGTGTTTGTAACAGTGATTTGCTTTCATCACCTGCAGGAATAACCGCCAACTGTGCAGGCCATCCCGCCTGCTGCATGGCCGTTAAGATTGCGTCCGGGTAACCCAGTGCAGTCACTTGATCATCACTGACAATCAGGCACCCTCCCTCTGGAGACAGTCCTAATTGTGCTATGAAATGAGAAATCTGTTTTAATAAATTAGCCCCAATAACCATTTCGTAGTGGGTTGTTTGGGTATGCACCTCAAGCCGTCTCATCGCAGACTCACCCTTTTCTGGTAAGCGTGAAAAGAATCCTCTATTTGTTCTAAAGAATCCCCGCTAAATTTTTCAAGAAATGCATCCGCAATCACCCAGGCAGCCACATTTTCTGCAACCACGGAAGCTGCGGGCACCGCGCAAAAATCCGAACGTTCCACCGTGGCTTCTTCTGCCTGTTTTGATTTCATATCTACACTGGGTAGAGGGTGATAAAGTGTGGCTATAGGTTTCATAGCTCCTCGCAGGACAATCGGTTGCCCGTTGGTCACGCCTCCCTCTAGCCCTCCTGCGCCATTGCTTGGGCGGAAATAGCGCCCATCTTGATACAAAATTGGGTCATGGACTTGAGAGCCAAAACGGTGGGCAGTAGCAAACCCCAATCCCACTTCTACGCCTTTAATGGCAGGAATACTCATCAAAGCGCCAGCCAATTTACCGTCGAGCTTGCGGTCGGGATGGACATAGCTTCCCAACCCTACAGGACAGCCACGGAGGATTACCTCAAATACGCCTCCCACTGTATCTCCCTGTTCTTTGGCTGCATCAATTTTTTTTATCATTCTTGCTTCTGCCTCTGCATCTGCACACCGCACAGGGGATCCAGCGGTATGACGTACTAATTCTTCCCATGACTCTGGTAAGGATTGCACCGTCTCCCCTCCAATTTCCACAACATGTGCGGTGACATCGATGCCAAAATAAGTTAGTAACTGTCGTGCCAAGGCGCCCGAAGCTACCATGGTTGCTGTGTTGCGTGCACTGGCACGCTCTAGAACATTTCGTACATCTTGGTGATCGTATTTAATTGCACCCGCGAGATCCGCATGTCCAGGTCTAGGTCGAGTGACTTGTTTCAGTTCAGCAGGCGTTTCCCCCCAGACAGACATGCGATCCGTCCAGTGACTGAAGTCTTGATTCATAACCTGCATTGTCACTGGCGAACCGAGCGTTAATCCAAAACGGATGCCACTGGTGATTTCAACCCTATCGCTCTCAATTTTCATTCGATAGCCCCGGCCATAGCCTTGCTGGCGCTTGCGCAACTGCTCATCAATTTCATCTTTTGACACGGCTAAGCGACTCGGGAGGCCTTCCACAATCACAGTCAAACCAGGCCCATGGGACTCACCTGCGGATAAATAGCGGATCATGACGAAAGCCCCTTTCCACAGCAATGACTTCTTTCGTATCTTATCAGATGGTTCACACGTTTCCAACAATCCCCGTTCGTACCCAAAGGGAGGGTGGACGGTACCGTACTAAGATACAGGAGAACCTAAACAGGTTAACAGAATACTTTTGTGAAATGTGCAAACTAGTCCAAAAGGGAGTTCTGCACATCTTGCCACACGTTGGCCGCTCCCCCATGGCTTTGCCACAATTGCTTTAGATCCTGCGCTACCGGAGCATCTGCCTGTCGTGAAGTCCCGGTCACTGGGTCTTGCCAACTTAACCGAACGGCATGCAGTGCTTGACGGCCCCGATGTATCTCGTTTGGAATAAGGAACTGCAAAGCCGGGTCCATCTTGGCGCCATCGAATCCCGATTTTGAGACAGGTGTAAATAAGTTGGTTTCTTGCTTCCAAAGATTTGTCTCTTGCCTATCTCCGTAAACAAAATCACCTAGAAGGGGCATCCCTACCGCCGCAAAGTGCAAACGAATTTGATGGGTTCGTCCAGTTTCCAAGTGAACTCCCACTAGCCAAGCCGTATCGGTGCGAGCCAACACGCGAAAATGAGTGATGGCCCGTTGACCCTGTGCCATAATGACGCGTCGAGAAGGACGCTGCGGGTCTTGGCCGATGTTTAGATCAATGGTTTGCCACGTATCCTGTCCTGTTTCTACAGACAGCATAGGGAGATTTAAAGAGATACGTCTGGGTTTTGGGGGTCTCACCAAGGCACAGTAACTGCGATGCATTTTTCCGTCTCTAAGACATACATCAAACAGGTGATGAAAGTGGGCATGGCGGGCAAACATCACTACCCCCGAGGTTTCACGGTCGAGTCTGTGCACACAGTGTGGAACCTGACCCAGGGGATGCAAGTATGCGGCCACCGCCGCCAACAAAGATCCTTGGCGTTCTCGCGCACTGGGATGTGTGAGTATGCCAGCAGATTTGTTAATAACTAACACCTGGTCATCTTCATAACATATGTCAATTGGTGTGGGCTCCAATGCTACACTTGTCACTTCTGGGGGTAAAGGAACACTCAAAATGTCTCCTGGCTTGATTCGTTCATGTAAGAAGGCGGGTCTGTCATTGCAGCGCACCTGTTCCCGAAACACTGGATTTCGTTGCAGTCGTGTAGAAAACTGGAGTTCATGTTGAAGCAAGGAGCGAATGGTTCGGCCAGACTGATTATCGGTCACAGTAAGGGTATACCGGAAGGGCAACTTGGACAATGTGTGTGGTCTCCTCTACTGTCATCAGCAATAAAACAGGATTCTATCTGTCGCAAGCGGCGGCTTGCGCGGCAAAGACCGAATGTGTATACTAAGAATAACAATCCTGCGGATGTAGTTCAATTGGCAGAGCGTCAGCTTCCCAAGCTGAATGTTGCGGGTTCGAACCCCGTCATCCGCTCCACTAATAAAGCCCACTGTAGTAAAAACAATCAGGTAGTAACCATCACAGGTTACTACCTGATTTGATGTTTTGATCTAGTTTTTAATGTCCCTGTTAATGCGGCACAAATTGAATAACTCGGGCATAGAATCAAAATGGAGTAGTGTGAACGACGGATTCTGGGGACGGGCCAGTTTGAAACTGTAGGTCTCACCTCACGGTATTTTCATGGGTGGAGGAAATTCCATGAACAATCAAAACCCGTTTGATTTTCTTAAACAGTTAGGTCAGTTGGGAAATCTGCAGAAGATGTTAGGGGACAACTTTTGGAATGCCATGCCCAATGGGGATGCAGCCAATGTAAACATGCCCCCCTCTTTTTCCGGCCTGTGGAATACAAACTTTCCCCTTATAGATGTGTATGAACAGGGCCGACAGGTCATCGTATTAGCGGATATTCCAGGACTCTTTCGGCCCTCAGACATCAGTCTGTCAGTGGAAGGCAATCGCTTATGGATGAAAGGTAACATTCAGCAACCCCCGAATACCCCACAGGGGCAATTTGCACTGTCTGAGCGACACAAGGGGGCTTTTGAACGGGAAGTTGCGCTACCTGCTCGTGTGCGTAAAGACAAGGTACAGGCCATTTATCGCAATGGTGTTTTAGAAATCTATATGGTTCGCGAGGAAGAAGGACATGACACATTGCGAAAGAATCAAGTACCCATTCAATTCGAAGATCATTGAAAAAAGTTTCTTATAGAGGTTGTCCAAAAAGGGGTCTGGTCAGACCCCTTTTTGGACATGCACTTATATTGAAAAGAAGTTTTTTACTATGCATGCCTTGTCCACCCGTGCCTGTCTTTCCAAGGGTGCACGGTGTAAAATACGTTTGAACATTGTTCGGAAGGGCTGGTTTTAAGCCTATTATCTGTAAACAACTGTATCATTACACGGAGGCGGGTAAGATGGACAGGTCATGTGAACATTTGGACCGACAGCTAGTGTCTTTCAAGACTATGTTGTCAATAACCAGCGACGAAGGGATTCAGGTGATGGCTGGCGATTACGGGGTGACTATCGGCGAGGTCAAAATTACCGTGAAGCATGTGGACAAAGTGATCCGCAAATACAGTCTCAGGAGAAATTTATCATTGTCGACTCTGAAGGTTGTTTTGTTTACCACGCCCAATGGATTTGAATATGGATTAATGCGTTCTGGGTATTCGAAGCCAGAAGCGATTCAGGCTGCCGCGACAGGTGTGGCCACAGATGGCAAACAAATCGTGTTGAATGTGGATTTGTTGAATCGTCAACAAAACTTTGAAGATGCTGTTGCAGAAGCGTTTCGATGTGCATTGGGGCTGGAAGCCTTGGCTCCAGGAGCATAACTTATAGAGGTTGTTCGATTGGACGCTCGCTAGTGTGACAAATCTGTTTGCTTCGACTTTTATTTTAGAAGGGCACACCCCAGAGGGTTGTACCCTTCTTTTTTGCGCATATGCATTAAGGCAGACCTTTGTTTCAGTGGAAGTCCTTTGAAAATGTCTACAGGGCTATGATTCCCTTACGATTTCGTTCCGCCATTGTTCCCTGCAGATTTGCTTACAGTTGACAAGGGACTTTGGTCTGGAGGTGACGGACACTTTGAAGCCGGGATTTGGTCATTTTATTGCCAGTGGAAACGTATTGGATTGGGCAACTGGCATCGTGGTGGGAACGGCCTTCAGCAAGGTAATTGAATCTCTTGTCAACGATGTGATAGTACCACCCCTCAGCCTCATATTTAACCAAGTCGACTTTCATGACCTTTATGTAAACTTATCAGGGCGCCATTTCGCGACACTCAGTGAAGCGAAAACGGCAGCATCCCCCACGCTCAATTATGGGTCTTTTGCGGCCTATGTCTTGGATTTTTTTATTGAGTCCTTCATGGTTTATGTGGCCGTAACGCGTTTGACACGTGGGCACGCGAAATCAGTCCAGCAGTGCCCCTATTGTGCGGAGTCTATTTCCCTACAGGCCATTCGCTGCCCCCACTGTAGATCTGATTTGCCACCCGCTTCAACCCAAGGCCACATTTGAGGAGGGAATTCACGCATGGGCCAACCACATAAAATGCGCAGGTTTGGGTTGGCTCTCAGTGGTGGCACCTTGAAAGCCGCAGCCCATGTGGGGGTCCTTGCCGCCTTGGAAAAATTAGGATGGCACCCCGACTGCATTGCCGGTACAAGTGCTGGAGCTGTTGTCACCACCCTCTATGCCCACGGCTATCCTCCCGCCGAGATGCAGCAAATGGTGGAACGATTTTCAGGCGTGAATTTGTTAGATTACGGATTCCCACTGCTGTCTTCCCTGTGGAACTACTGGCGCTACCGCATACCTGTACTAAGTAAACCAAACGAATTAAAGCTGGCCCATGGAGTGATACGTGGGAAAAAACTGTATCATTACTTGGATACTTTACTGAAAGGTAGAACGGCCCGTATGCCTTATTATGTAATTGCAACCGATTTGTGGACGGGGAAACCTATCTCTTTTACGAATGATCCGAATCGTCCCAGTGGGCTGGACATGAAAGATATCCAAAGTCCAGCAGCGATCGTAGTGGGAAGCTGTGCGCTGCCAGGAATTCTCACTCCAGTCACATATCCACCTTATCTGCTGGCGGATGGGGCGTTACGACACTATGTTCCAGTGGACATTTTACGGCAAGCAGGTTGTCCCCGCATTGTGGCCGTGGATTTATATCGTCTTGATCAAGAGTGGGAACCTCAAACTTTCGTGCATGTGTTGGTGCGTTCTTTAGATATATTGTTACAAGAAACTGTGGACCAAGACACTGAGGGTAGTGACGTGATGATTTTACAACCTAAAATTAAGGAAAATTCTTGGCTATCTGTACACCATATGAGGGTTAACGCAGCCGCTGGACAAAACGAGGTGTATCAACAGGCAGAACGATTAAAATCCTTTTTATCCAATTCCAGTTAACCCTCCTGGGCGACGACATCGCTGTTCGCTGGGGAGTTTTGACCCTTTCCGGACAACCTCTACAAGTAAAAAAACGCCTACCTCGGCATTTAAACAAGGTAGGCGTTGTCTTCACAGAAATGCCTAGCGGACCCAAACATCGAGAGTTTTTTCATATTGGATTACGTTGTTGTCACCAAACCACAAAGCAATTTCCCGTTTTGCGCTCTCCAAAGAATCTGAGCCATGCACGATGTTCATTCCAATTGTCAACCCATAATCCCCACGAATGGTACCTGGTGCGGCTTCTGCCGGATTTGTTTTGCCCATCATCGTGCGACAAATTGAAATTGCATTGTCGCCTCTCCAGACCATCGCAAAAACAGGTGCAGAAGTAATAAAACTGATTAAATCTTTGAAAAAGGGTTTATCTTTATGTTCCGCGTAGTGTTGTTGCGCCAAGTCTGGGTTGACTTGCAGCAATCTAGCCCCCACTAATTGCAAACCCTTCCTCTCAAACCTGGACATTATTTCAGCGATTAATCCCCGCTGTACGCCATCAGGTTTCACCATTACAAAGGTCGTCTCTACGGCCATTTCAGCGCCTCCTGTCACACTCTACCACATCCATCACAGTTCTCTCAGGTATTGTAGCCTGGTGATGGGCGAGGAGCAAGTGAACCGTCCTTTCAATCGTTTTTAATTTATTAGAACATCCGTTGATTCAAAAACCGTGCCAACACGCTTAGTTCCTCTCTTACTTGGGTAAGTGTCAACCCATCCAAATCGCGAATAGCCCTGTCTAAATACGTGCGAGCAAGGTTGCGAGCCACATCCACACCCCCAGATTCGCGAATTAGCGAAATCGCAAGCCGGGTATCTTGGGGAGACATATTGGGGTGAATTAACTCCTGCAGATGTTTGGCATGGGGTCCGCAACTGGTTCCGTACAAGGCAGGGAGAGTCATGTTCCCCTGGAAAAGGTCGCTACCCACACGCTTTCCAACCACCGCTTCATCGCCTACATAGTCCAAAACATCGTCAATAATCTGAAATGCCATTCCAGCATGGTAACCAAATTTACCTAGAGATTTGAACACTTCAGGTGGAGCGCCAGCCACCAAAGCCCCTAAAGAACAGCTCACAGAAATCAAGAGAGCTGTTTTTCGCTTCACTCGTCGGAGATAAACTTTCAGAGACTGATTCCAACGATAAAAATCGCGGATTTGTTCAATCTCACCTTGACACATCTCAACCATTGCCGCAGACATTGTTTGGTGGACACGAGGGTCACCAATCTTTGTAAACATCCAAATAGCCCGAGCAAACAGAAAATCCCCAGTGTACATGGCAGGTCGATTTCCAAACTGTGCACGTACCGTAGGCCGCCCCCTGCGCATATCCGAATCATCAATGACGTCGTCATGAACGAGTGTTGCCATGTGCACCATCTCTAAAGCTGCACCTAGCCAATACAGCTGCTCGATGTCGCGAGTAGGGCCAATCTGACTGCAAATTAACGCGAACAGAGGCCGGAGGCGCTTGCCACCGGCTAGTACAAGCTGTGTGGAGGACTCCGTGAGTCCTGAATTTTGACTTTGCACCGACTGCAGCAAGGTTTCATCCACAGCATCTAGATCCGACTTGTAGCGCTGATAAACATCGACAAAATCCATTTGTTAATTGTCCCCCAGCTTACTTCCCAGATACAAGGCAGTAATGCCTACCGTAAGAAGGTAACCCTTACCGCGCTCTTGGCCCGTCACACGGAACAAAGATTTCAGTTCTATTCTCCCTAAATTTCGACTGCTTTCCCATCATCCGCGATTCCCCTCTGCCAAAAATGAGTGGTCCATCGCTGTTTGTATGGGCTGCAGATATTGCAGCAACATCTGCGAAATCATTCCGGATACACCATCGCCAGCTGCTTGGCGCAATTTCATTGCTGTTTCTAACAGGCACTGTTCATACTGTTCTGGATGATGAATTTCGTCGTTTTGAGATCCCCTCTGTAAAACTTTTTGAACCCCGTAGCCTCTGACCAAAGAGGCCACTTGAGTTTTCCAACGTTGCTCGGATGCCCTAATAAAAACACGAATAAGTGCTCCCAAAAGTGAACCTTGAATGATGTCTTGATGTGTAAGATATTCTTCTTCACACATATCGAGGTGTGTGAATAGAGCCATCTTGGCTTCGTTAATTTCAACAACTGCCTGGGATAAAGCGGCCATCAAGCTGTTGTCGGAAACCCGCGTAATTAGACGATAGTACCAACTGCTGCAGTAATCCCCTGCCAGCACCCGTAACTGTCGATGTAAGTCCTGCACTTGGTCTACTGTTTCGTGTATCGTAAGACCTTCCTGTAGTAGTAAGACCGCCGCCAGAGTATCTGTTGCGACCTCAATGGGGATATGGGCTTCCATCAAAATGGCGCGACCTACTTCAAAATGAAATCGACTGGGTGTGGGGGTCACGTGAGCAGTCCGTAGAAACGGATGGTGTGTGTACTGTCTAAACCGTGTCTCTACCTCAGCAAACGTGATTTTTTGGATTTTGACGCTCACGTTGGTGTCATCCCCCTCGCCACACTTCACTGGGTACAACTTTCGACAATATTATAGCACAAGGATAGCATGGCCTATCACAACAAAATGATGAACAATGTTATTAAATGGATGCTATTTTGTCAAATCGCGGATTTCATCTCCAACAGGAATAGTACCAAATTTGGTGTAAAGAATCGCATGACCCCTAATTTTCATGGCTGAAGTATGTTCTGTAAACTGGGCCACCATGGCCTCACCTTTGTCAAGCTTTTCTGCATGGTGAAATTTTGTTTCTGTTCCTCGCGTCAAACCGATCACCTGAACCCCGTGTTCCAGTGCTTTTATCACAAAATAATCGCCCAATACTGGGGAATCACCCATATGCGCTCCTCCTCCCACCCATCCTCTCCCGATTTGCCGCAAGTACTTGCGACATTCGGGATGTGCAATAAAAAGCCAGCGCTTCTCACGCTGGCTGTTTGGTCGGAATGCCGGGATTCGAACCCGGGACCTCTACCTCCCCAAGGTAGCGCGCTACCAGGCTGCGCCACATCCCGTTGCATCCCACTGCGCAATAGCCATTATAACGAATCCGCACCCGGGACGCAACGTCATTTCCTGCTTTTTAAAAATATCTATCTACACTCGTTACTGATTGAACCCCATCTCGCAGAGCTTTTCCAGGTTTGAAAGTAGGGATTCGACTCGCGGCAATTTCAATTATACTGTGAATCAGTTCTGTTTTATTCAAGTGTGACTTTGTTTTTTCATATTTTCTCGACCTTTTACAACACCATAAAAAACGAGACAATCCAGGTCTGAAGACCTTTTATGTCTCGTTTTAACAGATTTCATCTGGGAGGGAAATTTTAAAGGATGATGGCAATCAGACCGCCACTGCCCTCGTTGATAATCCGTTGTAGGGTCTCTTTCAACTTGTACTGCGCATTTTCCGGCATCATGGCTAGCTTGCCTGAGATGCCCTCCCGTACAATTTCTGCTAAAGACTTACCGAAAATATCACTCTCCCAAATTTTCAATGGGTTTTGTTCAAAATCTTGCATAAGGTAACGCACCAGTTCTTCAGATTGCCTTTCTGTCCCCACTATCGGCGCAAATTCCGATTCTACATCGACACGAATCATGTGAATCGATGGAGCAGTGGCCTTCAAACGGACACCAAAGCGAGCCCCCTGTTTAATCAATTCCGGTTCATCTAAGGCCATTTCCTCTAATGCCGGGGGAGCAATGCCGTAGCCCGTCATTTTCACCATCTTTAAGGCATCTGCCACTTTATCATACTCTCGTTTAGCATAGACGAAATCTTTCATCATACGAAGTAGTTGATCACGTCCGGTGATTTGCACTCCAACAACCTCTGTCAGTACTTTGTCGTACAACTCATCGGGGGCTGACAACTCAATAATTGCAATTCCCTGGCCCATATCCATGTGGGATAGTCCGGCATATGAGACGAACTCATAAGTAGAGAACTGCGTAACTACCCTGTCAATGTCCCGAATTCGTTTGATATCTTGTAGAGTATCTTGCACACTTGATTGAAATTCTTTTCGAAGCCAATGGTCTTCCTCTAGCACCATTACCCAATTGGGTAAGTTGACATTGACCTCTTTTACCGGGAATTCGTAGAGTGCCTCTCGTAAGACATTGTGAATTTCAGGCGCTGTTAGGGTGGCACAGGACAGCACCAATACGGGAACATCGTAGGACTGTGCCAGTTCCATCCGGATTTCTTGAGTTCGAGGATGATCCGGATGGGTGGAATTCACAATGACGACGAATGGTTTTCCGAGTTCTTTCAACTCTTCCACTACCCGTCGCTCAGCCTCCATGTACCCTTCTCTGGGGATTTCCCCAACACTACCATCTGTGGTAATTACGATTCCAAGTGTAGAATGATCGGCAATCACCTTACGAGTGCCAATTTCTGCAGCTTCCTGAAAAGGAACGGGATCATCAAACCAGGGTGTGCTGACCATACGGGGCACACCCTCGTCTTCATAGCCACGAGCCCCTTCCACCGTATAGCCTACACAGTCTACAAGGCGAATATTGACGTCTAGACCTTCAGCCACAGTGATTTCTACAGACTGGTTGGGAATGAATTTGGGTTCTGTGGTCATGATGGTTCGACCGGCGGCACTTTGAGGCAACTCATCTGTGGCGCGGACGCGGTCGGCATCATCTTTCATGTTAGGTAACACAATAACTTCCATGAATTTTTTAATAAAAGTAGATTTTCCAGTTCGCACCGGCCCCACCACGCCTAGATAAATGTCCCCTCCGGTGCGTTCGGCGATGTCCTTAAAGACGTCGAACTTTTCCACGCTTTTCCCTCCTCAAGCTAACCGGCGCTGATTGGACCGCATGATATCTTCGGGCGGCCAGTCTCCCTGGTTTGTCGTGGCTGTGCTCCATTGAGAAGACGGCCATCACGAAGAAATACTCCCATTGGTCACGTACAACGTATGTATATTGTCCGAGCAGGATAGATAGAACAATCGCAAAACCTTCCCATTGAGTTTCAATTCATGACAGAATAGAAAAGTTGATTGCGTCGTGAATGACAAAAACCGCACAGTCTCAAAAGACCTGCACGGTTATGCAGCTACCTAAGGGATGAGCATGGGCAAAAGCGGTGTTTCTCTAAAGAAATATTTGGAACTTATTTGAAACCCACATGAAGCCACAAGTGTACGAGTTTCAAAAATGTCCGTTAAGACTCAACAATATGTGCTTGATATTCAACTGCATTCAGTAGTGCATTCGCTTCTGCGGCATCTGACATCTCCACAGCGACCATCCAGCCAGCCTCATAAGGTTGCTCGTTGACCTTTTCCGGGTGTTCCCCTAGGTCCGCGTTAACTTGAATAACCTTTCCGCTGACAGGAGCAAACAGGTCAGAAACCGTCTTCACGGACTCTACAGTACCAAAGGTTTGCTCTGCAATCAGTAAACTCCCTTCTTCTGGAAGTTCGACAAAAACGATGTCTCCCAATTCGTCTTGGGCAAAGTCGGTGATTCCGATAAATGCTGTATTCCCTTCTACTCTTACCCATTCGTGTTCCTTTGTGTACTTCAGGTTTTCCGGAACCTGGCTCATGCTTGTTTGCCTCCTGTGAATAAAAAGTCGACCCCGCCAATGCACACCCCACGATGCTAGCTCCAGTCTAACAAAAAGCCTTGCCAAGTACCATGGCTTCTAGCGAGGATGAATCCATTTGGGGGCCATGGCGGCTCGTGCAACCTCTTCAATTTCGTGTGCCCGTTCCCTGTTCATTAGTTCCCCGACAGCCTGTTTTGGAAGCTTTCCTGAGAACAGCACTTCATAGATGACTTGTGCTATAGGCATGTTCACTTGATAATCTTGGGCTAACAAAACGGCCACCTGTGTACTTTTTACCCCTTCTACCACCATGCCAACTGCAGAAAGAGTCTCTGTTAAAGAGGCCCCCTGACCGAGCAAACGACCTGCCCGAAAATTTCGACTGTGCTGGCTAGTACAAGTAACAATCAGGTCACCCACGCCGGACAGCCCGGCAAATGTCAATACGGAAGCTCCCATTTGAATGCCTAGTCGAGTTATTTCTGCCAGACCGCGGGTCATTAGCGCAGCTTTTGCGTTGTCTCCAAACCCCAGTCCATCGGCAATGCCTACACCGAGTGCAATGATATTTTTTAGTGTCCCACCTAACTCAGCGCCGGTAACATCTGGATTCGTATACACACGTAGGTAGTGGTTCATCAAGGCATCCTGTACAACCTCTGCTGCCTCCTGTGCATAACCCGCCACTACCAACGTTGTAGGCATGTGTCGAATGACTTCTTCGGCATGACTGGGACCAGCTATGACACTCAGATGGGGTTCTACCCAGGGAAGCTGTTGAAGAATGATTTGGCTCATCCGCAACTTTGACTGTACATCAAATCCTTTTACAGCATGAACAATCCAGGCATCTTGAGGAATCCATGGCGCAGCGGACTTCACCACATCCGACATGCCTGCAGAAGCAACTGCGAATAAAACTAACTGTGCGTTTTGCAAAGCGTTTTGCAAACTGTGGGTAGTTCTCAATTGGTTGGAAAGCTGGGCATTGGGAAGGTAGTGATGATTTTCGTGATATGTGGCAATTTCAACGCATAGTTCTGGCCTTCTGGCCCACAGAGTGACCTGGTGTCCATTTTCTGACAATAGCGACGCCAAGGCCGTTCCCCAGCTTCCAGCTCCGAGTACGGTGATGTTCATGGGCATTCCACCCCTCCAATCGACGGCCTACCTGTGCGCAAAAATTTTATTCTCGTGACCCCGAAATAGCCTAGAAATATTCTTCCGGTGACGATAAATCGTTAGTAAAGCAATTACCCCGGCCCAGATGCCCTCACTCAATGGATAATGTAAAATAAAAGCGAAAAGAGATGTGAGAACAACAAATACCAAAGCGCCGAGTGATACATAACGACTGAGCACGACAATCAAAATACTCAGGGCGCCAGCTAAGAGGGCCGGCACAAGCAACACCATGACCATGACGCCCATAGTGGTTGCAACCCCTTTCCCCCCCCTAAAGCCAAAGAACGCCGGCCAGTTATGTCCAGCAATGACTGCTAGACCTGCCATAGCCACATACAAAAATGTCCCATGTCCTAGTGCCTGCGCAAGTAACACGGCGAGAATTCCCTTTGCAATGTCTGCACACAGCACAACTACGGCCCACTTCCATCCCAATACGCGCAAAGTATTCGTCGCTCCGGCATTACCACTGCCGTGTTCTCGAATGTCCAAATGAGCAAACTGGCGGCTTACGATGGTACTCGAAGAAATAGAGCCAATAAGGTAAGCAGCAAAAACACACAGGACAATCACGGTGCTTCTCCTCTCCAGTCCGTCTGTCTCACACAGTGAATCATTCGTATGAGACGACTTTTCACATCAAGTACGGGCACGAATAAATAGACGCATGGGGGTGCCTTCAAAACCGAACGCCAAACGGAATTGATTCTCTAAATACCTCTGATAAGAAAAATGCATCAATTCCGGGTCATTGACAAACACCGCGATGGAAGGCGGTTTGGTGCTCACTTGTGTGGCATAGTACACCCGTAGCTTGCGTCCCCGAACAGATGGGGGCGGGACAGTCCCCGTTGCTTCAGAAAGCACTCGGTTTAACGTAGCGGTTGTAATGCGCATTGCGTGGTTTTCGGATGTTTGGCGAACCATCGGTAGTATTCGCTGAATTCGCTGTTTGTTCTTGGCAGATACAAATGCAACCGGTGCCCAGCGCATGAACTGAAACTCATCTTTGATGTGTTGTTCAAAGTGTGGTGCAGTTTTATCGTCTTTTTCTACAATATCCCATTTATTAACCAAAATCATCACCGCCCGGCCTGCCTGCACAGCCAGTCCGGCCACCCGTTTGTCTTGCTCTGTAATTCCCTCGTGACCATCCAATACCAGCACTGCCACATCGCAACGTTCAATTGCTCGCAGGGCCCGAATGACGCTATATTTTTCGATGCTCTCATACACTTTCCCTCTTTTACGCAAACCCGCCGTGTCAATCAATAAATAGGATTGGCCGTCGGTCACAAAGGGCAGGTCAACGGCATCTCGCGTCGTCCCCGCAACTGGACTTACCATTACCCGTTCTTGGCCCAAAATGGCGTTAACCAGGGAAGATTTTCCGACGTTGGGCCTTCCAATTACTGCAACCTTAATGACGTCCTCACCCGCAAGTAAGGAGGGCTGTGGTGGGAGCTGGGATACCACAATATCCAACAAGTCACCAGTCCCTTGTCCATGTTCAGCAGAAACCCCGATTGGCTCCCCAAATCCCAGTTCATAAAATTCATAGGCCAATGACTGATGTGTGGGATAATCCAGTTTATTCACAGCGACAGTCACTGGTTTACCGCTACGTCGTAACAGATCGGCCACTTCTCGGTCTGGTCCGGTCATTCCGTCCCTCCCGTCCACAAGAAAAATAATCACATCCGCCTCATCAATCGCCATCTCCGCCTGGACCCGAATCAGGTTTGTCATTTCGTCAGCTCCGGCCAGTTGAATACCCCCGGTATCCACTAATTGAAACTCCAATCCATTCCAGTCACAAGATGCAGAGATGCGGTCTCGTGTAATTCCTGAAATGTCTTCGACAATGGCAATCCTGTGGCCCGTCAAACGGTTAAACAAAGTGGACTTTCCGACATTGGCTCGTCCTACGATAGCCACCATTGACATAGTTCATCCCTCAACTTTCTTTAAAAATCAGATGTGAGTTCCCTAAATATATTTTAAACACCTTGGCTCAGGAGAGGTTTCTACTTTCTCTGAGCGTTGCTTCGTAGCGACGCCGGGGCGGCAAGTCCTGTGTGTGACCGAGAACGCCCAACACAAATCCGCTTCCGGAAGCAGGAACCACGTGAATTTGAATTTCTAGCGCGTTACTGACTTGTTCCACAGTATAATCATCGAGAAATACATCTTGCTCATCCTTAAGCATCACATCTGGCAACAGCAAAGTGTCAATCATGGACAATTGCCCTTTTAACTGGCTGACAATATCCTGTCCTGTTAGTAAGCCGGTGACAGTCACATTATGACCATAAAAATCATTGACCACCGGAAATATTTCAGTCTGTAATCCGGGTATTCCAATGAATCTGCGCAACTGTTTTTGCAATACCGCTCGTGCAGAGATTCCGGTTATCAATCCCACATTTCGAGACCCTGTGCCCGGAAGAGTTCTAGGTGCACGGGCCCATACCTCCGTAACCTCATCTAAAAAGGTACGAATGACTCCGACTCCATTTTCGGTTTGAGCAAACTCGTCATACATTATCCCAGGAGGTACTTCCATGTCTGCAAGTACATAAAATTCATCAGCGGCGTGAACAAACGATACCCCCAGTTGAGCCCGCAACTTTTGTTGCCAGCTTGCCACCTGTAAGACAGTGGTCCGTGCCTCTTCAATTGTACTGGAACGAAGCGAGTGAAGGCCTCGACGATGTTTTGTCAAACCGACTGGCACCACAGACAATGTACGGACAGCCGGGTAAAATTGTGCTAAATCCGCAATTGTTTTATCCAATTCTGGTCCATCGTTCCACTCAGGGCACAACACAACTTGGGTGTTCATTTCAATGTTACCAAGCGCCAGAATTTTAATTTGTTGCAATATTTTACCTGAGCGTTTGTTGGCAAGCATACGCACCCGTAGGTTAGGATTGGTGGTGTGGACAGACACATTGAGAGGAGTCATTTTTAGCTGAATAATTCGCTGCAATTCAGCATCTGTGACATTGGTTAAAGTCACAAAATTACCGTGGAGAAAAGACAAGCGATAGTCATCGTCGCGAATGTTTAGAGTTTCTCGCATTCTCCCAGGAATTTGATCAACAAAGCAAAACACACACTTGTTGTGACACAAACGAACTGGATCTACCGTAGGGTACTCCCAGTCTACGCCGAGATCCTCGTCGTATTCCTTGTCTGCTTCCACCAGCCACACTTCACCAGTGGTTTTGCGAACCTCCAACTCAATTTCTTCTGTTGCTAAAGCAAACTGCAGATCCACCACATCTTTCACCGGTTGCCCATTTATTTTTAGCAATTCATCGCCGGCCAAAAGGTCTAATTCTTCTGCCAATGACCCAGGGTGAATGCGCAGGATTTTTGGCACCTTCAGCACTCCTGACATAAAAAGTCCTAATTTCCCATTATGGAGACATTCCCGTACTACGTCAAATTGTTTGAGACAGACAGTCTCAAAATGAAACAAAAATAATGGAACTATGCCAGTAAGCAAAGCGGGCCAGGACGCCCTGACCCGCGAATTTTGACTTGGCAGGAAGTGAACTCGTTCCACTAAAGTTGAACATCAAGTGGAACAAATTTCAAATTGACATCCCACCGTCTGTTGAAAAGCTAATCAGCTTTTGAAGAGGTCTCTAAAGAGGTCTCCCAGTGTGGCGCCAGTTCCTGACTCTTCCTGCATCTGTGGTGCTGCCGGACGTTTATTCTCTGCGTTACGAGTCTTCTCTTGAGCATCTTTGAGAGACAACGAAATTCGTTTACGAATGGGATCTACTGAGAGAATTTTGACCCGAACCTGCTGACCTTCTTGCAAGACATCAGATACTTGATTTACGTGTTCTTGAGACAATTGAGAGATGTGTACCAAACCCTCGACGCCGGGCTTTAGTTCGATAAAGGCGCCAAAATCCACAACCCGGCGAACTGTTCCGTTTACAATGGACCCAGATTGGAATTCCATCACATCATCCCAAGGGTTATTCGCAGCTTCCTTCATGGACAAAGAAATACGACCTGCCGCAGGGTCCATTCGCAACACTCGAACACGCACATGATCTCCAATTTTAACTAAATCGGACGGATGATCCACATGGTGCCATGCCATTTCTGAAATGTGTACCAACCCATCGACACCTCCCACATCCACAAAGACTCCAAAATTTGTAAGACGTTGAACGGTGCCTTCAATCGTATCTCCTTCTTGTAAGGTACTTAAGGAACTCTGTACAGCAACATCATGTTCTTCATCCATAACAGCTTTACGGGATAAAATTAGTTTGTTGTTTTCTGATTCAATTTCCACTACTTTCACTCGAATCAATTTTCCCTTAAACTCAGACAGATCTTCTACAAATTTGCGGTCTACCAGAGATGCTGGAATAAATCCACGCACTCCAACATCTGTGACCAATCCGCCCTTTACCACATCCTGAACCGTGACTTCAAGAGTCTCATTTTGTTCAAATTTTAACTGTAGTGAAACCCATGCTTCTTTTGCAGAGGCTTCTCTCCTGGATAAGACTACAACTTGATCTTCCTCATCAATTTTCAACACGCTTGTGTGCACCTCGTCTCCTACTGCCAACACCTCACTTGGATGCTGAATGCGCAACGCAGACAATTCGCGGATAGGAATAATCCCTTCAAATTTGTAACCAATATCCACTGTTACTTTTTTGTCATCCAAGGCAGTAACCTTACCTGTCACAATATCCCCAGGCGACAAAATGGAAGCATTCACAGCCTCTTGAAGTTCCTCAGACATCGTGTACCCTCCTCGCGGTCCGATACTTTGTATCCTTACCTCGAGCCCCGCCGTATTGTGAACAGAACATCAAACGGTTTCTCAAGGCACGCACATATGATTCATCATGGATAGAGTTCCCACATTGAACTTTCGCCACTCAACAGACAGATGATAAAAATCAATACTCTTAGGAACGGACGCCCACATCAGCTAGCCAGGGTGGTGTTGAACGGTTTTACTTTGTATTTTCTTGTAAGAGTTCGGCGATGTGGTCCATGAGAATCCCCATGAATTCCTCGTTAGAAACATCCACAGTGGGTTGTATGGGCTCTCCAAAACGCACAGTAACTCGCTGAAATAGTCTGTAATGCCCACTGATGGCGGCGGGAACCACAACACATCCGGCCCTGCGGGCTAAAAATGCCGCTCCTGTCATTCCCTGACCCAATTTCCCATCTTTGGAACGGTGTCCCTCGGGGAAAATGGCTAAGCACCCACCTGTAGCGGTTATACTTAACGCTTTTCTAATGGCTCCTCGGTCAGAACCGCCGCGACGAATAGGAAAAGCACCCAGACTGCGAAGAAAGGTGCCAAGCCAGCGGTTTTGAAAGAGTTCCGCTTTGGCCATATAACGCAATAACCTCGGTGTAGCGATTCCCAAAAGGACGGGATCAATATTGCTAATGTGGTTACATACAACAATCAGTCCACCCTCAGTTGGGACTCTTTGTCGATTGTGTACGGACAAGCACAAGAAAGTATGCATCGTCCACCACGCCAAGGCCCGAACTAACCAATACATTGGATAAGGACGTTGCCTGTCACTCATGGGTCACTTTGTGAACTAATATCAAAATTTCATCCACCACTTCTGCTACGCTTTTCCCTGTGGAGTCGATGTGGTAAGCGTCTGCGGCAGGTTGCAGGGGTGCCACAGTTCGAGAAGCATCCTGTTCATCGCGACTCTCTATGGCTCCAATCAACTCCTCCGTACTCAGGCTGTAGCCCTGATCACTCAATTCCGCAACTCGTCTACGCGCCCGCTCAGTCAGGGAGGCCGTTAAATAAACTTTGACTTGGGCATCGGGAAAAACCACAGTACCAATGTCCCTGCCATCCATTACAACCGACTCCCGTTTACCAACTTCTCGTTGCCATCGAGTCAGTTGTTGTCTGACCCGTGGGTGTGCCGCCACCTGAGACACAATATTTGAGACCTGAGGGGTGCGGAGTTGGTCTGCGACTGGATGTCCATCTACGGAGATCTCCATGATACCGTGGTGACTCCTGTGTAGTTCCAGCGGATGTTCAGAAAGCAGATTAAGCAGCAATTCCTCTTGATTTTCAGGAACTCGGTAATGAACTGCTAACCATGCCACTGCACGATACATCGCCCCACTATCCACGTATAGGGCCCCCATACGCCGCGCTAGTTTTTTAGCCACAGTACTTTTGCCCGCTCCAGCAGGACCGTCGATGGTCACGACAACATGCTGCATGGACCAACCCCCAATTCAAAAGCCGGAAAAAACAAAAAGCAGGCCTATCAAGCCCGCTCACGTGGAATATTTTCCCCTCAAATCCATTATCACGCAAGACTCAACTGCCCTTCAAACCCCAAGTGAGAAAGCGGCGCAACGACTCTCGTAGCAATTTCATGTTAACATACTGTTATCACTGCTGCAACAAAATCCTAAAGTGTAAAAAGGGGTCTACCCACCTCAAAACGCCAACAGATGCAGACCCCTTAGACTAAAGAATTCATAAAAGGTGTATAAAACGTCCACTGTGTATTTCAATAAATTGTCTCACAGGAGGGTAATACAGTAATGTCTGGACAATTCCAGTAAGAATCAATAGGCGCAATGTTCCTAATAAAATCCTTTTTTCGCAAGCGGCCATAAAATCGTCCAGTTTGACGATAACTCATCTCATTCCTGTAAATATCTTTGACGCCAAAACGTAAATTGAATAATTTTTTTCCGAATTGGCTCTTTAAGATTTGAAAATTCTAAAGAAGTCACTTTGTATCCATGATCATTCATGGGGCCGACACGAATGACATTGCAAAATGTATCGACCGCAAAGTTCAGACTAGGTAATGTAAAACGAACACGCACCAGTGAACCCGCGTGTATCAACACAGACCTAGGAATAATGAGTGCCATTCCTCCACCGCTGATGTCCTTACACATGACATCCACGAGAAATTTGTGTGTCTCGTTTTCATACTCCAGTTTAACTGGAAAACTGGCCTGGACCCGAAAAAAATCTCGCCGTTGCTCCCGTAGTACATCGTCTTCTGATGGCAATTCAATCTGCCAAACTGTCTGTGGAATTGCTTCAACAGAAAGAAGATGGGTGGGAAAAGCACATAAAGCGCCATCTTGTTCCCGAAATTCCACCCAGAATGCCTCTCCTCGTTCAATCTGGAGGGGTGTATGATGCTCTGCATGAATTGGAATATCTAGATATCCAAATGTCTGACGAAGTTCCACAAGCCGAGATTTGAAAGTTACCAGATCCGTGCGTGTGCGGCGAACATACAGAGTTTGACCAATCATTGGAAGCATTAGCAGACAGACGCACCTCCCACAGACACCGCTATAAACTTATATCCCCTATTATAAGGAATCCTCCGTAAGGGTGCGAATCTAATGGATGAAGCCTAGAGTTTGGACAGCAAGTCTATATGCATTTCCTTTCCTGTAACGGCATTGACAAACACTCTATAGGTCTCATGATAAATCACTCCGTCAAAGACAACCGCTGGTTGGTAATGATGCTGGTCATCCAACAAAAGGACTGATCGTTGTTGTTCAATATGGAAATTATTACTTAATTTTTGCTTTAATTGAGCCGCTGAAAATTGTCGTTGTGGAACAAGGGTCACTGGGTAATCATAATATTGACTAGCATCATATTGGATCACCTTTCCGGAGATTAACGAAACTTTTAGAACAATCGAACGACCTAGGACAGGGGTTCCCAGATATTCTGGATTAAGTACAATATAAACTTGGCTATTATAGGGTTGTATATCTTGTACTAGGGGAGCATAAATACCCCTGCTTTGGAGGAATTTATGAGCAATACTTTGGGCTTGCAGAACATCAAAAATCAGTTTGTTGCTGGGCTGATTATCCTGTGCGATGTGAAAATATATGATGTGTCCTGAATTTTTGCTGACTGCACCTGACAATGTATTACCATCAATAGTTCCATGTATCAAATAATCAGGACGAATAGCGCCTTTTCCTGTCAAATTTACAGACCACTTTTTCCAGTCTCCAGATCCTAAAAAATGTGCCAGCTGTTGGGTCGCTTGTTGTCCTGTAAGTATCGGCTGTGCAGATGAAAAATGAGGCTGACTTTGCCTGTGTACACTCTCCGGAGAAAACTCAGATTCCGTAAAGGTTTTGGATACATGGTCAAGATCGCGAAATCCATCAATAATCTGGTTGTCTCCATGTGAATGTGCTAAATCCTGATTTACTGCTAACCATTGCAAGTTCTTGTCCATTACTTTTTCTTGCAATCCAGTCAGTTGTGTGTGTAGTTGCCTGGATTCATTGTAATAAACTTGCAACTGTTTTTGCACCTTTTTATTTGTGGGTGGAGTATTGTCATTCATCCATTGTTCCATGTTCTTGCACACGTGAACCAAAAATGCTTGAGTTGTGTGCATGGGCATTAAGGCCAAAGGCAACCGCCCTATCTCCTGTTGTGAAGCGTAATTTAGCCTCCACAAATCCCTCAGATGTTGTTGAAATGTACTAGGATCTGTGGAAATCTGAGTTTCAGCAAGTTGAATTTGTGTGTTTTGCATATTTGAAACAAGTGTGTGAAATGTATTCGCGTACTGTGCCTCGGTCTGATAGATTATAGCCTGTTTTTCAAGATGTTGGTTGTACCCCCATAAACCTAAACCGACACCGATAAAGGCCATTCCAATTATTGGAATCACTATCCATGTTGTGTGATGTAATCGCAAAACACTTCCTCCTAACTGCAAAAAATGTGATGCCCAATTTGCAGTATCTCCGGCTTTGACCATATCCATGTACTGGTTGAAGTGGATGGATTGAAGTAGTACAAAGCTCCATGACTAGGATCCCAACCATGCACAGCATCCATCACCGCATTCATGGACTGTTGATTGGGCTGTAAATTAATCTGTCCGTCATTCACAGAGGTAAAAGCTCCTGGTTGATAAATTATGCCCGGAATAGTATGTGGGAATTTGGGGTCATGCAACCGATTAAGTACAACAGCAGCAACGGCCACCTCACCATCAAAGGGCTCCCCCCTAGCCTCTGCGTAAACCACGTGGGCCATTAAATTCAAATCTGCAGCCGTCAAACCTGGAACAACCGGCAGTACTTGAGAACTTGACTGTTGGTTCCCAGTCATGACAACTTGTGCAGTACCTCCATAAGCAGGTCCTGAATTACCCTGATGCTGTGCTTTATACCAACTGGAGTGCCAATCGGATGTAGCTTTCACCAACATTATCTTGGTGGGCATATTCACGAAACCTGTAACAGGCAGACCAAAACTTGACTGGAAATTTTTCACAGCCCAGTAGGTTAGTTTTCCGAAGGTCCCATCAACTTTGCCGTGATAATACCCCAGAAATTGTAGACGACCTTGTAATTCGAATACGTCGTTATTGACGCTTCCCTCGGCCAAATTTTGCGATGTAAATGCTTTTACTGAAACAAGTGGTAGAAAAATTGCTGAAAGAAAAAAGGCTGCCAACACAAGGACAGTAACTCTCCATGCAAAAGCCTGTAGTTTGTTGCCCATCCGCTACGCTCCTTCTAGTTTCCTTAAGTTGGAGATTGTTGATTTTTAAAATTAAACAACAGCTGTGGAATTCTACAAGGATTGTTCCACCCTATCAATGAAAATATGCCTGCCCAAATTTCGGACAGACATTCGGATAGACATTGTGTATTTGCATGAAAAGCAACATAATTAAAAGACATTGTGCTGAAACGCGTAGGGTGGGTAAAAGAGTGAAAACTTTAACTTAAAGGCTCAATATCAAAATCTTCTTCATTATCACAGACGCAACGTTTAAATCCGGTCTCAACGCGGCCTTTGGCATCCCGAACACCACGAAGAATGAATGTTTCACCACATTTTCGGCAGCGAATATAGACCTTCACTCTGTGTTGTGATAGCATCCCGATATCTTTCACTCCTTGAGAAATCATTGCCTGAGAAAACATTGCTTGAGCCTGCATTAAATCGTGCCCCCTAAAATCCACTTTTCCCATGTTGAACAACATTATGGCCGTGGGAGCACTGAACTAAACTAATTACCCAATAAAGCTTTCGACTTTTCCACGGCCTAATCCCTATGGGTAAAAGCTAATGGAAACCTGTCAACAACTCACCGCCTGTGCGTGTACTTAAAAACAGTATCCCTTAAAATAGATACCGTCCATTTGGTCCGTAACCACGTGCTGAAATTGCCTCAACCATGCGTCGAAGACCCACCATATAGGCAGCAAGGCGCATATCCACATGATACCTTTGTGCTGTTTCATATACTCTATGAAAACTATTACTCATGATATACGCTAACTTTGACTCCACTTCCTCACCTGTCCAATAGAGTCCCTGATTATTTTGTATCCACTCAAAATAAGAAACCACAACTTCACCAGAACTGCCCAGCACATCAGGGACTAACAAAACGTCAGCAGCGGTGAGAATAACGGTGGCAGCGGCTGTCATGGGTGAATTGGCCGCCTCAACCACAATGCGGGCTTGAATATGTTGGGCATTTTTCTCTGTAATCTGTTGATCAAAAGCAGCCAAAACAAGAACATCACAAGGTTTTTCTAACATCTCTGTGTTGGATAAGGTATTGCGAAACAGTTTGGTAATCGTACCAAATGAATCCCTTCTTTCCAACAAATCAGGGACATCTAGTCCATCTTCCTCATATAGACCCCCATAGGCATCAGCAATGCCAATGATTTTAGCACCTTGGTCAAACAATGTTTGCGCTAAATAGCTACCCACATTGCCAAATCCTTGAATAATCACACGTGCTTGATACAGTGGAATCTGTAACTCCTGTAATGCTTGTTGTGTACATATAGCAACACCGCGCGCTGTTGCGCTTTCTCGTCCACGAGTTCCCCCGAGTACCAAGGGCTTCCCTGTAATAAAGCCTGGAGCATCAAATTCTCTGAGATGGGTATACTCGTCCAACATCCATGCCATATTTTGAGAGTTACTAAATACGTCAGGAGCAAGAATATCTTTATTTGAGCCTACCATCTGGCTGATGGAACGCACATAGGCTCGACTCACATGCTCCACTTCGTCAAAGGACATCTGCCGTGGGTCACAGACAATCCCCCCCTTACCACCTCCAAATGGCAGATCCGTAATGCCACATTTAATGGACATCCACATGGAAAGTGCCTTCATGCCATCTTCAGTGACGTCTGGATGAAGCCGTACACCCCCGTGTGTGGGGCCAACGGCATCATTGTGCTGAACACGGTATCCAGTAAAAACTTCAATTCTACCATCATCCATATGAACCGGAAACCGAACCTTCAGAACCCGCCAAGGTTCCAATATTAAATCTCGAAGCTCATTCTGTAATCCTAATTGTGCTAATGCCCCATCCGTGAGTGATTGAATTTGTTCAAGAAAATCAATTTCCGGCTGTTCAGACTGCCCTTTGGGAGGAATAACCGGATATTCTATTTGCTTATCCATGAAAAACCGCCCTTTACACCAAGATAGACAGAATTAGTATACAACTTTAAGTTCATTCTTCCTAACATGGGCCTGTGAATCACTGAATACAATGTACAAAGGGGTGTCTGATGGAGGGAAACGAGATGGCTTGGACTCTTAACCGTCATTGCCGGAATGATAGCTACGGTCATGAATTACAAATGGTTAAAAATTTTATAACAATATCCACCCTTGCTGATTATCATCTTCATTGATGCTGTCATTGATATTTCAGGATTTGGAGGTACGCCAGTGGGCCCACACATGGCAGCTGCACTGGCCGCTTTCTTTTTATCAGGCGGTAGATTTGTTTAAATAAATGGTTACTTGATGTCAGTTCACACAAGGGTTGTCCACAAACGATTCGTTATACCTGCAACTCACTTTTACCCATTTTTGAACACATGCTTGACTAACTTAATGGGAAAATTTTAGCCAGTTGTGCCAACCCATTCCCATCTAATAGCAATTCTGCATATTCAAATAGAAAGGCGTCCGTCATAGACGTTTTTTCACCATATTCCAACAGTGCAGCCGCAGCAGACTCAAATTCATCTCGAGTTAGCTCGCTTTCCTCCAAAGTTACATAGTAGACGCCTTGGTACTTGTATACTGTAGAGACTGGCGGGTTACTTATCATAGCATGCGCTGCCCGAATGGCGTCTTCCATGTCATCAAATCGAAATACAGGACTCAGTGCAAACAATGAAAGTGAATTCCCGGAATCACCATCATCTGCCAGACCGTAGTCCTCTTCTTCATCAAAGTCCTCTTCCTCATCCGCATTCTCTGAACGGTTATGCATGGGTAGGGCGGGAACCCGTGTAACAATCACAACCACGCCTTCCGTGGGCATGGTAAAAGCTTCAATAGAAACTGGACCGACTATTTCAAACCCCGTTTGTTCGTATGCAGTTTCCATCATATCCCAAAACAATTCTTGTACTTTACGACCGTTTTTCCATAATTCATTACGGTCTATACCCCTTTTTTCTAGATCTTCATAGCTGATGAAGATCCGAACCTTATTTCGGGCGATCCGCTCGACACGCATGCCCCTTCCCTCCCCTAACTACAGACGTAGTCCCTACAAATGATTTGCCAGCTCTAACATGGCTCGCGCATATATTTTTACGCAACGCAAGTAGTCTTGCAGATCCCATGACTCGTCTGGCTGGTGTGCTACGTCTCTTTGACCTGGAAACACGGGTCCAAAAGCCACTGCATTCGGAATGACTCGAGCATAGGTTGCACCTCCGATGGCTATCGGCCCCGCGTCATCCCCGGTCTCTTGTCGATAAACGTCCTGCAATACCTGTGCCACTGGATGTGCCAAAGGCATGTACAAAGGCTCCACTTGATGAACCATGTCAATATTCCACTTATCTGATACATACGCCACACAGCGAGTAATTAGGTCATCAGGCCGGACATTTACCGGATAACGAACGTCAAACCAACATGTATATTGTTCTCCTGTCAGTTTGGACATGCCTAAGTTCACTGTCAAGGGGCCCATGACCTCATCACTTATTTCAATCCCCAATGATTTCCCGGACGTATCTTGTTGTGCTAAAAATCGCCATAAGGAGACGTTCGCAATGGGTTGAGAAGACAAAAGTCCTGCGAGCAGACAAATCGCATTGCGCCCCTGGTGTGGTGTACTTCCATGGGCAGAAATGCCTCTCACATTTAACTCAATTTGAGACCCGGATGTCATAACATCCACATCCACTTGCTTAGATTTAGCTTCTCTAGTCATCGCCTGTTGCCATTCCAGGGCAGCCGTTTCTGAATGACATTCGACAACCGCTACTGCTAAATCAGGGACCATATTGACTCGTTCCCCCCCCTCGAAGCGTACCACGCGAGGGCTCATGGACAATACGTCTGCAGACACCACAAGCTTTAGTGTTACCAATCCCTTTTCGGCAAAAACCAGGGGAAAATCTGCATCCGGAGTAAATCCCCCCAAGGGGAAACTTTCCTTTTGAAAATACTGTTTGACACAGCGCCATTCGCTTTCTTCATCCAGCCCAAAAATTATGCGAATTTTACGACGCGGTTGCAATCCTAACGCTTTTATTGCTATCAAGCCCCAAAGTGCGCTCAATGATGGACCTTTATCATCAATCGCACCCCTGCCGTATATTCGTCCCTCCCGAATTGCCGCAGAAAATGCTGGGGTTGTCCACCCTTCACCCGCTGGTACTACGTCTAAGTGGCAAAGTACTCCCACATATTCAGCACCCTCACCATACTCCACATGGCCAGCGTATCCATCTACGTTACAAGTCACCAGCTCATATTGCTCTGCAAGCTGAAGGACACTTTGCAGAGCTCTGTCAATTTCTGTTCCAAAAGGCTGATGTGGCAATGCAGGTCCCAGCACGCTGGGAATTTGCAGTAAGGTCTGCAAGGTGTCGACCATTTCCCGCTCATGCTGTGCGACAAAGTCGTCGAACACCAACCCATCTCCTTCCTACGATTTATTTAAAAGCTCTAAGAGCCCTGTCTCGGATTCTAAACCTGTTCGCTCCACAGGTATGTTTTCCCTGGCACCTAGGTGGACGATCTTTCCACCACATTATGATCAAGAATCACCGTATAATTATCCACCGGTTCCTCCAATAATAACTTAGTCAACAACCGCATAGACACTGCACCAAAATCGTACATTGGTTGAGCAATTACGGTCATTTCAGGTCGAACCATTGTGGCCAAGCGAGTATTGTCGAAAGCAATGACTTTTACATCCTGAGGTGTGTTTTTACCGACATCCTGCGCTGCGTGAATGGACGCTAACCCCAGTTCGTCAGAAGCGGCAATCATACCATCAATTTTGCGTGTAGCAATGAAATCCTGTAGAATCGGCAAAGCCGTTTCATAGCGTCCATTTCCAGTGTCAATTCGAATCAGCGAATCAGGGGGAACCACTGCCGCTACCCCTTTCCCACGGCGATCAGACAGTACAGAAAGTCCCTCCTCCGTGGTAACGAAAGCAATTTTTTGGCAACCACGTTTCATCAGGTACTCAGCTGCGTCTTTCCCAGCGCGGCGGTTATCAATGTTAACGGAGGGCACACGGCGTTCTTCATCTTCCGTGGCACACAGAACCACTGGAATTTGCGCTTGCTCAAATGCATTGATTTGTGATTTATTCAAGCGATGTGTCATAAACACAATTCCATCGACTTGCTTTTCCCACATAGTACCTATCAATGCAACCTCTCTATCCGTTTGTGCGTCAGAGTTGGTCAAGATAATGTGATAGTTGTACATAGTCGCAATATCTTCAATGCCCCGTACGACCTCTGCCACGAATGCAGCGGATACATCGGGCACAATTACACCAATAGTTTTAGTCTTTTTGCTGGCTAGTCCTCTCGCTACGGCATTGGGTCTGTATCTCAAGTGAGCAATTGCATCTAAGACCCGTCGCTTGGTGTCATCTTTCACGACGGCCGTCCCGTTAAGTACCCTGGATACTGTGGCCATGGAAACTTTAGCTTCTCGAGCCACATCGTAAATAGTCACCGTCATGCCAGCACCTCCCCCCACACCAGTTTTTTCTATCATACCATGTGGAACCGCTTGATGGCATTAGGAAGTGTTCCACAGGTAATGGGTCATTGGAATTCCCTGCACACCTAGCGTTTTTTACATACCCCTCAAAGCGGGTTTTGATTTCATGAACAAGCATATAAAAAGGCGGACACAAATTTCGCCCACCAAACTAACAATGGTGCGGGTGAAGGGACTCGAACCCCCACGGTTGCCCGCCAGAACCTAAATCTGGTGCGTCTGCCAATTCCGCCACACCCGCATATTTATTAATCCTTGCTGCACTCCATTCAAACAATGCCCAAAGTCTAACATACCTGTTCGTGTTCGTCCAGAGCAGAACGAATTCAGCCACGAGTTATTTATAGAGGTTGTCCGGAAAGCCCCCTAAGTTGAGTAAATAACAAAACGCACCCCGGTTCGAAAATGGTAAAATTGGAGCTGTCTAAGGCAACCAAATTACCAATTCGGAGGTGCGTTTTATGGGGTTGCA
>QXHL01000129.1 GCA_003584005.1 Alicyclobacillaceae bacterium I2511 | reverse complement strand
GCCGGGCTGGCGGTGTTAGCCTGCGGAGAGGCCATAAGACCCGCTCGAAAGCTCAACAGCCAACGAGAAGGCAAGCTTCAGAGAAGCAGGAAAGCCAACTAGCGATAGTTGGAATCCCCCGGATTTAGCCGTGGGGAGGATGTCAAATCATGAGGGGTTTCGTCATATTGCAATGGAGCCCGTTGTGAGTGATGCATCTGCATCGTGGGTGATACAAAATGAAGAATTGGATGTGCTAACTCAACAGTACGAATTGCTTGCAGAGTTTGTGTTAGAATCTCGCCAGCGAAAGGATCCTTTGTACTTTCATCATTTTGATATAGATTTAAGACGTGGACCTTGTTTGGGGAAGCGGCTGAGTGGATGTGGCGCAGGGGTCCATTATTTAGCTGTTTCACCCGAAGGTGACATCTATCCGTGTCATCAGTTTGTAGGGCAAGCTGAATTTCGCATGGGAGACGTCTTTGCTGGAGAGTTAAATTCCGACTTGACACACACCTTTGAACACGTCAATTTTGATATGAACTCTGTTTGTCGTACGTGTTTTGCCCGTTATCAATGTGGAGGGGGCTGTCACGCAAATCATTGGCAGATTCATCATACCTTATTGTACCCGGATGACTTTTCCTGCCAATTGATACGAAAACGTCTAGAATGTGCTCTCTACTTGGAAGCCACTGAAAGCATGTAGTGAATTAAGGTTTCTTAGCGGAGGTGTAATGATGTCGCTTCATATTCACAGAGCCGTTTGCCCCCTGGATTGTCCTGATGCCTGTTCCCTTAAGGTGACCGTGCGAGACGGAAAGATGATCTCTGTGACGGGAGACCCAGACCACCCAGTCACCCGTGGGGCAATCTGTAACAAGGTCCGCCACATGCCTCAACGAGTCCACCATCCTCATCGCGTGTTAACCCCGCTGAGACGCACAGGAGCCAAAGGCCAGGGACACTTTCAATCCATCCCATGGGAGGATGCCTATGACGAGATAGTGCATCATTTCCATAGCGTGATCAAAAAATATGGGGCTGAAGCCATTTTACCTTACAGCTTCTATGGGAATATGGGTAAATTGAATGCTGAAGGCATGGACAGGCGTTTTTTCCACCGTCTGGGAGCCGCTCGGTTGGACAGGACCATCTGCAGTGTCGCAGGTTCTGCTGGATACAAGGCCACCATGGGGGATTCCATCGGCACGGACCCGGAAGATACGGTAAACGCCAAGCTGATGGTGGTTTGGGGTGCCAACTTGGCCTCTACGAATATGCACCAATTGTTATATGCCAATCAAGCTCGGAAAAATGGTGCCACCATTGTGCACATTGATGTTCACCGCAACCGTACGGGCCACTGGGCTGACTGGTTTATTCCTATTCGCCCAGGTACGGACGGAGTGTTGGCCCTGGGGTTGATGCATGTGCTGTTTGCTGAAAACTTGGTGCAACGCGACTTTCTGCGCCAGTATACAACCGGTTTTGAAGAACTTGAACACTTTGTGCAATCTGCGTACCCGGTGGCAAAAGTGGCCGCAATCACTGGAGTTCCGGAACAGGACATCGTGCGGCTCGCCCATCTGTACGGCACTACACATCCCTCATTGATTCGCATTGGGAATGGCTTACAACACCACGATAATGGCGGTATGACGGTGCGCACTATCTCCTGGCTCCCAGCGCTGACGGGAGCGTGGCTACATAAGGGCGGAGGCGCAATGAAGGGGAATGGTGGGTATGCTCGTCTGAATCACTCCGCCCTAGAACGTCCAGACCTTCTGCCACATCCACTGCCAAGGACCTTCAATATGAATCAATTGGGCAGTGCTTTATTGTCGTCGACCCCTCCGCCGGTCAAGGCACTGTTTGTATACAACAGCAATCCAGCCATCTCTGCACCAGACGTGAATAAGGTACGATCCGGACTACAGAGAGAAGATCTGTTTACGGTTGTGCATGACTTGTTTATCACCGACACGGCTCGTTATGCCGATTTGGTTTTACCTGCCACAAGTTCGTTTGAAAATCGTGATCTATATTCATCCTATTGGCACCTATATCTGAATTTGCAGGAACCTATTTTACCTCCACAGGGTGAAGCCAAGTCCAACTTTACGTTGTTCAAGGAATTGGCGGCCCACATGGGATTCGCGGAGGACGCCTTTCAGGTCACAGAAGAAGACATGATTCGGGAAGCATTGCTAACGAACAATCCATATTTACAGGGCATCACCTACGAGATGCTAGAAGAACGTGGCTGGTTGAAGCTACAGGTGCCTCCCTTTCTAGAAATACTCAAACAGGGACTATTAACGCCTTCGGGTAAAATTGAACTATTTTCGTCAACCCTGCAATCCTCCGATGCGAAAAGCCAGCAAGTAAAGAGCAACGAAGCGGAAAGCGAGGACGAAAGCTTCCCCCTGTGGTTTGTACCCAGCGTGAATCATCATTTTCTCAATTCTACTTTTGGCAATGTTGAAAGTTTGCAGGTGCCAGAACAGCAACCTGCTTTGACCATGCACGTCGATGATGCAACGGTCCGAGGCATTCACAACCACGATATTGTGAGAGTTTGGAATCAGCGAGGAGAAATCCAACTGTTGGTGCAGGTGGGCCAAGATGTTCTCCCTGGTGTGGTGGTGACTCAAGGCCTTTGGTGGGACGACAAATTTTCCGGGATGCAGGCGGTCAATCAACTGACACCCCAACGACTGTCGGATATGGGAGGAGGAGCCGCATTTTTCTCTACTCGTGTAGAGGTCGCGCCTTGTTCCTAGCGTTCTTAGCTATTTTCATAAGACGGTTCGACCGCTTAGAACTGTGGGAACCATCTCATGGACAAATCCGTTATTATGGGTAAATCTCATTTGGTGGGTTGGATGTAATAAAAGGATGCAGAATTGACGTGAACCAAAAGATATGTAAAATAAACAGTGGTGTTAGCACTCTGCGATGTAGAGTGCTAACTGATCGATGTAGGCCTCACGGCGACACCCTCTGAACATC
>QXHL01000128.1 GCA_003584005.1 Alicyclobacillaceae bacterium I2511 | reverse complement strand
GGTTAATACTTGTAAGGCGGACCTTTGGGCGGTGCGCCAGACAGCGGCGGTAGCACGTTTGGATCGGTTAAAAAAGTGAGGTAGCGTGGATTTGATGGGGGCATACTGCTACTTGATGGGGTTGGATTGACCCGCGAGGATTTGGCCCCGTACGGTTGGCTAGGCCCCGCCTCCAACGTTGTGGGGGGGTAGGTGGGCCAAAAGCTTTGCGGCGGGAAGGGGTTGTCTGTGGGACCGCCGAGTACAAAAGGGGATGCCCCTGTGTTGTGTGTGGGGTCATAGTAGGGCAACACACCTTCCTGTTGCAAATAGACGGTAAATAGTTTTGCCTGGTTGAACGCGTTTACAAACCCTGGGTAGGAAATTTGCGCTACAAGTTTGTGACCTGTTGCCAAGAGGATGTGTGTTTGGTTGGGCACCCCTGGCAATTCCTTCACCATTTTTATGCTGCGGTCTGCGATGCAACCCATGGTTCCGTCGTTTTTGCCCTGTGGATGGCGACGTAACTTAATTGGCATTAGATTGAGCGCCCGGGCCGCAATCGGGACCGGTACAGACTGGGTGTGCCGGTTAAACTTCTTCCAATACTTTCGCAAAGCCTCAATGCCGCCGTAGTAGCGTTGGACAACAGCGCGGCAAACTGCGGCGGCGCTCATGCCAATAAAAAACTCATACCCGTTCTCTAAAATAACTTTTGTCATGGCCCCGATGTTGGGTACATCCACTGGTATACAGGCGCTAATATAAGGCAACCAGCTATTGGGTGCAGGCCATTCTTTGCGCAATATGTAGGCGTCCACATCTTGGATTTGGTCCATTGCTTCACATTCCCCCTTCAATCTCATTGCTTGGCGAAGATTTGTAAATTTTCAATGTAAACATATCAGGAAAAACTTTTGACTCCAATCCCCAATTCGAGCTATTAATAAATAGGACAATTTTGCCAGTCTACATATGTCTACACTTGTGTACACTTGCCAACCGGACCGGTCCGAACGGAGCCTGTAGGTAGTCCTGATGTCCTCCCTAAAATTTGCAGGACCTGGGTGTCTCACCTGCAAAAACGGGACCAAAACACGATTTGGCTGTCTCCCCCATTGGCCCTATTCTCGGGGTGCGCGTAAACCTGGGAGACCGGTCTCCCCCTGAGGGGACAGTGTAATGGACAACGAATTTTTAGCGGCGGAGGTTGTAAATGATTTGGTCCAGCGAGCCCAAGGTGGAGATTTGACGGCACGAGATGTGTTGGTGGACCACTTTACCCCCCTATTGCAGGCTACGGCGGCCCGCTATGGCCGGCGCAACGCGGAGGATGCCCTGCAGGAGGCGGCACTGGCTTTTTTAGGGGCCATTCAGCGTTTTAACCCAGACCTCGCCATCCCCTTTCCCGGCTACGCGAAGGCGCGAGTCCGCGGTGAAGTCCGGACGGCCATGCGACGCCAGTGGCGGCACGACAAGCGCTGCCTGCACTCGCACAGCGGGGACAATGGGGGACTAGGAACAGCGTTGTGGGACCAAGTGTTAAGTGCGAGGCCTGTATCCATGGGGCTGGACGGACAGGCGGGGACAGACGCCGCAGGCACAAACAGGAATCCCGGCGACAGGCGGGAACTGCGGCTAGATCCGCTGGCTGGCGGTGGCGACGATGGGCGACGCGGCTATGGCGCGGTGGAGGTGGCCGAGTGGCTCGCAGGGACGCCTTTGAGCCCCCGCGAGCGGCTGGCCATCCTTGGCCTAATGGACGGCTGGACAGTCAGCGAGATTGCCCAGGCCACCGGTGTAAGTACGGAAACTGTAAAAACGTGGCGCAAGCGTGGCTTACAAAAGCTGCGCCAAACCCTGTAGTCAGACGACTGGAATAGGCTTTCACACAACGAGTCGGAGCGGGCGTTACGAGGTGGTAAATGATTCCCACATACTGTGACCCATTGGGACCACACTAAGGTCCACATCCGGACGAACCTAATTTGCGGGGTCTGTCCGCCATGCGCGCGCGCCTGAGCATGGTGGCCAGACCCAAGGCGCCCATGTGTCACGCAGTGTGGGGGACCGCCGGAGTTGCCATAGGTGTGGGATATTACTGCTCTTTGGCTTCAAGAGGTTGTCCAAACAGGGTCAGAACTTCCCTTTTTGGACAAGCAATGCGGTGCGGACGCAGACCTCTGTGCCCAGAGGTCTGTGAAACCGCGCGGCTGGATGCCCAGGGGAACAACCCACCGTGTAGCCGTATGCGAGGAATTTACAGCAAGCGGTGCTTGATATCCATGAGTTTCATGCGGACCACATAGAGCAGGGTGGTTACATAGGACAGCACCACCGTGAACCAAAGCAGGCTGATACTGAAACTTTGGTCCGGCCAGGCGAGGATGATGGAGCAAATGCTCAGGTAGTAAAACACTGTAGTGGTTTTCCCCCAGCGATTTGCCTTGGGGACCGCCCGTTTGCCTTGAAAGTAGAAAAAGGTGGCGCCGAGAATCATCGCCACATCCCGAAAAACTAGCAGGCCCGCTGCCAGCCAGGAGACTCGCGAAGCTTCCAAAAGCGAAAACAAGACGGCCACCATCATCAGTTTGTCTGCCAGCGGGTCTAGTAATTGGCCCACTGGTGTTTGCGCATGACGATGGCGCGCAATGTAGCCATCGGCCACGTCTGTCGCCCCCGCCACCAGCACAATGAGGAGTGCCAGCACCTTGTGCGGACTGGCCGTGCCATAAAAGGCCTCCAGATAAACAGGGATGAGAACAAGGCGAAACAGGGTGAGCGTATTCGGGAGATTCAAGTCTTAACCTCCTCCGGGTACAAGTTAATTATACTGAAAGTACTCTAGGCATATCTACTGTCAGGTCCCACGTGCCCTTGGCGGCAGTGTTTGGTCTGGCCAGCAAACAATGGAATAAGTGTGTTTAAATATGGGGGACGGAAGTAATTCGTCAGAATCATCACTGCAAAGGGGTGGCGTTTAGGTGTGTCCGACAGGAACAAATCCACAAGGTCCGCAGCAGACAGGGATGGGG
>QXHL01000127.1 GCA_003584005.1 Alicyclobacillaceae bacterium I2511 | reverse complement strand
TACGAATCTGTTATACAATCAAGCATTGCTTATTGAAGGACTGCCCATCCATGATCCGGTCGAGTTTACAAACGATATTTGCAAAATCATGGTGTGATTCTTCAAGATCCCCGACAATTATCTGTGAGAAACCCAGCTTGCCATGTGCGGGCTGGGTTGTGTTTGCATTTTATAACGGGGTTAACGTTCAATCACTCGCAGACCTTTGCCAGCCCTGATTTCTTCAACCCCCTCTTCACATACCCCATAGGACCGCCATGTGCAGGTGCTGCAAAAATTTGCAACGTCTTTTGGTACAATGTCCCCCTGTATGCGATTTTGAATTGCTGCCCAAGTCAATTGTTGGCCAATCTCAAGCTGGAGTTTGGCAAGGATGGCGGCGTCCCGCACGTGGATGTTGACATCGTCACAGTGATATGTTTGAGAAATTGGGAATTTATCGCATAGATCATCCGCTCCAGCCACGAGGAGAACCTCCGTGTCGGGTGTCGTGCGCAAGGTTTGGTGGATGCGGGTCATATTCTCTACATACGGTTGCGAGTACCCCATACCACGGTATCCAAGTAAGCATAAGAGATGGTGACCCCGTAGTCGAAACATGTGTTGACGTTCCTCCTGATGATTTCATGATGCCATCGAGACTATCGTATCACATCGTGGTTGTTTCTTGGCATGTGAGAGTTCCATAGCTGTGCTGGAAACGGGGTATGTAGGTATCAAAATTATGTACACCCCCTGTGCGGCGTAAAGCAATTGCAGATACAGGATAAATACCGATTTATAAGGCATGGTTTTTTCAATGTGGATCCAAAAGAGACAACAACGGACCACAAGGTATTCAACCTCATTGTATCGTTGAAAAGCTCGTTTAAAATTGAACAGCCCTCCGCCAAACGGAGACCCGAGGAATGGGCGAGTGAAAGGAACGCAATCATAGCAAAACAAAAAAACCACGACTCCCCGCGGGATTCACGCACTGGGTCGTGGTTGTGCCGTACATGGGTTGGCTATTTACAAAATTGTCTGTGAAAATGGGCGTATAATAGGTATCAAAGAGAATGAACGAGGAGGTGTGTCCAGTATGAAAACGATGGAGCGGTATGTGTTATGGTTATTATTTTTAGTGGCTGGTGGTATTTTGGTTTTAGTGGGTGGGGGTGGCGGCACTTTGGTAATGCAGTTGTTGCACATTCATTTGCTGTTTTAAAACAATCGCGCGACGTTCCACATAGCCTCTAAAGTAAACTTAAATTGTTACATGGCCGCATCTCATTCGAGTTCGTTTACTTTTGTTCTAGTTCAAGGGCTTTCTGCAGACGTTTCAGAGCACGCTCGTTCTTGGTCTGGTTGCATTCAAAAAATGACTACAGTCACTGACTATAATCATTGACTGTAGTCGTTTTTCTGGTATGATCAGTCCGAGGAGGGATATGGATGTCCAACATACGCCAAGAACAAAAAGTGCAGACCCGCCGAAAAATTTTTGATACCGCACTGAGATTGTTTCGCTCGCAAGGGGTAGATGCC
The DNA here is from genome assembly GCA_003584005.1 of Alicyclobacillaceae bacterium I2511. Taxonomy (GTDB): domain Bacteria; phylum Bacillota; class Bacilli; order Alicyclobacillales; family Alicyclobacillaceae; genus QXHL01. The sequence goes on along the minus strand of QXHL01000127.1, from coordinate 1,593 downwards.
ACATCGGTTGACCAGATTGTAAAAGCGGCCGGGGTATCCAAGGGTTCATTTTTTGTGCATTTTCCTACGAAGAACGCAATTTTTGGGGCTTACGTCGACTGGTTGACAGAATCCTTGATGCCTTCTTTGCCAGGTTGGTTGACCCTCGCTCCGTTACCAGGGTTGCAGCAGGCGGTCGACACGCTAACGGCAGTGGTGGAGCAGGACCGAGGTTTCGTGCTGGATATTGTCCAGGCCGAGTTGCTCGGCGAACCCTGGGATGACGGCCAACCAACCGCGCTGCAACAGTTATTTGGGCCCTTGGTCGCTCGGGCGCAGGCTACAGGAGCCCTGCGCCATGATCTCACAACCAGCCAGGCCGTCGACCATCTGCTATCCACTTATTTGATTGCGATGGTTTGGGGCATCCGCCGGGGTGAGAGTCTGCGTACTGCCGTGTCGCTTCCCATGCGCTTGGCCCTCGACGGAGTCAGGCCTTGCCATCCAGAGGTCCACGCATGAGCGCGGCACAGCGTTTCGCACTGTCCGTGCTCCTGGCGACATTTCTTGCTGCTTGGGACAGCACTGTCGTTGGCACCATCGGTCCCACCATTGTCCAACACCTGGGAGGACTGAATTTGTACCCCTGGATGTTAACAGGTTTTATGGTGGCCGCGACCACTTTAACTCCGCTGGTGGGCAGCCTATCCAATCACTATTCTCCTGCAATTCTTTATCGGTGGAGCATCGGATTCTTTCTCTTAGGCTCTGTGGGTAGCGCCGTCGCAGAGTCAATGAGCTGGTTTATTGGCACGCGGATTATGCAAGGTGCCGGGGCGGGCGGCATTCTGACGCTCGGACTCATTATGATGGGCCAGTACTACCAGGGGGTGGAACGCGTCAGGATGCAAGGGCGTCTGAGCGCAATGTGGGGACTCGCGGGCTTGCTCGGTCCCACATTGGGGGGTCTGTTTGCGCAATGGCTTTCCTGGAGGTTCCTGTTTCTCATCAATGTGCCTGTAGGTTTAATAGCGCTCTTCGTGATGGGCCCTGTGGAGACCTCGAGGGCTCCAACAGGAGCCATGCGATTGGATTGGCGTGGTGCTTTATGGCTCGTCGCGTGGCTTTCCACGGGACTCAGCTCCATCACGGCTTTTCAGCAATTTCCTCACACGGCGGTAGGCTGGATTCTGCTATTCTCCGCCTTAGGGTTGGGCATTATATGGTGGAATGTAGAACGACGCGCAGTGAATCCACTTGTTCCTCTTTCTTGGCTCAAAAGTCGACGAATTACGCCTCCGAGCCTGTTGGCGTTAGTGGCGAGTGGCACGCTCTATGCCACCGTCATTGTCATTCCTCTCTGGGTGTACACGGCCTGGCATTTCGCACCGCTGGCCGTGGGGCTGGCGATTTTGCCCCTGCCGGTTGGATGGGCGGCGGGCAGTATGTTCACCGCGCCGCTGATGAGCCATTTCAGTCTCCAGGCCATAACGCGCGGCGGACTTCTGGGGATGATTGTGGGGATGCTGCTCTATCAGATGACCTGGAATGGCGGGGAATGGATCCTCATCGTGTGCGGCAGTGGGGTGTTGGGAATGGGGGTGGGGGTGGTAA
>QXHL01000126.1 GCA_003584005.1 Alicyclobacillaceae bacterium I2511 | reverse complement strand
GGTGCAAATGGACTGGGATGAATTTTAATTCCGCGGTCTCTGACGCTACACTCTGGGCCATCCACCACGGGAACCACATCCCCAGTGGTGTCCGGGTGTACAAAGGGGAGGTGTGATACATCCAGTACACTTTCCACGACGCGCGTAAAGTGAGCTTGCCATGTAACATCAAAAAATGAAACCGCCCATTCCGGTTGGTTAAGCTCGGGGAAAGTCACAAACTCCGGCATTGACTGGGTGTCCTCCACATGGGGGAGCGTATAAATCCACACCAGTGCAGCATGTTCCGCAACTGGATAGGAGGGAAGAGCGGACCTCGCGGGTGCGCGGCTGCCACGCAGGTTTGCTGGTATGTGGACACAGGCGCCCTTAGTATTAAATCGCCACCCGTGAAACGGACACTGCAGTTCCTCATGGTCCCACGTGCCTAACGACAAGTCGCAACCCCGATGTGGGCAGTATGCGTGAAAGGCGTGTAGTGTACCCTGAGAATCCCGAAAAATCACAAAGTCCTGTCCATGAACCGTTACTTTGATAGGTTGCTCTCGAACACTGTCCCCTTGGCAAACTGCATACCACGCCTTTCGAATCATGGTCCACACCCCTTTGAACGCAAACGTTTTGATGGACCATCTTATGTTGTTTGCTTCTGTGGAAAGGGGGCATTTGGTGTGGCAGGACCGCACAGCCGTGTTCATCCACAGCCATCCATGGCTATTCATGGCCATCCACAGCCGTGTTCATCCATAGCCTTCCATACTCTTCTCTTGTGTCCCACACGGGAATGTGCAAAATCGGGACCTTTTAAAGCTAATTTCAATCTTCCTTTTCTATACTTACTCCGTCAAACATACGACTTTCGTTACAAAAGAGAGAGGGAGATGGAATGCGGGACCTGGCGGACTTGCTTGCGCGGCTGCTCCAGGTGTCGGAACGTCGTGTGCGCGTGAAGGTCCGGGCAGAACGTGTTAAACGGGTCTTGCCAGAGTCGCTGCGACCCGTGGATTTTGTGGTACTCAGAACGATTCGCCGTTACCCAGGGTTGAGCATTCGGAAGTTAAGCAACCACGTTGGACTGACCCACAGCACTACTTCCAGCATGGTGCGTCGTTATGAAAGGGCGGGGTTGTTGGAGCGCTTAGAAAACCCACGGGATCGACGTACTGCGCAACTATTTTTGACACCTCAGGCACAAGGGTGGAACGGGAAGTTTATGGAGCCCGTAGTCGAGGAAATGTTTCGCACCTGGGTGGGCCGCCTTACGAAAGCAAATCAGCAGCAGTTGCACTGTGGCGTTGAGGCGCTCTTGCAGGTGGTCGAGGAAGATGAAACCTTTGACCCACAAACAGAACAGGAGTGTCGGGAATGAGCGTAAATGTAGCGGTGGCCAAAGGACGGCTACTGGGGCGTACACTGAAGAGAAAACGGTGGATATACGGGGGGATTGCTACACTCGTGGTACTGGGTACGGCCGGGTACTTTTTTCAAAGAAACCTGACGGCAGGCGCGGCAGCGCCAGAACCCCTCTACACGGTGGGCTATGGAAGTGTGACACAGACGGCCAGCACCAGTGGTACGCTGCAGACGGTGACCACAGTTAATTTGAGTTTTGCCAACGCCAGCACTGGCCTGTTGAAGACGCTTAATGTTCAACCAGGGGACCATGTGAAGGCGGGGCAGGTGTTGGCCACCCTGGACAGTACGAATCAACAGACACAGGTGGCTTCTGCACAGGTACAAGTAAAACAGGCAGCAGGCAATGTGGCCACTGCCGAGGCAAACTTGGCTAAGGCAGAAGAAGGGCCGACGGCCGCTACGATTGCGGCAGCACAAGCCAACGTGGCCCATGCACAGGCAGCACTGCAAGGATCACAGTTGCAATACCAAGCCGCAGTGGCCGCCTATAACGACCGGACCACACAGGAACAGGCTGTGGTGAGTGCTCAGAATGCAGTAAGTCAGGCGAAAGTAGCTTTGCAGTCGGCTCAAACAAGTGTGTCCAGCGGAGCGGCGACCAATCAACAACAGTTGACCACCGCACAGCAAAATCTGACCCGCGATGAGGCCACCTTAACAACGGATCAACAGCAATACGGCAATGTCACTGCCGCCCAGGTACAGCAAGATTACCAATCCTATCAGTCGGCACTGTCCGAATATCAGTCGTGGTCACAGCAGGCCTATGTGGGTTCCAATCCCTATACCACAGAGCTATCTACCACACAGCAGATCTACCAGGAGGCTAACACTGCTTACCAAGCTTTGCAGACTGCACAACAAGTCGTGCAGCAGGACCAAGCCGCAGTGGCCCAGGCCCAGGTTGCGCTTAGTAGCGGGCAGTCTTCCACTCAATCGAGCGTGTCCCAGGCGCAGGAGGCCTATAACGCGGCTGTGAAAAATTTGCAACAGGCGCAAGCGGTATACAATGATCAGACGTCGGCGCAAGAGGCGGTAACCCAAGCTAAGAATACTGTCACTCAAAACCAAACTTCTGTACAACAGGCACAGGCGGCCTTACAGGAGGCGGAGCAGCCGCCAGACGCCGCCAGTATTCAGGCGGCCCAGGCTTCTGTACAGGTGGCCCAGGCGGCCTTGCAGGGTGCCCAAGTCACGTTAAACACCGACGAAACCGCACTGCAACAGACGGTGCTCACCGCACCGATAGACGGGGTGTTGCTGCAGGTGAATGGGGCTGCGGGCGAGGCAGTTTCTGGGTCACAGCCGCTTTTTGTAATCCAACCGGGCAATGCGAGCCAACTAGAACTGAACCTCAGTGTCAGTGAAACAAGCATTGGTTCGGTCAACGTGGGCGATCCGGTCGCGTTTACGGTAACCGCACTGCCGAATCAAACATTCAACGGTAAAATCACGGAAATTCAGCCGCAACCGGTCACCAGCAATAATGTCACCCAATATACGGTGTTGGCGAATATTGCTAATTCCTCTCCAAAATTGCTGAACGGAATGAGCGTCAACGCCACCATTCAAACAAACACAGTGACCCACGTGTTGACGGTGCCTGCCACCTCTCTGGTGACGCTGGGAAACCTGGAGGGCGTGTATGTCGAGGGGACCCGTCCGGCTGGTGAAAGTTTCTTTGGCGGCGGTGCGGGGAGTGGAGCTGGCAATAAGTCCGCCACAGCGGGTGGCACGGGTGCAGCGCATGCCAACGGCGGCAGCAGGAAGGCGGCCGCCAGTACCAGTTCCGGCAGCGCCAGTGGTAGCATCGGTGGCAGCGCGGGTGGCAACGCCACAGCCAAGACAGGGAAGGCTAAGACGAGCGGGAACTTCGGCAATGCGCCAGCAGGGACCTACTTCCAACCCGTGCAGATTGGTTTGTTTGGCACGAATGACGTGCAGGTGACGGGCGGGTTGCAAGCTGGAGAATCAATTTTGTTAGTGCCACCCGGTTCTACGGCGGCGGCAAGTGCAACCACTGGTGGAGCC
>QXHL01000125.1 GCA_003584005.1 Alicyclobacillaceae bacterium I2511 | reverse complement strand
CACATAGACAAACTGCGGGCCCAGGGTGACATCTCCAGCGGCATACACCCGCGGATTACTCGTTCTGAGAAACTCATCCACAACCACTTCGCCGCGATCTCCCAGCTTTACGTTTGCCGCATCTAGATTCAGCACCTCTGTGTTGGGCCTACGCCCTGTTGCCACCAGCAGTGCTTCCGCTGCCACCACTCGCTCTTCGCCGTTTATCGTGAGGTACACCCGCTTGACATCCCCATCCTGCTCAATCCGCTGGTAGGTTACACCCGTCAAATGCTGAAGCCCCTGCACAGTCAAAGCCTGTGTGAGTGCCTCAGAGATTTCTAAATCATAGGATTTTAACACCCGGGCGCTCCGCTGCATCAGCGTGACCTCAGAACCCAAGTTGTGGAAGAGTTGACCCAACTCCAAGGCAATGTAGCCAGAACCAATCACTGCAAGTCGCTTAGGGAGTTCCCTAACCTCTAAAGCGGTGGTACTTACCAGGTAATCTACATTTTTCAGGCCTGGAATGTCCGGAATCATGGGCGAAGCCCCGGTAGCAATCAAAAAATTCCGCGCCGTAATTTGTTGGCCTTGGACTTCCACAGTCCATTCATTGACAAAACGGGCCTCGCCCCGAATGAGTTGAAAGCCGTATTCATCAATCAGGTCCACATATTTGTGCTGTCGCAGATTGCCCACCAGTTCATCTTTCCCATCCATCAGTTGTGCCAAATCCACAGGTTCCGCAGTAGTCTGTAGTCCCTGAAACGGAGGATGTGTGGCGAAGCGTTGCAACTCCCCCGCTCTGAGCAGGGTCTTCGACGGAACGCAGCCAATATTTACACAAGTGCCCCCCAGTGTGCCCCGTTCCACCATTCCCACCTTCGCCCCAAAGGAAACCGCCTGGATGGCCGCAGAAAAAGCAGCACTCCCAGAACCGAGAATGAGCAAATCATAATCGAAGGGTTCAGAACTATTGACAACGTGCGTATTCCGCTCCTCTCGTAATACCTCGGCTTGCTTCGGTTGATATCCTGATGCTTCAATCGCGTCTTTCGCGGCATTCAGTTGTTCCAGATTGGCCAGCTCAAAAATGGCTTCCCCCCGCTGAAAACTGGCGGCGATGTTGATTGCACCAACCCCTTGCAGTGCGTGGGTCACATGCCGTTCACATCCCGTGCAGGTCATCCCTTCAATGCTGAGTCGAATTTTTTGCTTACTCTGTTCTGTCATTCAATGGGCCTCCTGTATTTTTCTCTGATTGTGTAATTTACAGCAAGTGATTTTCAACAAGCGATTTTCAGCAAGTGATTTACATCCGTGTGCAGCACTGGATGTGTTCCGCATTGTCAGCCACAATTTCCCGTGCAAGTTGAAGCAGTGTGCGGACCCTTGGGTCAGAAATACGATACAACACATACTTCCCGTCTTGGCGAGAAGTAACGTAGCCACACCATTTCAAACATGCCAATTGATTAGACACCTGACTTTGCGTGGCGCCGAGCGTTTGAACCAATTGGCTCACACTCCTCTCGCCGTCGAGCAGTGTTTCCACAATCCGAAGCCGTGTCGGATTGGACAAGCCATGAAAAAATTTTGCATAGATACCTGTTTGCACCCCTGTGTCAGGGAGACTTACGTGAAGTTCCAGATCAACCATTTCAAACACTCCTCGGGAAAGCTCCTACACCCATCCCACTATAACATATTATGATATCTTAATATATAGACCCGACTAAATGCACAATAATGTGGTGGATCTGCCGTTATTCAGTACCATACCCCCTCATTCCTCGCGAAACTCCTGGGCGATGCAGCGAAAAAATTCTTGCCACACCGCTGCACTATCTGGAAAAGCGGTGCTGGCAGGCGGTAGCGGCGCAGATGCTTTGCCTTTTTTGGGAGCTCTTTTTCTGCCCACCCCCTGTTCCTTCACACCCCCCTGCTGCAAGTCCTTTTGCTTTGCTGGATTTGGTTTTGCTGAATTTGATTTGTCTGACATCTTTTACCCCTCCACCCATTCCCGTCTCAGTGCAAACACAGTGCGCAAGTCGTCTGTGGACATTTCTGTAATCCAATTTTCCCCAGAAGAGCCCATCACCTGATTGCTGAGCGACTGTTTCGTTTCCAGCATCTCGTCAATCCGCTCTTCTAAGGTGCCCAGCGTAACAAACTTAAACACCTGCACATGGCGCTGTTGGCCAATTCTATAGGCCCTATCTGTGGCCTGGTTTTCCACAGCCGGATTCCACCAGCGGTCAAAGTGGAAGACGTGGTTGGCCGCCGTTAAGTTAAGACCCACACCCCCAGCCTTCAAGGACAAGATAAACACCCCCGGCCCATCCCGGCTTGCCCCGGCTTCAGCCTGGAAGCTGGCGATGAACTCCTCCCGTTGCGACTGACTCACCCCACCGTGCAAGAACAGCACCTCCTCGCCAAGCTCGTGTGCGAGGACCCGTTGAAGCAATCGGCCAGTCTGGACAAACTGAGTAAAAATCAGACACCGATCCCCTTCGGATCGCAATTCAGTGACCATCTCTAACAGCCTTTCGAGCTTCTCAGAGCGGGAAATCAACGACCTCATTGGATGGGCCGCAGCACTTCCACCCATCTCCTCCTTCAGGAAAACAGCCGGGTGGTTGCAGATTTGCTTCAATTTCATCAATGTGGTCAGGATGGTCCCCCGCCGCTCCATCACAGACAAACGGTCCAGGTCTTGCATCATTTTCTGGACGGTGGCCTCGTACAGGGCGGCCTGTTCCGCCGTCAGTGGAACAAACACCTTCGACTCCGACTTCTCCGGCAAGTCCAATTCCACGGCCGGATCACGCTTCTCCCGCCGCAATAAAAAGGGCTGCACAAGTCGCTGCAGAAATCGCGTTAACTCCACGTCGCCCGTGCGTTCCAAGGGGTTCACAAAGTGGCTGCGAAAGTGGTTCAAACTCCCCAAATAACCGGGGTTCAAAAAATCAAAAATGGACCACAACTCCGTCAGCCGATTTTCTACAGGCGTTCCCGTCATGGCAATTCGGTGCCCGGACTTGAGACGTCGAATGGCCGCGGCCTGTTTCGTGTACGCATTTTTGATATTTTGGGCCTCGTCGAGACAAATGGATTCCCAGACCACGCTGCCCAGATGTGCTTCATCCAAATGGGCCAACGCGTACGTCGTCACCACCAAGTCCACCACCGCCGCCTGTTGGCGAAAGTCCTCTTCCTTTTTTCGGTTCGATCCGTAGTGGGTATACACCTGCAAATCAGGCGCAAATCGGGCCAGTTCCTTCTCCCAGTTGCCAATCACCGATGTTGGACATATCAGCAGTGCCCGACCCTGGGTGACATCCGCAGTTGCGTCCGCTTGTGTCTCCTGCGGAGTTGCATTATCTTGTGCTTCATGCAAAGTCGCGTCCGCCGCCTGCTGCGTCTCCTCCGCCCACGTCTGCCGCTGATTGCGTGCTTCCAACAGGTAGGCGATAAATTGCACCGTTTTGCCAAGCCCCATGTCATCCGCCAGGCACGCCCCCAGACCAAACTTACGCAAAAAAGTCAACCATGAGGATCCCACTCGTTGATAGGGCCGCAACTGGCCATGAAACCCTGCGGGCTCCGGACGAACTTCCAGCCGTTTGACATCTTGTAGCCGTGTCATTAAATCGGATAAGGCCTGGTTTAACTCCACCTCCACAGGCAATTCGAGGTCCCACTGCGCGTCCACGCCAAGCTC
>QXHL01000124.1 GCA_003584005.1 Alicyclobacillaceae bacterium I2511 | reverse complement strand
GGGTTGGATAGACCGATTGAATACGTGACCGTGATGGAGGTTCCCGATGTCATTCGTTGGCTGCACGGCAAGGAGTTGCTACTCACCAGTCTATATGCACTGAAGGACAACATTCTGGAGCTTAAGTCCCTACTGTATTCACTGAATGACCTGGGTTGTGCGGGTCTGGCGGTGAAAACGCACCGCTTTATTGAAAGCATCCCCCAGGAGGTGTTGGATACCGCAAATCTGCTCAACTTTCCATTGATTGAACTCAATCCGGAGGTCACCTATATTGACATCATGATGCCGATACTGAGCGAAATTCTTGGGGCCACCGAAGCGGACGACTCGCTTGCGGAATTCTTTCAGTGGGCCACTGAGTGGGCCATGGAGGGGCGTGGCTGGGGAATGATTTTGGATGGCATGAAAACTTGGACAGGCCATCCCATGACTTTGGAGACAGACATTCCTTTAGAGACAGACATTCCTTTGGAGCCCCTGGGCAACTCCCTTGAGACCCTAGGCAACACCTTGGAGCGGGTAGATAACCCACAAGTGGTGAAGAGCCCGCAAGCGGCAGATAAGGATAATCCGCAAGCGGCGGATAATCCTTATGCTGCACTGTCGGGGAAGCAGTCAGACGAGCGGCTGTTGCCTTTGCCCATGGCGGCCCGGCGAGCCTTGCTCCAGGCAAAGCGCCCGCTGCCTATGATGCGGCGTCTCCAGGGGGAGAGTGTGCCTTGTTTAGTGGCCCCCATCATCCTGTTGGGGGTGTTGCAGGGCAACCTGACTTGTTGGAATACCTCAGGTGTGTTGCGGCGAGGCACGGTGACCCTGATGGAGCGGGTGATTCCTCTGCTGGCACTGGAACTACTTAAAACCAAAACCCGCATCGACGTGGAACAGAAGTACAAAAACGATTTTCTTTCTGATGTGCTGCTCGGTCATATTCAATCGCAGGCGGAAATTGCAGACAAAGAGCGGATGTATGGTTGGAACCTGACGCAAACGCATGTGGTGTTGGTGCTTGATATTGACAATTTTGCTCACATTGTGGCCGAGCACGAAGGCGAGGAAGTGGCGATTCAAGAGGTCAAGCGAAACGTATTGCAAAGTATTGTGACGGTGGTTCGACGGGAGTCCAAGCAGGCCATTGTCGCGGTTCGCAGGGATCAGTTTTTGGTTCTTTACCCTTACACAGGGAACCAAAGCATTTCCACGGCGACGACATGGGGGCGGCAAGTGGCCGCCAGATTACAGGCTGGGCTACGCCAAAAATTGCCTGGGGTGACTTTTACCATGGGGCTGTCGCGGCACTATCCGGGGGTTGAGGGGTTGCGCACAGGCTATCGGGAAGCGGTGCAGGCGATTGATCTCGGACGGCCAGTGTGGGGCCGGGATTGCATTGTCTTGTATGAAGACCTGGGCGTTTATCGTCTGCTCAATGAGGGGATTTCGCGGCCAGCGTGGAACGCTTTTTATGAGGAAACGGTGGGTAAATTGGTGGCCTACGATGGGACGCATGAAACCCAACTGAAGGATACTCTCCAGGCCTATTTTCGTCAGAATGGCAACCTCCAGGCTACTGCGGAGTCGCTGTATGTGCACGTCAACACGCTAAAATACCGGCTCAAACGGGTGGAGGAAATTACCGACTGCCGGATGAGTGAGTCGGAGGGTCAGTTTCGTCTCAACTTGGGACTGAAAATTGCTGCCTTGCTACACTCCGCTGTGTCCACAAATGCTGTGGAGGGGCGAATGGCGGAACAATACAACTCGGAGTGATTGCCTGAAGATGGGAAACAGAGTAGCACTTGTGGGAAGTTTTCTACCATAACGGAACCGTTTCATGCCCCCTTGTCATTCCCCAATTCGGACAAAATGAGCGTTTGAAACTTGTCTATGCAGACAATGAAAACTATCAGAGGATAGCGTAAAATCAGAATTCATAAAGGAGAATTCATAATAGATGTAAATTTGGAAGGTTTAATTTTGAAGATTTAATTTGGAGGAGGAGAAGCTGTGCTCGATGAATTGATTCGCGGCGGGTCGCCCCAGCTACCCCAGGGGGTGCGGTCGGGGAACACGGAAGAGTTGACCGGGTATCATTGGAAAACTTTGTGGGCGTCGATGACGGGATATGCAATGGACGGTCTTGACCTGATGGTGATTTCGTATGTTTTGGGTCTCATTATGAAGAGTTTGCACCTCACTCCAGCAGAGGCTGGTGGTGTGGCCACACTTACCCTGATGGGCGCTGTGCTGGGTGGCTATGCTTTCGGCATTCTCGCCGATCTGTACGGACGGGTGAAGACCTTTTCCTTGAGTATCCTTATTTTCGCGGTCTTCACAGGGCTGACAGCCTTAGCCACCAACCTATTTTGGCTGGACGCCACACGCTTCATTGCCGGGATTGGGTTGGGCGGAGAATTTGGCATTGGCATGACGTTGGTGAGTGAGGTATGGCCGAGTAAGTACCGGTCTCGGGCCACCGCTGTGGTCGCCGTAGGCTTTCAGTTGGGAATGATTCTTGCGCTTTTGTGTGCCATGTTTTTGGTGCCACGTTTTGGTTGGCAAAGTGCTTTTTTGGTAGGCACCCTGCCTGCATTGTTTGCTTGGTGGAGTCGTCGTCATCTGCAGGAACCGCCTTTGTGGCAGCAGCAAACCAAGTCAAAAAAAGACGAGGGCTTCCCACTGCGCCAACTGTTTCAATCCCCACGGGCCACGGGGACCACGCTAGGGTTAACCATCATGACGAGTGTGCAAAACTTTGGTTTTTACGGCATTATGACGTGGCTACCTACCATGCTCGCCAAGCAACTTAACTTTCCCTTCAATAAATCCCTCACCTGGACTTTGGTGACGATTGTCGGCATGATGGTGGGAATTCTCGTTTTTGGTCAACTGGCAGACCGTTGGGGACGCCGACCCACTTACCTCGTATTTCAATTGGGATCGGCCGTTATTGTTTGGATTTTCTTTCATCAGGTTAACCCCACGTCGTTACTGTTTCTGGGATTTTTCCTCGGCTTCCTGGTGGACGGCATGATGGGAGGCTACGGCGCCATTTTGGCGGAGCACTATCCCACACACGCCCGTTCCACTGCAGAGAACTTTATTTTTAACACGGGCCGGGCGGTGGGTGGCTTTGGGCCATTTGTCATTGGGACGTTAGCCATGACGCATTCGCTGTCCTGGGCCATGGGACTGTTGTCTGGCATCTACCTGTTGTCTGCGCTGGCGCTATTGTTGTTGGTGCCAGAAACCAAGGGCAAGGTTTTGGCCTAATCGATCCGCAAGGAGGGGATGGGATGGAACCCATGTTACGGGCCGCCACCTCTGTGTCCACTGTGACGCAACTGTTGCAGGAGTTTGCTGCTTACGGAGCGACTCCGGAGGGGGGCGTGACGCGGCTGGTTTACACGGAGGTGGAACAACAGGCTAGGCTGCGATTACAGGAATTGTGCACAGCCACAGGGCTAAAGGTGCGGGTGGATGCTGCGGGAAACCTGATTGCACGACGCAACGGAACTGTAGCACAAGCGCCTGTGGTGGCCTTTGGGTCCCACCTGGACACTGTGGTGCAGGCGGGGGCGTATGACGGGGTGCTCGGTGTCATGGCTGGGCTGGCGGTGATGCAGCGGCTCAACGAGGCGGGCCTCCGCACACGCCATCCGCTGGAATTGATTGCTTTTACTGGTGAGGAATCGGCGCGTTTTGGGGTGGCCACCTTGGGCAGCAAGGCGATGACAGGCCGACTGAATCTGCAATCGCTGTTAGAATTGCGTGATGTGGACGGAATCAGCTTGCCAGAGGCTTTGGTCAGTCAGGGACGGACGCTGGCTGGGCTGGCGCAGGCCAAACGGGACAAAGGCGATTTCAAGGCCTATTTAGAGCTGCATATTGAACAGGGGCCAGTGTTGGAGGGCCTGGGAC
>QXHL01000123.1 GCA_003584005.1 Alicyclobacillaceae bacterium I2511 | reverse complement strand
ACGGGGGATAGGGTGGGCTCTCTGGAAATCATCCCCTGTCCAGGGCATACCCCAGGTCATGTGGCGTTTTTCGACGTTCGGGATGAAACCTTGATTGCGGGGGACGCTTTTCAGACCCAAGGGGGAATTGCCGTAGCGGGGACGTTGCGTTTATTATTTCCATTTCCGGACTGGCCACCTGGCATAAGCCGACCGCCCTACAGAGTGCAAAACACCTGCGTGAGTTGCGGCCTGCCCGTTTAGCTGTTGGGCATGGGAATGTGCTGACAAATCCACGGGCGACGATGGATTGGGCCATCGAACGGGCGGAGAGAAATTTGAAGGGACGGATGTAACGTGGTTTCGAGACCTGGGTTGACCCGAACTGCAATTGTGGAAGCTGCGGGCAAACTGGCGGATGAAATCGGCCTGGAGAAGCTGACCCTGTCCGGGATGGCAATTCGTCTCGGCGTGCGCACTCCTTCACTTTACAACCACATCGACGGCCTGGACGGGTTGCGGCGGGAATTGTCTGTGTTCGGCATTCGTGAATTGGATAGACGCCTGCAGAGAGCCGCGCTTGGTAAGGCTACCGACGATGCCCTGGCATCCATGTTGCATGCCTATCGTGCCTTCGCCAAAGAAAGACCCGGTGTGTATGCAGCTACCCTGCGTGCACCCCAACCGGGAGATTCCCAAGTACAAGAAGCTTCACAAGCCATTGTGGATACAGTTTTAACGGTGTTGGCCGCATACGCTCTCAGTCCCGAGGACGCGATTCATGGGGTGCGTGGATTTCGCGCACTGGGGCATGGTTTTACCTCTCTGGAAGCCTCCGGGGCTTTTGGCATGGCTTTGGATACCGACGATAGCTATCAAAAACTCATCACCACTTTTCTTCGCGGTCTCGGGGCGCTGGAAAAGACGGGTGGCAAATAAGCGGTACGAGGGGTGGCAGGAGGCAGGTGGGACCCCGGCGGGGGCCGTGGTGGAATCCCCGGTGGGACTTCTGACTCAATGGATTGTGGAGACCGGCTTTAACAGAAGAGGGGGCGATTTTTAGGGTGCTGGAATTAAGGGCCTCCCAGTCGCTAAATCATCCAATGACGAGGGATGAAACGAAAATAAGAGATTGAAAGTCACCTATTGGCCGTTTTCCCCCGTGTTTGAACCAAATTTGCTGGAATAAGGGCTTGGCGGACGCTTATTTATACGATCCGTGGCTTGAAAGAGCCCATAAGCGACCTGTGGTCCCTAATATGGGCTCGCCGATTAATTCTGCAAGAGAATCATGGATGGCTAAATGAGGGGGGTGCGTGCAGGAGAAACTCCTGCACGGCGATAGCGGGACTCGCTCCAAACAGTGAGTACAGTTTCAGATAATGAGCACAGTTTCAAACAGTGGGTGCAGTTTCCGGTGAACTTTACGCAAACATGAATCGACACCTATTTCATGGATATTACGCCTGTCCCGGTACCAGCAGGAAGAACAGTACAAAGATGATGAGAAAGACAATAGCCCAGCGTTCCAATCCGTCGAGCAGCATGAGGTCTCCCCTCCCCTCTTTATCTCTAGAAAATGTGTGTACATCTCCTTTTGAACTAGACAAAATCCTATACAGTTAAAATAGTTGCGTGGATTTACATCACTTGCTGCTGTCGCTCACAGCGGCATGTGGGACCAAGCTTTGGGTGTGGTTTTTGGTGGGGGGGGGGGGGGGACAAGCGGGTCAATGGACCCGCTTGTTTTCATTTTGCCAAATTTGTTCGCGTAAGCGGAATTTTTGCAGTTTCCCTGTGGCAGTACGTGGCAAATCATCGATAAACTCATACGTTTTGGGGACTTTAAAGTGAGCCAAGCGATCACGGCAAAACTCATTCAGTTCTTCAGCAGTCACAGAGATTCCAGGCTTGCGCAGAATGTAAGCCACCGGCACTTCTCCCCAACGCTCGTCCGGTTTTGCGACAACCGCGCAATCCTGCACCGCAGGGTGTTCATACAGCACACTTTCCAGTTCTACAGAAGAAATGTTTTCACCGCCAGAAATGATGACATCCTTCAGTCGATCCACAATTTCAATGTATCCATCAGGATGAACCACCGCCAGGTCTCCTGTGTGGTACCAGCCGTCTCTTATCGCCTTGGCGGTCGCCTCCGGGTCTTTGTAGTAACCTGCCATGATGACATTTCCCTGTGCAACAATTTCTCCTATCTCACGACTGTTCCAGTTCACCTCTGAGCCATCTTCGCGCACGACGCAGGTGGTCCCTGAAAAAACCAGAGAAACTCCTTGACGCGCCTTGATTTTAGCTTGCTGTTCGGGCGGCAATGACGAAAACTCTGGGCGCCATTCGCAGAAACTAATGATTGGTGCTGCTTCCGTCATGCCATAAATATGAATGATATCCATGTGGAGAGCTTTTTGCACACGGTCGATAATCGCTGCTGGAGGTGGAGAACCAGCTGTGGCGACACGGGGATGTGTGTCCATCTGGATGGAGTCTAAATTGGGCGCGTTGGCCAGCATGTTAAGGACGGTTGGCGCACCACAGGCAAGGGATATGCGCTCCCTCACAAACAGTTCCAACACTTCACTGGGGACAATTTTGCGCAAACACACCTGTGTACCCCCCACTGCGGTCACACCCCAAAATACTCCCCAACCGTTGACGTGAAACAGGGGAAGGGTGTGTAAATACACGTCTTCATAATGAATGTTCAAGTGAAACATGAGGTCTGCCGCGTTTACGTATGAATTGCGATGTGTCAAAATAACACCTTTTGGTTTAGAAGTGGTGCCACTGGTGTAATTGATGCTCAACGGCCAGTCCTCGTCCACTTCTATCTGGGGGAGGGTAGCTGTAGCGGTAGATAGCAATGATTCGTAATTCAGGGCATGTAGGTTTGATCCGTATCCGCTTTCAAATTGAATCACGTGCTGAATCTGCGGTAGATTGGGGAGAAGTTGTGCGACAGTATCCCCCCATTCTCCATCCACAATGAGAATTTCTGCATCGCTGTGGGCCAAAATGTATGCCAACTCGGCACCCTGGAGACGTGTGTTCAAGGGCACAAGCACGCCACCCATCTGGGCAATGCCAAAGAAGCATTCCAACATGACGTGGGTATTGGGTAACAATACGCCCACTTTGGTTCCTTGTCTCATACCTAATTCTAGCAGCACATTAGACAGTTTGTTGACACGATTTGCGAACTGACGATAGGTGAAGCGCAGAGATTCATCCACAATCGCAATTTTGTCCGGATAGTATCGCAGGGCGCGAGCAAGAAAACTGACAGGGGTGAGTGGTGTTTTCATGGCATTGGCTCCTCGACATGTTGGATTAGTAAGTCTGGGGTGCGTTGTAATTTGTATTATAACAAAAGCAAATTGTCGAGGATAGTTATAAGACAGAAAAATATCGAAAAGAATTGTTGTGTAAAACCACTGGTGTGCCTGTATATCTTACCAAAAATGGCGAGGGCGATCTTTTGGTTATGGATATAGAGGCGTTTGCCCTCCGCGACACATTCGCCCAGCCTCATCTTTATTTTCACCTAAATGTTCACCGGTTACTATGCATTTATCAACCGCTTTTCTACATGTATCCTTAGCTGTACCTCCAAGTAAAAATCTATCAGTGGCAGCTGATTCAGCAGAAACCCATTGTTTAAGGGAGTTAAGAAGTAATGAAAATGTCCTAAAATCATCAGGTAATAGCTTTTTCATATGGGGAGGCAAAGGATTTGCTTGAAGAAAATCCTTAACAGGACCCTCTTCATTTGCCATTGTTATTGCCTGCTCATTTAGCATAGTTCCAATACTGTCTAAAACGTTTTCAAATATCTCACGAGGAATTTTAACATTAAGCACCTCATTGCCCTGATCTTTCATTAGATTTTCGTAGTATATTACCAAACGCGCCGTAAAGCCCCGCACTTCAGTGCTGGGGAACTAAGGCGCTCGCCGTTAGGCGAATGTTTTGTTCTTTTTAAATCGGTAGCAGATTGATTGCTACGATATACTATTCTTATGGAATACAAATCTAATCACAATTGTGGG
>QXHL01000122.1 GCA_003584005.1 Alicyclobacillaceae bacterium I2511 | reverse complement strand
CGCAGCTTATGCTCATGAAGATTTAATCCTCAGGATGTCAAGAGAATCCGTGGTACTCACAGGATTTTCGTAGTAATCCTGAGGATTATGTTTTTACCGAAGGCCACACAGTTTGGCAATTTCCTCTTCAGAGCCGGTCCAAAGGGGCTTTTCATCTTTCGTCTGAGGAACTATAAATGAGTCCATCGCTTGGCGCATCATGGCCAAAGAAGGTTTTGCATATAATTGGGTGGTATCGAGGTAAGCGTGGCCCAATATTCTGGAGACAAGGGCAAGTTCGACCCCATTTTGGTACAGATTTGTTGCTCTTGTTCTTCGTAGCATATGTGGGTGCACACGTACCGGTATATCTGGACAGGATTCTCTGGCCTTGTCTGCATACTGCTGTAAGAACCGTTCTACATTGCCCTCCGACATCTTTCCAGCCTTGCCTTTAATAATGGTGTAGAAAAGCAGATCGGTATTTGGATTGTCTTTTGAGCGGTAAACCTCAAGATATTGCTGAATGTGCTGCGCAGTTTTAACATGGATTGCAATAACACGTTCCTTGCTGCCTTTCCCCATCACGCGGATATAGGGATTTTGTTCGATTAGGCAGCTATCCTCTACCCGAAGGTTCAACATCTCTGCTAACCTGACAGCGCTATCGTATAGCAAAATCAGAATCGTTCGATTCCGTAATCCCATATGGGTATTAGTTGGTTGACTGAAAATGGCATTCAGGGCATCCTCGGAAAGCACCTGTTTCTCAGTCGCAGGGTTTTTGACCTGGGGAACACGACTTACTTCAAGTGCGATGGATTGTAAGGTCACATCTTTGTCAGCGGCAAACCAAAGATAGGATTTGAGCGCAGCTAGACGTTGGTTGCGTGTGCCGGTCTTGTTCCCTTTGGTTTTTAGATAATCTAGAAACCCAAAGATACAGTTCCGTGTGCAATCGGCAAATGTGAATTTGGTGATGGATACGTTCAATTCGTTCAGCACATATCTTCGAAAAAGCGTCAGTGCGTCTCTGTAAGACTCGATGGTGTCGGGACTTCGTCCCACTTGCTTGACCAGATAAATGTCGAGAAACTCATATGTCATCGAGAAAAACAAGTTGTTATGACTATTCTTCATAGAGCATCACCTCGGGGATGACTCTGTCTGCGACGGGATCATGCTTTCTGACGATCTCAAAGGCGGAAACAACCTGATGGTAGTAATATTGTGTTTCATTGACTGAGGTATGTCCAAGATACCGACTCAAATACGGTGTCATGGTTTGAAAATCCTTGCCCTCGTTCATCCAGTCGTTCATTTTTGTCACCACATAGGTGTGCCGGAGAGAGTGAACCGTGGGCTTTTTGTCAACGTTTTTCGCATAAGGCGTCAGATTCCAGAACTCACGAAACTTTTTGTCAATACTTGTTTTTGAAAATGGGTTGGCTTCATTCCTGCCAGGGAAAAACCACTCCCGGTCAGGTACCCATTTTTGCATGAGTCTGTCATAATTTTTGCACAGTAGTCGCATGTCTTCAGACATGAATACCACGCGATCTTTATGTCCCTTTGACTGGTAGATGAAAAGTCGGCCATCTTCCAGGTCCACTGCGGATCTTTTGAGGTGACAGCCTTCGGATAACCGCAGGCCACAGCAGTAGAACAGTCTGAACAATACACTGTAGGATAATGAGCAACGTAAAAATCTTGCCTGGCAAGGGACAAATTTGTCCACCTCTTTGTAGAACGCATGGAGTTCATCAAGGGAAAGAATGTGTGGAACCGAAATGGCGTTGGACTCATACGTGCGAGGAATGTAGGCCGCCACATTCAAGGAATTCATATACAGGGCTAACTGCCGGACAAAAGAGACCCTCTGGTTGCGGTAATTTTTGCTTTCTGTCGGTCTTTGCTCAGCCCAGGCCATGACCAGATCCCTTGTCAAACCATCATGATCATCGCCATTTTCAATGCAGAATTGGTCAAAATGTTTTAGCATATACGCTTCCAATTCGTAACGATAGCCATTCGACCGTTTTTGTCGGATCAAGCCTGAAATGTACGGAGCCAATGGGCTATGATACTCCTCGTTGTTCATAGATCGAACCCTCCAGCATATTCAATGCCGGTTAACCCAATGGCACATTGGCGTATGTTGTCTTCATGGGTTGCCAGATATTCATCTACAGAATCGACGCCCACATGGCCCAATGCAGCAGCGATGGTGGGAACAGGAGTGCCATTTGCCAGAAGCTTGGAAGCATAGGTTTTTCTGGTTACGTGGAAACCATGTGTGGCCTCGCGATTCCTCTGAACGACTACCGCTGCTTTCAATAACCTTCCAAAAGACCCTCTTGCAAATCGACAGTAGGGAGCCCGGTGATGAACGAAGACATGAGGAGAATCGCTTGGCGGTCTTCCTTCACGGAGGTAACGGTAGAGGCTGTTGCCCACATCAGTAGGCAATGGTAATTTCAAATGCACACCCGTTTTCTGCTGAATAAAAGAAATGGACCCCTCTCTCCATGAAATGTCGGCCAATTGGAGGTTGGCAATGTCTGATGTTCTTAACCCCATTCTCAGCCCTAGCATAATGATGGCAGCATTTCTCAACCCAATCGGACGATTGACATTTCGTCGAAAGGTATAAATTGCATCGATTTGATCATCTGAAAGAGTGGTCACGATTGAGGTATGCGGAGCTATTTCGGTAGATATCGTCAATTCGAGGGTCTCAGTGACCAACCCCTTTCGGGCAAGAAATCGGAGAAATCCTCGGATTTTCATTGCATAAGCGTTCTTTCCTGCCACTGTACGATGGTGATCCTGAGCTTGAAAATCCTTCACGACTTCAGGAGTAATTCCCTTTTCACTGATAACACCGAGACGATCCAAAAATACAATGAACCGGGAACAGGAATTCTTGATCATATCCAAGGTGGAAGCGGCGCAACCTTCCCGTTTTCTCTCCTGTAGGTATTGGGACAACAAGTCATTGCCCCATTCAGGCAGTGAGTATTTGGAATCATGAGTAGAAAAAATAATGGTCGTCAGGGTTCCTGTGCGTAAAATTTCATGAATGCTTAAAAGAACCCTTCGAAAAGTCAGGTACTTTACACGAGACCATATTGCCCGCTGAAACTCAAGCCACTCCAGCGCTAATTCATTGGAATATGCGAATCGGTTGGCATCCATAAAAACATTAAAATCTCTCAATGCCTGTAAATCCGACTTTCGAATATAAGGCGAATAGTGGCGACAATCATGGAGGTTGGTCAGTTGCATTGCAGCCGCATCAAATTTCGCCTTTGACTGAAGAATCTCTTTCTCCGGAGCATTGAAAAACCTCGAGAATCGATGGCTCTCGTGCTCCGGTAAGTCCGCGACAATGATTAAGTCGGGAATAACAAATTTGTTAAGTGCAAGTCCAATGGTTTTAGAAATAAGCCCCTGGTCAGCCATGTACATGAGACAACGGCGGATTTCATTGTCGTATCGATCCTTAGCCTTTGTTGAGATATGGATTTCCTGGGTGAAGAAAAATTTCACCATGTCATGAGTAATCTCAGAATGTTGGGTTACTCCTGCAAGTTCTAAAAATATAAAGAAACGTGCACAAGCGTTTCTTATCTGAGTCAGATACGAAGTCCCAAAGGAGCAGTTTACTGTCGCAAGATAGTTGTCCAGTAATGTGCTGCTCCAATTAGGCAGTCGACGGTAGGGCGGCATACGTTGAATTTTCGTTTGCAGACTCGTCGTGATAACACCGTGATCCATGATGTCTGCCAGCACACGCAGCGCTTTTTTTGAGCATTTAAGTTTACTGTGATTCCAGTACTTTTTGCTGTCATTAATCCACTGTTGTATAAGTTCAGGTGAATATGAAAGGTTATTATCCTCTAAATATTCCCTGAATTCTCCAGAGGCAACACGGAAAGCAGAAAGGCAACTGCTTGCATATTCAAGTGTGCGATATGCATTAAGTCCAACTTGAACCGCTTCATCATAACTCAGATACATGGTAACCCCACCTCGAGGATTTACCATTAGTATCCTACTCATTGATGAAGGATAAACATAATCCTCAGGATTAACGCGAAAATCCTGTGAGTACCACGGATTTTCTTGACATCCTGAGGATTAAATCTTCATGAGCATAAGCTGCG
>QXHL01000121.1 GCA_003584005.1 Alicyclobacillaceae bacterium I2511 | reverse complement strand
TTGGACTCAATAGTTCCATCTTCGCCGCTCCCTTTCCTGCTTTCAGCTTCATTATAGCCGACCCCCTTCATTCTCGCTATGCAGCCTGAGCCAGAAAATAAAGCCCTGTGTTTTTTACGAGAGAAAGGATCGTTTGCTGTCGGGAGACGGTCGAAATGAATGTCATGCACCTTAGCAAGCGACCTGCACGGATCGTCTCTAGACAATCCATGCAGGTCGCTGTGTCCCCGTCATCCTACCTGGTACTGAGCGCATTGTCGGCCCTTCCTTTTAGCATCCCACAATGCTAGATAAGCAAGCGAACCCCTTCAATGGGAGAAGGCCGCTCGAAGACCTTGAATGTTCTATCCTGGTTCTCCCGCAGGAATTTTAATGGAGAGTGGAAAGGTCCATTCCTTGTCTGATTTGTTCCACTTCAGACACAGATAATTCCGTGGCTTGGGCAATGGCCTCCACATCTAGACCCATAATCAGCAGATTTCGAGCAGTCAACCGTGCTCGGAGAAGTTCCCCCTTTTCCCGGCCTTCCTCTCGACCTTCCTCCCGGCCTTCTTCCCTCGCCCCCTCCATGTCCGCAGCATAGGTTTGCAAGCCCTTTTGCCGCTGTTCGTACAATTCACGGGTACGCTTGTCTTGACTCAAAAACTCCAGTGTCGTCAACGCTTTCTGCATGGCGGGTTCTTCCATCGCCAACTCCTCCAATCGTTCTTTGGTCTTTGCCGTCAAAAACAGCATCCAACGCACCAAGCGGCGCTCCAGGCCCACTGATTGTTCTTTCAGTTTTCGCAACTCCACAAAGTGAATCTCCAACAGGTCCGTCAATCGGAGATGGGGCAGGGTGTCCTCGTGCAAATGAAAGGTCGTATGGTATTTGTCACTGAGAATATAATCAAAGTCCAGCACATTGATGGTGACCGCTTTATGCAGTTTGTGATAACTCTGGCCCTCTTCCAACTGCTCCTCAAACATCTTGGCCCAATAAAACAAGGTCCTTTTCTCCATGTCCTGGTGATTCTGTAGCTGAATCTCCACATCCAACAGCGTGCCCGTCTCTGTTTTGGCCTTCACATCCAACACGCCCTGTTTGTCGGTCAGCGCATCTTTTTCCAGAAAGGGATTGAGCAGTTCTACGCTGACGATGAGGGGCTGGCCAGAATCTTCAAACACTGCATTTAAGAAACTGATTAAAATGTCCTTGTTTTCTTCGGACCCAAAAATCCGTTTAAAGATAAAATCCACCTTTGGACTCAATAGTTCCATCTTCGCCGCTCCCTTACCTGCTTTCAGCTTCATTATAGCCGACCCCCTTCATTCTCGCTATGCAGCCTGAGCCAGAAAATAAAGCCCTGTGTTTTTTACGAGAGAAAGGATCGTTTGCTGTCGGGAGACGGTCGAGCGGGTGTCTGCTGACCCCCGCCTAAGTCTACTGCTGCTTGGTTATTCTATCTGAATTGGTTCTCTCAAAGGGGGGTGTTTTTTCGCCTTGCTTTTGTGGGTCTTCTTGGATCTAGGGTTCCCAGTTTTCTTCTGTGAATTTCTCCTGGCCCTTGACGTAAAACCGCATCTGAACAACAGAGGTGTCCAGGACCTGCCACAGATGGTTCAACGGCCCTCATGGGAGCGCAAAGTGCGAAGGAGAATTTCCGTGAGGCCGAGGCCATGGCTCACCTGTCCCTCTGCGGAGATGGGTCGCGTGGAAATCCCATGAATTTTGTGGGCCATGTGCACTCCCGTTTCACTTAAATCATAAGCCGTCCGATTTTGCGCCAGTCGATACCTGTGTACGGGAGGTTTTGCGTTTTCTCGGTTCAGTTTTCGTATGGCTCGTTGTAGGTTCGTTCGGACAAGCCAGAAACCAACGGGAGATCAGACGCTTGGATAAATCCCGCCTCAAAAAGGATGACCATCGAACCTTTGGCCCTTTTCGCTAGATTGGGAACCCTGCTTTTTTTGCCGTCTGTCACCCCTTTGAGTAAAGGAGGAGTTCCTATGAGGATACTCGACTTGCAAGACAGCGCTTTGACCTACGAGGATAGGGTGCTGGGGGTGCTTTACTTGGCGCAGGCCCTCTCGGAATCAGATCTTTACACTTTTGTACTTAGAATATCGGGACAATGCCGTGTACTCACTGAAACAACGGTTCGCCCGCCTCCCTGCCAAGGCACCTATTGGCTAGAGGCAGATTTGGGTTTGTGGAGCAGGAGGAATAAAATCCACCTCTACAAAGCGTCTTTGCCTCTGCTGGATACATCGGGACCCCTTACTCGACAAGGAACATCACGGGCCGCAATACGAGGCCTCATTTTTATGGCGGAATTTGCAAGCGGGTCGACTCGGTGAATGGGAAATCTTAGCGAAATTTTTGGATCAGTCTGCAATTGAAGCGCATTCCATCCATGGAGTGCTCTCCTATCTTTCCCATGCCAACTTTGCCGACACCGTCGATGAAATCACCCACGCCCTGATGCTCTTGTCCATTGTCAAACCCTTGTACCAATCACTCACCCTGCAAGGGATCCGTTCCAAAATTCTCTATGGGCCTGTGCTCTTAAAGGATAACACGACGTTGCCCCCGTATGCGGACCCAGAGGAACAAGAGGAACTAAAGGCCCTGAAATGGTCCAACCATCCAGTCGTTCTCTGGAACCTTTGGTCGAATCGAACGTTTTTGCAAAGCCTGATTCGCAATGATGCTTTACTGCTCATGGAGCGGACGGATGTCTTTTTACTTCGAGCCAATGCAGCCTTTTTACAAATCAAAATTGGACATTGTTGTGCGTGCCGTTTTTTTGACCCCACATCCCAAGGAACGCCTTGGTGTCGGGCTAGGCATCAGCCCACTGCGTCGGAAGCACAAATGGGAAGGACCTGTGAGGACTTTGCACCCAAACCCAGACACCCCATTCCATCCAGTGGCCTGTATGTGCAGCTTGAACCCGAAGACATTACCCTGCCCCCGTATACAGAAAAGGCCCTGTACACTGATTTGGAGGCGGTCCGCCGAAACGAGGCGAACACAAGGATTCACAGATTCGACTTCCACGAGGGCCCGGCCTAAAATATTTCCTGTCCGCCATAAAGACAAACCTCTCTGTGGGTTTCATGGTAAGATGACCGTGAAAAAAGGGGATTTGTGCAATGAAAATGGGAACCCTGCGTTACGACAAAGACGCGGACCCTTGGGTGTTTGATACGCAAGCAGGCGAAGTGCACAAGGGGGAGGCCCTCGAATTCAAGATTGGCAACCGCTATGTCTTTGGCCTTCTGGGGCATCCGCCATATTTTTCAGCGTTGGGGTGGCATAGGCCCGTGTGGTATTGAGATCCTGATGCCCGGCCAGTTTAGCCACGGTCACCAAATCCACCCCTTGGTCCAATAGACCCCGCACGAACGTATGCCGTAACTGGTGGGGGTGAAGATCTGGGTCCAACGTCTTGACCATAAACTCTATGGCTCGAATGGAGATACGTTTTCCTCGATTGCTCAAAAACAAGGGTTCCTCGGCTATAAAAGGTTCCCGCGACGCCAAGTATTCCTGTACCCGCGTCCTAACCTCCGCCGTAGTGGGCACAATCCGATCTCGATTCCCCTTGCCTGCATGGACATAAACCAGACCACCTCGTTTTAACTCAACATCGCGAACTTGGAGGGCCACTAACTCGCCCACGCGCAGTCCGCAATAGAGCAATAAAACAATGATGGCAATATTGCGTAAACTCCCGGATTGTTCGACACGGCGCAACAAAAGATTTCGTTCCTTTCTTTCCAACGACTGGGGCGTCCACTGCAGCGCAGAAATGGGTTTGACGATGCGGATGTTCTGAACCGCAGAGGCTTGCCTTGTCCAGCGTGCAAAGGCACGAATCGTGTTAAAAGCCAAATGGATGGAAGAGGCTTTGTACCCCTGGTGAGATAAAGTCGTGATGTACTGTTGCACATCGATTCGAGTCAGGGGTTCCTCCAGAGAGGTGCCAGAGCCTTCCAAGTAATTTTTAAACTTGCGTAACTGTAAGCGGTAGCTTTGCACCGTCTTTAAGTGAGCGTCAAACTCTCCACACATTGATATCCCAGGTCATCCTCGGCGATAATCGCAGACAATAAATATCCCCACCTGTTAGCCAGGCGGGGATTCGTGCGCGTCTCACTATTTCCGATTTTTGCTA
>QXHL01000120.1 GCA_003584005.1 Alicyclobacillaceae bacterium I2511 | reverse complement strand
CCCACATCCCATTCTCCACATTCCCCCTTCCCCTCCCCCGTCGCTAATCCCGCTACCAAAATACCTGCACCCGCCAAATGACGCTGCAACCTAGGTAAAACATGGCAGGCTGTACTCGGACGAACTGCAAATTCGAGTAGAACTGGCAAGTCTGTAGCAGATACCTCATGAATAGAAGAGCGATAGCTACGCTGCGCGCTGGCCCCAGCAATTGCACGCCAAACCATCCACTGTCGGATATCTGCAGCCAGTCCCTGTTGAATTAGAGATGTTTTCATCAGTCCCCCCTGCCCATTGGACTGAATCTCCGTCCACAAGCCAATCTTCAATACCCGCACCGTGGGACCGACATCGTGCGGAACCATCTCCATCCCACCCTGAAAAAATTCATCTGTGTTGCACACCTGTGTTGCACTTTCATGATGAAACTTATGCGGGTTTGTGGCACAATCATGCGTGAGTAGATAAGGGGGATTGACGGTGCACAGTTTGCTACACTTAGCATTAGACGGAGTCTTTGTTGTGGTCATAGCGATTTTGTTGGCCCTGTTTGTACAACATCGTCCGGGTGGAACAGGGCGACTGACACGGCGGCAATGGCTTGCCTGGTTAGCGGTAGGCGTAATTTTAGCAGGGATTTTTATCAGTACAAATAGCCTCTACGCACAGACAGTATGATGCAGACAGCGTGATACAAGTGTTTGATCCAGGAATCTGGCGCGGCAATCCGTCAGATTCCTGCCCCTTCCCTAACTATTCCGAGATGCATTTGAAAACAATTCAGACAGGTGGGAACACCGGATTCATTTTTAGTTGAACGAGTTCACTCCGTCCCGTTGCTTTTCTGCCTGCTGTTTGGGCATTTCTAAAACCCACATGCGACTGTACTTTTCTACCACAGATTCACGGAACCCCCCCGGTTGCTTGCTCCGCTCAGCCAAGTCTGGGACCACGGCGCGCCCGCAGGTGGGACAAGTCCAAGGCTGATCAAACTCCGCGCTCGAGAAAGCGGGTTCATGACAGTACGGACAGACGGCGGACGGCATCAAAGAAGCCCCCTCTGAATCTCGTTGTAGACGGTCCCTTTTACAATGCAATACTTTACGTCACATTCATCACTTTTCTCTATTGTAACCTTCCGTTGTTTTGCGGAGCAAGCGACCACTGCGTGTAATCCGGATTTCAATGTGCTACAGTGAACAGGTGAACAAAGCCCGGAAAATTGCGGGCAGGAGGTTGAGATTGTCGTGAATGTCATTGTAACTAAGAGCCGTTATGAAATCGAGTTAATGCGTGAGGCTGGCAAAGTTGTGGCAGCCTGTCATGCGGCATTGGCTGATTTTATTAAACCTGGAGTCTCCACACATCAAATTGACCAGTTTGTCGAGAACTTCATTGTGGCAAACCATATGGAACCCGCCCAAAAGGGCTATAACGGATATCCTTTCGCCGCCTGCACCTCGGTCAACGACGTCATTTGTCATGGTTTTCCGTCCAACTACGTACTCCAAGACGGAGACCTCATTACCGTAGATATGGTGGCACTAAACAAGGGACTGCACGGGGACTCCGCTTGGAGTTATGCCGTGGGTTCAGTCAGTCCCCTCACCAAAAGACTGCTGGAAGTGACCCACCGGGCCCTGTTTGTAGGAATAGAACAGGCTATCCTTGGCAATCAAATTTCGGACATCGGCCATGCTATTCAAATCTACGTGGAAGGTGAAGGGTTCTCCGTGGTAAGGGACTATATTGGCCATGGGATTGGCCGACAGATGCATGAGAAACCGGAGGTTTTACACTATGGACCCCCACACAAGGGCCCCCGGATTCGCAAGGGGATGGCTTTTACCATTGAACCCATGGTCAACACCGGATCCTACGAAACCAAACTCGAACAAGATGGCTGGACCGTACGCACCATCGACGGAAGTCTGAGTGCACAATACGAACACACCTTAGTCATTACAGACAACGGTCCTGAAATTCTAACGCAGCTCTAAGCCACCCCATAGACAAATAGCAAGCAACAGTCAACGCAGGAAACAACATTTAACCGTAGTAAACGACATTTAACCGCAGTAAACGACATTTAACCGCATTTCCTATGCCTCCTCCAAGGGGGCATTTTTTTTGCACACCCTCCTCGGACCCCAGAAGTTCTGCTCCGTTTTGCAAGGGCTGCAGTTTAGGCCTCATCGATCCAACCGATTAACCTGTCCATGCCGGAAATAAGCTCTACAATCATACGTATTCGGCATTTTCAACCCGTTTTCAGGTCTCATAAGACCCACGTTGAGACTGTCGATACACTTAGTTTTTTTAGACCCTTGACACGCCCTGCGAGTTTTTATGGGTTTTTCAGGGAAGAGTGTCCCACCACCTGCCCGCAGGATTGGGGAGGCGCTCCTTAGTGAAAGAAGCACCGATTTTTTCGGTTCTGGAAATAAGGGTCCCCCAGTCGCTAAATCATCAAATATCGGGGGAGGAAACGCAAATAAGGGTGTGAAAGTCGCCTATTGCACGTTTTCCCGCCGTGTTTGCCCCGATTTTGCTGAAATAAGGGCCTGGCGGACGTCTATTGATGCGAAAAGTGGCTTGAAAAGGCCCATAAGCGACCTGTGGCCCCTTATTTGAGACTGTTGATTCAGTTCCTAAGAAAATCCTAGCTGGGGAGTATAAATTGCAGAAAAAACCCTATGGGATGTGATTTACCCTCCTGTCACATGCAGGACGCACACCGCCCCCCCCCCCTTCGGACAGCCTCTAAAAGGCCATACTGCCAAATAACGCAGAGGCCAGCCAGCCCAATCCATAAGACACCACGCCGACAATCACGCCCACCGCAGTCATCTCCAGGCCACTGACCAGCCACCCCCGGACCGTTATCACACTTTTTGCTGCACCCACCGCGAAGTGTGCGAGAATGCTGACAATAGCTGCCAAAATGAGGGCAGTCCACCCTGTGGTGAAAAAGAAGGGGAGCAGAGGAATCAAACCACCCACCAATGTGGAGCCACTGCCAAACAGAGCAGCCCGCCAAGGGTTGCCTTGGCTCGACACCTGAAAGCCGAACTCTTCTTGTACCATAGTGCGCAAAAACTGGTTTTTATCCATGGCAATCTGCTGGGCAATGCGTGCAGATTCCTCAGCATTGAAACCCTTTAATTGGTATAGTAGAACAAGCTCTTCCACTTCATGTTCCGGATCTTCTTGAATTTCCGTCTGTTCCTGGGACATGGCTGTGTCCCTGACTTCATTTTCTGAACGTGTGGCCAGCCAAGCTCCGGCACCCATGGACAGTGTGCTGGCCAAAGCACCAAAAAAGCCGCTTACCAATACAGTGTGCGTATTCAGAGTATAGCCCGCCACTCCGGAAATGATGCCGAAAATGGCCCCCAAGCCGTCATTCACACCATAAATGGAATCCCCCACCCAATCACTGGATCCGTGACGGTGGCGCTCCCCGCGCCAGATTCTCTGCAGGCGATTGGACACCGCACCCGTGGAAGGCTGCAACAACTGCCCGACATTGGCATGTTGGGCCTCATCCCGATCAATCTGATCGATAATCCGGTGAATACTGGGGTCTTCCACCACATGACGAAGGGACTGATACCAGGCTGCATTACCCCCCTCCACAGCTTCAATTTCGTGGATGAGATTAGACCCGCCCAGGTGCTTCCCTTTCACCGTCGGTTTTGTCAGACTGGCCGGATTGATTCCCTGTTCCTGCAACTTTTCTTCCCACATGTGGGCGTGGCTATATTCCAAGTCTGCCAACTGTGTCAACAGACCACAACGTCGTTCTTCCGACTCTCGATTCGCGGCGGCCATGTACAGCTCTGCAGCCTCCATCTCTCGGCGCCAGTTTTCCATTAGTGTTTTTTGCAAATAGGTGTTCGATTGATCAGCCACCCCTAGTCCTCCACTCTCCGTTTATCCGTTGATCTTTGCACACCCTGCCCAATCGATTTATGCGGTAAAAGCAGATGTTCCTTCACTAGAAAATGGGCTTGGCTCAGCACCCAGGCCAGAACATCCACAGGTGTGGTGGCCACCTCTCTGTACATTCTCCGCGTATACAGGTGCTTGGCATTGGGCAATTCTTGGCGCAATTGACTGCGCAACCTCATCCCCGACACATCGGCATCTACCAATATATAGACATCGTCTCGGTCTTGCAACAAGCCAATGAGACTCTCCAATTCATTGTAACTGAGCGTTCCATTGGTGCAAATAAAGTCCACGGGTTCCTGCAGCACCAACTGCAATCGCTGCTTGTCTGTCTTGCCCTCAACAATTAGCAGCTTTCGTGCTTGTAAATCTGACACAGCAGCAACACTCTCCTCCCCCTGGACCACGTCCACCTAAGTGT
>QXHL01000011.1 GCA_003584005.1 Alicyclobacillaceae bacterium I2511 | reverse complement strand
GCGGCTACAAAGCCCCGAAAGAAAAAATGAGCAGGGCGGGTAGAAAGAACCACAAGCGTGCCTACTGGCTCCGCGGCAAGATTGTGGAATGGGTACGTGATCTGGCGTTTCGCGAAGGCATTTTAACAGTGGAACGCAATCCTGCGTATACATCACAAATGTGCCCCCACTGTCCGCATGAATACCGAGAAGTAGGACAACGGGTGAAACACGCGTTTACTTGCTTAAACCCAAATCACTCGTACCAGGCGGATGCCGACTTTGTGGGGATGATGAACCTTTACCGCAAGTGGAATGGCACTTTTGCGTATCCTTCCAAACGAAGGAAGGATGAACCAAAGCCTGCGCAGGCAATTGCCTAAAACAGCGTAGGTCTATCATTCAGCCAGTGACTGTCTGGTAGTGCTCGTGTGGTACGAGTAGAGTCTGAACACTTCTCTCGGGATGACGGTTTACCGAAATAGGAGAAGTGTACACGCCGATAAGGGGTCCCGTTCTCAAGCCCCTCCACGCACTTGTGTGAGAAAAAGGTCAGCCTAACAACAGCCGATCATCATATTTTAATAGGTTATCGGGCAACTGTTGATACCACCTCCTTGAGAAAACAGGCGGATGTGCCTGCCGCAAGGGCGTCCAGCATCCTTCATCCTCATGAAAGGTAGTCAACACGAGGGTGAGGGACAACTTTCCGGATGAAATTTTTGTATTTGTCGCAAGACGCCCGATCCATCCAAATAGGTTATTTTTTACACTTCAAATCATAAACTTTCACCTCTAGCCCATCTCCAGATTCTGTGTGAAAAGTTTTATTCCCCATCGGGGTGCGTTTCAAAAAAGGGATTGTCTCACTTAAGTAGTGAGGGAGAAGGGATGGTCAAGCGCAACACGGAAAAAATATTCTTGTCCGCTATGGGAACTGTCATGAAAAGTGTTCCTCCCAGCGATTGCAAGCGCTTTTGTAATTCCACCATGCCTATTTCGGATCCACTCACATCCAGCTTCTCTGCTGCACCTTGTATTGTTGGGTCATTTGGCGTACCGCTACCGGTCACTCTGGCCAGGTTTCTGCTTTGGTAGGGCCAGCAGCATCCTGTGGCTGGAAGGATTGGTCAGATGAAGGACAATACACTTGACGAACGCTACGGGATTGGCAGGTGCAAAGACATTTACTGGAACACGATGGGTTCCGTGAAGAACCTATGAATGAATAGACCTGCATGCCGCTGTTAGGACACCTGCTAGTGAGATTAATCCACAGAGCGCATTGATTGAGATAAAATAAGCCTAGAGCATACTTGACATCCTCCCCCTGGCCGTCGTGGCTCTGGTGCACTGCCGCCTCGGGCGCTGGTGCATGGGTCCCGGAACAACTTCTTACCTTCGTGGACAATATGAGAGCTATTGTGAAAAACGATTATAATTCGATGGAGATGACTGTTAAACTCAGAGACGAGGTAGCTAGCTCTCAGGTTCTGGCCGGATGGGTCGGGTGTAAAAACGTTCAAGGCGACGAAGGATGTGTACCGCTTGAAAATTTGCAAACTCTCGGGAGATGAATTTAAGTCCGTGGATGCATCATTGGTAGGGTTACATATTGGGGGGCGGGATTGACTTCGAGGTCGCATAAACCATCCCGTACCGGACATAGGTAAACTTGAATAGGGTAAGCCACCGTAACTCCCTTCTCCAATGGTTCCAAACAGGGCCTGTAACGCCAACCACGGAGAACCAGGGATGAGACGTTCCCGTTCTTGGAGCCGGGTTCAGCATTGGAGCGTACCCTATCGAAAAGTCAGTCGCCGGGGAAGGGGCCTTCGCCGGTAATGTGAAGGCGCGTGCATCCCGCTAAAGCTATGTCATATCCCAGAATTACGGTTACTCCGCGGTTGCAACCGAAGCATTTTAAAACTGGGGTTTTGGAAAAGAAAGGGTGAATAATGTTGTTTAGTGGCAAAGTCGACGAGAACGTGCAGATGCGCTTGTTGGAACTTCGGGATGCAAAAGCATTATTTGCTTTGACAGAACAATCACGAGACTACCTTCGAGAATGGCTACCCTTTGTGGATGGAACTCGTACAGTTCAAGAGATAGAAGGTTTCATCCAATCTGGATTGCAAAAGTACGCATTTAACAATGGAGGAGAACTTGGCCTCTGGTATCGTGGAGAAATCGCGGGAGTGCTGGGACTCCACACCATCAATTGGGCGCATCGCCACACCAGTATAGGCTATTGGCTTGGGAAAAGGTTTCAGGGCTATGGCATCATGACAAATTCCTGCCGATTTCTCATTGATATACTTTTCGAGGAGTACGGATTGAACCGAGTAGAAATACGCGTTGCTCCTGAAAACAGGAAAAGTAGGGCTATCCCTGAGCGCTTGGGTTTTCAAAATGAGGGTCGTAGGCGACAGGCAGAATGGCTGTATGACCATTATGTCGATCATATCATTTATGGGATGCTGGCAGATGACTGGAGTAAATTGCACGCGCATAATGTCGAAAGCTCCTTAATATAAGGGCTGCAGTAAAATTTAACACTCCTGTGATTTGGAACCACTGCCGTCCCTATTAATCCCCCAAAAACTCGTAGACAGCATTTCAGTACTATTATGGTGCTTAAACAACCTGGGAAATAGGAGAGCAGGGGCAATAAATTGGGATCACTGAAAAACAGGAGTTCGCCCAATAACAACGGCTTATGTTGGTGATACTCTGAGAAATACACACTCCATTTGGCCATTCCAATTTACTTGTAGACGTTATTGACGGTCACTAAGGGATGTCTGCAAATTGCGATGAAATATGAAATTTGTAGGTTCGAAAAATCCTGAATTGTCCTATTTTCTAATTTAACATATTGGCTGCCTTGTCTAAGGAGCTTTTTTCGTTAAATTCAAAACATTATTTTTGTTCAATTTTAGAAAAATTTTACTGTAAACATGTTTTTCAATCACATGAAATGATTAAAGTGGATTAAAATCCACTTTAATATACTCCCATCGAATTTTTCAATTTAGTGTTTCCCCATTATCGCATTAAAACTGATGGGTTTCAGTTTATACTGAGCATACATAAGTAGAGGCATACAGATGAAGCAAGTGAGAGAATAACATACCCTTATTGAGAAAGGTGGGCGGTTTCATGCACTGGCATGCAGCAGAACAGGTTTACCACTGGACAATCCAGTTGGCAAAGGTTCCGAGTATTTCCGGTACAATAGGAGAACTAGAGATGGCGGATGCGCTTGTCGACTTACTCTTAACCATTCCATACTTTCAAAAACATCCACAAACCGTGAGCAAACATCCTGTGCCCCACGATTCAATGGGCAGATCTGTGGTGACAGCTCTATTGCAGGGTAAGGGAAATTCTCGAAAAACAGTGGTCTTGCTTAGTCACTACGATGTGGTGGGGGTGGAAGGGTTTGGACGCTTGCAAAGCGATGCCTTTCATCCTCTGAAATACACCGAACGATTGCGAAATGAACTCCTTGATACTGTGGAAGAAGGCATCAGGGCACAGTTGGTGTCAGGGAATTGGTTGTTTGGTCGCGGTGTCATGGATATGAAGGCGGGCCTCGCCATGCAGTTGAGCGTATTACAGTACTACACAGAACTCGCAGAGTTCGAAGGCAATCTGCTGCTCGTTGCAACCCCAGACGAAGAGACAGGATCTACCGGAATGTTTGCCGCCGTTTCACTTTTGAACCAGCTTAAATTAATACATGACCTATCTTATGAAGTCTGTATTTGTTCTGAGGCCAACTGGTCAGCATACCCAGGGGATGAAGATCGCTATCTCTATACCGGATCAGTAGGTAAGCTGTTGCCTGTCGTGTGTGGCATTGGCGTGGAAACGCATGTGGGGGAACCCTTGCTGGGCGTGAATGCTGGCTGGATGATTGGAGAAGTGGCCCGTCGTGTGGAATTGGCACCAGAACTTGTAGACGAAAAGGATGGGGAGTTCGGTCCCGCGCCAACCCTATTAGACCTGCGGGTGGTGAAGGATGCATACAACACGCAGACACCAAACTTTGCTTATGCAATGTTCAATGTGTTGACAGTGCAACATTCGCCGCAAGAGGTATTACATATTTTAATGGACATGGTGCACCAAGCGGCCGATGCAGTTCATCAACGAATTTCAGAACAGCTTACAATGGCAAGCACGAGGATGAACCAGCCCCTCCCCGTCTCCCCGGTTCGACCCAACGTATTTTCCTATCACAATCTTTATCAATTGGGCGTAGAACGCTATGGGGAACCCTTTGTTGTGCACATGGAACAAGTCATGCACGAGATTGAAAACACCTTGCCCAATCCGAGACAGGCAAGCGTGCAACTGGCGCAAACCCTAAGCACCTATTTTCATGAACTAGCACCATTTTACTTGCTCCTGTTTGCACCCCCTTATTACCCGCATATTGCTCTTAATGACAGCAATCCGTATGAACGAACACTTCAAGACTTGGCAGAACAGGTCCATGCAGATGCCTTGCAAGCAGACCCAGGCGTGCGGCTAAAACGCTTTTTCCCAGGACTATCGGATGTGAGCTACTGTCGCATCGATGATGCGGACCAGGTCTTCGCTACACTCAAAGAAAACATGCCTGTCTTAGATCGCATTTACCACATTCCGGTTCAGGAAATTGCCCAACTCAATTTGCCGACTCTGAACATCGGACCCTATGGGAAGGATGCTCACAAATGGACAGAACGCCTTGAATTGAAGTATTCAACACAAATCGCACCACAACTTCTGGCAAACGCCATTAAGTATGTAATGGACATGTGATGTTGATGTAAATGGCCTCTGCATCGTGTGCGGCGTCTAGGAGCATTTTGTCGACCGCTCAATAATCAACTTTATGGGCCAATTGCGCTCTCTCACGTCGATGGCGGTTGTCCAGTTGCTTTGACGGCGCAACGATGGATAAACTGACCTATGCTGCGCTGAAAGGCTTATGGGTCGCCGATTTGTCAAAAGTCACGCTCCTATAGGGGAGTGAGAAATATGCAATTATCGGCGATCCAAGTGAATGGACTTCAAAAGCCCTACAAACACGGGCCAGTTCTTGTTTCATGCGCTCCTAAGACATTGCTTAACCCGAAATATTCATGACGGTGTAAGCAGAGTAACAGAAATGGATGAGATAGGTGCCGAGTCCTCTTCACTTGAAGCATTGTCACTCTTAAGGTTTGCCGATGAAACTTACCTCACAGGACGCATCTATAGAATCCTTGGAACAGTTGCCAAAAAACGCCACGATGAGCAGTTTGCCTTACAATGGTATCAATTAGCTTTACAGTGTTTTCGTACGACCAAATCTATAGTTGAACTGAACCTTACACAAGAATTAATCGATTCACTAACACTAACAAACTAAAGGTTGCAATAAAAAAACGAGCCACCGCAAGTCGAGCTGGGTGTGCACTGAGGGAATCCCGTGGTTTTGTATGGTGGAGGCAAAGCAAATTGGTCCTACGTCCGAGAAAACTAATACTTGCAGTACATGCCTTCGTCTGTATTTTAATCTATCCGAAATTTCGATAGGTTCACATTTAACTCTCTCTCTATGTTCTTTCGTTTTCTCGCTCATTCTAGCTCATTCGCAGTTTTTCATGTTTGACATGACGGACAGATTGTACAGATGGAGCGGGAGGAGCCATCGGATTGGACATGTGGGTGTGCGGAAACAAGGGCTATGCCCCGATTTCTAAAATATGGTCGCACATTGGATGTCCACATACACCTTTGCGGCTTAACCTCTCATGTCTCCCGGGGTCTCTTCAGAGCCCGTGTAATTCCATCGTTCTGCCTGTCAAAGGGTGGATGCCGTGTTATGCTGCCCGCCAGGGTCATTGCCCTCATAAATGCGCTCGTACCGGCTAATCCGTGCTTCGTTTGTCAGTTGGGTCATGCGAAATGGCTAGAAATGGAGCATTCGAAAGTTCCTAAGCAGCGTTCTGTAATCGTTCCATGTGCATGGGTTTCATTGGGTCATAAGAGACTTGCTTTCTTCCAAGGGCAAACAACACTCGGATCAATCGACAACTCAATGCGATTGCGGACTGCATTTTTTTCAGCGGGTTCTGTGTCCGCTGAGTGTAATATCTGTGCAACTCCTGGAATTCGGCATTCTTCGCCAACAGCGGTATCACACCACGGAACAGCAATGCTCGTAGCCTCGGGCGTCCCCGTCTGCTGATCTTTGTCAGTCCCTTGTGCTTCCCCGAACTGTTTTCCTTGAGGTTGAGCCCCGCTAGCTTTTGAATCTGCCTAGGATTGTCGTAGGCGGATAGGTCTCCAACCTCGGCGAGGAATCCAGCAACGGTAACCAAGCCGACACCGGGAATGCTCATCATTTCTTGCGTCCCAGGAATCTGGCTCACCAATCGTTCAATCTCGCTCATCAGAAGATCTAGTTGCTCTTGGTACAAGTCATATTGACGCAGTAGAATCGCCAACTCCTGGTGACCCATCTGCAGCCCTTCTGTAAGCCCAATGGACTCTGAAGCCTTCTCCCTGAGGAGGTTCGCTTTGCTCATCCCAATGCCCCTTGAAATGCCACCATCTCTCCATGCCTGAACGATTTCGGATGTTGATTTTTCCTGAATATCTGTCGGGCATGGAAACTGGTGCAAACAAATGAGCGCTGCCTTGCCTTCCCAATCCTTAAACACCTCTGTGAACTCTGGGAAGAAGCGGTCCAACCAGTTATGGATGTGCCCTTGCACTCGCTTTAGGTCCCCTGACAAACGGTCTCTTTCGTTCATTCCCACGCGCAAATTCGCGTAGATATCTTCTGGAATGTGGGGTACCGAGTACCGTCCGTCTTTGACCAAAAGCGCGATGACACGTGCATCTTTGCGGTCGTTCTTCGTCGGACTGTTATCTTCAAGTTCCTTGGTCTTTTTGACGTGTAGTGGGTTCACCAGCACGACTTGGATCCCTTCATGACGTAGAAACTGAGCAAGATTTATCCAATAATGCCCCGTCGGCTCGACGCCAAATACCACATTATCGCAACTGTGGTCAACCATGAGTGACTGAATCCACTTGAGAAGTCCTACAAAGCCGTGCCTCGTATTGTGGAACGTCAGCGTCTTTCCAAGTTCCACGCCCCGCACATCACACGCACGAGCGACGTGAACCTTCTTGGCAATGTCGGCTCCGACAACCAAGGTTGAATCTGTGATGCGGCGAATCTTGCTATTTTGGGTTATACTCATGGTGTAGATCTACCTCCTGATTAGTGGTGTGTTTTCGATGACATCAACACTAACAGGAGTTTTTTATTGTCTCAAATCCGATTTTGCTTGATTACAGGAATGCTGCCCATTCATCATCGGATTGAATTTGTGAATAATTTACCTACAGGAATTTTTCCAACTCAAGTCTGTTGAGCCAGTTGTGAACCAATACCTCGAATACATCTGGTTGCTCTATTTGTAGGTTGTGCCCTGCCATATCAAGCACTGCAAATGTTGCTCTGGGGTACTGTTCAATCAGTCGCCATGGATCTTGGTATCCGACAACATGGTCCTGTCGACCAGTGATAATTAGAGTTGGGTACTCAAAAGATATTGGAGCAATGTCAAAACTGAAGCCATAGCCATTTTTGAGAACTTGGGTTAAAAATACTTCGTTAGCTTGTTTTAAGGGTAGTAATATTTCATCCCGAAATCTCTCCCATTGATATTGACCTTGAACTACTGCCACGGAACCAAATTCTTCGGCGTCATCTTTGGACAACCTGGACATCAATACGGTGTCTTTCTGTATAGCGATATGAGATGGGAGTTTCCTATTATCGACTTCCGGGATGGTCATTGGGGCCATGAGTAATAGTCCCCGAGCTAAGTTCCGTCGAAAATGGACCATACCCCGAGCAATATACGCACCGTATGAGTTTCCACAAACAGCGAACGGTTCTTCTGGAATAAGGTCGTCCAGTAGCCCTAGTACCGCTTTCAACATATCATCAGAGTTCTCAATCCATGATTGTGGTTCTGAATGCCCCATGCCGGGTAAGTCTATGTAAATCCTCTTCCAGTTGTTTCGGTTTTTAAACACCGGTTCCATACAGTGTAGCAAGACCTGATGGTCCAGCGGCCAACCATGCAACATGACCATAGGGAAGCCTTCTCCGAGCACTCTATAATTTATAGACAAAAGCGTTTCCACCTCCCTCAATGAAGATCCAGCCTCAATCAGTTTAATAGAACATATATTCCCAGTCAATGGAGTATGCCCGTTGCCTCACTTCTTTCTAATCTAATCCTTCTGTAGAATAGGTCCAGTCCAAGAGAATAGTTTGATGCCCGAGCCCTTCTCCGAGGCGGACTTGCGCCTTTCATCGCATTTGGCTCTCCATTCAAAGTAGTTTGTGCTTGCAATTATATCAGTTGGTTTGAAATATATGGTAGATTGCTATACGTGATAACGGCCCTTTAGCTGGACAAGAACCGGGTTTTACCACTGAATATTCATGCAGAGAGATTCGTCCGTATCATTTGGAAGCTGAACGCACTTAACGCGTAGTCTTCATTGCATGCGCACGTGTTTGATGGACTCAATATAGGCAACGGTTCCATTGGAGCCCAATGAATAATACACTTTATGGCGATCAACCACGACGCGATAAGTACCAAAATGTTCTTCCTCTTTGGAGGGCATGCTTGTTCCAAGGGTTATAATTTTACGCTCGATTTCATGCATAAGTTTCCGACGGTACTCCGATGTTTCATCTTCAGTGAAACGCAAACTTTCCATGCTTTGCAGGAAGCGAAGGGATTCCGACGACCACTGAACACGTTCGATCATGGTCCGAATTCACCACGCTCCAGCATTTCAATGGCTTCCTCTGTAGAATATACACGTCCTGCCTTTATGTCTTGTTTAGCTCGCTCAATTGACGCTTTCAATGCTGGGTCAGATTCAATTTCTAATCCGATCTCGTTCATAAACGGCAACCGCGCGACAAGATAAGGCGTTCCATCCACAAGAATAATGGTATTCTCATCTGTAATGAAACGTTGAAATTGCTCAGCGTCCGTACCTTCAAGTCGTTTAAACATGCGGAAGCCTCCTTGGCACCCATTGTAGCACCCAACAGGCAACCTGAATAGTGAACACGTTATGGGACTAAACTACCCGAATGTGCAACAATACCTGCGAGCTACATGCTGCATGTATATGCAGATCTGGCACCAAGTCGCTCTGGAATTTACGCCCTTAACAGTCACATATCAGTGTTGTTTGAAGAAAAATTTGTGGCAATGAATGGGCTCCTTCCACAGCGAAAGGAGGAACCTAGAACCTGTTGTAGATGTTCCCTCTACTTCCAATCGAAATAACGAGAACGGCAAGTTTTTCGTCTTCAATGGAAAACACAACTCGAAAGTCGCCTAATCGTAACCTGAGAATGTCTTCGGTTCCCTTCAAGCGCTTGACTTGCCGGTTAAAAACGGATCTTCCGCTAATTGTAATAGGGCATTACGAATTCGCTGTTTTGTTTGTGGGGTTTGTTTATCTATAAACTTCCGAGCGTCTTTGCTGAAGATGAGGCTATACATTCAGTTATCACCGAAAACTTCATCGAAAGAAACAAAGTCTCCCTGGCGCATCTCCTGGCGAATACGCTTGAATTCCACAATCGCCGCGTCGGACACGGATTCATCATCATCGTCGATTAATTTGTCAATCAGGTCAGCTAAAGCTGGCAGTTTGTTCTCGGGGAGGTGGTCAATTACGCGATGAAGCTGCTCACGAGATAATGCCATTAGACAACACCGCCTTTCATCCGACAGGGGTGGTTATATCGCTTATTTTCCAAATTATACACCAAAAATACATTGCACATTGTTCCTTCTGCTCTTCAGGATTACTGACCCTTAACTGAGGAATGAAAAAAGTCGAAGATCGGATATTTATGCAACGTACAGTTTGTGAACTACAGTTCCTCAAAGCGGATAATTCGTAGTCCCTGCATTTCAATATCCGGAATTCGTACGTCGTTCGTTAGAAAAGCAGAGGCTTCCTCGATCAAACCCGTGGCTAATTGAATGGCATCAGGTGATTTTAGGAATGGGTAATCCGCACGCAATTCTGCGGAACGATATGCTATCTTAGTGTCGACTTCACGCAAGGTGAGATGCGGGAACTGCATCACGGTTTGGCGATATAAATCCGCAAGATGCCGTTTCTTTTGGCGGATGGGTTGAGCCAATGTCTCAAGAAGCGTTATTGAAGAAGTGACACCAGAAATTTCTCCAGTTTCGATTGAAGAGAAGATTGCCCCAAGCTGTTCGCTCCATGGGGAGCCCTCAATATAATAAATGAAGCAGTTTGTATCCAGTGCAATCCGGCGGATACCTTGGAATGAATTGCTTAGTCCCATGCTTGATCCTCTTCCTTCACTGCGCTATCCGCCTCTTCCACTGTCGTCCATATTTGACCACCAAGTGATTTCAGATATTCAGTGTAACTTGGAACAGCCCGAACGCGTACCTCTCCTTCCTCAGTCGGTTCCCAAATTAGGACATCTCCTTCATGCAGATTCAAACTCTTCCTGATTTGCAGTGGAAGAACCGTCTGAAATTTTTTCCCAACTTTACTGTTTGCAAGCACAATGGAACCTCCGATCCAAATCATCATTCCGTTTCTAAACTACATACCATTGTGCTCGGTGTCTGACGAAAGATCAATGGTATGAAGGATTCATTTTGTCATGTATGGAGAACCCACAACTCTAATTTGTCATTTAGTTGTTCTTCTTCCGGAGGCATCAGTTGGACGGAGTCCTAAGACTCCGTCCAACAAAATCAACCCGAAATATTCATAGCATGATCATGGAGGGACGACGAAGGCAAGCAGTGTAAGGCATTATGAGGAATTTGACGATTCACCTAAAAAGTGACGTGATGGCATAGGAAAAGAGCCCAACCTTTGGTAGTGTTAAGGTGCGAAGCAAAACACCCAGAGGAGGCTCTTCTATTGAACAGCGTACAAGAATTCACCATGGACTTCAACCCCAGGATGAAAGTGAATTTCGACGGTGAAGATTTGACTTCAGACGCTGGGCTGCTTCTGTACAAGGAATTTGATCACAGAATTGGGCTGTCAGACACAGTCAAGAACTTGCTCGTTGTTCACGACTCTGTTTTCCATCGAGACCACCCAAATAGCGATATTGTGCTTCAGAAATTGTATCAGCACGTTGCTGGCTACCATACAGACGACAATGCGGACGATTTAGCCGTAGAACCGCTGCTGACGGCATTGTTCGGAAAAGAACGCTTGGCTTCACAGCCGACGTTGTCCCGTTTCTACGAGAAGGCATACATTGCGACCGCTAAATCCCTGGAAAGTGTGAATGAAACATTGCAGCAGCGGCTGTACAGTATCAAATCTCAGAGCCAGTTCGTCTTTGACGTGGATTCCTCCGGTTTTGCTGCCTATGGAAAACAACAGGGGGCGAATTTTAATTACCACTACCAGCAGCACGGATTTCACCCGCTGTGTTGTTTCGACGGATTGACCGGCGATTGTCTGCAGGCCGAGGGATCGTCAAGATGGAGCGTCCTGCAGGAGAACTGTTGTTTCAGTTCACCTTTATCGTGACCCACATGATGCTGCAGCCAAAGAAGGAAGCCAAGAATGGGTTTGCTTGCGATAAGATGAGCAGCACAGACTTTGCGTCAAACGCAGTAAAGCTACAAATTGCCATGCTGGCGTATCACTTCAACAACTGGTTTCGTCGGTTGTGCCTGCCAGAGAAGATGAAATCAGCCCGGATGGAAACATTGAGAACCAAGCTGGTCAAAATTGCAGGTAAGCTTGTGTATTCTGGCCGGTATTGGACGTGGAAACTCTGCAGTTCATGTGTGAATCAGAAGGAGTTCATTCAAACGATTCACAATGTGACTCGACTACCTCGGTTCGGTTGACACATTTACCGTCTGAACAACCGCCTCCGAAACGCCAGGAACCGTACATGGGACAGGTGCGCTCTAAACACAAACCAAATATACCCAAGCCAAACGTGTCGAACTCAAACCGTTTTCAGCCTGCATTTTCCTATGACACCCATTTCTGGTGTTCGTCTAATCCCGCTATGAATATTTCAGGAAGAATTTGATGGCACACGCCGTGTTAAAAGTCGGCGATACCCATATCATGATTGCTGATATGTCCCCGGGCTACGTCATCGTCATCGACAAGTTTGGTGTGACTTTTCATATTTTTACGGCAACTTCAGAGGAAGCCGTCCGTCGAGGGCCTCAGAAGAATGGGTAAACGCTCACACCATTAGCAATACGTTTTTCGTCATTGGATGGGCGACTCTACGGGTCTAAGCCAACGAGCGGGCCTGCTTGCCCTCCATGGTACGGGTAACCCATCTCGTACCCAACTGGCGAGCAGTGTGTGCAGGCAAAGGTTTAGCGTTGTGGGTTTTCTTTAAAAAAAGCCCACAACTGCCCACCATTTTTCAATCGCGAACGCTCTAAAGCAAATGCCCAATCGCATCAATAAGGATCCATAAACTCAGGAGTCCAAGAACAATTCCTGCTAGTTTATCTGCGCCTTCTCCGAGATGTGGTTTCAATTTTGAACCAAATGTGAGTCCCAAAAAAGTAAAAACAAAGGCCTGCAGCGCAATTAAAATCATCGTTAGAGCAATCGGAACTCCCACAAGGCCCATTGAGAAACCAACTGCCAATTCATCTAAACTAATGCTCAGAGCCGTTAGAATTAGCGTCCACCCAAGCAAAGTCTGCTCCAGTTTTTCTTCCTCATTGTCCTCGTCTTTAAAGAAAATGAACCACACAGCTATTGCGAATAGTGCAATTCCGCCAATTAATGAAGCCCAGTTTCCAATGAGTCGACCCGCACCGCTACCGATGAACAATCCAATTAAAGGCATTAACGATTCTGCACATGCAAATGTAAGAGCAATCTTGGCTTTCCCTCTGGTCTGAACAAAGCCGAGGGATATGGACAACATAAGCGTATCTATACCGAGTGACAAAATGAGTGCAGTCATTTTCAATACAACCATTAGAAAGCATCCCATCTGGATAAGGTAATTTCTTATTCAATGAGCCCCTTTGTTCAGGAATAAGGCGTCCCCTCCTGATGGCGGGGGCCAGGTGCCTAGCAACTGGCGTCAAAAAACAAGTTGACCAAGAGGATAACTGTTATCCCCAATTTTATCAGTAGAATATCACTTATTTCATGAAGTCAGGTGTAGCGCGTGGCTAAAACTTTCTCCCCAAGCAATCACCGCCTCTGTGGGCGGTGTGACCCCTGCCACTTGAATGAGAAATACAGTCCAAGCCAGCAAATACAAAAACGCCCATGTGCCACCCTCAAGACTAAAAATTTTAGATCGGCTTTGGTACCCCTGAAACACCGTGGCCATCATTAACCCTATTGCCAGCCAAACCATGGAGTTCCCTCTCTGTTCATTCTGACGTGGGGATTCTTTAACTGCGTAATGTTTATACGCTTCACGGTCGGTAGATAGGCGGTCTCGTAGTTAATCCTGAACCGCTCAAGTGCACATCAAACCAGTACTCCACTTGCGATTTAGCAAATACCTGTGAATCCCATCTCGGTGCATAGGCCTGATACAAAGTAGGATATTTGCGGTATAAACAGTTCCCAAATCCCGCAACGTCCGCATGCAA
Source organism: Alicyclobacillaceae bacterium I2511 (assembly GCA_003584005.1). GTDB lineage: Bacteria > Bacillota > Bacilli > Alicyclobacillales > Alicyclobacillaceae > QXHL01. Next base: position 62,182 of record QXHL01000011.1, on the reverse strand, counting down.
ATTCTGGGACTGGCGAACTGATTGCTGCAAAGTTTGGAGGAGACTCTGCTGCACTGATTTCTCGATGGAATAAATTTGTTCCGCGTTAAGTTGCGAAGTCTTGCGTCCTGCGAACATTGCAATACTTCCACGCCATTTCACCCACACCCCAAACTTTGGGGGGATAGTGGCAGAGGCATTGCCTGGCTGTAAGACTTTCACGCGAGTATGAATCTGTTCTGTCAACACCGTTACCCTTTCCCCCTGCCAGGGGATTGTAAAAGTAGGTTCTCCAGATTGATCCCGCAGCCATAAAATCCCTCGCGTATCTTCGGGTGACAGCCAACCTACCCAGTGAAACCCTTGAAAAACTCCAGCACCGTTTGTTTGCAGAAAGGGGCTCTGCTTTTTTTCAGAACGGGCCAATGGAGAGTTTTTCTGCGCAGCGGGGACCAGATCTACCCTGGGTAACCAGGGGTCTATTCCGGGTGTTGAAAGGTCATATAAAAATTGGCTAGCATCTATTTTAGGGCTCGTCTGTTGCATTGTCATTTGGTCTGATAATCCCTTTAGGCCAAGTCCAATTTGCATGGCATGGTGAACTTGGGCACAAATCACTGATTCTGCATGGTCCGATGTCACAAAAAACAAAATTCGCCGTCTAAATTCGCGCATTCTCGTCGTTCTGTCTATGACTTCCTGAAACTCCCGCGACGACGCCATTTCTTGACTAAACACTGAAGCGATATGATGTGAAAAGTCGAGGTGGTTTGCTAAGGAACGGCTGAGATTTTGTATCGCATCGAAAAAGGTGGCTCCAGATGCTTGCAAGTAATCCAGTTCCGAACCCTCTCCTTGTCCCCCCTGTTGTGAACTGGCGTGCTCCCACATCACCAGGGAAGCCGTAATCAAAGCATTCTTATTGGGAGAACCCCCAGTTTGTAAATCGTAGCCAAGGATTTGAACGGAGGCATCTTTATCCAATTCTCGGGCATCCCAACACGCGGTCGTAGTCATCAGTGTCAGTAAAACGATTCCCACCAAGCGGGCCCATTTCCCCCTCTGTTTCAAGGCCTGCTTCCCCTTTCATGATGCTATTTCCCATACTCTTCACTCGTCACACATCCAAAACGTGCTTTGCGAGGATAAGTATTCCTCTGCCGCCATTGTGCAACCATCCAAAGTAAACCTGGAATCACCACTTCAAATATCAGTGCATAATGAGGAAAAACATAGAGCAAAAAATCTGGCAACTGTTGGCTCACTGGAAAGGCCCACAATGTGACACAAGCGGTTAACCCCATCAATGGCAGAACAAAAGGACGCGGAGATTTACTATTTGTGAAATCCTGAAGGACCTGTACGGCAGCCGCAAAAAAAATGAAGGATTTGAAAAAAATCATCATCGTCCAAGGAATAAGAAACAGGATTTCTACTCGATGCAGAAAATCACCCAGTTGTAAGTACTGAAACACTAAATACGTGGGAAACATTTGACGTGAGACCTCTGCTACCCCAAAGAGACCCATGGTCACGACATCCACCACCCCTAAGAGACCAATGCTCAGCAGCCATGTGGGCACAGTCGTGCGTAATTGCAGTAGACCCGGCTGAACATGGGTCAAAAACATAGACAATACCATCATCTCCCCATACCAACTCATGGGCACATATGACCCTTGAAACACCCCTCCCCAGCCTTCTTCTAAAAAGGGGGAAAAACTCCCCCAATGAAAGGGTCCCAACAAGCCCGCTGCAACCATCACTGTTCCCAAAACCCACAACCCGCCATACATCAACGCGTTGACGCGAAATAGGCTGTCCATTCCAATCCACAAGACATACGTTAGCGTTGCGCAGAAAGCTAAAAGCACCGCAATGTACGGTGTCAACGGGAGAACCACTGTATGAATGAAAGCCAGTCCTTCACATATAACAAGTAGACCATCACTCCAGAAAAAAATAATATAGCCCAGATTGATTGTTTGTCCAACCTTTGGTCCTAAGGCCCTCGGTAGCATTTGACTCCATCGCAACCCGGGATACAGATGTGCAAGTAAAACAATTTCCCAAAGTGCCACCAATCCTACCAGCCCGCTGATTAAGGGGGTTAGCCAGCCCCCGTTTCCCGCTTCCTGAAAACTGATTTTTGGAAGGGATAACACTGCCGTGGGAAGCACCAAGGTGGCACACAGATGGGACCACTGTTTGTAGGTCACCAAGTTATTGGGTTTCATGGGGCTCTCTCTCGTTTCCATTGTCTCCATCGCCTCCCGCCTCCTTTTTGCCCTCCAAATATCCCCTGTTTATTTTTGTGCCAGGATGGAGTTATCGGGCTATAATGGGGACCCCGAATCCACACATCCCCAACATGCTGCAACCCAGAGGGCAAATAACCATGCAAATACGGAATTTCAAAGGATTTCAAACTAGAGACATGAAACAAAACCCCCATAAAGGTCAGAACAAACCCAACAGAACCCAAAAGGGCACTAAAAAGCAGGAAAATAAAGCGCAGAATCCGTAGCGCCCCCGCCATTTCATACCCTGGAATGACAAAAGAGGCAATACCAGTGAGCGCAACCATGATTACCGTACCCGCCATTACCAAGTGGGCTTGTACGGCTGCTTCGCCAATCACCAGTCCTCCCACAATACTGACAGACTGTCCAATGGGACGGGGCAGGCGTAGCCCCGCCTCCCGTAGTAATTCAAAAAATATTTCTAAAAGAAACACTTCCATCGCCAAGGGCAGTGGAACCCCTTGACGCTGTTGTGCCAAACTAATATAAAGGGCGCGAGGAATGAGTTCGTGATGAAAATCCATGATTGCTACATATAAGCCTGGCAAAAGCAACGATATGAGGAGGGAAAGGTTGCGCAGGAGACGGATGCCTGATTGCATAAGAAAATTTTGATAATAGTCCTCTGGAACTTGCAAAAACTCCGCAAAAAGGGCTGGGGCAGTTAGCACCGTGGGGGAATTTTCCATAAAAATCCCCACTTTTCCTTCTAACAGTTGTGCCGCCAATCTATCTGGACGTTCTGTATAGTTTATGGTGGGAAAGGGCGACCATGGGTGGTCCCGAATCGCTTCCTCCAGTGCCCCACTGTCGAGCAATCCTTCTGCATCTGCATTCGCAATGCGACGTCTAACCGCTGTCACCATCGACGCTTGCGCAAACTTTTGATGGTATACCAATCCATAGCGCACCCTGGGCAGAGACTTGAGCGATTGCAGTTCCACTTTTAAGTCTGGGGTTGGCAGAAACCGACGTAATTGTGCGATGTTGTTCACGAGATTTTCAGTAAAAGAAGCCTGGGAACCTCGCAAACTAACCTCATTTTCAGTTTTCTGAACCCCGCGATGCTCCCAACTGAGGACATCTAACAGCAACGCTTGGCCATGCCCCTCAATAAAAAGTACCGCTTGCCCCGCCAGTAGACCGGTGACCACAGACTCTAAAGATTGCACCATGGTAACTTCGCTGATGGCAATCAACCGTTGTTGTAATTCTGTAGGATTCCAACGGCGGGTTTTCCCCTTGGCCTTGAAAAGCCCCTGCAACACCGCGAGGTCCAACAGTTCTTTGCCCACTAAGTCGGTCAGAAAGACTAACATGACCTGTTGATGGTCCCCCAGCGTCAAACGACGAAAAAATAAATCATCTGCAGGGGTCAACACATTCTGAAGCTGACGCTCATTGTCAGCCAGTCGTGTGGAAATATCCAGTCGGTTCGATTTTCTAAACAATGTGGGACCCTCCATTGCTGGATAGGCTTCCCACCTACTTGAGGGCTATACATACCCCCTACACACGTCTGTCGCATTATAAATATTTATAGTCCGTTTATCTCTCTGTGCTTGCCCTCGAAAAGTTGAGGATATGGAGTGCCTGGGGGATATCCACCACATCCCACACAGGAACAATCCAAGGCGGCATTTGTACAGGGGTTGTAAAATCAGTCCGCATCATGACATCTGGGTTTTGCAAGAACAACGCATGGATACCGCACCGGTTTGCTCCAAGAATATCAGACTCCCAGGTGTTTCCCACCATGACAGCTTCAGAGGCTACCACACCTACCGCATCCAACACCCTTTTGAAAACAATTGCATCCGGCTTGCCTGGCTTGGAAGTATCAAGTTCAGAAGCCGTGGCATAAACCTGTGAAAAAAAGTGTTTAATCCCCAAGCGGCTGAGCATGCGCTGGGCCACTACACTATCACTCACAGATGTGTTACTCAACACCGCTTGCACACAGCCCAACTGCTGTACTTGTTGCAATACTGAAATAACACCTGGACGCAGTTCAATTTCGGGATACTCGTCTAACGGTTTTAGATCCTGTCCCCCTGGCGGGCGCGTGTTAATGGTATCTCCCAAATCCCAAATAACCAGTCGAATCATAAAAAGCTCCCCCTTTTACAGGACCCTCTAGTGTTTGATAACATAGATAATGAAGCGTTTCGTAAAAAAATCCCCAGCAACCATCAAAACGGAGGTGGACGGTTTTGAGTGATACCCACCCTGCAAATGCGCTCTATCAAAACCCTCAGAACAAAATTTCGGCCTTTTACCAAGTTCCACAAGTTATAGAACGATGCATAACTTCTCAAGGAGAATTGCAACTTCAACAACGGGGTGAGCATTTTGAAGTCATCAGTAACGGAACGTTTTTGATGGCCACCTATAATGGAACCTCTGAACGGAGGCTGGTTCAACTGGCCCTGCAAACCACATCCTCCCCAAAACGTGTACTCATCGGAGGTCTGGGTGTAGGGTATTCGTTGGCCGAAACATTACAAAACCCCCAAGTGACCCGGGTTACAGTTATTGAAATTCAGAGTAAAATTATTGAATGGCAGCGCAATCACTTCAGCAGATTCACAGGCAATATTTTAGAGGACGACAGAACAGAAATCCTCTGTACAGACCTGATTCACTGGCTAAAAGACACTACAGCAGAATATGACGTGATTTGTTTAGATATTGATAACGGCCCAAATTGGGTAGTTGTTGAAGAGAATCGTTTTCTTTACACAGTGGACGGCTTAGAGCGGTTAGCCGCAATACTCTCACCAAAGGGAACCGTTGCATTTTGGAGTGCTGCTCAGAATCAGCAATTCAAGACAACCCTGTTGCATCATTTTACCCTTGTGAACGAATATCCCGTAAAAATAGGCCCCAGCGAACCGGACTATGTGTATATTGCTCAGAAGCAATAACACAGGTTCCCCCCATTACACTGTGACCCCATATGTCCCAGCCCGCATTCTGTGTCGGTGAAATTTCATCGGGTGTGAGACCAAAATATCCTTTCCTCTACGCTATGACACTTTGCCTATCCCCACCCGTAAATTGGCTGTTATAGAGGTCTGCATAAAAATCCCCTTTTGCCAGCAGTTCCTGATGTGTCCCTTGTTCAATCACACGCCCCCGGTCCATCACAATGATTCTGTCGGCCTCCCGAATGGTTGAAAGTCTGTGTGCGATGACAAAGCTGGTACGCCCTCCCATCAGTTCTTTCATCGCGTTTTGGATGTGAATCTCCGTTCTTGTGTCCACATTGCTCGTTGCCTCATCTAAAATCAGAATGGCTGGATTGGCTAGGATGGCCCGTGCAATCGTCAGAAGCTGTCTTTGCCCTTGGGAAATGTTGGATGCCTCTTCGTTCAAAACCGTGTCATATCCCTCAGGGAGCGTTCTAATAAAATGATCTGCGTAAGCCGCTTTGGCTGCATGAATAATCTCGTCTGTAGTTGCATTTTCACGTCCGTATGCAATATTGTCTCGGATGGTTCCGTTGAAAAGCCATGTGTCTTGCAGTACCATACCAAACATACGACGCAAATTTCCTCGTTGCAAATGCGTAATATCTCTCCCATCAATCGTGATTTTTCCCTCGTTCATTTCATAAAATCGCATCAGCAAGTTCACCAACGTAGTTTTCCCTGCACCTGTCGGACCTACAATCGCGATGGTTTGGCCTTGCTTGACGTCGATGTTCATGTCTGTAATAAGGGGGACATCCGCTTTATAACTGAAACTGACGTGCTGAAACCGCACCTCTCCCTTAGGGGATTGAATGATGGAGGCGTCGTCCGTTTCTGGTAGTTCCTCTGGTTCGTCAAGAAGTTCAAACACCCGTTCTGAAGAAGCTAACGTAGATTGAATTACGTTGGCAATACTTGACAACTGCGTGATGGGTTGTGAAAATTGTCTGGCATATTGAATAAATGCCTGAATATCGCCGATTTGAATCGTCCTTTTAGTCACGAGCACGCCGCCGATGACACTGACGAGGACATATCCGATATTACCGATGAAGTTCATCACGGGCATAATAATCCCGGTAATGAACTGCGCCTTCCAACTGGAATCATAGAGCCTTACATTAATCTCTTCAAAAGTAGTAATGGATTCTTCCTCGTGTCCAAACGCTTTCACAATTTTATGTCCTGTATACATCTCTTCAACATGTCCATTTAATTCCCCTAAACACTCTTGCCTAGCCACAAAATGTACTTGTGAACGCGATGCAATTGCTTTGGTGGCTATAAAACTTAGAGGTAATGTCAACACAACCACCAGGGTCATCAATGGGCTGATGGTGAGCATCATTACAATGACACCCACAAACGTAATCACTGCGGTAATGAATTGGGTCAAACTCTGTTGCAAGCTACTACTAATATTGTCAAAATCATTCACAAAACGACTTAAAATTTCTCCGTGTGGCCGCGAATCATAAAAACTGATGGGCAGTCGTGAAAGTTTATCCATTACCTGCCTGCGTAAATGATAAATGGTATTTTGAGCTACACCTGCCATCACATATTGTTGAATATAGCTAAACAAAGAACTAAAAACATATAAAATACCCAACATAAACATTAAATGTATTATTTTGTTAAAGTCCACTCCGCCACCGGGTACCCCTTTAATTTTCATCATATAGCCTGCAAAGAGGTCTGTTGTCGCATTCCCCAGTATTTTGGGGCTGAGAATGCTGAATAGGGTGCTTAATATCGCTGCAAAAAGCACCGCCAACAATCGATATTTATACGGTTTGAAATAACCAATCAACCTGTAAAGCGTCTTTTTAAAGTTCTTCGCTTTTTGCACTGGCACTCCAATCATGCCAGGTCCGCCAAACCCACCCGGCCTTAGTCCTGGGCCACTCCTCATGGACGACGAATCTTGGCGCTTAGTATTCATGCAATTTCCCCCTCTGACAGCTGAGAGGATACAATTTCACGGTATACCTTGCACGTATCCATCAGTTCTTTATGATGGCCTATTCCCACAATGCGTCCTTCATCTAATACAATAATTTGATCCGCATCCATCACCGTAATCACCCTCTGTGCCACAATCAATACCGTTGAATTGGACACTTCTTGTTTCAATGCAGCGCGCAATTTTGCATCTGTTTTGAAATCAAGGGCCGAAAAACTGTCATCAAAAATGTAGATTTCAGGCCTTTTTACAAGCGCACGAGCAATTGAGAGACGTTGCTTCTGTCCACCAGAAATATTGGCACCCCCTTGAGTGATTATTGAATCAAATCCATCTTTCATATTTGAAATAAATTCCGTTGCTTGCGCAATTTCTGCCGCATGCTGCACATCTTCATCAGACGAGTTCTGATTCCCATAGCGAATATTTTCAGCAATAGTTCCAGAAAACAGTGTCGCCTGCTGGGGAACAAAACCTATTTTCGCTCTAAGATTTGCTTGGGACATTTCTCGTACATCTACGCCATCCACCAAAATGCTGCCACTTTTGGGATCATAAAATCTCGGAATTAATTGAATCAACGTCGATTTCCCCGCCCCTGTTCCGCCAATAACAGCCGTAATTTCCCCGCACTTTGCACTAAAAGAAATATCTGAAATAGCCGGTTCTTCTGCACCAGGGTAACTGAATGTGACATTTCGAAACTCCATCTGTCCTCTTCCCTGCTCCGCAATTTCCCCCTGTTTTACATCTTTTATTTCTGGTACAGTGTTGAGAACCTCGTTAATTCGAACAGCGGAAGCTTCGGCGCGAGGAATCATGAACGACATCATCGAAACCATCATTACGGAAAACATAATTTGCATGACATACTGAATAAACGCCATTAAATTCCCAATCTGCAGGGTTCCGTCATTAATTCGAATACCGCCAAACCAAACGATGGCAAGCGTCGCAAAATTGCTAATGAACATCATCATAGGCATTAATGCGGCCATCCTCTTGTAGACGCGGATGGACGTATCTGTGAGGTTGCGATTGGCTTCATCAAAGCGCCGCAACTCATTATCAATGCGGTGAAAAGATCGAATAATACGAATGCCCATCAGATTTTCTCGCAAGACACGATTTAATTGATCTACTTTTTGCTGCATGACTTTAAAAAGTCCGATTCCCCCACCGAGAACAACATAGATTGCAATGCTGAGAATGGGCAGGACAACGACAATAATCCATGAAAGGCTGGCGTCCGTGTAGACCGCCATAATGATGCCGCCAATGGCTGTCAGTGGCGCCATAACCATCATTCTCAGCAACATGTTCACCATCTGCTGTACCTGCATAATGTCATTGTTTGTGCGAACAATGAGCGAAGACGTGCCAAATTGATCAAATTCGTGGAGTGAGAATGATTCCACATGTGAAAAAACTTTGCTACGCAAAATTTGGCCAAACCCGGCAGCAGCTTTCGATGCAAAAAAGCCCGCCGAAACAGCAAAGACCCCGCCGACAAGGGTCACCAATAGCATGAATCCACCGATTTTTATAATATAGGGAATGTTCCCTTTAATAATCCCAAGGTCCACAATATTTGACATCAAATTAGGCAGGTACAATGTGGCGAGCGATTGCAAAAAAATCAGCACTAAAACAAGTATTACAGATTGTCGATAGGGCTTTAAATAGCGGAATAGTTTTACCATACACCCTCCCCCTCAACCAATCTTGGCGGGCGTTCCTTGTAATACTTAGATACCCTGGAAAGAAGATTGGCAAGCTGTACACTGTCTTCTTCCCCTAAATAATCCACTAATCCATTAAAAGCATCAGAGACAGCCGCCTTCGCCTTTTGAACAATCACTTCCCCTGCCTCTGTCAGTCTCACACGAATGACCCTGCGGTCTGTTTCATCCATCGTACGATACAGGAATCCGTTTGTTTCTAATTCTTTAATCAATTGTGTAACCGTCGGGGATGTTACATGAAGACAATTGCTAATTTCCGACACCATCATCCCGTTAGTATCAGACCGTACCCCTTTTTTAATGCAGAATAACAGTCTAATGTCACTCGCTTTAAGGCCTGTTCCTTGCCAATTCACCCAGCTTATGGTCCTTAATCCCATAAAGGATTCAAACAGTTTCTGCCCAGTTGGGCTATCCTTGACCACTATTTTTCCACCTCTAATATTTTTACAAATGTTTATTAGGCAACCTAATTATGAATCATACTTTTAACTTTTGCAAGCTCCATAAATCAACCCATAAAAAAGCTGAAATTTCAAACCTATATCCAAAAAGACAACCAAAAAGACAAATCACAAAGTGTTTTTTGCCTTTAAGGTCACATTCTGTGCACTACACAAAAGAAGTGACCCTAACCTTGTCCTTGTGCTCAAATGTAACTGTATCACTTGAGTCGAGCCATTCATCTGCCCAAATTTGCACTGCGTCCATCACAGGGACCAAGCTGTACCCCATTGCGGTAAGTTCATACTCAATCCGTACTGGCGTCTCTGGATAGACCTTTCGAACTATGAGTCCGTCTGCAATCAGTTCTTTAAATCGAATGGCTAAAATGCGATCACTTATTTTTGGAAGGGTTGCTTCTATTTCGTGAAAGTGTTTGGGACCACTCATTAAAATCTTAAGAATCAACCCATTCCATCGTTTTCCGAGAATGGTGAAAGCGTATTCGAATTTTGGACATAAGTGAAGATTATTCATTTTCCCCCCGCCTCTCATGGGGTACAATTCTACTCTGGCGTCTTCATCTTAATCACATTCTTGTTGCCGACACAGGTCCACATGGAGCATCTTTAAGTCTCCAAATGGATACCCAACGGGGTAGTACTTTCGAATGATCTTGATTCCCTGAATTGGCTCATTGACCCCCCATGGAATTGGGGCGTTGAGTTTTATCCGGACGCATCCATAACAACCCCGTAGCCACCAACGCTACAACCACAAGGCCTGCCACAAACAGGACAATCCCATGCCAGCCACTGGCGCTCCAAACCAATCCACCCAAACTCCCTCCTACACTGGAGCCCGTATAATAAAACAGGAGATATAGAGAGGAAGCCTGTGCTTTATTGTCTTTTGCAAGCCTACCTACCCATCCACTTGCCGTTGCATGGGCCCCAAAAAAGCCAAAGGTAAAGACGCCAATCCCAGCAATTTTGGCCACCAAGGAGATTGGCTGTGTAAGCACCACCCCGAGGAGTGCCAACAAGCCACTGAGTAACAACATTTGCGGTCTACCGCGACGGTCCGCCAGGCGACCTATCCAAACAGAACTGAACGTTCCTAAAAGGTACAGCAAAAAGATTAGGCTGACCCAACTGGGACTGAGTCCATAAGGGGGCTCTGAAAAGGCAAAAGTCGCATAATTATATAAGGTCACAAAGCCGCTCATAAGCAGCGCGGCAATCACGTACAACAACCACAGTCTTGGATTGCGTAGGTGCCCCAGCAGAGAATGAAACAGGGCTGCCCAATTTAAGGGTTTTGCAGAAAAGTTTTTAGAGGGTGGCAACCACCAAGCAAACAATAGAGTACATAACAAGCCCAACGCTCCGGTAGCAGCCAAGGCCCAGCGCCAGCTAGCGGCATCTGCCACAAAGCCGCTGACCAACCGTCCGCCCAGCCCTCCCACGGTGTTTCCACTGATGTAAAGCCCCATGGCCATTCCCAGTGCGCGCGGCTGGACTTCCTCCCCCAGATAGCCCATTGCTGTTGCAGGCAAGCCTGCCAAAGCTGCCCCCTCAAGCATCCGCAGCCCCAACAAAGAGAGATAGTTTGGACTGAGCGCCGACAGAGCACACAGCAATGAAGCGCTTAATAAGGACACCCACATCACTGGCCAACGCCCCCACGCCTCAGATAAAGAGGCCACCACAAGCATGGCGACAGCCAGTACAAGGGTGGATACGGACAGGGACAAACTGGCAACCACCGGGCTAATGTGAAAATGTTGGCTAAAAATGGGCAACAGAGGTTGTACACAATAAAGCACGGCGAACGTTGCAAAACCTCCGGCAAACAACGCCCAATTGGCACGTCGAAATGCCGGACTCCCTATTTCCAAATAAGTCAATTGAATTGGGTCCCTTCATTCCCGCATGACCTGCCATCGCCAACCTTGCGGCAATGGCGAAAACCTTTGCGCCTTACCGATGTTTCCACTCAGACAACGCTAAAAGTAGCCTTTCCACCTCATTGGAGGTGTTGTAGGGGGCAAAGCCCACTCGGACCAGGCCGCCGCGATTTGCCAATCCCAGCTCCTTTATCACAGTAATCGCATAAAAGTCTCCATCCCAGACGTAAATGCCCTTATCTCCTAAGTACCTTGCCAGTGTTTCTGGAGTGGCTCCCTCAAGTGTGAAAGACAGCGTGGGGGCACGCAGTTCCCCGCTGACTGGAGGGCCGTACAAACGAATTCCCGGCATATCCTGTAGTCCACGGTATAACTGGTCTACCAATTCATGTTCATAAGCATAAACCCAATCCATCGCTGCCACCAATCGTGCCCGCAAAGAACCAGAGGTAGGGCTCAAGCCCGCAATAAATTGGACCGCAGCAGTAACCCCAGCCAAGGCGGCGTGATTCAAGGTTCCAGTTTCTATCCGTTCTGGAGCGGTTGCCCGTTGGGGCCTGACTCGGTCTGTGTTAAGCTGTGCCAAAGCACCCGTGCGACTGTACAATACGCCCACGTGAGGACCAAAAAATTTATAGGCCGAGCATAATAGAAAATCCGGATCTAGACGTTTGACATCCACGACACCGTGCGGCACGAAATGCACACCATCCAAGACCATCCAGGCTCCAAGTTCGCGTGTCCAACGTCGCACCGTGTACACATCGTTCACAGTGCCCACCGCGTTCGATGCATACCCAACCGCCACCAAACGGGTTTTTGAATTTAGTAACCCTGCAAAAGCATCCATGTCCAAAGTTGCGTCAGAACGCACGGGCACCCTGCGAATCACCGCACCTCGTTCCGCCAAAGTCAACCATGGGGCCACATTTGCGTCGTGATCCAAGTCGGTGACCACAACTTCGTCACCTGGCTGAATGGACCGAGCCACAGCTCGAGCTAAAGAAAAGTTCAATGTCGTCATGTTCGCGCCAAAAGAGATAGTTGCAGGGTCCTCTGCACCCAACATTGCAGCCATGGCGACTCGCGCCGCTTCTACTACTGCAGTCGTTTCCCGACTGGCCGCAAACTGGCCGTGGGTGTTAGCGTTAGACTGTAAGTAATAATCCATCATGGCCTCCATCACAGACTGGGGAATCTGCGTTCCGCCAGGTCCGTCCAAGTAGGCGACGGGATTTCCATCAATCTTCCGTCGTAAAGATGGAAATTGACCTCGGCACGCAGCAACGTCGAAAATAGTCTCCATAAATTCACCCCCGGTTGCCAAAAGTCAGTTTTTGTCCCTGTTAGCGCAATGTGTTGAAAACTATGCACAATTATCATAGAACAACAAAACCAACAAACCAACCCATTCCACACACTTTATAAAATCATCTACCGTCCCCCTGTTTCGACACGGACATGCTCCGAAAGTAACCATGTATTTGACTGAGCAACTTACTCCGTGTCAAAATGCCTAAAAACTTGTCCTGTTCGTCTTCCACACACAGATACGGTTGGTGGATGGACATTTCTAAGGCAGTGAGCCAATCCTGGCCCACTTGAATACGGGGCACCTCTCGGTTCATCACATCCTGAACCTGCCGTTGGTCCAACTGTTCAAACTCAATTCGCTCAATTCCCAGAATGGAGTCGAGAATCATCGTTTTGCTGACCGTGCCGGTGACCTCTTCCTGATGACTTAACACAGGGACAGAGGAATATCCTGATTTAATGAGAACCAACAACGCGTGCTCTAAAGAATTTTCTGCGTAAACACAAGCCACCCGTTCTGCCGCAATCATCAAATTTTGCAGTGGAGTGTTCAGCATGTCTTGTAGCCCGAGGCGTGCCATGGTGCACAACCTTTCCTGTCCCACAGGAGTATGTAACTCCATTTTGGCCTTGCCAAAAGCAAAATTCTAGCGCAGTTGTGTGAAAAGGATAAGCCGACAGCTCGCTATAGGCGAATTGTCGGCTTATCGCCTACCCTATCAGTAGGTGGTGGTGGTGCAGCAAGTGGTTGCAGCATATGGAACCAGCAAAATGAACAAAACGAAAATAATTAAAAACACAACAGCCCAACGCGTAAAGCCTCCAAACACGCCGCCATCATACATTGTGATTCACCCCTTTCATCGCAAGCTGCGATATTGTATGGAAGCCACAGCTGGGACGAAGCGGTGAACGTCTATAGGTTTTCCTGGTGTGAGGGTTCCTTTAATAAAAGACTCGTAACGCAGTAAAGTGGTTCCCCGTCTCCAAGCGACAGTCTAAGAGATGTGCGGGTAATAACACGGTGTCGCCACGCTTTAAGAAAATTTCTCCAGTCGGCCAAACCAGCTTGCCTGTTCCATCCACACAGACAAGTACATCCGGGTTCCCGGGGTGCCCCAACTGCCAGTCCCAACGATTCTCCAGCTGCAACCAATCCACCGTGAAATAACGATTTTTCAATCGTCTCTCCAGGTGAAATCCAGGCTCGTTTACAAGCACCCGGTTCTGAATTGAATTCTCAATCAACGTCTCCGTTCCATCTGGAAAATCCAGCACCGCGGTTGCCTCTTTCAGGTGCAAGTCTCTACCTTTCCCAGATTTAGGGTCAATACGGTTCCAATCGTAGATTCGATACGTGATGTCCGAAGTTTGTTGTACCTCTACCACAACCGTGCCCGCTAGCAAAGCATGCAGCGTTTTGGCTGGAATATCCACGAAATCCCCTGGAGCAATCGATTGATGTAACAACCCCGCAACCAAATTGCCTGTCTTCGCAGCCTGCTCGAAGTTGGCACGTGAAGCAAATTGATGCCCACGAATGACTGAAGCGTCTTTGGGACAGTCCAACACATACCATGCCTCTGTCTTTCCAAAATCGTGTTCCACTGCTTGCGCATAAACATCATCTGGATGTACCTGAACAGACAGGTCCTGGTTAGCCTCCAAAAACTTAATCAATAAAGGAAACCGAGTTTGAACAGAGTCCCCAAGGTATTCCTCCGGGTGTTCCTCCACCAATTGTAACAGATTCATACCCGCCAAGGGTCCATTTTCTACTATGCTGACGCCATTAGGATGCCCTGAAAGTACCCAGTATTCCCCAATCGGTCTGCCTTCCTGCACCTGAAACCAGCTTTTTAGACGGCTACCGCCCCATATGCGTTCCACAGGAATGGCCTTAAACTTCACTGGATAGGCCTGCATCTCTCAATCCCCCTTGCCCGTACAAAACCACCGCCGGCTCCACTTCACCAAGGGATGCTCATACTTGGGCGGACGGAGGCCAAAGCCTGTTCCATTTCCTGTTTAATTCGCGTCAAAGACTCGTCCGACTTTCCTTCTGCCCGCATCACCAAAATAGCTTGGGTATTGGAGCTTCTCACAAGCCCCCAGCCGTCTTCAAACAACACCCGCGCCCCGTCCACGTCAATCACTGGGTGTTTCCCCTCAAAATAAGACTTTACCCCAGCAAGTACCGGAATTTTGTCCTCGTCCACACAAGGGACACGAATTTCTGGCGTCGACTTATACTTTGGAACATCCGCCAACAGATCCGACAAAGGTTTATCGGTGCGAGACAGAATGCGCAGCAATCGACCCGTGGCATACAAGGCATCATCGTAACCATAGTACTCATCATTGAAGAATAAATGACCTGACATTTCACCTGCAAACGGGATCATCGGCTCCTGGTGTAAAGTAGCCTTGATGTAAGAGTGCCCGGTACGATGGAAAAACGGCTGACCGCCCATTTTTTCCACATCTTCAACCAGGGTTAAAGAGCATTTCACCTCAATGGGGGCCCGGGCACCCGGATGTTTCGGAAGAATCTCGCGCCAAAATAAAATCATCAACTGGTCTCCCCAGAGAATATTGCCCAAGTCATCCACTACACCCAGTCGATCTCCATCGCCATCCACGGCAATTCCTAAATCTGCCTTTTCTCGTTTCACCGTCGCAATGAGGTCCCGCAAATTTTCCGGCACCACCGGGTCCGGGTGGTGATTTGGAAAGGTCGGATCGGACTCGCAATACAGAGGTACCACGTTGCATCCCCAGGCCTCCAGAGCCTCTGGTGCAAAAGCAGAATCTGTACCATTCCCGCAATCAATCACAACTTTCAAAGGTCGCGGTGCAAGCTGAATTTTTTGCTTCAACATGTCCAAATAGGCTGGCCAGACGTCTTCCTGCCGTACCCGTTCCCAGTGCCCCGCAAACTGAGCTGAAATGTTTTGAGCATTATAAATACGGTGCATAGATTTACGCAACTCTTGGATTTGTGAACCGTAAATGGTTGTTCCACCCACGGCCATTTTAAATCCGTTCTCATCTCCAGGATTGTGGCTTGCTGTCACCATCACCCCACACGGCGCGTGGTATTGATATAGTCCGTAATAAAACATGGGAGTGGTAACCTCGCCCAAATCAATGACCTCGCAAGCAGCTTGAGTGATTCCTGAAATTAAGGCGTCATGAAGTTCGGGGGACGATTCTCGATTATCGTGACCCACCACGGCCACCTTGTATCCTAATTGCCACAACCGCTCCGCAAATGCATAGCCCAGCAGGTAAGCAAACCGGGCATCTAAATCTACACCTGCCTTGCCACGAATATCATATTCCTTAAATACATGCTCAGGAATCATCCAAAACGGTTCTTTAGTCAACGCCAAGCAAATTCACCTCCAAAGATTAGCCACAACTTCAGTTCACCAAGAGGCCAACGAAAATTCGTGCCCGCCGCATGCCCTGTATTCATCCATCCGCCTTAACAGCCATCAATATTATCTTTTCACGTTCAAGGGGGATAAAATCCATCTGACAACTTCATTGTAAGCCGTAAACAGCCATTGTTCCAGTCAGGTCCTATGGTCAGAAAACCACAACTCTATAGTTGGACCCTCTAACTTTCTCTGAAATTTGAAACCACGTGTAAATCCACGAACTCTGCATGGTCCAACACGTAATCTACCGGATTAGACCGCCAACGTTCCCACCAGTTGCGAACCTCCAGTGGTTGGCCAATGACAATTTGGGAAACCCCTAGTTCTTCCGCCACTGCGACAATCGTAGCCCCAATATTAGAATTGATTCCTTTGCGAATGGTAAACGTGGCTTGAAATTCTTCACTCAAGGACTGCATTCGCTCCAGGTCTTTTTGTTCCTGTGCGCTCAACGTTTCGGTTGTCAAAATTGCTAGCACAAACAATTGCGCCTTGAGGCGGTCGGCAATTCGCCAACCACGGCGAATGAGTTTTTCCGAATGGGGTCGATAATTCACACAGACTAAAATCCGTTCCGCGTTATCTGGCACAGTGCGTCGGGAGGGCGGGCGACTGCTGCTTTCTTCTTGGCGTGCCTCGTCCAGTCGTTGGTCTACGTCATCTGCCACTTCGAGTAAGGCCAGTTCCCGCAAAGCGGATAAATTTCCGATTTGAAAAAAGTTTGTCAGTGCCTGCTCGATTTTATCCCGAGCATAAATTTTCCCCTCCTCCAGTCGCTGCTGCAGGGTCTCCGGGGAAACGTCAATCAACTTCACCTCGTGGGCCAAATCCATAAACCAATCCGGTACGCGTTCCCGAACCTTGATTCCTGTGATGTGTACAACCTTGTCATGCAAGCTTTCTAAGTGCTGTATGTTCACAGCAGTGACTACATCAATCCCTTGATTGAGGATGTCGACAACATCCTGAAATCGCTTTGCTCGTTCACACCCAGGGACATTGGAATGTGCCAATTCGTCAATCAATACCACTTTTGGATTGCGCTCGATGATGGCTGCCACATCTAATTCCTCGTAAACACGGTCTTCCCAAGCCACCTTACGTTTAGGTAAAACCTCTAGGTACTTCACTTGCCTTGCAGTCTCATCCCGCCCGTGGGTTTCAATCAACCCCACCACCACATCAACGCCTTTGTCTCTCCAATCATTGGCGTCCTGTAACATTTTATACGTTTTTCCTACACCCGGTGCCGCCCCTACATAGATGGTGAGCCGACCCCGTCGTGAGTTTGTGGTCCGCAAATTTGATTCCTGTTGCCCGCGCCGTACCATCCCGCCACCCTCTAATCTCGTCGACCCTGCATCGGAGAAATATTAATCCTTCCAACCAACCACGCGAAGGTCAATGTACTTCATATGTCTAAGCAAATATCGTACCGGATTGCCGCTGACGGCGTGGCTCCACTTGTGGCCGCGAGCCGGTTGACCGAGGACAATCTGGGTCACATTGCATTGCTCAGCAGCCGCCATAATCACCTCACCCAGTTTTCTGTCGTTCTCCACCTCGACGATGAACTGCGCATCAAATTCGTCCGCAACCTTTTGTAATCGTTGTAAGGTCTCTTTTTCCTTATTGGTCAACTGGTCTACTGGCAATTTCAGCACCGTGAAGACAATCAATCCTGCTTTCATGCGATCCGCCATACGTTCAGCCTTTTCCACCAACTTGTAGGCCCGTTCCACATAATTCACACACACCAGAATGTTTTCCTTGGCACCCACCGGGCCAGGAATGCGACGTCGCTCGTAAGACTGCTGCAGCCGTTCGTCCACATCATCCGCAACTTCCCGCAGTGCCAGTTCCCGTAGTGCAGACAGGTTAGACTTGCGAAAAAAGTGTTGTAAGGCTTGGCTTACCTTTTCCCGTGGATAAATGCTACCGTCTCGCAGCCGCTGTCGCAGGGTCTCTGGAGTCACATCAATAACCTCCACTTCCCCGGCGCGACGCACGAAAGAGTCCGGGATGACTTCCCGGACTTTCACACCAATAACCGTCTGCGCCTCATCCCGCGCACTTTCCAAGTGTTGCACATTCACGGCGGTTAACACATCAATGCCTTGGTCAAGGATATACTCCACATCCATGTAGCGCTTGGCTCTTTGCGACCCAGGAATGTTGGTGTGTGCTAACTCGTCAATAACCACCACCTGTGGGTTGCGTGATAGCACCCCAGCTACATCCAGTTCCTCAAAATTTCGGTCCTTGTAAACAATAGACTTGCGTGCGAGTACCTCCAATCCATCAATTTGTCCCTCAGTTTCAGAGCGATGATGTACATCGATGTAGCCGACAACCACGTCCAGTCCACGCTCTCGCAAGCTTCTGGCCTCTTGCAACATGGTATACGTCTTGCCCACCCCTGGTGCAGCACCAATAAACAGCTTAAGCTTTCCTGGACGGACTCGGCCCCCCCCCGAAGCGTATTCACGGTCATCCAAGGATATGTTTGGATTGTTGCTCATTCACCCATCCTCCCTAATCCTCCTACTCGCCCCACAACCCTGCCGTTAAGGCGCTGTTTCTGTCTTAGCCTTTAGCACCGCCAGATTGAGGTCAAGCACGTTGACCCTACCCACCCCCCACAGTCCTAAAAACCGTCCACGGGTGTTTTGGCGGACCAAGTTCTGCACAGTGTCCACAGACAACCCTGTTGCTTGAGCCACACGCGGGACCTGCAATAACGCATCGTGAACCGTAATATCTGGGTCTAATCCAGATCCGGAGGATTCCACCATGCTGGTTGGAACCTGTGCCACAGTTACGCCGGGATTCTGGTGTAAGACCTGCTCCAAGTTTTTTTTGACCTCCTGTATGAGTGCCGGATTTGTCGGTCCAAGGTTAGATCCACCAGATCCATTTGCGTCATAGTTCACTGCGGATGGCCGGGGATAAAATAACCCCGCCAAGGTCACCTGCTGAGCAATCAAACGCGATCCTACCACCTGTCCCTGGTACTGAACCATACTGCCATTAGCTTGGAAAGGGAATACCCACTGGCCAATTCCCGTAATCAACAACGGATAAATTAACCCCAACATTACAACAGATGCAACCAACCAGCGTAAAGACCGCAACAAGTTTCTCATGACCCACACGCCTTTCCCACAATCCTCAGATGTTCGCCCAGCCAAACGCAGTTAAAATCAAATCAATCAACTTAATACCAATAAACGGTGCCACAATGCCTCCTAATCCGTACAGGACCAAGTTGCGCATTAGCATGGCTGTGGCGCTCATGGGGTGGTACTTAACCCCTCGCATTGCCAAGGGAATCAGCAACGGGATAATGACCGCATTAAAAATCAATGCAGACAAAATGGCACTCCTGGGGCTTGTCAGGTGCATAATATTTAAAGCCTGCAATTGCGGAATCATCAAAATGAACATAGCCGGAATAATGGCGAAGTATTTGGCCACATCGTTGGCAATGGAAAACGTGGTGATGGCGCCGCGAGTAATGAGCAACTGCTTGCCGATGGAAACTACCTCAATCAGTTTGGTGGGATCCGAATCTAAATCGACCATGTTGCCTGCCTCTTTCGCTGCTTGGGTACCGCTGTTCATAGCCAGTCCAACGTCTGCTTGGGCCAACGCAGGAGCATCGTTTGTACCATCTCCAGACATCGCCACCAACTTACCTAATGCCTGTTCTTCACGAATGAGCCGCATCTTGTCTTCTGGTTTAGCCTCCGCAATAAAGTCGTCCACACCCGCTTCCTTCGCAATCGTCGCTGCGGTCAATGGATTGTCCCCTGTGCACATCACCGTTTTAATGCCCATTTTTCGTAGTTCTTCAAACCGCTGATGCATACCCGGTTTCACAATGTCCTTAAGGTATATTAACCCATAAATCTCCGTGTCTTTCGCTACCGCCAAGGGCGTTCCACCCTCTCGGGCAATGCGCTCTGTCTGCGACTCCAAGTCCTCCGGAACCGTTCCACCTGCAACCAACACATAATTGCGAATTGCATCCACAGCCCCTTTGCGCAATTCTGTGCCATCAGGGAGATTCAGCCCGCTCATCCGAGTGTCCGCCGAAAACTCAATATTCTCGGCATCACCATACTGCTCACGCACGAAAGAAACCCCATTTTCCTTGCCTAAGTCCACCACAGAGCGTCCCTCTGGGGTTTCGTCAAACAGGGAAGACAGCACTGCAACCTCCACCAATTCCTGTGAACTGTGCGGACCTGCCAACAGAAATTCACTAGCCAAACGGTTGCCGATAGTAATGGTCCCTGTCTTATCAAGAATTAACGTGTTCACATCCCCTGCCGCCTCCACGGCTTTGCCGGACTTTGCAATCACATTAAAGCGAATGACTCGGTCCATGCCAGCAATCCCAATGGCCGACAGTAGTGCGCCAATGGTGGTAGGGATTAGGCAAACTAACAGGGCAATCAGGGTTGCGACATCAATGTTGCGGTTTCCCCCCACATAGTGTGCCATTGGCTTCAACGTATCTACGACAATGAGAAAAATTAACGTTAACGCGGCCAACAGTACCGACAACGCCAGCTCATTAGGGGTCTTTTGACGGCTTGCTCCCTCTACCAGACCAATCATTTTGTCCAAAAAAGATTCGCCGGGATTAGCCGTGACCCGAATGGTGAGCACATCCGACAACAGTTTTGTGCCTCCGGTGACAGAACTGAAGTCTCCCCCCGAGCCGCGGATGACGGGTGCGGATTCCCCTGTAATGGCAGACTCATCCACACTGCCAAGACCCTGAATCACCTCTCCGTCCACGGGAATCAACTCACCAGCCACCACCTGGACTACGTCTCCTTTACGTAAGGAAGTGGCTGGAATACTCTCATACGCCCCATCCTCCCGCCGACGGTTGGCTGTCAGGTCTGTTTTTGTTTTTCGCAAAGATTCTGCTTGCGCCTTACCCCGGCCCTCTGCAATCGCCTCAGCAAAATTGGCAAACAAAATGGTGACAAACAAAATCACCGTTACCACGATATCAAAAGCACGTTCTCCAGACCCCGGGCCAAAATGACCTCCGAATAAATTGGGGTCCATACTCAATAACAGCGTAATCACAAATCCCACTTCAACCACGAACATCACGGGGTTCTTCACCATGGTTCGAGGATTCAACTTCGTAAAAGACTCCACAAAGGCCCGCTTCCAAATGGCCGAAGATATCGTTTGAACGACTGGTTTAGCCATCGTGCTACTCTCCTTTCTTCTTCCCGCTCCCGCTGAATTGCCCCATTAGTGGGCTAACTGCCCGGACAACATCTGTAATTGTTCACCAATGGGTCCGATGGCCAAAGCCGGAAAAAAGGTCAGGGCACCGACGATGACAACAACCGCAATAAACACCAGGCCGAAAGATAAAGTTCCGGTCTTTAACGTCCCCTGCGACTCCGGGATGACTGCCTTTTTAACCAAAGAACCCGCCATGGCAAGCATGGCCACCATAGATACATAGCGCCCGAGCAGCATGACAACGCCCAGGGTCACGTTATAAAACACCGTGTTGGCGTTAATCCCCGCAAACGCCGAACCGTTATTGGCCGCCGCAGAGGTAAAGGCATACAACACCTCAGAAAAACCATGGAGTCCCGGATTGAGCATGGAAGAGGTGCCCATTTTCGTCGCCACTGCGATGGCCGTAGGCACCAGAATGACAAAGGGATGCACCAACATCGCCGCAGCAGCCAATTTGACTTCCCTGGATTCAATTTTTTTACCAAATATTTCTGGGGTCCTTCCCACCATCAACCCAGATAGAAACACCGTGATGATAAGAAACATCAAGATATTCAGCAAGCCCACACCAATGCCGCCAAAAACCATGTTAAACATCATCAACAACAGCGGCACCATGCCGCCCAGCGGCGTCAGACTATCCAACATATTATTGACAGCTCCAGTGGCCGTGGATGTGGTCACCGCAGTGAACAGGGAACTCATACTGGTACCAAAGCGGACCTCCTTGCCTTCCATATTCGGACCGCTGATTCCCAACAAATGGTGTACAATGGGATTCCCCGCTGCCTCCGCACCATAAATTATAAATGTTGCCACCAGCAACATCCCTACTAGTAATCCATACAGCAT
This sequence comes from Alicyclobacillaceae bacterium I2511, assembly GCA_003584005.1. Taxonomy (GTDB): domain Bacteria; phylum Bacillota; class Bacilli; order Alicyclobacillales; family Alicyclobacillaceae; genus QXHL01. Next base: position 39,966 of record QXHL01000011.1, on the reverse strand, counting down.
CACCGCATGGGCCCGACTTTTAATAAACTGTGCAAAGGTTGTAATCAGGGCCACTGGAATCAACGCCATTGCAATGATTTCCAAGACATCTGTCAATGGGCTCGGGTTTTCAAAGGGATGAGCACTGTTGGCATTAAAAAATCCGCCTCCATTAGTTCCTAATTGTTTAATAGCTTCCAACGAAGCCACTGGACCCCGTGCGATGATTTGTGTTCCACCGCTCAGCGTATGTACCGCTTGCGCACCTAGCAAAGTCTCCGGCAACCCTAAGCCCACCAATAAAAGAGCAAATAGGAAAGCTAAGGGCAATAAAATACGCGTCTGAACACGTACAAAGTCCACCCAAAAGTTTCCGAGTGAAGTGCCCCGATGGCCTACCAAACCGCGCAAAAAAGCGATAACTGCCACCACACCAGTGGCCGCAGAGGTGAATTGTAGATAAGTGACGGCCACCATCTGACCCAAGTAAGACATCGATTGCTCGCCAGCGTAACTCTGCCAGTTTGTATTGGTGATGAAAGCCACCGCTGAATTGAACGCTAAATCCCAGGACATGCCATGAATCCCATTCGGATTAAGTGGCAAAACCCCCTGTAGCCGAAAAATCAGGTAAACGAAAAGAGCCATTACAAAGTTCACTAAAAGTAAGGATCGGATGTACGCCTTCCAATCCATTTCAACCGCTGGATTGACCCCAATCACCCGATACAGTAGTCGGTCCAGGGGACCAAACACTCCCTCCAGTTTGCTGCGCTGACCCATAAACACCCGGTAGATGTAACCACCCAAAGGAATGGCTAGAAGAAAAATGAGTCCCACCGTCACTAGAATTGCAGCCACACCTTGCACCGTCAAGTAACAACACCCTTTCCTACCTCTTCACAATACCGTTAAAATTTCTCTGGATTGAACATCACATAGGTAAGATAAACCATGAGGGCCGCAGAAATCAGCACAAGCATCCACATTCTCCGCACCTCCCCTTGCTGTCACAAGTTGTCGCATCTCTATAAATGTGTAAAAAATACTCGTCCTCATGCTTTGTCAAAAAGTCGAATAAGCCAGGCAAACAGACCAAAACACAAGGCAAATAAACCAACGGAGATTACCGTCCCCATGAAATTTCCTCCTGACGCCCATTAGTCTGTACAAAAAAAGAAAAAATACAAAAACGACCCACTGGCGGGGTCGTCAGACCTCTCCTGCGTTCGCCTACGAAGTTAGCTGACGGGTTCGGGCGGCAGAAGAAAACACCCTACCGATAAAATCGGATTCACCCCAGAGGAACAGTCGGATCCCCCGTTCCCGGACAACCGGGATTCGGCGATGAAGTTGCATTACATGAAACTTATTATAGACTTTCGACACCTGCAAGCAATGTTGAAATAATATCAAGAAATCGCTTTCCTTCATCTTGACGTCTGATTAATTGATATTAGGTAAAGAACCCTAGGACCTGCACACTGTGACTTGTGGTTTCACGCTATTTAGCGGTTTATTTCACGTTGAAATAGCCTTTATAGGCTACTAGTAAACGCGTTTAACTAAAGATGAAGGGGCCCTCGCCACAACAGGGAAAAAATTCACTTGCTGACGTCGGCACGATTGCGTTATACTCAAGTTTGCGCATAGATGTTGGAAAGTAAGCTGGGCAATCGCCGGTGCAAGGCCGAAAGGTCGCACGGGAGGAAAGTCCGAGCTCCATAGGGCAGGGTGCCGGATAACGTCCGGCGGGAGCAATCCTAGGGACAGTGCCACAGAAATGAAGACCGCCGATGAAGGTGCAAACCTTACAGGCAAGGATGCAACGGTGCGGTAAGAGCGCACCAGCGGCCTGGAGACAGGTCGGCTAGGTAAACCCCACCTGGAGCAAGACCGGATAGGAGTGCACATGTGGTGGCCCGCCACGCACTCGGGTTGGTCGCTGGAGCAATCCGGCAACGGATTGCCTAGATAGATGATTGCTACTCCGCTGTGCGAGGCTTGGGGTGTCCCTATGGAACAACAATTTCAGAGGGACACGGACAATCCGTTTGCAGCACTGGAGCACAAAACTCGGCTTACAGGCTTGCTTTCCACAAACCATAACCCACAGGGGCTTGTCCCTTGTGGGTTATGCGCTTAATTGCGGCCCTTTTTGCGAACTCCTAGAACCCCATTGACATTGAAGACGCATTTGGGGGTTGCGAGCCCTGCCGCGCAACGCGGGATGCGCCCGTCGGGGCAACCACCAAACTCTGCCACAAATAGTAGGTGGCAAGGCTACGCCACGGTTTCCACGACTCCGCCAGCAAACGTACGGCTTCCGCCGACGGGCGTTGTGCCAGACTGTACAGTTTCTGGACAGCGTTTTGCACACCAATATCTGCAGCGGGCATTAAATCCAATCTGCCCATGCCAAAAAGCAAAAAACACTCCACCGTCCATTGTCCAATCCCTCGCAGTGGCATCAAGACAGTGAACACTTCTTCGTCAGTCATTTTCCAAAGTTTGTCAAAGTCCACGCGTCCCTCTACCACTTCGCGAGCAAAATCAATGACATATTCCGCTTTGCGCTGGCTGAATGAAAGTGCACGCAATGTTTCATAAGACAACCCAGCAACCTTTTCGGTCGATGGAAATGCTGGCAAACTATGTCCCTTCCATTCAACCGTCTCGTTCCCCAAGTAGACCAGTCGTTCCACCAGCGTTGCGGCAAACTTCAAATTTAACTGTTGACCAATAATAACTTTAACCATCGATTCAAACAGGTCCGCATCATGAATTGGGCGCAGCCCCTGCAATCGGTGAAGCAATGACACCCAGACGGATATTTCCGACATTTGTTGGATAAAATTGTTAAGATTATGCTCCATAGAAAACATAAATCGTATATCCGCCCGTACTTGCGACTGTTCCATCTCCGACAATCCATTGGGAACCTCGAGGCTCAACCGTGGGGTATGGACGGTTCCCAAGCTGGTGACCGTAATGGGAATCACCCTTGTCCCAACCCGCAAAACTCGTGAATAGGAGGCGTGGACGGCATCAATGGCAACCAGTTTGGAAGGTCGCGAAAGCGGCCGTTGCAGCATCAGGTGAAAGTCATAGGGTGCGCGTAAGTCAAAGTATTCCAGCATAAAGACACATCCCCATTGTGGTCACAGGTCACGCCCTGAAGAAGTCACACGCAAAAATGACTTTGGCACAGGCGTTTCAAACTCCAGAATTTGGCCATCCACCGGATGGCGCAAAACCAACAGTCGTGCATGCAGGGCAAGGCGTCCAATCGGGTTACTGTGCGCCCCATAACGATTGTCTCCTGCCACCGGATGCCCAATGCTCTGCATATGGACACGAATTTGATTTTTTCTGCCAGTCTGCAAACGCACGTCGAGCAAAGAAAAATTGCGATTGGCCTGCACTACCTGGTAGTGTGTTATCGCCAACTGTCCATCCCCCTGTTGCGGGCTGACATACATGGTTTGCGTGCGACTTTCCTTAAGCCAGGATTTGAGAGTTCCAGTTTGTGGTGTCACCCATCCCTCCACTACAGCGCTGTAGGCCCGTTTTACCACAGCATCCTTCCACGCTTCCTGTAGCGCTTGCTGCACCGCTTGGCTTCTGGCAAATACCATGACACCGGAAGTCTCTTTATCCAGTCGATGGACAATGAACACGCGTTGATTGGGGCTCTGTTGGCGTACAAAATCAGTCAATGCGTGATAGGCCGTCTTTTCCCGTTCGTTATCATTGGCCATCGATAGCAACCCGCCCGGTTTGTGAATCACCAGCAGGTCCGCATCCTCAAACAAAATTTCCACCCCTTGCAGATTGTCTCTCACCGGCCCGTCCGAATTGGCGATGGACACCCGCTGCCCTGGTTGCAGCGGGTGGTCATGACGCGTCACCACCTGACCGTCCACCCTTACCTGATGGTGGGTTAACAAAGCTTTCACCTTATTTCGCCCTGTCCCCGCGAGATGTGCCAACAGAAACGGCAGCAGTGTCCCTGATTCACTGACCCTAATATTTCGTTCCCGTACCAAATGGCTGGTCTCCCTTTGCCGCTAATATATTGGCTACGCCCATAAGTAAGGGTCTTCTACAAGATTGGAAATGTGCACTTGCACCGCCACCCCAAACTCCTGATGGAGGAGCTTTTGCACCCACTTTAGTACTGGCCGCTCCATGGCCGCATGTGTAGCCTCTACCACAGCCAGGCCCTCTTGCCACGCTTCAGCCATGGTGTGGTGGTCACAATCGGACGTCACCATTACATCCGCCCCCTGTACAAGAGCATGGTGCATCCATCTACCCCCTGACCCCCCTACCACAGCCACCTGATTCACTACAAGCGCCGGATCCCCTACATAACGAATGCCCGCCAGTGTGAGAGCGTCCCGCACAAAAACTGCGAACTCCAGCAAAGAGACGGGTGCCGCCAGCCTGCCCATTCGCCCCATGCCAAACACCTGACTTGCCAATTCCTGAGGCTGCCCGCACATAGACCCAGTTGCACCTGTGTGCGGAGATACTCTATAGGTCACATCCAAAATACGTGTGTTTTGCAGACCCAAACGTTGGGCCAACACGTCATTAACCCCCCCCTCGGCCACATCTAAATTGGTGTGTGCATTGTACACTGTGAGGTCATGCGCCAAGGCCAGGGCCATCGCCTTCCCTCGGGCGGTGGCTGTGTCAATCCGAAGCAGCGGATGGAACAACATCGCATGGTGTGTCACCAACATATCTGCATGTTGGTCGATTGCTTCTTTAACCACGGCCGGGGACGGATCCAATGCTAGCCACACCTTGTGCACCGGACGATTCAGACGGCCCAGTTGCAAGCCTATCTTATCGTTTTCAAAAGCAAGGATGGGTGGAGCAAAGCGTTCTAAAACATTCACCACTTGTTGTGCCGTCACATCCATAGAAAGCGGTTCCCTTCTTTCACTGGAAGACTTGATTCGCTACCGTCGGTACAGTCCTGCAACCACTCTGTCAACCAGTTCAGACGCCGCAAAAGGGTACACCTTTGTGCCGCAGCAGTAGGCGTTTGACCGCGCGCCAACTGTGCTGTAATATTCATCAGCTGCTGTTGATACTGGGCCACAGCCTTATACACAAGCCCTGGCCTTGCCAGCGCTAGCGGGCCAAAGCTGTAGGCAAACCACGCGCCCTCGACAGTGGGGTACCCCACATACAACCCCTCCGAAGCCGTGAAATTTTGCACTGTCGTGACCACCATGACCTGATATAACTTACCGGATTCTTCTAACCATCCCTCGTTGAGAATGGGAAATCCTATAGAACGAAAATACCTCCGTAGCTTGTCCGCGCCATTCATAGGCTGCACAATCCATCTGTGGGCCGCCTGTGCAACCTTAAAGCCCTCCACCAAGATGGACAACGCAGTTGCGCCTCCCATTCCGGCCAGGACAAGTGTATCCGCCTCACCCACCTGCAAGGGGGTAAGACCGGAACCTATACGAACCTCAATGGCTTCATCCAGCCCATAGCGACGAATATTTTGACGGGCTACTTCACACGGACCCGCTGCAATGTCGATTGCTATTGCACGCTGAACCTGCCCCGAAAGCACCAGAGAAATGGGCAACAGCCCATGATCCGTTCCCACATCAGCCAGTGTGGCCCCCTGTTCTACGTAGGAAGCGATGTGCTGCAATCGTTTCGACATTTCCATTTGTGATTTGTCGCTCCCTCAACAAACTACTTTCGCCAGGCTGCTTGGCCTCCAAGGGTATACTTGATGCCTGCAAGGACTTCCCGTATGCACATGTGAAACTCTTCCTGACTGGACCAAGCAGCATAACCACAAACATCCAATCTTAATTGTCTAGCAACTGCTAAGGCACGGGGCAAGTGATAGTCACTTGTGACCACAACCGCATTTCGCAACTGTAGCCGCTCCATAAGTTTGTGACTATTTAACAGGTTTTCCCATGTATCGTTGGACTGCGTATCTTCTAAAATCACCTGTGCAGGAACCCCATTTAACATCAGAAAGCGTTTCATGGAACGGGATTCACTCACCGTTTCGTCCGCACCCTTGCCACCACTAACAATCAGATAGCGCACGTAATTGAGCCGATATAACCACAATGCAGCGTGCAAGCGGGCCATCAAAGGACGACTGGGTTGGAATCCGTCCGTGTACGCTCCCAGGACAATGGCCACCTCAGCAGTGCAAGGACGTTCGCGACGCCCTTGATAGCGAATCCATGAGGCACCCAGTAAGAGTATCATAAAACCTCCCATGCCCAATAGGAACATCCCAGCCGCCACGTATCCCCAGTTCATTCGACACATCGCCCCCGTACTCCTACTGTATCAGTGTACGGCGGTATAGGGATTCCTAGACCGGAGCAGGGTTTCAAGCCATACAACCGCGGGTTTGCACCCGGACTTTAGCTCAAGCAACCCAGGAAAACTACGCGAGACCCCCGGCACCTGTGTATTTCAACAGCCTAGTTGGCGTGCAATCACCAAACGCTGAATTTCAGACGTGCCTTCGCCAATTTCAATCAGTTTTGCATCTCGCAAGTTTCGCTCTACTGGGTAGTCTTGCATGTAGCCATTGCCACCGAGAATTTGAATCGCCTGATCACAGGTCCGTGTGCACGTTTCAGATGCAAACAGCTTGGCAAAAGAAGCTTCTAAAGTAAACGGACGCCCTTGGTCATGCAACCAGGCCGCCTTCAGAACGGCATTTCTAGACAGGTTCAAGTGCATTGCCATATCCGCCAACTTATTTTGAATAGACTGGAATTTAGATATACTGTGACCAAATTGCATCCTCTGTTTTGCGTACGCCAGTGCCGTCTCAAACGCCGCTTGGGCGATGCCTAGGGCCAGAGCAGAGATGGCCACCCGCCCCCCATCCAAAGTACTGAGAAACTGACGAAAACCAGCATTCGGACTCCCCAGCAGATTCTCCGCCGGAACACGCACATGATCAAGGATAAGCTCCACGGTATTGGAGGCACGCATGCCCATTTTTTCGTAGGGTTTGGCTGTGCTGAAACCCTGACTATCTGTGGGGACAATAAAAGCGCTGATGCCTCTCTGGTTTGGATCTGTCACTGCGGTCAAAACAACGGTGCTTGCGTAGCCACCATTGGTGATGAATATCTTATTGCCCGTAATGACCCATTCATCCCCTTCACGCACAGCAGTCGTTTTAGTTCCGCCCGCATCTGATCCAGCACCAGCTTCCGTTAATCCGAAAGACCCGAGTCCCTGCCCAGAAGCAAGGGGGACCAGATATTTTTGCTTTTGTTGCTCCGTCCCAAATTTCCACAACGGGTAACAGGCCAGGGAGACATGCGCCTCAAAGCTGAGCCCAGTCCCCCCACAGGCATGACCAATTTGCTCCACTGCTAAGCAATAACTGACCATGTCTCCACCGACGCCACCATACTCTTCCGGAAACGGAATACCCAGAAATCCGAGTTCCCCCATTTTTTTGAATGTGTTCACAGGAAATACTGCATTTTTGTCCCATTGTGCCGCATATGGGGCAATTTCCTTCTCCGCAAACTCGTGCACCGTATCCTGAATCATCTTTTGTTCTTTAGTCAAATCAAAATCCATGTTATCTCCTCCTACTTGGTAATTTTATTATAATTCAAACAGGAAACCGTTTGCACCCAAAACTCCCCCTGCAAGTCCATTAAACAGAAAACAAAAAGACCGCTCCAGACCAGAGCGGCATACAAATGCAGACGACTCACAGTGGACTTGAAAAAGGCTTTTGGTACCTAACAAATATTTTTACTCCACCACATATTCCTGTCACTCGAGGAAATCTTTTAATCGTTTGCTTCGACTAGGGTGACGCAATTTTCGCAGGGCCTTAGCTTCAATTTGGCGGATTCGTTCTCGTGTCACACCAAAAACCTTCCCCACTTCTTCCAGAGTACGGGTACGACCGTCATCCAGACCAAATCTCAAACGCAGCACATTCTCTTCCCGCTCTGTCAGTGTGTCCAGCACGTCTTCCAGTTGCTCTTTGAGCAATTCGTAGGCAGCAGCATCAGCAGGTGCCAAGGCATCATCATCAGGAATAAAATCTCCCAAGTGAGAATCGTCTTCCTCACCAATGGGTGTTTCTAAAGACACAGGTTCCTGTGCAATTTTTTGAATCTCCCGCACTTTATCTGCACTCATGTCCATTTCAGCCGCAATTTCCTCCGCACTCGGCTCGCGGCCCAGTTCTTGCAGTAACTGACGAGAGATGCGTATGAGTTTGTTGATGGTTTCCACCATGTGAACGGGAATCCGAATTGTCCGAGCCTGGTCCGCAATGGCGCGGGTAATGGCCTGGCGAATCCACCATGTGGCATAAGTGCTAAACTTATAACCCTTACGGTAGTCAAACTTTTCGACAGCCTTAATCAGGCCTAAGTTTCCCTCCTGAATTAGGTCAAGAAACAACATTCCCCGGCCCACATACCGCTTCGCAATACTGACAACCAGCCGCAAATTAGCCTCTGCCAGGCGACGTTTTGACTCCTCGTCACCCATCTCAATTCGTTTAGCTAAATCAATTTCTTCAGCTGCCGACAGCAGCGGTACACGCCCGATTTCCTTGAGATACATCCGTACCGGATCACTGATTTTTACTCCTGGTGGCATGGAGAGATCGTTGAGATCAATACGCTCTCCTTCTTCCCTGACCACTTCGTCTGGTTCCGGTTCATCTTCTTCCCGTTCATTTACAATATCAATACCAAGCTCAGACAATTGGTCAAAAAACTCATCCAACTGATCCGGATCTAGCTCAAAGCTGGAAAGGCGGTTCACAATTTCAGTATAGGTGAGCGAATTTCGCTTCTTCCCTAACGCAATCAATGCATTTTTTGCATCTTGAAGGGTAAGTCCACCATCCTCGCGGGTTTCTTCTCTGTTGTCTTTCATTTTAATCCCGCCTCCTTTACACCTATGCCGGCCTTTCCCTTGCCGGAAGAAGTCTTTAATTGAGCAATTTCTTGCTGCAACTTGGCAATGGTTTCCCGAAGCGTAGAGACTTCTTCAAGCCGTCCATCTGTTTGCGCTAAAATCATGCTTCGCACCATCTGCTCATAAATCGCTTCTAACGAATGCAGTCGAATTGCTCTCAAATAATCCTCTAAGGCAGGGGAGTCCCAACTCTTCGAAACCTCTGCACTTAATAATTTTGCCGCTAAACCCACCAAGGCTGGGTCCTCTAGCGTATCAAGGAATAATTCTGCAGAAGCCGTCGGATGTTCTGCACGGAAATTGTAAATCAAAGCCAGCAATTCAGTTTGATCCGCCGTAGCCAACTCATCCAACCCCTGTTGACACATGTATTGAAAGCTTCTCTCGTCTGTCAACATAGCCAACAATATGCGTTCACCAGCGACTTCTGCTGCTGGGGGTAAGCGTCCTAAAGACCCCGCCCCTGGTAAGTAACTCCGCTCTAATTTGCGACTCTTGTTACCCCCACGAGGATGAATCGACCTCAATTCATCTTTCAAGGCCTCCAGTGAAACATGCAATTCTGCTGCTAGCTCTTGTAACCGGGTCTCTTGTTCCACAGGAGTCGCCCGGTTTCCAATAATTTCAAGCGCCCGGCGTAAAAAGTCCGTACGTCCCACGGTCGTCTGCAGGTTCGCCTCGCGGTGCTCCAACTCCAGCAAAAATTGCACCTCCGACAACAATTCATTTGACAACCGTCGCCGTAAAGCCTGCTCCCCATGGGACTTTACATAATCGTCCGGGTCTTGCCCTTCCGGAAACGAAACAATGGCCATGTCAAGATTGGCTTCTCTGGCAATTTCAATCGCCCTGCGCGTGGCCTGAAAGCCGGCCTCATCTCCATCATAAGCGATAACCAAACGGGCTCCGTCGCGTTTCAAAAGCCTGGCATGATCTGCAGAAAATGCCGTTCCCATACTGGCCACAGCCTCTTTTACACCGGCTTGCCAAGCGGAAATCACATCCATATACCCTTCAAAGAGTGTGGCTCTGTGACTTTGGCGGATATGTTTGCGAGCTTGATGAAAATTGAACAACATGCGGCCTTTGTGGAAAACCGCTGTCTCCGGAGAGTTAAGGTACTTGGGCATCCCCGTTGGCTTTAGAGTACGCCCAGCGAAGGAAATCACCCGTCCCTGAACGTCTGCAATTGGAATAATGACCCGATCGCGAAAGCGGTCCAACACCTGTCCACCGACTTCCACGGCGATGCCAGACTCAACTTGGATGGACTTCACATATCCCCGACGGGACAAGAAGCGAACCATGGTGGTTCCGTCTGCTGGAGCAAACCCTAAACGAAATTCGTGCATGGTTTGTCGAGAAACTCCCCTCGCTTCCAAATACGTTAGGGCTTGCACACCGACCCCAGTATTCATTAAAATGTAACTGTACAGTTTGGTTGCCAGTTCATGAACCATTAAAATTTGCTCTTGTCCCTGGCGACGGGGTGAATCCACTTGCTGTACCAGCGCTTCCGGCAAAGCAATTCCGGCGCGCTCGGCAAGGTGCATCACAGCTTCACCAAAGGGCATGCCCTCCACATCCATCACAAAGCGAATCACCGTTCCCCCAGCTCCGCAACCAAAGCAGTGATATAACTGCCGTTCTGGAGAAACAGAAAAAGATGGAGTTCGCTCGTTATGGAATGGACACAAACCCACAAAAGACCGACCGCTACGGCGCAGTTGAACATAGTCTGAAACCACGTCGACGATGTCATTGCGATGCCGAACTTCTTCGACAAACTCGTCCGGAATTTGCACTATCTCTCACCTTTCGACCGTTTTCCGCACGAGCCGCCGTTCCGTGAACGAGGTACCTATGGGTCTAGGAAAATCACTCGACAACCTTACCCACCCCGTTCTGGTAACAGAATCGGAGTCATTGCCGCGTTTTCCCGTACACAAATTGTTATTCTACAGAGAATCGCAGTTTTCCTTCTTTCGAACAAAAAACGGGTAAGGATTTCGGCGCCCTTCGACAACTCTCTTCCAATACGACCGTAAACCCTACAACAACCTTTAGTATCGACCCATACAGTTAAAATTATCCTTACAGGGCACTCCGCCATAGTCTATGCCGCAATGACGTACTTATGAAAGTGAACCGTCTGTTGTGGCTATATCGAAATTAAACTCCGCACCCCGCCGTTGGCTTAAGTAATCCAAGACAATTGCAGCTGTTTCCTCTACGGCCTTGTCACTGACATCAATAGTCCTACAATGTAACCGTGACATGATGGAACGGGCATAGGTCAATTCCTCATCAATCCGGTTTTGATTGGCATAGGCCGCCTGTGGCAACAGCCCTAAAGATTTGAGTCGCTCTTGCCGAATCGCATGCAACTTCTCAGGATTGATGGTCAATCCTATAATCTTGCCTGGATTTCGTAAGCGGAACAATTCCTGTGGTGGGGAAATTTCCGGGACCAACGGAATATTTGCGACATACACTCGGCGATGCGCCAAATACATAGACAGGGGAGTTTTTGAGGTACGAGAAACCCCAATGAGAACCAAATCAGCCCGTTCCAGGCCTCTTGAATCTCTACCATCATCGTACTTAACCGCGAACTCAATCGCCTCAACCCGGCGAAAATATTCATCATCCAATTGATGTACCAATCCCGCCTGGCGTCGCGGCGAACGTCCTACCACAGACTCAAGCGCCTCAATCATGGGTCCCATGATATCCACCGCAGTAACTCCGCGAACTTTTGCTTGATGTATGAGATGCTCTCGTAAATGGGGCAAAACCACGGTAAATGCAAGGATGGCCTGTTCCTCGCGAGCGCTCTCGACTGTTTCGTCAATCACTGAGGCATCATCCACATGGGAAACTCGACGCAAATCAAACGGACCGCCGTTAAACTGGCTGGCAGCAGCCCGCACCACAAACTCCGCGGTCTCTCCCACAGAATCAGAAACAATATAGACAACAGGCATTTGTGCAGCCACCCTAACCCCTCCTTGTTTTCGGTGCACAGCGCATCCCCTTTGGAACACTGTGCCTGGTTCAGACATCGTGGTGGGAACCCAACTCCACAAACGCCCGCACAATCGTAGTTTTTGACACTCGGCCGACAACCTCCAAGCCACCCTCCGACTGCTGTATGACCACAGGTAGGGAATCCACTTGATGGCGAACCAGTAACAATGCTGCTTCATATAGTGTGGCATCCTGCGCCACCGTGATGACGTGCGGCATCCGTGTCATCGCCACATTTACCGGAATCTGGCGTGTTTCTCCGCCCCCAATGGCCACTTTCAACAGATCTTTGCGGGATACAATTCCTTGCAACAGGGATTCCCGTACCACCGCCAAAGTTCCGACATCCTCCATAAACATAGTGACGATAGCATCATATACGGAGACCGTATCGCTCACCACCACCGGAACGGACTTATAATCCCGTAAAGGTAAGTGACGAACTGCCTCCCCCAACAAGTCCGTATTTTGTTTGCCTGAATAAAAATAACCTACTCTCGGGCGAGCTTCAAGAAACCCTGCCATCGTCAACAGGGACAAGTCTGGACGTAAAGTAGCTCGAGTTAAAGATACCAATTCTGCAATTTTTTCTCCGGTGATGGGGCCATGACGCTTCACAATTTCAACGATAGTTTGTTGTCGATTACTCAGTTCGATAGCTTTCACCCCCAATACTGAGAGCACCGTTTGCATAAAAAAACTACACAAAGTTTATATAAAAGGCGTGTCTAAAGCCGTGTCCGAAAGACACCGTTTAGGACAGGCTCATTATACCTGATGGCTCCCTGCCTCGTCATGCCGTTGGTCTATTTCACCAGCAGAGGTGTTCACACCCTTTGAAAGCTCATCAAGCTGATCCAGAAAACGGCGACTGCGTAAGACAATCCCCGCATAATCCGTGAGTTGAATGCGTAGAATTTGGTCCAAACGATTTAAGTTCTCAGACTTAAGACGAATTTCCCCTAAGCGCTCCCACGGCGTTTCCGCGAATCGGGTCAACACCTGTGCCAACGCTGTAGGTACCAGTAAAGAGAAGTCCGGTGTCCGTCCATTAGAGTCTGCCTGTACCACACACTGTGCGCAAAGAAATCCACCTGCCTTGCTTCGATAATCGGCTACCTCTGACAAAGGCTCCCCACACCGCACGCACAGTTGCCAATTAGGGCTTGCCCCCACCATACGCAACACCTTCGTTTCCCAAACACGCGCCACAATTTGAGGTATATCCTGGCCAGCTCGTAAACGATGAAGGGTCCCAGAAAACTGTTGATATAATGCGACGCTGCCGTGTGGGCGGTCCTCAGCGGCTGCTGCTGCCAACTCACAAAAATAGGCGGCATATGCCGCCAATTCCAAACTTTCCCGTAAACTTCGATAAGTCTCCAAAACCTCTGCCTGACCCAGCGTACCCATTCCCGAATGCTGTGTGATGGAATACAGACCGCGGGTCAGCAACTGCGTACTCGCTCGCAGACGGCTTTGTGGTTTTTTGGCCCCGCGGGCCAGGGCCACCACCCGTCCCGCAGGGGTCAATAACGTTACAATCAGATGGCTTTCCCCATAGGCTATCGCCCGCAACACAATCCCCTCTGTATTATAAAACAAGTGATTTCCCACTTTCTTTGCATCACACTAAATCCAAAATAACAGCAGAAGGGTGTGGTACCCCTGTTGTTGTGTCCTGTTCAAACGCATTTTTGTCTTGTACTAACTGCACATGTGTTTTATACAACAAATAAGCGTCAATGTCACCTGTCAGCGTGAAGTATCGCCAAGAAAACTCGCGCAACTTGGTCATCCCCTTATTCGAGTTAGTTAACGCTGCGTAGTATTCCAGGATGCCTCACAAGTAGGGTGCCGCTGCCGCTGTGGGTTATGCTATGAAGACATTGCCAGATGGGGCCGATTACAACTCCTCATCAAAACCAAACCGTTTCAACCATACCGATTCATTGCGCCAATCATTTTTAACTTTTACCCATAATTCCAGAAAGACCTTGCTACCCAGCAACCCTTCCAATTCCCGGCGAGCCAGTTGTCCCACTTGCTTCAGCATGGCCCCCGATTTGCCTATGATAATCCCCTTTTGCGACTCCCGCTCCGCGTAAATGATGGCACGCAAGTACAGCACATGATTATCTTGGCGCAAATCCATATTTTCCACTTCCACCATTACAGAATGTGGAATTTCATCTCGAGTCAATTGCAAAACCTTTTCCCTGATGATTTCCTCAATAATGAATTTCTCCGGTTGATCTGTCAACTCATCTTCCGGATAATACTGGGGTCCTTCTGGCATACAGTCCAGCAGCAACTCTTTTAAGCTCTCAACCTGGTCTCCGGTACGAGCCGAAACAGGCACAACCTCAGTAAAGGACCGTTGCTGGCGATAGTGATCTATCACCCGCAGAACATTTTGCTTTGGGATGGCATCCACTTTATTAACCACTAAGAAAACTGGGGTCGTCACGTGTTGTAAACGTTCCGATACCATTGCGTCGCCGGGGCGAAAAGGGTCTGACCCATCAATCACAAATAACACCACATCTACTTCCTGCAAAGTGGAATTTGCTAATCCCACCATGTACTGACCCAAACGATGCTTCGGTTTATGAATCCCAGGTGTATCGATAAATATGACTTGCCCACGTTCTGTCGTCCAAATACCACGAATTTTCTGCCTGGTTGTTTGAGGACGTGGGGAAACAATGGCCAGTTTCTTACCTACCATGGCATTGAGAAGTGTAGATTTACCCACGTTTGGGCGCCCTACCAAAGCCACGAAGCCGGATTGATAAATTTTTACTGAGGACAAATCCGCATCCCTCCTAAAATTTTTATGGTTAAGACCGTATCCAGTAAACCTCACGCTGACGCCAAGCGGAAAAGCACATTGCCAGAATAAAAAGTAGACCGGCACAGGCAACCGCAGATCCTAACCAGTGCTTCCCAGTAAACAACCACCAGTGCCACGGCCAAGTGGCTGCAAGGACGTGAATTCCGGTTAAGACAGCCGCCATCGTCGCCAACAACACGCTGCCAGCGGCCGTATCTTTTGCATGTTCTGCCCAGGTTCTCCACTCGCCACAAGCGGCCACGTCCACCACTCGTTCCACAGATGTGTTGACAGCCTCAAAGCCCATGACTAAAAAAACTGCCAACACGCCTTCTAACACAAGATACGTTGCCGGGCGCACAACCATGTTCACTAAGAACCATACCATCGCTACAAGGCAGTGAATCCGCGCATTTCGCTCCGTTGCTACCATGTATCCAAGTCCGATGAAGGCGCGAGCAAAAGACTGGAACAGAGATTGACGCGGTTTCCTTTGCAATTCTGGTGGAACAAAAATAATGTCTCTCTCCATTATGGGCGTTCTTCCAGTTCCCGCGTAAGCCCTAAATTAGACAAGACCGCCTCTTGAATCCCTGTCATTTCTTGCTCAGCCTCTGTATCCTGATGGTCATAGCCCAATAAATGCAAAAAACCGTGTACCAGTAAAAACCCGACTTCTCTCCGCAAGCTGTGCCCATATTCTATAGACTGGCGAACAGCGGCAGGAATGCTTACGATAATGTCCCCCAGCGGTTCTGTTGCCCCCTCTGGCAAAACAAAATCTTCTTCTCCCTCTCTCAAAGCGAAGGACAGCACATCCGTCGGCCAATCCACATGGCGGTAAGACCGATTAAGCTCCTGAATTTCTGCATCGGAAACAAAAGAAATGGACACCTCCCCACTAACATGCAGATGGCCTGCAGCGGCAACCAACACCCGCTCTGTGAGTTGTTCCACTTGGAAAAGCTCCTCAGGAATTTCAGCGCGAATATCCACTTCTACTGAGAGGCTCATGTTATTTTGCCCCTTCTTTCCGAATTTTGTCCGGGTCTGGATACTCAATGCGGGTATGATAGATACCCTGCAGAGTTTTCATAAACGCACCCACCATGACATCTAGGTCCTGCAGGGTTAAATCACACTGATCCAATTGTCCGTCTTGCAGTCTGTCCCGAATAATTTTACGAATAATCCCCTCAATTCGTCCCGAACTTGGACGAGACATGCTGCGAACCGCTGCTTCCACGGCATCACAAATCATGACAATGGCTTGTTCACGGCTTTTTGGGCGTGGTCCTGGATAACGGTAGTCATCAACCCGAACAGATCCCGTTTTGTCCATTTCTTTTGCCTTGTTGTAAAAATACCAAAGAATTGTCGTTCCGTGGTGTGTCCCACAAATGTCCCGGATGGGTTTGGGCAACCCCGCTTCCCCCAACATCACCAACCCGTCACTGACGTGGGAAGTAATAATCAGATGACTCAAGCTTGGTGCAATTTTATCGTGGGGATTTTCTTTAGTCATTTGATTCTCCACAAAAAATGCGGGTCGGCGCATCTTCCCAACATCATGGTAGTAAGCTCCTACTCGACAAATCAACGGGTCTGCTCCCACCAGTTCTGCTGCTGCCTCCGCCAAATTGCCCACAATCAAACTATGGTGGTAGGTACCTGGGGCCTGCATCAACAGTTTTTTCAACAATGGGTTATTAGGATTGGACAACTCCAGTAGGCGAATGGCTGTTAAAAGCCCGAATGCATTTTCAAAAAACGGTAATATCCCCATTGCTAGTATGGCACTGATGACCCCGTTAAGCACCCCTAATCCCAAGTGAAAAATCCACTCATATCCAACCCTTGCATCTGCCTGTAACAGGTGCATGGCCACAACAATGGTCATGTTGCTTAGGGACACCAGAAAACCGGCCCGCATGAAAGTTGCTCGGTGAGTCACTTTGGAAACACTGTAGGCGCCTACTAACGAACTCACAAGTCCCATAAAAATCATCCAGAAATCGAATCCTAAAGCAGCCCCATACATGAGACTCATAAAAATTGCCCCTGCCGCAGCCAGTGAACTGTCCGTCACCGCAGTCATCAACATGGCGCCCATGGCAATAGGAACGAGGTAGGACAGGGATGACGGTCCGCCAGAAACAATAATGCCCTTGGTAATGGCAATAAAAAACGTAATCAAAACGAGAATCAAGGAAAAAACCAGCAGCATCAAGTTATCAATTCGACGCCGCGGTGAGCGATTTTCAATATAGCCTGCCAGTAATGCGGTACCAATTACAATTACCAAAGCAAAGCCCAGCATCATTCCCAGATGTGTTTGATTTCCATACAATCCTACGTCCTTCAATTCACTAATCACACTGGGTGTTACAATCCCATTTTTGGAAACAATGACATCGCCCTGATGAATGTAACTTTCCGGCACATCTCGCGCAGCAGCCAACTGTGCAGCTTGTGTTGCCTGCTGCTTATATATCATGTTTGGTTTCAGAACATTCACACAAACATCCTGAACAATCAATCGGGAGACGTGGTTGAGGTTAAAATTGAGCATCTCTCGGTCCACCAATAGAACGGTTTGATTGGTGGAATCCTGATAAAAGGGTACAGCAAGCAAATCCTGTACAATTCGTTCTGAAACGCTTTGCAATGTACTAATCTGTTGTACTGGCAAACTCAGCAACGCCTGCAAAGTAGACGAAGACACTTTTTTAGGTGCAGCCGACTGCAACAGACTCATTCCATCCGCAGCGGACAAAGCACCGTCGGACACCACTTGGGTAGCCGTCGTAAACAGCCGATTCACTTGAGCCAAAGCTTGTTTTTCAACATCTGGTGACTCCACGTACTGTTTGGGTACTTTATCCATGGCAGCCTGACGACTGGCTTGGGTTTTTTGTGTATCCACTGCGGTAACAGATGCCCGAATGGTCACTGAGCTAGTCTGCCCAACCTTAAATCCGTAGTGGGGAGGCAAAACGCTGCCCAGTAAAATCAGGTAAACCCCGGCAGCCAGTCCTAGATACAGCCCTTGACGAACCCGACGGCTATCCCGAAACCGCGGATCGTCAAACCATTGCCGGATGGCCCTGCCCCATTTAGCCCACATGACTGTGTTTTCCCCTCACGGCCTTTGATTGATCAGACACTTTCCTCAGATACCCGTTCATAGGCTTCAATAATAGCCTGTACCAAGTGGTGTCGAACCACATCTTGCCCCGTAAAAAAGTGGAAGGCAATGTCCGGCACATCTGCCAAGACACGAGTTGCATGTATCAATCCGGAAAGTCGTCCTTTAGGTAAGTCCACCTGTGTAACATCCCCGGTGATGACCATTTTCGACCCAAATCCTAACCGGGTCAAGAACATTTTCATCTGCTCTACTGTAGTGTTTTGCGCCTCATCTAAAATGACAAAAGCATCTTCCAGTGTTCTGCCACGCATATAGGCCAACGGCGCAATTTCAATAATCCCCCGCTCCAGCCCTCTGACAACCTGTTCCATGCCATACACGTCATACAAAGCATCATATAAGGGCCGCAAGTACGGGTCCACTTTTTCCTGTAAATCTCCCGGTAAAAACCCTAAACTCTCTCCCGCTTCCACCGCTGGCCGGGTAAGCACAATTCGCTTGGCCTGCCCTTGTTTCAGGGCCATAACAGCCATGACCACCGCTAAATAGGTCTTACCCGTACCGGCAGGTCCGATGCCAAACACGATATCTTTTACGCGTATGGCCTCCACATACGTGCGTTGGCCAAGGGTTTTTACCCGAATCATCTTCCCTTTGTATGTGGTGCCTACTTCTTCCGTATATAAGGAAACCAATTCAGCAATCGTTCCCCTCTTGCCCATATCGATGACCTGACGATAATCTACTTCAGACAAATGTACGCCATATTGGACCAGCTGCGTCGTGGCCCGTAAAATGGCGTACATCTCCTCAACTTCTGCTGCTGTTCCAGTGAAAGAAACTTCCGTGCCGCGCGTTGTCACCTTTGCAGCAAAACTGTGATCCAATAATTGCAGAAAAATGTCGTTCGGTCCTAAAACAGACACCGCTTCCTCATTGGTCGCGAACGTCCATTTGCGAACCGCCAACTCTTGCTCCAAAAGGCAATCCACTCCTTCATCTGACACGAGTCCTGTGTTTTTATGCCCCCGGCCCGTTATCCGAGTTTTTACCTTGGGGCAGGTGTATTGGAGCATATGCACCAATGTTTTCTTCGGTTCTTGTTAGCACGGTCACATACAGCTTACCATGTGCTATGGTAGGCTGCAAAACACTTTGTCCTAAAATTTCTTTTTCTCCCCCTGGTTGACTCAACACGTCCTGCGTGACCAGTTGCAAAGCCATCACCCGGGCAATTTGTTCAGAACGTGCAAAAGTACTCGATTGCACCTCATACACTCGAACTTGTTCCCACTGCAATGGAAGTTGCCAGTGCCCAATCTGCCAGGAACTTTGTTGTTCCCGAGTCAATTCTCCCGCGTATCTGGGTTGTGCAAACCCCCATAATCGCACCCTCCAATTCCCCACTTTCAGATAGTCCCGTACAACAGACTGACCCGTCAAACCAGTGAGTGGCACATGTAATGGAACCTCAACACGCGAGGTATACCACACTTCCGCAAGGACTTTGCCTGTGGCAGGCACTTGCTGATCCCCATTTGCTAAGGCCCCTGAAATTAACACCTGCCCTGGATGAACTATTTGCCCTGGAAACACCTTGGCCGTGCCTCGAATTGCAAAAACCTTTGCCACAACGGCCGGCTTCGCTGCCACAATATCTCGGGGAGTGGTTTGAACAGATAGAGAAGGAGGAATTTTTTCAATTGCCTCCACGTTAGCCGTGCTTCCATCCACTGTAATCCCCACCCACAACAAGCGGGGCATTTTCTTCAGCAAAGCAGTTTGCAGCCAATCCACATTAGCAAACCGACTCCGCGGTGCACCCGGATACAATCCCGTCTCTTGGGCGGCTTGGACAATGGCCAGTTTGAGGTCCTCATTTTGTACTCCCGAAACGGACACCTGCCAAATCATTGATTGCAAGACCAGTAATAACAGGGCAAACATCCCAAATCCCAATAAAAATGAGGGACGTTTACGCAGCCAACGCAGCCAAAAGGGAAACCCATATTTCTCAATAAAGTGAATTTTCACGCCGTGAACACGGCACAGTGAGTACACTTTAGGGAAATCAGTCAACAGGGTTTCAACCTGACAGTGGCTGCCCCGCACCTGTAGACGGTACAATGAAATTCCATGTCTGTAGCAGTCCTGTAAGACACCCTCTATGTCTCCCCGGTGCCAGTCCATGCGCAACGAACCCACCCAGCGAATAGCCCAATGGGGTGGCCTCATGACACCCCCCCCTTGGTCTGATATAAAATCTGTTGGACATTTCCGTGCACATGCACCTCGCCGACAGATACCAAAGTCACAACAAAGTTTTGACCGGACAAGGTCAATTGACGGTCCTGCAATCCCACTTCCACTCGAGAATCAGACACATGCAAAAGCCCTGTGATATTCTCTACAATGACCTGTTCGCCATCTACGCACGTCAGTCGTGATACGCCTGACATCATTGTATCTCGTGGCAGTGACAACAAATCTGTGGCGGCCTGTTGCAGGCGTCGCTTCCAACGGCGCATGCGTGTCCCCCCTCCGCTTCAGTCTATGTGCGACGCAACGTTCACAGTACCGCGTCTTGAGAGAATTACACAGAACAAAAAACGTTCTAGGAACGCACGCGTTGGGCCCGTTTATCCGTAAAAAAACCCGCCAGAAAACGGCGGGTTTACGTAAAGTTCTGTTTTCATGCCTGCATTTCCTAAATGCACAGCATAACCTGTTAGGATTTTTACGCTAGTAGAGTTCTACGCTAGTTTAGCAGCGACTGCACGACTAGCTGTGCGAGTTTCCCATCTACTTGTCCGCGCACCCTTTGCATCAACACAACCATAACTTTTCCGATTTCCGATTTGCCGGTAGCCCCAACCTCAAGAATGACCTGTGCCGCAAGTTGACGCAACTGTTCTTCCGTCAACTGTGTAGGCAGGTATCCGGTTAAAACCTCAATTTCTGCCTGAACCTGTGGCACCAAGTCTGCTCTGGAGGCACTCTCGAACGCCTGGAGGGAGTCTCGACGTTGTTTGAGTTCCTTTTGAATGACTGTCACAATCTCTGCATCGGAAAGTCCATGGCCAAGGGCAATCTCTTGGTATTTCATAGCAGACCGCACCATGCGTATCACCGACAAGCGAACTTTATCCTTGTCTTTCATGGCCTGTTTCATGTCTGCAGACAATTGTTCCGACAATACCATGATGGGAAAGTCCCCCTGCAGTTCACAATTAGCCGTTCACAATTAATAGCGAGTCCGTTTTTTTCGCGCTGCCTCGGACTTCTTTTTACGGGCTACGCTAGGCTTGTCGTATTGCTTACGCTTTCGTATTTCGGCGAGAATGCCTTCCTTGGCGGTGGCCTTCTTAAACCTACGGAGTGCGCTATCCAAAGATTCATTCTTACGAACCTTAATTTCAGTCATGTGTTCTCCCTCCCTCCAACTCCAGCAAATCGTCGAAGCGACGTAACTATAGTATAACATAAAATACCGTGTCCAACAGGGCGCACCCATCCAAAGCTGGTAATAAACACGGAAGCTGCGGTGGTTCTACAGGGTAAAGATGCAACACTGCACCGCCTACAGGCATGTCTTTTCCCGCTGGGACATACCTTGAATTGTGCGAGGTGTTGTCCCATGTGGCTCAACGCAACTGCCACGGTACTATCTTTTGTCACTTTTTTGGTTGGACTGAAAATGATGCGCAGCGGTCTTTCAGCCATGGGGAACGGACGTTTACCAGATATTTTACAGACGCTCGCCAAAACCCCCACCCGCGGAATTGCGACGGGTATTGTCAGCACGGCCTTGCTCCAAAGCAGTGCTGCCGTAACCGCCATCAGCGTAGGATTGGTGGCCAGCGGCAGTATGGTTTTTCGAGATGCCCTGGGGATTGTACTGGGAGCCAATGTCGGGTCGACCGTAACACCCCAACTGCTCACATTGAATTTGTGGGCGCTCGTCGTGCCCTGCATGTTCCTGGGATTGGCCGCCTATTTCAGTGGCCCAGCACGTTGGCGTTCCCCCGGAGTAGCACTGATTGGATTTTGCACCCTTTTTGTCAGCCTGCAGGCAATGACAATAGCACTACATCCCTTAGCCAAGTCTGCCTGGTTTGCCTTTTTACTGGGTACTGCAGCTCAAAACATTTGGATAGCGGCCCTCATGGGCGTGCTCGCCAGTGCTATGGTGCAGTCCAGCACGGCTGTCACCGTCATCACCATGGCCCTAGTTAGTGATGCTAGTGTCCCCCTTGCAACAGGGATTGCCATTGTTTTGGGGGCAAACGTCGGCACTTGCCTGACATCCATTATCGCTGCCATCGGTCAGTCCAGACCCGCACAACAGGTGGCAGTAGCCCATGTACTGCTAAACCTGGGGGGAGTGATTGTGGCTTTGCCCTTACTCCACCCCTTTACATCTCTTGTGTCCTGGATGACACCCGTTGCCAGCCAGCAAATTGCCGACGCACATACCCTGTTCAATCTCTTCAGTACATTGGCGGTATGGCCCTTTACGCGCCCCTTTGCAACAGGCGTCGAGCGCCTACTCCCGGATCACCGACATGCCTGACTGGGTACCGAGGCAGGTCGCACCATAGCGCAAAAATAAGCGTGCCTGGGTGCGGCTATGGATACCCCCAGCCGCCATCACACTGGCCCTATTTCCCGCAGCCAGGGCCATTAGGGCCACATCTGCCACAAGTGCACCGCCAGGAGCAAAATCTGTCGAAGTTATGATGAAGTCTGCTCCTGCGGCAATGCTCACCAAGCTGGCCTTTGCCACCTGTAGCGGGGACAAAAAGTGACACTCTAAAATCACTTTCACCACCACGTCGACCGCCTTTGCCTTGGCCACGCTACACACCGCCTGAATGTGTTCATAAACAGTCCAGATGTCGTCTTCTACCATGGCCCCCACGGGAATCACCACGTCCAATTCTCGCGCCCCATCAGCCAACCCATGTTTTGCCTCTGCCGCGAGTGCATTGGGACTATTGGCCCCAAAAGGGAAGCCAAGCGCAATGCACGGAATAACCTGACTTTTTTGTAGACGTGTTGCAACGGTGCCAGCATACATGGGGTTCACACAGACCGACCGAAACTGTTGACCCATAGACTGGTCACACAGGTTCTCCACCTCAATTACGGAAACTTCCGGCTGCAGCAGCATGGATTCCACAGCCTGCCGCAGCACAGCTGTTGCTACGGCAGGCTCTTCTGGAAAATCACAGGGTACACGTGTTGTGGCCACCCCTCCCCTGTCCAAGTTCGCTTTCTGGTACCAAGACCCAGCCACAGCCTGCAACTCATTATCGGCCACTTGTACCAATTCAGCGTTCAATTCTGCGACCTGTCGCCACAAATCATCGATTTCCGTGTCAGACAGATTTTGCACCGCCTGCCGCCAGACCTTTTCCCAGTCACCTTCATGCCATCGCCAAAGTACATCGGCCGATTCAAGTGCCCAAGACCAGTTGCTGTAACCCTGCTTAGCAAGCTGCTGGATAGCTTGTGGCCATGGCAAAAAGTAAGCACGGCGCACTTCCTCAACCTGGTGTTTGGGGGCCCCGTTGGTCTTGGCCTGCATTAGAAACAATCGCACCTGTTTACGAATTTGGACCCCGTCTCGTTCAATGAAATACTCTACCCTGCCAATCGGTGCCACCATCTGTGCCACAATACCTGTCTCTTCGGCCACTTCACGAATGGCCGCCGCCTGCCAGGTTTCCCCCATTTCCACATGGCCTTTGGGAAACGCCACATGCCCGTAAGCATCATCAATCAGCAAAACCTCTTTGCGTCCTGCCTGCACCCGTACAACAATGCCACCAGCGGCCCGTTCCAATCGTATATTGTCTTTCATCCTTTTCCCCCTCTTTGGGCTGTCAAACAAGTTCGTTATACTTTTTCATCCTCAGGCCTTAAATATCTCGTGCTGTGTGACCTGTCCCGTCATCTGCCCCAATTGCACGTTCCAATTCGACTGTTTCACTTCCACCACACACACCTCCCCCAGCAGTGATTGAAGAGAGACCCCGAGAGGGAGCGGAAAAGCTACCCGCAAATAATTGTCCGCATGTCCGATTAACCATGTTTTTAAATCAACATCCAAGTTATCCCACATACCAAAATCGCGAATGAAGATGTCCTCTGCATCCTCTGGAAAGAAGAGTTCCTCTGGAATAACTTGCAATGTTTTCCTAATAAATTGAACCGCATAATTCGCCGTTAAAGACTTCGACACCTGCAGCAACTGCGACACGCGATGTTCTTTTTCAGTCTCCGGAATTTGGTCCGGAAACTGGGCTGCAGGCGTCCCTTGACGGGGCGAATAAGGAAAAACGTGAAGTTGCGAAAATCTTTGTTCTTCAATAAACCGCGTAGACTCTGTAAAGTACTCGTCCGTTTCCCCAGGGAATCCGACAATCACATCACTGGTTATGGCCACATTGGGCAGGGCACTGCGCAACCGTGTCAGCTTGTCCGCAAACTGCTCAACCGTGTAATGACGGTTCATGTGCTTGAGAATCTGATTATGACCTGCTTGCAGTGGGATATGCAGATGTCGGCAGACTTTCTGTGAGCGTCCCAGCACATCAATCAAGCGTTCATCAATTTCACTGGCTTCAATGGAGCTAATGCGCAACCGATAAATTTCGGGAATTTTCTCCAACTCTTGAATGAGATCCGCTAAACGATACCCTTGCAAATCGGCACCGTAACCCCCCGTATGAATTCCCGTTAAAATAATTTCCCGATAACCCGCCATCGCCAATTTACTGGCCTGTGCGACAATGTGTTCTGGTTTGCGACTACGAATCAGCCCGCGGGCGTATGGGATAATACAAAATGTGCAAAAATTATTACACCCATCTTGAATTTTCAAATTAGCACGCTTTCGATCCGAAAACGAAGAAACATCCATCTCTTCAAAGTCCTTGGCTTTTAAAATATTCCCCACAGACTGTTGAACATCTGGATGCTGCTCTTGGAGCACCTCAGCAACTCGTTGCACGATTTCCGTCTTGCGGTCATTCCCTACTACCAAATCAACTCCAGCAATCCGTGCCACTTGCTCTGAAGAAATCTGGGCGTAGCACCCGGTCACCACCACAACAGCCTGGGGGTTACGTCGCACCGCCCGGCGAATCATCTGCCTGGACTTGTGGTCCCCGGTGTGTGTGACGGTGCAGGTGTTGATGACATAGACATCTGCCTGCGCTTCAAAACTCACCTGCTCATACCCTGCCGCCCTGAATGTTTGCCATATCCCCTCAGTGTCGTAAAAATTGACTTTGCAGCCAAGGGTGTGAAATGCGACAGTACTCACACATCAGCCCCTCCCAACTCCCCAAAATGATACATTACCGCAGCCAGAGCCACCAGACCCGCACTTTCTGTGCGCAAAATTCGCGGACCCAAAGTCACTGAAACTGCTGTAAGCTGTTCTACGAATTTTTGACGTTCTTGGTCATCCCAGCCACCCTCTGGACCTACAGCCAATACCACAACGGGGCCAATGAAGGTAGTCGAACACGGTTCACAATCAGTTTTTGGAGCAGGAAGGTTTTGTAATGCTTCGGCCAAACTCACGGCAGAAGCCTGTTCATCCAAACAAATTACCCGTTGTGGATGAAGGCTGTACACCCATTGACAGGCCTGTTGCCAATCGTCCGCGTAGTGAACGGAAGGAATCCTGTCCCGCTGCGATTGGGAGGCCGCCTCTAACGTAATTCGCTCCCACCGAGTTTGCCTCGACAAAGCCTTGTTTGGCTGGAGTTTGCCCACAGAACGTGCCGATGCAAACACACAGAATCCAGCCGCACCCGTTTCTGTTCCGTGCTGCAAGACAAAGTCCAATTTATCTCCCTTGGCCAGCCCCTGCAAGATATAAACCTGAACTCGCGGCTCGTGACTGGGTATTGCAGCCTGTACACGACAAATTACCTCGCCACATTTCCCGTCCACTGCTTCCACCCTCGCGAGATATCCCTGACCTGTGACAACCAAAGCCACTTGCTCCCCCACCCGCACCCGCAACACCCGAGCGAAATGATGACCCTCGGGTCCCGCAAGGGTCAAAGTTACCCCGGGTTTCAGGGGCTGATTCACAAAAGCCCGGGGCATCATGCCCGATTGGACTCAGCAGGCTTCTGAGCCTCCAGTGTCACCCAACTTCCCCGTTGACGACAATTAAAGACTTGCATGTCTGCAGCAATAAAGGCGCTTTCCACAGCTAAGCGCTGTGATTCTACAAAGCCAGACACAATCATTTTCCCTTCCGAGCGCAACCGCACCGCCGCCTCCGGAATGAGTGCAAGGACCGGGTCGCGAAGAATATTTGCCACCATCACATCAAACTCAGAGGCTTCATATCCGGCCAACAAATCTCTCTGCACAACCCGCACAATTTCAGAAACCCCGTTCAAGTCCACATTTTCTTGGGCCACGCCTACCGCCACCGGATCAATATCAAGTGCCACCACCTGTGTAGCTCCCAGTTTAGCGGCGGCGATGGCCAGTACCGCACTCCCACATCCCACATCCATCACTCGCATCCCAGGTTTTACTCTGTCGCTCAGTGCCTCAAGACACATCTGTGTGGTCTCATGTGTCCCTGTTCCAAAAGCCATTCCAGGTTCTAAAAGCAAGGGAATCCTGCCTTCGCTTGCGACAGTAGGGAGCATTCCTGCTTCCCACCGGGGCATAATGAACCACTGGCTGCCTACAGCAATGGGATGATAGTCCCCCTTCCAGGCCTGTTCCCAATCCGCTTCATCCAATACATTTAAGAATACGTTCTCTTGGGAGCTGTCTACGGCCAGTCCGGCAGCGGCCAAGCGAGCAAAAACCTGTGCCAAGCGGTCTTTCAACACCCACTTTTCAACGTGTATGGGCACATACATCACGACGAAAAAAGGCTCTGGATTCATTAAAGACTCGTCAAGCCACTCCCCATACTCAGGATGAAGAGGTTGCCCCATCACACCCCCTTCCACCACAACCCCCTGCACTTCTGGCCATTCCTCGAGCAAGGCGGTCAATGCCTCTACAGATTCTTGCGCCACTCCAATGCGCACTTCCCACCACTGCACCCAAATCACCCCATCCATCAAAAGGGGCCCTGGGCGGCTATCCAAAAGCAGAGGACGCCCGCGTCAAGACCCAAATACTCCTGCTCGGTTATTCATTTAAGGAGGAAACAAATTTACACAACGAACGTCCACCATTATGCATAGTTAGCCGTTTTCACCTAAAAAAGCATTTTTCATCCTTTCAATAAATGTCCGCGACTGTTCACTCGGCGTCATCCCTAATTCTTTCCCTAACTCTCGCAACACTTCTCTTTGCCGATCCGTCAGTCGAGTGGGGGTGATGACATGAACCCGCACATGCTGATCGCCCCGGACAGTGCTGCCCAGACGAACAATCCCTTTGCCTCGCAGACGGAACGAGGTCCCCGTCTGTGTCCCCTCGGGAATACGCAACTTCACCTGACCATCCAGAGTTGGAACCTCGACTTCATCCCCGAGCGCTGCTTGGACAAAGGTGATTGGAAGGTCGACGTAGACATTATCCCCTTCTCGTTCAAACAATTCATGGGCGCGAACGCGAATGACGATATGCAAATCCCCAGGTTGTCCCCCGCTTGGACTGCTCTCACCAGCCCCCGGCATGCGTAGCCGTGTGCCTGTATCTACACCTGCAGGGACCTTAACCCGCACCTTGCGCCGCACTCGATGCCGCCCCTGCCCGTGGCAATCCGGACACGGATTAGAAATTTTGACGCCGCGGCCGTGACAGGCTGAACAAGTTTTGCGGTTCACCATGCGGCCAAAAGGCGTGTTCATCATTGTTTGCTGTTCCCCCGTGCCATGACACACTGGACACTGTTCCACCTTTGTACCTGGTTTGGCTCCACTCCCACCACAGGTGTCACAAACCTCTGTACGAGGAACGTCAATTTCTTTTTCGACGCCAAAAGCCGCTTCTCGAAACTCTATCTGAAGTTCATATTCCAAGTCTTGACCGCGCTGTGGTCCGTGTGACCGCCCGCCGCCAAAAAACATATCAAAGATATCGCCAAAACCATTAAAATCTTCAAATCCCCCGCCGGCCCCACCCATTCCTTGGCTGGGATCCATGTG
Organism: Alicyclobacillaceae bacterium I2511; assembly: GCA_003584005.1. Lineage (GTDB taxonomy): Bacteria > Bacillota > Bacilli > Alicyclobacillales > Alicyclobacillaceae > QXHL01. The sequence continues at coordinate 11,834 of QXHL01000011.1, read as the reverse complement.
ACCAAATTGATCATACTGAGCCCTCTTATTTGAATCTGAGAGAACCTCGTACGCTTCATTCATCTCTTTGAATTTTTCAGCAGCCTGCGGGTCATCCTTGTTTACGTCAGGGTGATACTGGCGAGCCAATTTACGGAAGGCACGCTTAATATCCTCCTGGGCAGCTCCCTTGTCTACGCCGAGCACCTCGTAGTAGTCCCGTTTTTCCATTCATGATTCCCTCCCCCGCGCTGCCTTTTGACATGCAGGCGTGGCAGGAAGAAATTCTCCCTGCCACGCAGTTCCGCACTGGTCCAAAGATTATTTCTTCTCGTCATCCACCACATTATAATCCGCATCCACCACCCGGTCTCCCGAGTCTGCCCCCTCTGTAGGTCCTGCCCCCTCGGTCGAAGCAGACTGTGCCGCTTGTTCATAAAGCTTTGTTGACAGTTTATGCAGCACCTCGGTCAATTCTTCAGACGCCTGCTTAATACTGTCTGCATCTGTGCCATTCAGAGCCGTACGCAGCTTTTCCTGTTTATCCTCTGTCTCTTGACGTAACTCTGCGTCCGTCTTATCCCCCAGATCTTTTAAAGTTTTTTCCGTTTGATACAATAATTGATCGGCCTGATTTCTAATCTCAACTTGTTCTCTACGCTTGCGGTCTTCCTCCGCATGAACTTCTGCTTCTTTGACCATACGATCTATTTCGTCATTGTGCAATCCGCTCGAAGCGGTAATGGTAATGCGTTGACTTTTGCCCGTTCCCAAGTCTTTAGCAGAAACGTTGGCAATGCCGTTGGCGTCAATGTCGAAACTGACTTCAATCTGGGGGACACCCCGCGGTGCGGAGGGAATGTCACTGAGTGTAAAGCGGCCCAATGTTTTATTGTCATGGGCCATTTCCCGTTCCCCTTGTAACACATGAATCTCCACAGAGGTCTGACTGTCCGCAGCCGTGGAAAAAATTTGACTTTTGGAGGTTGGAATGGTTGTATTGCGCTGAATCAAGCGGGTAAAAACGCCGCCCAAAGTTTCAATTCCCAGAGACAGTGGTGTCACGTCGAGTAAGACGACGTCTTTTACTTCACCCGTCAACACGCCCGCTTGGATGGCTGCACCTACTGCGACCACCTCATCCGGGTTCACACCCTTGGAAGGGTCTTTACCAATTAGATTCTTAATCGCTTCCTGAACTGCCGGAATGCGGGTAGACCCCCCCACCAGAATGACCCGGTCGATTTGTGCATTGCTCAATCCAGCATCTTTTAAAGCCTGACGGGTTGGACTTAAGGTGGCCTCCACTAAATCCCGAGTCAGTTCCTCAAACTTGGCACGGGTCAGGTTAACCTCAAGATGCTTAGGGCCACTGGCATCCGCAGAAATAAAGGGCAAGGAAATCGTGGTTGTGAGTGTAGCCGAGAGCTCCTTTTTCGCCTTCTCAGCACCGTCTTTCAGACGCTGCATTGCCATACGGTCCTTGCTGAGGTCAATGCCCGTGTCTTTTTTAAACTCGGAGATTAGGTAGTCCATGACCCTTTGGTCAAAGTCATCCCCCCCCAGCCGATTGTTTCCGCTGGTGGCCTTTACCTCAAAAACGCCATCCCCTAATTCCAAAATGGAGACATCAAAGGTACCCCCACCTAAGTCAAACACCAAAATCGTGTGTTCCCCCACCTTGTCCAACCCGTAGGCCAATGCAGCTGCCGTAGGTTCGTTGACAATCCGCAAGACATCCAACCCGGCAACCTTCCCCGCATCTTTGGTTGCTTGGCGTTGGCTATCACTGAAATAGGCAGGTACCGTGATGACCGCTTGAGTTATCTTTTCCCCCAAAAAGGCTTCCGCGTCCGCCCTGAGTTTCTGCAAAATCATGGCAGAAATTTCTTGCGGAGTATACGACTTTTCCTCAATTTTTACCCGATGGTCTGACCCCATGTGCCGTTTGATGGAACTCACAGTGCGAATTGGATTGGTGATGGCTTGGCGTTTCGCCACATCGCCCACCAAGCGCTCCCCATCCTTCGAAAAAGCTACAACCGAAGGCGTCGTTCGATTGCCTTCTGCATTCGGGATGACAACGGCCTCGCCGCCTTCCATAACCGCCACACAGGAGTTTGTCGTACCCAAGTCAATACCAATGACCTTAGCCATATGTAATTCTCCTTCCTTAGATTACGTTGTTATTAATTTTTTCCTCAAATTACGCTATTATTAAATATTGCTTTGGTTACATGCTGACTTTTACCATTGCAGGTCTGAGCACCTTGTCGTGGAGCCAATACCCCTTTTGTAATTCTTGCACCACCACGCCCGGCTCAGTACCTTCGACGCTGTCTTGCATCACCGCTTGGTGAACATTCGGATTGAAGGGTTGTCCCTCTACTTCCATCGCCTGCACACCCTGTGAGTTCATGATATAAACAAACTGGCGATGCACCATTTCGATTCCTTCCCGTAAGCTTTGAGGAACCGTGGTCACATCCGCGGCAATTGACGTCAGTGCACGGTCAAAGCTATCCAACACTGGCAACAGCTCGGACAGTAAGTTACGCGCTGCCGTCTTAGCCAGTTCTTCTCGCTCTTGACGCGTGCGCTTACGGAAGTTGTCAAAGTCTGCTTGGGTGCGCAAAAGTTGATTCTTCAACTGTTCAAATTCAGTTTGCAATTGCTCCCACTGCTCACGTTCCACAGTCACGCTATCTACCAACAATTCCTCAGCCACAGACTGTTCACTGTCCTGCTGTGGGGCGTTTCCATTTGCAGCCTCAGACAGGCTAGAAATGTCCATTGTTGCTACACCTTGGTCTTGCTGGATGCTCGCATTCAGTTCCTCTGCCACCGCAGGACTCCCCGTTTCCGGTTCCCCTGAATGGTCTGGAATAGCTCTCTTCTTCACGACGAGATTGTGCCTCCTTCATCGCCAGGTAGCAATGAAACCACTGAACTATTTTTTCCCTGACAGCCGTTCCGTCATCGCACGGCTGAGCACCTGTGACGTGTAATCCAAGATGCGAATCACCCGTTCGTAGTGCATTCGCGTAGGGCCAATGATGCCAACACTCCCGACTGGCACCCCCGCCACCCGATAGGTTGCGGAAATAACGGTACAAGACTGTAGGGTGGGCAACCCGTTTTCCAAGCCAATGCGTACCTTTACACCCGCCTTGGGTTGAAGTGACAATACTGCCGCAACCCAGTCTGGTTGTTCCAGCATCTCCAGCAAGGGTTTCACTTTATCCACGTCACGAAACTCCGGTTGCGAAAGGATATTTGTCGTGCCGCCAACAAAAACCCGCTGGCTCGCACTCGCCGCTTTAGCCAATTCGTCTAAAACCAACAAGGCATCCTCATAGTGTTCCAGCACGGAGCCAATCTCACTGGCCAGTTCCTTGTACATGCGGGATCCTAAGCGAAACAAAGGAGTGCCCGTTAACCGCTGGTTTAGCAAATGGACCATCCCCGCGACGTGTTCAGCTGGGATGTCGTCAGATAATTGGACCTGCCTACTGGTCACTTGGCCGGCGTCTGTTACTAAAATAGCTACCGCTTTCGCGCCACCTAATGGAATGAGTTGAATCTGCTTAATCCGTTCTTGATGAATGTGCGGCCCTAAAACAATTGTGGTGTACTGCGTAAGCTGTGACAACACCACCGAAGTTTGATGGGCCACCCGTTCCCATTCATCCATGCGCTGACGGAACAAATCCTGTAGTGCGAGAACCGTCTCCCCGTCCAAACGCCCCTCCGAAGTTAAGTGGTCCACATAATAACGGTACCCTTTCTGCGATGGAATACGTCCCGCAGAGGCATGAGGTTGGTCCAAAAAACCCAATTCCTCCAAGTCTGCCATCTCGTTTCGAATTGTGGCCGAGCTAAGGTGAAAACGTTCGTGTTTAGACAATGTGCGAGACCCCACAGGTTCAGCGGACTGCACATAATCCTCGACAATCACACTCAAGATAAGTTGCTGCCTGGGTGTCAACATCAAAATCTCCCCCAGCCCTGTTCTATTAGCACTTTACTGCAACGAGTGCTAATCCCACAACATGAAAATAGCAAGTGTGTGCCGAAAAGTCAATGAATCCACTCAGGGCTCCACAAACTCGGCAAAAACCAGGTTGGCTATCGGCCATGCACGCTCTGTCAGTGACAGCTGGTCCCCTTGCCATTGCAACAGGCCTTGTGCAACCAAGGACTCAATGGCAGTGCCAAATACTGCTTCCATCTCTACGCCATGACGGACAAAAAAACGTTGGCGGCCCACTCCTTCCCGCAGACGAAGACCGAGCATCATGGTGTCTTGTGCCGCTACGACCGCGGTAACCGACTGGCTTTCAATAATTGGTGACTCTCCGGCAGTAATGCGGCGAATATACTCTTTCACCCGTGGCTCGCGGCGCTCTCGCAGGCCATAAGCATAGGACGATGCCCCTACACCCGCCGCCAGGTAAGGTTCATTATGCCAATAAACCAAATTGTGTTTCGACTGTGCGCCGGGACGCGCAAAATTACTCACCTCGTACTGGGAAAGGTGGATATTTTGCAAAGATGTACGAATTTCATCATACATATCCGCTTCCGTGTCCTCCCCGGGTAGGTTCAATTTGCCTGCTGCCTGCCAGCGGGCAAATGGGGTACCCGGCTCCACCTGCAGCCAATATGCGGAAACGTGATCGACTGGAAGCTGGGCCACAAGGGCCAAATCTGATTGGACATCTGCCAGAGTTTGACCCGGCAAGCCAAATATTAAATCTATACTCAGGTGGGTAAACCCGGACTGTGCCGCCATCTCAATACTGTTCAGAACGGTTTTTCCATCATGCAAACGGCCAATATTTTTCAACAGCCTGGATTGCATGGTTTGCACCCCTAGACTCAATCGAGTCACTTGATGGTCACGCAACACTTTTAACTTTTCAGGAGAAATTGATTCCGGGTTGGCCTCCATGGTCATCTCTGCCGTGTCGGCAATCCGGAAGCGATGGTGTAAATGAGTCAACATTTCATCTAATTGTTGAGTACTTAAATACGTCGGAGTGCCCCCCCCAAAAAAGACCGTTTGCAAAGGCACTTCACTTGTCAATGCCAGCGATTGCAAATCGCAAGCCAAAGCAGATAAGTAGGCCTCCACCACCGTTTCAGGAGCAATTGCCGTCACAAAATCACAATAATAACAACGGTGGGCACAAAATGGAATGTGTACATATAGGGAACTGACAGCCTCGTTCCTGAGGGTATCGGCAAAAACTCGAGATTTCTGTGTATAAGCACACAACCCAGGCTCACTCCATTTTCAATACTGCCATAAACGCTTCCTGTGGCACCTCCACACTGCCCACTTGCTTCATGCGCTTTTTGCCCTCTTTTTGCTTCTCTAGCAATTTGCGTTTGCGGCTGATATCCCCTCCGTAGCACTTGGCCAAAACATTTTTGCGCATGGCTCGAATGGTCTCCCGTGCAACCACCCGGTTGCCAATCGCCGCTTGAATGGGCACCTCAAACATCTGCCGAGGAATCAATTTCTTCAATTTCTCACATAAGACACGACCGCGGTTATAGGCCCTGTCTCGATGTACAATAAAAGACAGAGCATCCACAACTTCCCCATTCAACAGAATGTCCATCTTCACTAGGTCAGACGGTTGATAACCAATCAACACATAATCAAATGAGGCATATCCCCGTGTGGCTGATTTCAAGCGATCAAAGAAATCGTACACGATTTCCGCCAACGGTAATTCGTAGGTCAAGGTGACTCGTGAGGAGTCCAGATATTGCATGTCGCGATAGTTCCCCCGTTTTTCTTGACACAATTCCATCACTGTCCCGACAAACTCGTTAGGCACCATAATGGACGCCTTCACGTACAGTTCATCCACGCGTTCGGCCCGATCCGGTGTCGGCATCTCACTTGGGTTGTCAATGAATTGCACACTGCCGTCGGTCAAATACACCTGGTACACGACACTGGGAGCTGTGGTAATGAGTTCTAATTGATATTCCCGTTCCAGGCGTTCTTGGACAATTTCCATATGCAACAAACCAAGAAAACCACAGCGGAATCCAAAGCCCAAGGCGTTGGATGTCTCTGGCTCAAAAGTCAAGGCTGCATCATTAAGAATTAGTTTTTCTAAAGCATCACGCAAGTCATGATAGTTATTGCTATCCACCGGATAGAGCCCGCAAAATACGACTGGGTTCGCCTTACGATAGCCAGGCAACGGCTGGGCCGCTGGGTCCTCGACCCCTGTAACCGTATCTCCCACCCGAGTATCTCGGACCGTTTTGATGTTGGCCGCAAAGTACCCAACCTCTCCAACCGTCAAAGTATCTCCCGGTTGCATCGTCGGTTTAAAAGTCCCCACTTCACTGACCTCAAACTCTGCCTGTGTGAACATCATACGAATCTTCATCCCGGAACGGAGTTGTCCATTGACCACTCGGACGTACACAATCACACCCCGGTAGGCGTCATAGTGTGAATCAAACACGAGTGCCTGCAGGGGGGCGACCTCCACCCCTTGCGGAGGCGGAATTTTTTTTACAATTTGTTCTAAAATTTGGGGAATCCCCACCCCTGTTTTTGCGGATGCCAGAACAGCCTCACTCGCATCCAGCCCAATAATATCTTCAATTTCTTGTTTCACTTTTTGTGGATCTGCAGAGGGCAGATCAATTTTATTAATTACAGGGATGATTTCTAAATTGTTGTCTAATGCCAGATAAACGTTGGCCAGCGTCTGCGCCTCAATCCCCTGTGCTGCATCCACCACCAGCAGTGCGCCCTCACAAGCCGCCAAACTGCGTGACACCTCATAAGTAAAATCAACATGCCCTGGGGTGTCAATCAGGTTAAGTTCGTATATCTGCCCATCCTCAGCCTGGTAGTTCAAACGTACGGCTTGTAGTTTAATGGTGATGCCCCGTTCCCGTTCCAAGTCCATTTGATCCAGCAGCTGTTCTTGCATATCCCGTTTTGCTACAGCCCCTGTATACTCGAGAATCCGGTCCGCCAAGGTGGATTTTCCGTGATCGATATGAGCAATAATGGAGAAATTGCGAATATACTTTTGTTTACCTTGAGTCATCACACGGCTCCATCCTTGTCCATTGATTTATCCAGATTCGATTTAGCCAGATTCCTCGCTACCTCTGACGCTCAATTATAGAGGTTCCCCTTTCCTAAATCAAAGCTATCATTTGGGCTGGCTTATCACTGACCGTTGCTAGCAGTAACTGCATTCACTGTATTTACTGCATTCACTGCATTGTCCGCAGATCCACTCTGCTCAAGAAAAAGCGTCTTCAATACTCCCGCGAGTACGGATCCAAAGGTTTGTTCAATCGTTTGACCCATCAACACCCCGCCACTGTCCAGGGCATTGCCTACTGGACTATGCATTGCATCTAATTGCTGATTGAGTTGAGACACTAAGTTTTGACGCTGGGATGTGGAAGCGGTAGGTTCTTGAAAGGGGGGTAAGTCTTGTGGTGGAACTTGCGCCAAAGCTGTGCCTGTGGTCGTCGGCAAAGCGGGGACCGATGATGTTGCCTGTCCCTGTGACGACGTCTGCACAGGGACTGCCAGGGGCATCAGGGACGGGCCCTGTACTTTCGAGAGCAGGCTAATCCCTGCAGCAAATGCTGAGAGCGCAGCAGCACCTGCCCCTACCATTAAAAAGGTAAATAGCAAAACAGCTACGCCATGCTTCAACCAGCGTTTCACCCGCATCATGGAGCGATTCATCGTCCATTCCCCCGTTTTCCCGCCACTATGAATCTAGTAAATCTCTATGAAGTTAGGGGCGAGATTATCACTCTAACGACGAAAAATACGACGAAATTTTATGTTTGTAGCAGGGACTGCCAGATGTCACCGCGAATTTTTCAACAGACAACCAGAGAGGGACGTGTGTCTTTATGACCAGTGACAGCCTGTTGTCCACTTCGGCCCCATGGGTGGCAATGAACATAAACACAGAATTAAGCAGGCCATCAATCAGTGCCACTCAAAACAATCTGTTGAATGAAATCTGTCCTACATCAACAAATTCAGTACTGTCGTCCACATTTGAACAAGTTTTAGCCGCCTTGTCCCAACAAGTAAAAGCTTCTCCAGACAGCATTGCCATCCCCAATACCAATATTCTCGCGGGCACATTCGGGGTCCCCTTGTGGCTGTGGGAAATGAATATTCTTGCAGCACAGTGGGGATTGGAAATGAGCGGCAATTCGTCGGCTCTGATAAATTTGGCCACAATGCCAACACCCTTGCAGACATCCACCCCCCTTGCTGAAACTTCTGCTAGCCTGACAGAAGTCAAAGCTGTGGACACAAGTGAAAATTCAGGGAACCCACATCCATCCCAATCGATTGCTGCAGCCCTCCAACGGGCTGGAGAAAAATATGGACTTCCATTGCAACTTCTCCCCGCGCTGGCCACCGCAGAATCTGGCATGAACCCGACTGCCGTCAGTCCTGCGGGTGCGCTCGGTTTAATGCAGCTGATGCCTGCTACAGCCGCCGCACTGGGAGTAAAGAATCCTTTGGACCCGCTTCAAAGTATTGAGGGATCTGCCCAATATATGCATCAATTGCTTACACAGTTCGGACAACTCCCCTTAGCCTTAGCCGCTTACAACGCCGGACCTGGCGCGGTCCGTGCCTATGGCGGTATCCCTCCTTTTGGAGAAACACAATCTTATGTCTCGCGCGTCCTGTCCCTAATGGGAATCACTTAGACAACGCCGCTGCCTCCTCTGCTGTGACAGATGGATGTAACGCCATATTTAACCCGCGGGCAAGCGTGTCTGCAGTATCCTCAATAAACTGATCGACTTCCTTAGGTGTAACCATTAAATTATTTTCCATAGGTTCTAGTAATTCTTGAATGAGTAACCATTTTTCTTGTCCACTCAACGGATCAAACACTGCGTTCGCTCCATTTCCAGGTACCGCGTCGGCCAGTTGCCGGAGCACCAGATCCATTGCATCATTTGCAATGGTGGCTGCATCTACAACCGTCGGTACACCAATGGCAAACACCTTACAGCCGAGTGTGAGTGCATCGAGAACTTTGCGTTTATTGCCCACACCCGAACCTGGTTGAATCCCGGTGTCTGTTAGCTGTACCGTTGCATTCACACGGGAAAGGGATCGCGATGCCAATGCATCCACCGCCACGACAGCATCCGGATGCACATGTTCCACAATTCCGTGAATAATTTCGCCTGTTTCAATCCCTGTGATTCCTAAAACGCCTGGGGCCACCGCAGATACCACTCGATATCCATCCCCCACCGTCTGGGGCATTGACTCAAACAGATGCCGTGTGACAAAAATCCGTTCCACCACCTTGGGTCCCAAGGCATCCGGCGTCACATGAGAGTTCCCCAATCCAACCACGAGCACCCGGGCATTTTTGGGTAATTTCATGAGTCCCTGCAATTCTTCCGCCAATAGCCGTGCGACATCTGTGTGTGCCTCTGGATCATGACGTCGCATGGCTGGAGAAAACAGGGTCACATAATGCCCTAAAGGCTTTCCCATTGCTTTCGCACCGTCTCGGTTATGCACGTGAATTCGAGTCACCTCAACACCCTCAACCATCTGTCGTTGATGGGTCACACCAGACAGCGGCGTTTTGTCCACTGCAGTGCGTTGGTGGGCTAATTCATGGGCTTCCACAGCTAAGTCCGTGCGTGGACTCCAAACTCGCGAAAGTAGCGTTTCTTTGTCTTGCCCTGCCACGGCCGCCTCAGACGCCCTCTGAGGGGGAGCACTCTTCTGGTTCATGAATTAATCTGTCGCCTCCCTAAGTAATTCACTCAAAAAAGTACTTCACTCCCGCATTTCATCCCAGAAAATCCCCCCTAGTCTGTGTGTTCCCACAGCTTCTCATACCCTTTGCCACCTACGTGAAACGACAAATGGCTCAGATAAATTGCTATCCAGCAATCGCTATGGTAGACTATAATTCGTCTGTTAGCCTCTAGGAACAGTATTCAATGAGGAGGTGAAATTTTGCCAAACATCAAATCCGCGGAAAAACGTGTCCGTATTACTGAGCGTCGAACTTTGCGCAATATGTCTTTACGGTCTGCGTTGCGTACCAGCGTGAAAAAATTCGAGTCCGTCTTGGCCAACCACGAGGTGGAACAAGCCCATGTTGCCTTGCAAGTGGCAACTAGAGCTTTGGATAAAGCCGCTACCAAAGGGATTATTCATCGTAATACAGCCGACCGCAAGAAGTCTCGATTAACACGGCGTTTCAACGCAGCGGTTGCGCAACAAGCGACTGCAGAGTAAACTTGCAACTGTAAAGTACACTTGGAAATTACCAATTGGAAGTTGCCAAATTTATAGAACTGTACAGTGAACTCGTTCCACTAAAGTTGAAACCATTGTGCTGTGTGAAAAGGACCTGTCGGGCGCGCGCAAAAACGTGCCCATTTTTATTTTGATCGCTCGTCCAAAGCTCGCACGGTTTCACAGCATCCATGGTGCTGTCCAGAGATGATTATTTTAGAGGCACACTTTTAGAGGTTGTCCGGAAAGGGGTCTAGTCAGACCCCTTTCCGGACACGCACTTTTAAGCAGATTTTGCACTCACAGCAATGGACAAAATCATTCTTTCCAAGGCCATCCCTGCATCTTCTCGCCCCGTTTTGACGGCAAATTCTAAGTCCGCACTGGTTTTAATGAGACTCGCTAAAGCGAGTTCAGACAACCCTTTGCTTTGTTCTGCAGCAATTTTCAAAGCATAGGGGTGTGCACCCACTTGTGCGGCTACCTCCTGCAATTTTACTCCTGTGTGCTGGGACCGCTTCGCATGCCACATGAGCCGCAATTGCCGCGCCAGCATAGCAAACAACGCCAACTCGTCATACCCCGCTAAACGTACCCCGCGCAAAGAGTGAAAAACGCTGCCCAAATTGCCTCGAACCACCCCGTCAATCCAGTGAAACACATTGTCTTCAAGGGGTTCCGCCACAAGCTCTCGAACAGCATTTAAGTCCACCGCTTGGTGTCCGGTATAACTATCTAATTTTTTTAATTCTAAAGAAGCCTGTGAAACTGAAGCAACCCGGCGACAGAGTTCTTTAAGCGGCCGTTCCGCAATTTCTATATTTTGAGCATGAGCAATCTCCGCTACCACCCGTAATGCTTCGCCTTCATCCACATGACAGGCAACCACCGGATACTGGTGCAGGAGTTTGACGATTTTTTTTCGTTCATCCAATTTTTCAGCAGGCACTTCCACAATCAGAACTTTTCCAGGTGCAGGTTTAGCAAGGTAGGGAATCAACCAGTCCACGTCACCCTTGCTCTTAGTAGACGGCGCGAGCAACCCCAGATTGCTGAATCTCACAATTTCCTGTTGCGAAAACAGGGACACCGTTTGGCAGGCCAGCATAGCTTGCACGCTGCCCCCTTGTTCATAATCAAACTCTACGATGGCAGATTCGAAGTCTTCTGAACCCCTAAGTGCCGCCCCGCCATCGGATATTACAAAGCGCGACGCTACTTGCCGCACAAACTGGCGGATGAGCAGCCATTCATTGCCCACCAGGGTGTATACAGGGGCCACCGGCTCCTGTTGCAGATGTTTCATTGCTTCCTGCCACGATAACACTGTGCATCCATCCTCAAAAGGGGGAAATTAGCCCCCCTAATTTATCCACAGTCAAGCGCAATTCTCCTACCAATTTTATACCTGTCAACCGTTACAGAAAACTTACCTAAACTTACCTAGGCTCATTTTCTACTTATTGTTCGCTCTCCGCTTTCGGCATCACGGCATCCTAGGCTGGAGTCTGGCCGTTAACGGTGGCAAATGACTGTACAA
>QXHL01000119.1 GCA_003584005.1 Alicyclobacillaceae bacterium I2511 | reverse complement strand
GGGTCATGGGGACCGGTGTTTCCTGCCGAACAGCCATTGATTACTGAATCCGTAACGCCAGAAACGCGCACCAAAGCGTTTGGGAGAATTTCATTCATCGGCGTGTTGGCGGGGGCGGCGGGTTCTTTGGTGGCGGCCGTACCGGACTGGCTTCACCGCGCGGGCTGGGGCTGGCTGCCAGCTTACCGAGTGCTGTTTGGAATTGCGGCGGGGCTGTCGATTGTCATGGCACTAGTAATTTTGCCAATCCAAGAAACCCCTCACAACCCTGAGGATACTGCGCAATTCCCGCCGTCGACAGCGGGTGCATCAGTCAAAAATGCAGACAACCCCATTTCCACACGACAGTTGCTTTCACGATTGGGTCTGACCAACGCCCTAAACGGGTTAGGGTTTGGATTTCTTGGTCCGCTGCTTACTTACTGGTTTTATCGACGATATGGCGTGGGACCTGCCGCACTGGGTGTGATGTATACAGTGGTGAATTTGGCGACTGCGCTACCATATTTGTGGTCTTCCAAGTTAACGTCCCGTCTTGGTGCGGTCCGGACGGTCACAGTGACGCGGGCAATCTCGGTGCTGGCACTTTTTCTTACAGCGTTTATGCCTAACTTCATTTGGGCGGGCGCCATGTTCACTTTGCGCATGATGTTTAACTCGCTGGGTATGCCTGCAAGGCAATCTTTCGTGATGGGGGTAAGTGATAGCCGTTACCGTAGCCGCATGGCTGCCTTTAGTTCCTTACCCAGTCAACTGACCGCAATGGTTTCACCGGTCATTGGGGGGGCGTTGATGAGCGTTGTTCTGGATATTCCAATTTTTGGGGCATCCTTTTTCATGGCGACAAATTTAGTTGCCTATTATTTTGCCTTTAGGCATACACATCCACCAGAAGAACGTGAAGCCGTGCTCCAATAGGGTACAACCCGAAAATGAAAACCTTTACAAAAAATCGACAATTCTATCTAACATTCAGGAATTGCAGCAATGTTGCGCATTGACGCACATTATTTTTAGTGCTATAGTTTCCCAATTAATACAGGCGAAAGGGGGTGATAAATCGTGCAAAAAGGCAATAAAAGCGGATGGTACTGGCTGTTTTTGGTGCCGTTTATTGCGACATTATGGCCGCCGTTTTATGCGTCCTACCGTCCAACTTTAGGCGGCTTCCCCTTTATGTATTGGTATCTTATTTTGTGGATTTTTTTAGTTGCTCTGCTCAGTGGTATTGTTTATTTTATTGACAATCGGTAGGACCTTACCAAATGAAAGGGGCTGTTCGCTATATATTGGTCGGCGTTTATTGTCTTTCTTGTGCTCTTTTTACTGGTCACTATTTTGGGCTTTTCTGCATCACGATGGCACCGTGGGGACTTAAATCTTATTGAAGAATGGGGTCTGGCAGGCCGTCGGTTTGGCACATTTGTGACATGGTTTCTCTTGGGCGGCGACTTATACACCGCATACACCTTTATTGCGGTCCCTGCACTGGTTTATGGGACTGGGGCTTTTGGATTTTTTGCGGTCCCGTATACAATCATTGTTTTTCCAATTATGTATGTTGTGATACCGCGCTTGTGGCGGGTATCCAAACGGCATAAATACGTAACTGCAGCGGACTTCGTCCGGGGCCGTTTTGACAGTTCACTATTGGCTTTGGCTGTGGCAATCACCGGAATTCTTGCCACGATGCCCTATATTGCCTTGCAGTTAACAGGTATTCAAGCTGTACTTGCGGTCATGGGCTTGGCCGGACATGGATTTATGAAAGATCTACCCTTGGTGATTGCCTTTATTATTTTGGCTGCGTATACCTACAATAGTGGATTGAGGGCACCAGCACTGACAGCTATTTTGAAAGATATTTTAATTTATGTAACTGTCATTGTGGCGTGTATCGCGATTCCGATGCAATTAGGCGGGTACGGGCATATCTTTCATGTCGCCGCAACCACGTTGGCAGCGCACAAAGGCGCTATGATTCTGCCACCAAAGATGTATAGTGCGTTTGCGACCTTAGCACTCGGCTCAGCCTTTGCCTTGCTGCTTTATCCGCATGCAGTCACAGGTTCTTTAGGCGCTAAAAGTGGGTCAACCATCCAGCGCAATGCGGCTTTATTGCCCCTATATTCACTCGCGCTCACGTTTATCGCCTTGCTGGGGTATATGGCGATTGCCGCAGGGATACACACGAAAGATACCAGTTTGGTGGTGCCCCTTTTATTTATTAAAACGTTGCCAACCTGGTTTGCAGGCTTCGCATTCGGAGCAATTGCGATTGGGGCACTGGTTCCTGCAGCCATCATGGCGATTGCCGCTGCCAATCTGTTTACGCGCAATATTTACCGGGAATATTTCATGCAGGACGAGGGTCCGAACCGTGAAGCCCAGGTAGCAAAAATCGTTGGCTTAGTGGTGATTCTTGGTGCTTTGCTGTTCATAGTGGCCATTCCCTTGCAGTACTCTATTTACTTCCAAACGCTAGGAGGTATGTGGATATTGCAAACGGTTCCGGTGATTATTTTTGGTCTCTATACCCGCTGGTTCCATCGGTGGGCCCTGTTTCTTGGATGGTTAATTGGGATGGTTTTTGGAACCTGGATGGCTGCGGAGGAGTCATTTAAGACGTCGATATATCCCCTGCATTTAGGGCATACAGTGATTTTAGGGTATGCTGGGATATGGGCGCTTGTAGTTAATATTATCATTGCCTTTGTGTTTAGCATTGTGTTTAATGGGATGCATTTATCTAATGGCCAAGATGAGACGGATGTCCATGATTACGACACTGAACCTGGGAAAGAAGTGGCGCAGTGACACGCTTTTAGAGGTCATCTGCCAAGGGGTCAGAACTCCCCGAAGCCAGGCGATGTTAGCACCTAAATTGTCCCTTCCCCCCGTACTGGAAACGTAGGGCACGGGGCACACATTGTACTGGGCAGGCCTCCCATACTGGGCAGGTTTTGCTGAACTTAAGCCACCATACGCTGAGTGAAAACAATGAAAAGATATTTCGACGCGTAGAGGATGGGGAACCCGCGACAGAATAGCTTCACCGTGGAGGGATGGATGTGAAATTTCCGGACAGTGTGGAATTGATTGATGTGGGTCCCCGGGATGGACTGCAGAATGAACCACAACCCATTTCCCTGGACCAAAAAAGGGAACTCATTCGGCGGCTTGCGCAAGCAGGGTATCAGCGCATTGAGACCGCGTCATTTGTCCATCCCAAGTGGGTGCCCCAAATGGCGGATGCGGAGGCGGTGGCTGCCTATTGCAACGAGTTAGGACTCACCTATTTGGCGTTGACCCCCAACGTGCGGGGGCTGGATCGGGCAATGGCAGCGGGGGTCCCCCAGGTTGCCGTGTTCATTGGTGCCAGTTCTCCCTTTAACCAAAAAAACATCAATCGCACCACCGACGAAGCCTTGCAAGAGGTGGAGCCTGTGTTCAGTCGGGCCAAATCTGGGGGGTTATTTGTTCGGGGCTATGTGTCGACAGCTTTTTCTTGTCCCTACCAAGGCAAGGTGAGTTTTCCCGAAGTGCAGCATGTGGTGGATCGTTTTGTGCAACTGGGGGCGGATGAAATTGACATTGGAGACACTGACGGGCATGCCAATCCACGGGGAGTCTATGAGCGCTTTGCACGGTTGCAGGAGCTTTATCCGCAAACGGTGTTTGTCGCCCACTTTCACGACACTTGGAAAATGGGCTTGGCCAACGTGCTTGCTGCTTTACAGGCTGGCATCCGCAAATTTGACGGCTCGGTAGGCGGATTGGGCGGGTGTCCCTATGCTCCCGGTGCTGCAGGCAACGTGGCGACAGAAGACTTGGCTTTGATGTTTGCTGAGATGGGTGTGGATACGGGGCTTGATTTGCCAGTAATCCAGGAGACAGCCCGGTTTGCCCGCTCCCTGTCGAGTCGCGTGTGTCTGCCCACGGGGATTTCTGGGCTGTGAGGGATTGTTCGGCGTGGTATTATGGAACAAACAGGATGTGCACGTTCATCCCTCCTTGTGACTGGGGGTTTTGTTGATGAAAGAAACCTCGGTGCGCACACACGCTTTGGCACACCATCCCTTTGAAATTGGACAACACAGCCATTCACACTCGCTTGACGAAGCAGACTTACACCCCAGCGGCGAGGCGTTTCATTCCCACGTACCGGTGGGGAAAATGCGTACCGCTTTTTTTCTAACGATTGTTATTTTACTGGTAGAATTGTTGGGTGGCTGGATGTCACACAGCTTAGCCTTGCTGTCTGATGCGGGGCATGTATTCACAGACTTGGCGGCGCTTGGGCTGGCTTGGTATGCACTACAGCAGTCCCAGAAACCACCGACAGAAACCCGGACCTATGGCTATTATCGATCCGGTATCCTGGCGGCCTTAGCCAATGGGGTAACTTTGATTGTAATTGCACTGGTCATTCTTTGGCAGGCATATGGCCGCCTGTTACACCCACAGCCGGTTGCAGGGGGTTGGATGATGGTCAGCGCGGGGGTGGGCTTGGGGCTCAACTTGTACCTCGGACTGGGCATGGGCGGGGATGATAATCTCAACGTGCGCAGCGCTGTGCTGCACATGTTGGGAGATGCGGCGGCCTCTGCTGGGGTGATTGT
>QXHL01000118.1 GCA_003584005.1 Alicyclobacillaceae bacterium I2511 | reverse complement strand
CTTCGTAGTGATGGGCTGCCGAAATCAGGGCCTTGGACGGGATGCAGCCGCGATTGAGGCATACCCCTCCTAATTCAGCCTTGTCCACCACGGTCACCGATTTGCCCAACTGGGCGGCCCGGATGGCAGCCACATAGCCGCCCGGACCGGCGCCGAGAATCAATAGGTCCACATCTTCCGTAAACTCTCCGACAACCAAAACTTACACCTCCATCGAAAAACCAAAACATGATAAACACCTATTGTGAACCAAGAACTTCCGCAAAAGTGGCTGCTCGCACCTCCTCCGCGCTAGTAAGCTTTAAGAGTTTCTTTACTAAGGATTTTGCAGCTATTCCATCGATTTCACGGATCCTCTGTTTCACCATCGGTATGTTGGTCGAACTCATGGATAACTCATCGAGTCCGAGGCCGACTAAAGCCTCTGTCATTTCCAAATCTCCCGCCAATTCTCCGCACATCCCGACCGGGATACCCGTGCCAATTCCTGCGTCACAGGTTTGCTGGATCAATCGCAGTACGGCTGGATGAGCAGCATCGTACAAGTGAGCAACCCGTTCATTCCCTCGATCAACCGCCAGCGTGTACTGAGCAAGATCATTCGTTCCAATGCTAAAAAAATCAATTTCTTGAACTAATATGTCCGCCATGACTGCTGCAGCAGGAATTTCGACCATGATGCCCACTGGGATTGAATTTACAATAGCCACGCCCTCGTCGTTTAAATCGCGCTTACACTGATCTATGATTCCCTTTGCAAGAAGAATTTCAGACAAAGTGGAAATCATGGGAAGCATAATTGACAGTTTACCATGGAGGCTCGCCCGGAGCAGTGCTCGCAACTGAGTCTTAAAAACATCCGGATTGTCCAAACAGTACCGAATGGCCCGGTGTCCTAAAAAAGGATTGGGTTCTTGCGGTAAATTCGCATATCCGAGGGGCTTGTCCCCCCCAATATCCAGAGTTCGAATGATTACTGGTTTATCTGTGAAAGATTCAAGTACTTTACGATATACCTCATACTGTTCCTGTTCAGTTGGCCAGTGATCGTTCTCCAAGTACAGAAACTCTGTACGGAAGAGCCCCACTCCCTCCGCACCATTCTTCACGGCTTCTGGCACGTCGCGTAGGTGTCCGATATTGGCCAGAATGGCAATTCGACGTCCATCCCTAGTAATCGCCGGATTCTTAGCCTCTGCCAATGCTACATTATGAAGAGCACTGTGAACTTCAATGTGGTGCTGTGCTTGACGTTGCTCAGCCATCGTAGGACGAACGAGTACGGTACCCTGGTTCCCGTCCAACACCAACAAATCTCCATCTTTAATCCTCTGGATGCTCTCTCCAACTCCGACAATGAAGGGAATCCCAATGGATTTCGCCATGATCACCACGTGAGAAGTACGACTCCCACGAGCCGTCACAATGCCGCCAATTTCTCGCGGCAATTCTGCGAGATTCGATGGAGTGAGCTCTTCTGCCACCACAACGCTCCCAGATTTCACAGAGCTTAGATTCATGGCCCTTTGCCCTGCCAGCAATCTCAAGACGCGAGTTCCAACATCTTGGAGATCATCCGCTCTTGCTTGTAGGTACTCATCAGGCAAGGCCATCAACATTTCTTTCATTCGTCGAGTGACATCAAATACCACAGACTCCGCACCCATCGAATGGGTCCGAATTAGCATTTCAATCTGACCCACATACTCTGGATCCTCTAAAAAGCTCAGATGAGCATCAAATACCGCAGCTTCATTAGGTCCCATTTGAATCATTACACGGTTCCGTAAATTTGTGATTTCGCTCTTTGCATTTTCCACTGCTTCCTTCAGCCGTAATAACTCATGTTGTATGGCATCTGAAGATATGGAGCTTTCCAACTGCACTGCTGGTACCTGGTGAACCCAGACTGCAACTCCTATGACTGTTCCAGGTGACGCCGGAATTCCCACAAGTCGGCCATCACGGTTAATTGTGTCCACTTGATGTCACCAACTTCTCGTTGAGATGGCATTACTGACCAAGAACCGCTGTTGCCGTACTCACGTCCGTGACAAGTGCATCAATTAAATGCGCTTTCAATGCGGTAAAAATAGCTTGCGTTTTCTCTGTTCCACTTGTAATCCCCAGTACGAAAGGTATTTTGCGCAAATCGTCAAAACGAACGGTCATTACGCATTCATTCCAATAGTGTGAAATAGGATTCCCATCCTTATCAAAAAGAACGGAACAGATATCTCCCACCGCACCTGCCGCTGCAATTTTATGCTGTTCTTCTTGATTCACGTAATGTCGCACCATTGTAGACTCTGCTGGAGATCCGCCGATTCCAACCACTAACATGTTTGCGTGTCTAACGAACTCCACCACTTTACGGACCGACTTCTGCTCAAGAAACATCTTTTTTGCAGCAGGAGTGTCAAAAAATACGGGGGCATGGAACAAAACACAGTGTCCACTGAGTTTTTCAGATAAGTTGGAAGCAATTCGATTTGAGAGAAACTCAACTTTCTCCTCCGAGGTCCCCCCCACCGCAGACACCACGGTTACATTCTCTAGATGGGTGTATGGCATTGCTGCTGCAAACTCTGCTAGGGTGGTTCCCCATGATACGGCAACCGTCCAACCCGGTTTTACAATTCTTAGAAAATATTCGCTTGCAGCAACTCCAAGTCGTCGCTTTATTTGGTCAGGTGGTGCGTCTGGAACGACAACGGCCTCTTTGAGGGAAAAACTTTGTTCTAACTGACGTTCCAAATACGTATTCGAGTCGCTCAACTCATCATGAATTGTGACCTGCACAATTCCCTTCTCACGCGCCTTCTGTAGGGACTTCGAAATCAGTGGACGCGAAAGCCCAATCAGATCTGCAATCTCGGCTTGAGTTGCCCCGTCTTCGTAGTACAATCGAGCGATCTTGACAAGCAACCTCACATCGTCGATGTAAGCCATGAACTATTCCTCCACCCGCAACACATGTTGGTCTGCAATCCATATTCTCACACGATATCACCTATTCAAGGCCTTTCACCGTCTTCCTGCTTGTTGAGAAACTCGGAAAGCATCTCCACAGCGAGTGATTCATCCTCCCCATTACACTGCAACGTTACACTGGAACCTTTTGTAGCAGCCAAAGCCAGTAGACTCAGGATGCTTTTAGCATTTACGTGCTTTTCTCCCTTCTGAAGATAGATTTCCGCTTTAAATTTGTTGGCGAGTTGTACGAAATCGGACGCCGGACGTGCATGCAATCCGCTGGCTAGCTGTATAACAATCGTCTTTTCAATCATAATTATAGACTGACCCCCATTGTAATTTAGAATCCGCAAATTAATTTAGAAATTTTCAAAGTGTTATCAAAACCTCTTCTCCGTTACTCACTATTGGAAAGATATGCGGGGCAGCGTAAACTGCCCCGGGTAGAATTTCATCAGGAACCTCAGTAAAGTACACCACTAAATGGCCTAATTTAGACATGTTATTGGCTGCCTCGCCACCAACAGCCTCAATTTCATATACGTATTTACCTATAACTAATTTGGCACCTGCGGAAAAATCATTTTGATTAAATACTTCAACATCATGTATTATCGAGTATTCACGTAATTCAGACGGTGCATTATCACCAAAGAAAATGAGAACCTTATCATCTTGAAAATTGAGTGCCAATGGACCTATTTCACGAATGATAGATTTAGTCATCATTTAGGTCTCCTTATAAAACAAATTATTTACCGAGAATATAAACCAAAACTTGCCAACCAAGCAATTACAACAGCGATTATTCCCGTAATCATCCGACTGTACAGTACAGCTGGAACTCCATATTCTACCGTCTCTGGTTTTGCTTCTCCAAGTGCTAAAGCAACTGGTATAAAATCACATCCTACTTGCCCATCAATTGCAAACAGAGCTGGTAAAGCATATTGAGGTGCAATGCTTCCAGTAGCCAATTCAGAACCAACTAAAACACCGATGATTTGCGCAATTACAGCTCCAGGGCCTAGTACCGGTGACAAAAAAGGCAATGTTGCGATAATTACGATGAGTAACAACCCTGGTAAAGAACCTGCTAAAGGACCCAGCACGTGAGCAATTATTTTTCCAAGCCCGGTATAAGTCACAATACCCATCAGCAGCCCTACATATGCCATGAACGGTAAAATGTTTCTTATTAACATGTCTATTGAATCGCGACCTGCTTGATACAGAACCCCAACAACATAACCAATTCCTTTAGACAATGAAATTAACCAACTGCTTTTTCCTGACGAACTGGTAGTACTATTTGCTCCTTCTTCAAAACTAGGTTTGTCTTCCACCGCTCTAGTATGAATAGCATCAGATTGCTGTTGATTTGATTCTGTATCCTTCTCTCGCGCAGAACTGACATTTGTAACATCCTCAAGAACATCGTTTACCGTAACTCCGGAAACAAATATATCTTCTGTGATATATTTGTACAGGGGCCCAGATGGAGAAGAAGGTATTACATCCACCGTTGGAATTCGCTTCATAGGATAAACCCCTACACGCGCTGTTCCCCCACAATCAATCACTGCACAAATTATCTGTTCTTCTGGAACCCCTTTTGAAAACCCATCAACTGCTTCAACCTCTAACATATCGGCAATTTTTTTCGCTACAGGATGTATGCCCCCCCCTGTGATTGAAACAACCTTTCTTTTTTCTCCAGAAGGTTGTAAGTGTAATCC
>QXHL01000117.1 GCA_003584005.1 Alicyclobacillaceae bacterium I2511 | reverse complement strand
GGTTACCCGCCACTTCCACCAGATGGACCCGGGGTTGTAACCAAGGCTGTTCCAGCAGGGGGGTCACGCCAAACCGCGGCTCGAAATCGTGCACCACCCATACCCCATCATGGTGCCCCCGGTCACTGGCCCACTCCACCCATGTAGACACCGGTTGCACCTGTGGCTGGACGGTCAGGCTCCAGGTATGGCCTTGTTTTTCATAGATGGCGCCAAAGGCACGCTGTCTGCGGGCATACAACAGTGGCATCACCTGCACCGGTGAAAGTGTGGCAAACGGCAACACAGCCTCGGCCAGCGCCAGCAAGGTGGACACGGAGACGACCGAAATGTGTAGGGCCACCGCCATCGCCTTCACTGTTGTTATCCCCAATCGTACACCCGTATAGGAACCTGGACCCACCCCCACCACTAGCCCCGTCAGGTCCGCTGGCAACACATCTGCCCCGTGCAATAAATCAAATAAAGCAGGGACTAACCAGCGGGAATGACCCCGTGGTAGCAAAGAAGCATGGCTCCCCAGCAACTCTTCCCCATTCCCTAAGGCGGCGGCCAGTACCTGGGTTGCCGTATCCACAGCTAAAACAGCCATTGCTTCACCCACTCCACCATCAGGTCGCGGCTGCGCGTTCCCGTCGCCCGCACGCGCACATCCCGTTCATCCAGGCGGGGCAAGGGATGGCGGTAGAACTGCAACAACAGAGCCCCTTGCAACCAGTCTGCCGCCACCTGGGGCCACTCCACCACCACCGCACCCTCCGCTTCCAAATAATCTGCAAGCCCGATTTCTGCCAAGTCTGCAGCAGCTCCCCCCCTACCGTTTCCTGCTGTGCCCTCCTGTAATCGATACAAATCCATGTGTATCAAGGGAATGCGGCCCGCATATTCGGCTACCAGCGTGAAAGTGGGGCTAGTAACCTGGGCAGTAATCCCCATCCCCGCAGCAATGCCCTGCACAAAGGTAGTTTTTCCAGTCCCCAAATCTCCCGACAGACACACCACATCGCCCGGCTCCAACAGACTGCCCAGCTTTACCCCAAGCCTGCGCGTCTCAGCGGCAGAGTGACTGGTCACCGACATCTCATCCACGGTCCTCCGCCTCACTTTTCTGGGGAAAGTGATTGTACCCCTTGGCAGCAAGGACGTCCTGACGGCCATCCTCCCATTCCACCACCACGCCATCGCCAGCTTCCACCCTGCCAATGGCTGTCAATTCAATCCCAACACTGGCGCACCGCGCCAGCGCCCGTGCAAATCCCAGCGGGGGGGCTGTTCCCACTAACTGATAATCCTCACCGCCATACCAGGCGTAAATAAGCGGGTCTTGCCCCCGCGCGCGCGCAAAGTTGCGCACCGCCGAAGCCACAGGAACCCGCTGGGCGTCTACCCGCAAACGCACCCTGCTGGCTGTCGCAAGTTCATTGAGTTCGCTAGCCAACCCGTCCGTAATGTCGTTACAACTGTGTGCCCCCTCCTGACGCAGGATGAGCCCCGCTTCCACCTGTGCCTTTGGACGACGGTGAAAGGACTGGAGGACCCATTCGTCTTCCGGCACAACCGCAAACGGCCCCGGGTCCACCAGCAGGGCCAGTCCAGCGCCGGAGCCGCCCACGCGACCCGTGACAAAGACGACATCCCCTTGCTGCGCCCCGCTGCGCAGCAGCGCTGTACCCGCTGGAATCCCCCCCAGCACCGTGCTGGTAATCACCAAGGGACCTGCCGTGTGCACAACATCCCCTCCCACCAGGGTGCACCGATATTCCCGACAAGCCTCCGCCACCCCTTCATACAGTGCCTCTAAATCCAGCAAAGCGGCATTTTCCGGAATAGCCAAAGCCAACAACACGTGCCGCGGCTCGCCGCCCATCGCCGCCACGTCACTCACTGAAGACACCACCGCCTTGTACCCAACATCCTCCATAGACAAGGTCTGCGGCAAAAAGTGCACACCAGCCACCAGCGTATCTGTAGTCACTAATTGTTCCTCACCCACAGCCAGTGTCAACACGGCCGCATCGTCGCCAATTCCCACCCGCACATGCGGGCCCTGGCGAGGGGACTGCTGGCAGAGGTGTTCAATTAACCCAAACTCGTCAAACGTCATCACATTGTCTCGCCCCTTTTTTCCTTGTTCCTATCATATCAGTTAGCGGATTTATTTCGAAACTGTTTGCTTGCCAGATTTGCTGTCCCCCTGCATTTCGGCATGTCCGTAAACATCGGGACATACCTATGCTGTGAAGGATTGGGGGGGGATGATATGTGGGAATGGTTTGGCAACCTGACAGACATTGTGTTGAGCCTGGGATACATTGGTGTGTACCTGGCCCTGGTTGTGGAGGGCCTCGGACTTCCCTTCCCAGGCGACGCGGTCATGGGACTGTATGGAGTGGCCGCAGCTAGAGGCCTTTTCCACCCATTTCCGGTTGGTATTGTCGCCACACTAGGATATCTAACAGGTTCCCTGCTCGGCTATGGACTGGCCAAATCCTACGGGGCCCCATGGTTGGGTCGAATCACACACTGGACCCTGTTCCACCGCGGCTCGATGCTTCGCACCACAGACATGATGGACCGCTACGGTCCCCTTCTCTTAGTTCCGGGTCGATTTTTGCCTGGGATTCGATCCGTCAGTTCCTATGCGGCTGGTCTGATGGGCATGGCCTTTGGACGTTTTGTGATCTACACTGGAATGGGAATCGTACTGTGGGTGGCTTTGTGGCTAAGCCTGGGTTATTGGTTCGGGGAACACCTGCAAGCCATCCTGCACTGGATGCAATCCAGTAGCGGCTACATCGGCTTACTGATGGGGCTTACAGCCCTGACGACATGGGGAGTCACCCGCCTGTTTAAGAATGGAGCCAATGAACGTTGAAAATAGAAACCTGTCTGCATAACCTCCAGCACGGAAGCCAGCAAGTCTTTTTGTGGGCACAAGCCACAAACCCAAATTTGCAGCTTGGTGTGTGGGACTGCCTGGAGTTTTGCGAGGCCTGTGCACGAGGGCCCTTCCTATGGATTAATAATCATAAACTCATACAAGCCCCCACATCAATTGAATTATGGCAGACCCTGCAGGTGCACCTGCAGGATCCAGACTTTTAAAGATGGGACCAAAGCAGCCTCTTTAAACAATCGTATTGGTGTCTGTTTGTACCTGGTTTGCTCCCACCTTGCTGGCAATCTTGCCTTGCGGGAAAGCGAAAATCCCCTTGCTGACAATGGCATCCATGGCAGCAGTCACCGCCGTGTTATCAATCGGCAGCTTGGGATTCGGGACATTTATCCGCACCCGTTTGTTCTGATTTGTCAAGAAATCCAGTTGCAGCACTACTTTTGTGGTCATTGGGCCTCACCTCCTTGGGCTTGTTCTGTGCCCTTTTAAGCGGAAATTCCCGTGTCGTCCAGCCTGTCCAGCAAAAACAATGGCTCTGCAAACAACGCGGCTAAAGCTTGACCCACTGCCAGTACATCCTCATCCACCGCGCCGGGGGATACCTTGGGGTAACGCCGAGCCAGCAACTTTGGAACCCCCGCAGTGGTGGTCCCCACCTGAAACTGCAGCACTAGGGTTCGCGAAAGCGGTGTGGCGATTGCCATGATACCACCTCCTTTCCTGCGCAAATTTGATTTCGACTGCGCAGACCCACAAGTGCACACAGGCCAACCCCAGGGGGACAACCCCCCCATTTTAGGAGGTTATCGACGTGAAGCTAGAGCAAATATGGACAACCCTCGCAAATGAAACGCAAATTTCAATGGTTCAGGTAAAAGCTACCCTATCCTTACTGGAAGCGGGCAACACAGTTCCTTTTGTGGCTCGTTACCGCAAAGAACAAACAGGGAGCCTGAATGAAAACCAAATCCGTGTAATTGCAGAGCGCTTCACCTACTTGAAACACTTGGGAGAACGCCAACATGAGGTGCTACGCAAAATTTCAGCGCAAAATCGACTGACAGACGAGGTTCAACAAGCCGTCTTGGCTACAGTCCAATTACAGGAACTGGAAGACCTCTACCGACCCTTTCAACAAAAGCGAAAAAGCCGTGCCACAAAAGCGAGGGAACGGGGCCTTGAGGGGCTGGCCCAGTACCTGCTGTCTTTGCCACAAGAGGACAACCTGCTGACCGAGTTTTACCGCTATCTCGGACAACCCATCCAAGCAGAGGATTTGCAATCAGCCTTGCAAGGTGCTGTGGACATCCTTGCAGAACAAATTGCTGACGACCCCCAAGTGCGCACCTGGGTTCGCCGCTACGGGTTTACCAAGGGAATTGTCGAAGTAGAAAAAAAAGCGGCTGAACCTGTGGGAGAACAAACCTATCAGATGTATTACCAGTACTCGGAACCCGTGGTACGAATTTTGCCGCATCGAATTTTGGCCATCAACAGAGGAGAAAAGGAGGGGTTCCTGAAGGTAAAAATCAAATTGGAACCTGCCGAGATTATTCGTTTTATAGAAAATAAGTATATTTACAAATCCAGTCCTACCGAAAATTGGGTGCGCTCTGCCGTCCTTAATGCCTACAGTCGACTGCTAGCCCCAGCAGTGGAACGAGCGGTGCGCAGAGAACTAACCCAGCGGGCAGAATCACAGGCCCTGCGTGTGTTTGCCACAAACCTGCGGCAACTCCTGCTACAACCCCCCGTCAAAGGAAAGCGCGTGCTCGGTCTGGACCCGGCCTACCGCACTGGTTGCAAGTGGGCAGCTGTAGAGGATACCGGCAAACTTCTCAGTGTCGGTGTCGTGTATC
>QXHL01000116.1 GCA_003584005.1 Alicyclobacillaceae bacterium I2511 | reverse complement strand
CGGTTCCTGATGCGTCGCGGCCCTACCGCCTCAAGGGAGATTCCATCATCGCTCCAATTGCGTTTGTCATTGGCTCGCTGATTGTCTACTGGACGGGCTGGAAGATTGATTCGAAGCTGTTGATTGCACTGTTGATTGGCGTCGTGTTGTACGCCATTTTTTCAGCCGCCATGCCCAAAGAGATTGAACGCCCCACCGTGCAAACGGTGCGCAGCGGTATCTGGATGGTGGTGTACCTGCTGGTCCTGCTGGCCCTGACCTATCTGGGATCTAGCACACTGGGTGAGAAAACCAATACCATCAAGTACCCCTGGGACATGGTAGTGGTCATTGTGATTGCACTAGGGTTTTATTATTGGGGTGTCGCGAGTGGACACCACACGGCCGATGTGGATGAGGCCTTAGAGAGCGTGGAGATTTCCCGCGATGCCGGAGCCATTGTCGGCCACCCCAAGGGGATGTAGGGTGGCCTGGAATTAATTGGAGTGGATCGCGGTCAGAGTGCTACTCTGGCCGCGATTATTGTTTGGCAGTAGGCTGGTTTCTGACGTCAGTTGCGTACCGGGGTAAAAAGTGGCCAGGATGGCGGACCAGGATTTTCCTTGTGCGGCCAGGGCACTGGCCTCGTGCAGGCTCATGCCGAGGTCTGACCCTAACCCCCAGGTGGTAAAAGTCAATTGTGAGCCTTTGACTTGGAATTGAAAGTCTGCGGAAGGAAGGTTTAGGAGGGTGGCAAACTGGGCCCCATTCCAGGTGTGGCCTAAAACGGTGACCGCCTCAACAAACCCGTCTGCGGCTACGGTTCGATGCATTTTGTCAGGCTGAAAGTTTGCAACCGGCAACTTCAGTAGCTCTGCCACCCTGGCCGCCGTCAGGGTGATTTGTTGTGGCTTGGCCACCTTCGCATCTGCAGGACAGGCCACCGCTGTCAAGTAGGGTAGGGGTCTGCCTAGGGCGGCGGCCGCAGTGCGGGTGTGCCCCGGCGACAGCGCAAAGGTGAAGGCGAGAATTGGTTTTCCCGCATATGTCAAAACCTGCCCATTGGTGGCGGCAATCGCCTGTTGATAACGCAGCATAGCCCAGGCTTGTTGATTGCCGAAGTGCTGCATTTGCTGGGCGGTGTTGAGCCAGGGCAAATCCAAAAGCGGGCTGTCTGTCACGTCTGCACCATACTGCCTAGCGAAAGTGGCGGCAGACGTGGTCATGGCGTGAACGGCGTAAGTTCGGGCGGCCACTGCAGTCGCTTCCAAGGCGGACAGGGGGGCAGTGGGACTCATTTGGGCCGCCAGAACATTTTCCAGATAGTCGCCCAGGGGTAGGGTGACCACTTGTCCCATCTGGACCCGGTAGACGCGGATGTCTGTTTTTTCGTCAGCAGAGTTGAGCCAGGCGGAGGCGGTCTCTGGGCTTACGCCGCCATGTCGTAACACCGCCACCCCGGCTGGCAGGGCCACCAACACCGCCCAGGCCCCAACCAACGACAGGGCTGTCCAACCGCGCCAATCCATGCGTTGTAACAAGGCATCCAACCCCTCTAAACCCGGCACAACCACCCCCCTGCCTACCCGCTCGACTGTTTGCCCAGACCCGTGTTGCAGCCTGCGCAAGGCTCCTAGGAAACTCGGTTTTAGCTGCTGGGAAAGCCACTGACGACCGTGATCGCGATGGACGATGGAATTGTGCGCAGGTGTGTGGCCCTTGCTATGCGAGGCTTTGCTGCGAAGGATGACGATGGTGGGAATCCATTTCAATTCAAGCACCCCTTTCAGTGGCACACAAGACAAGCCTGTCCCTACCACACCTATGCCAGAGGGCCGCGAAATATGTGTGCGGTTTCCTAAAATTTCTATCATATCAAACGGCGGTCCTGGACAACCTGTGTTGCGGACGCGACAATAGCCTGTCACAAGGGCCATGACTGCGGACATTACAACTTTCTGAGGAGGATTCCCTAATGACCGTCGCAAGCCAAGTCAAACAAACCTTAGCAGGGTTGAAAGGCGCCCAAGCCAGCTTTGAGCAGTTTGCACTGCAAACACAGAACGTTGCGGCCAAACAGCTGTACCAAGATGCGGCCAATCAGACGCAAACGATTGTCAGTACATTAGAGTCCCGTGTCCAGCAATTGGAAACGGAAGAACCACAATACAAGGGAATGTAGCCAGTTCTACTGCGAAAAGCTGACCTAGCAAAATAATATCTGTATTAACCCATGGGGGGTGTGTGCCATGTGGGCCCATTCCATGGCTACGGTTGCCCGTGCCCTGCTGGCTTTTGGCGGTCTTATTTTGGCCGCCAAGGCCATTGGTCAACCTTGGACGGTAGTGACCGGTGTGGCTGTGGCAAGTCTGGCTGCAGGGTTGGCGGTTTTTCACGCCATCCCGATTGGCGACTTTTTGTTGGCCATGGCCGCTTGGGCGGGAGCGGCCGTAGCCGTCCAGAAACTAAGTGTACGCCTGCTTTCTGTGCGTTCCTTTTTGCAGGGAACGGCTACCGTTCTTGTGCAACGTGGCAAGGTTTTGGACAACAACCTGCGCACCGCCAACTTGACGGTAGAAAACATGATGACGCTGTTGCGGGAAAAAAATGCCTTCAAGTTGTCTGATGTGGAAACGGCGGTATTGGAACCAGACGGACAGGTCACTGTTATGCTTAAAACAGACAGTCAGCCTGTAACACCCACCACCTTGCACCTGACGATGGCCAGTGAACCCGCACCCCATGTGGTGGTCTTGGATGGACAAGTGATGGCAGACGGACTGGCCGATGCAGGCAAGGAGCGACCCTGGTTGCTAGAGGAAATTCGCAAGCAGGGGGCCAATTCTTTATCCGATGTTTTTTTAGCCCAAGTGGATGGGCAAGGTCAGCTTTATGTGGATTTGTTTAATGACCGTGTCAACGCCCCGCCGACGCGATTAGCCAATCGACCTTTGCTGTTGGCTCAATTAAAGCAGTTGGAGGCGGACCTGGAGTCGTTTGCCTTGCAGACGAAAGACGTTGCAGCCAAGGCAGGCTATGCAGAGGGTGCGCGAATGCTCACCAGTGTGATTAATCGCACGCGCATCTACCTGGAGAAATGAGGGAGGCCTGAACCATGCTGCAGTACCTGGAAATTGTCCTCCGATCCGTATTTGCTTTTGCGGTCTTACTAATCTTAGCGCGGGTTTTAGGGAAGCGGCAAATGGCCCAATTAACGTTTTTTGACTATATCGTGGGCATTACCATTGGCAACATGGCGGCCAGTTTGGCCATTGATGATGTTAAGGTGTCACACGCCTTGCTGTCGTTAGCCCTGTGGACTGTGTTGTCAATTCTTATGGCCTTAATACAACGGGGGTTTTATATCAGTCGTGTCTGGTTGGACGGACGACCGACGGTGCTCATAGAGGGCGGGAAGGTGATGGACCACGGCTTGCATAAGGTGCGGATTTCCATTGAGGAAATGATGTTGATGCTGCGGGGCAAAGATATTTTTGACCTCAATGAGGTGGACTACGCGGTGCTTGAAGTTAATGGTAAAATCAGCGCCCGTAAAAAGCCGCAGTACGCACCCATCACCCCGAATGTCAGCGGGCTCCCTGTGGCAGAGCATGGAACCCCCCGGATGGTCATTATTGACGGCAACCTCATGGAGCGGTCCCTGCGCTCCATGGGACTGTCCAAGGAATGGTTGCTAGGGGAACTGCGCAAACAGGGGGCCGAAGGTCCGGAGGACGTATTTTTGGCACAAATCACATCGGATGGAAGTGTGTACGCAGACCTCTACAAGGACAATCAGGCCGTTTCCGCCCCCCAGGACAGGCCCTTGGTGGCGGCCACATTGAAAAAGGCCCAAGCTGACCTGGAGGCGTTTGCGTTAGCGACAGACAATCCGCAGGCCAAGCGGGCCTATGCCCGCCAGGCTGCGGCGTTGAAAAAATTACTGGAGCAACTGGCCCCTTATTTACGCGGATAGCGACTGCTGTGGGTAGGATAGGCTCAGGGCTCTTCAATCTTAGGACAGGCTCAGGGCTCTTCAATCCGCTGGATTTTAGCTCCCAGCTTTTGGAACTTGCCCACCAAGTCATCATAGCCGCGGTCAATGTGGTGCAACCCACCCACAGTCGTCAAGCCCTCCGCAGACAGGGCTGCCAGCACTAAGGCAGCACCCGCCCGCAGGTCTGTGGCGGTAACTTCCGCCCCGTTTAAGCGTTCAATGCCTTCAATGATGGCCGTACGTCCCTCAATGCGGATGTCTGCACCCATGCGCTGCAGTTCCGCCACGTGCATGAATCGATTTTCAAACACCGTCTCAGTGACTGTGCTGGTGCCTATGCCGGTAAGCAATCCGGCGACAATTTGCGCCTGCAGGTCGGTCGGATAGGCCGGATAAAAGTGGGTTTTTACGTCCAACGCCTTAAACCGACCCTGCTGCAACGGCCAGACGCGAATGCCTGTCACTTCATCCTCCC
This sequence comes from Alicyclobacillaceae bacterium I2511, assembly GCA_003584005.1. GTDB lineage: Bacteria > Bacillota > Bacilli > Alicyclobacillales > Alicyclobacillaceae > QXHL01. Next base: position 333 of record QXHL01000116.1, on the reverse strand, counting down.
ACTCCACTCCAGCTTCTTGCAGCTTGGCCAACAATGAGGTAAGGTGTTCTGACACCACATTTTCCACGTAGACGCCATTTCCCATCAGGGCGGCGGCAATCAAATATGTACCCGCCTCAATCCGATCCGGAATAACGCTGTGGTTGGCGGCATGTAAGTGCTCTACCCCATCCACGCGGATGGTATCTGTGCCGGCCCCGCGCACCTTGGCCCCCATGGCGTTAAGGTAGATGGCCAAATCCACGTTTTCCGGTTCCTTTGCTGCATTTTCAATCAGTGTTTGCCCCTTTGCCAAGGCGGCCGCCATCATAATGTTTTGTGTCGCCCCGACAC
>QXHL01000115.1 GCA_003584005.1 Alicyclobacillaceae bacterium I2511 | reverse complement strand
CGCACCAGCGTATCCGCCAAAGTGACCGCTTTCAAACCAGAGGCACAAACCTTGTTGACGGTGACACTTGGAGTTTCCCAAGGTAACCCTGCTTGTCGAGCGGCCTGGCGGGCAGGAATTTGACCAGTCCCCCCTTGCAACACCATGCCCATGAGCACCTGCTCCACTTCTTCTGGTGCCACATTGGCCCGGGTCATTGCTTCACGAATCGCAAGGCCCCCGAGTTCCACCGCTGATTTACCTGCCAATCCTCCCATGAACTTACCAAATGGCGTCCTCGCGGCACTGACAATCACGGATTTTGACACACTTTTTCCCTCCCCTGAACCATTCACTCCAGCTTACAATTCTAGCGACATGGCTAACAATTCCATCACGTCGTATGTGCTCACAGCTTCATCTTTCCCCTTTGCATTCACCCCGTCAATCATCATCGTCATGCAATAGGGACAAGCGGTTCCCACAATCGACGCCCCTGTGGAAAGGGCTTCCTCCGCTCGCATAACATTAATGCGAGTGCCCGTTTCTTCTTTGAACATGCCCCCGCCACCAGCCCCACAGCACAGGCTCTTGTTGCGATTGCGGTCCATCTCCACCAACTTTACTCCAGGAATGGAACCCAGTATATAGCGCGGAGCATCGTAAATATCGTTGTAACGACCCAGGTAACAAGAGTCGTGGTAGGTCACCGTCTGCTCTACGGGATGAACGGGTTTTAAGCGCCCCGCTTGCAACAGTTGGGCCACAAACTCGGTGCTGTGATAAATCTCAGCAGAGAATCCAAAATCCGGATATTCATTTTTAAAAGTATTATAGGTGTGCGGGTCTGTGGTTAAAATCTTTTTCACACCATAGGTCTTAAAAATTTCCACGTTGCTTGCAGCAATTTCCTGGTAGAGAAACTCGTTGCCCAAGCGTCGAGCAGAGTCCCCATCAGACTCTTCCTCGTCCCCAAGAATGGCGAAATCCACCCCTGCCGCCAACAGGATTTTTGCGAAAGCCTGAGCAATTTTTTGGTTGCGTTGGTCAAAGGATGCAGCGGTGCCGACGAAAAATAGGTACTCAGCCTGACCCTCCACCTCGGCCATGGTCTTGATGGGCAACCCCTTTGCCCAAGCGGCCCGCTCGCGGCGACTAATGCCCCATTCGTTGGACTGCCGCTCCAAGTTTGCAAACACTTTGGTCACTTCGGGGCTGGTTTTTCCCTCTGTCAGCACCAGGTGACGACGCATGTCGACAATCGCTTGGACGTGTTCATTCGCCACTGGGCACGCCTCTTCACACGCCCGGCAGGTGGTGCAGGCCCAGATTTCATCCTCACTGAAGGTACTGGTAAACAGCGACTCGCTGTGCCAATCCTCCGCCCCAACCGCCAGTTTGGCCAACATGCCCGGCCCCTCCTGCACAAGCTGGTCTTTCATCTTTAAAATGATGTATTTAGGGGACAACACCTTGCCACTCAACGTAGCTGGGCAACTGATGTGACAGCGACCACACTCGGTACAGGCGTATCCGTCCAAAAGCTGTTTCCAAGTGAAGTCCTCCACCCGCCCGGCGCCAAACTCTTCCTGTGACTCGTCACTGAGGTCCAGTTTTTTTAACTTCCCTGGGGAATCCAATTTGCGGTAGTACCAGTTGGCCATGGAACCCACCATGTGCAAGTGCTTGGAATGCGGAATCACATACAGGAACACCATGATGGAGGACACGTGTACCCAAAAAGCCAACTCGCGGATGACCCACAGGCTACTCCTGGGGAGTCCCATAAACCAGGTGGCCATCAAACTACCCACTGGCGTGAACCAAGTGCCTGTGGCGTGCTCTAGGTCCATGTCGGCCCCGGCGGCAATAAACGTGGTCAACACAATCAGGCCAATGAGGGTGAGAATGAGCCCAGCTTCAAAAGACTTGGACAGGCGCATGGGCCGCAACGCATAGCGCCGAATTAAGGCCACTACAATCGCAATCAACACAAAACTCGTAAAAAGTTCTTCAATGAATTGATATACGGGGGAATATGCCCAAGGCAGATGCCAGTTTGTCAAATGATAAATAATAAAGTCCAAGTCTCCAAAGACGAGGACTAAAAACCCCCAAAACAGGAAAAAGTGAACAATCCCTGAGGGCTCTGCCATCACCTTTTCTTGAAACAAGACATTCTTCACAAACTCCCAAACCCGCCGACCTGGCTGGTCAAAGCGTTCGCTCTCCGGCGCTGCCAGCCGCAAAAAGCGCACCCGTTGCCAGATGGCCGAGGCAAACAAAAACAGGGCCGTACCAAACAGCAGAAGGAACACTATGCCTTGAATCACCCATGCCATAAAACCCCATCCCCTTTCTTGTCAAGATGCGTCACAACGTAACTACACAGCCCCTCCCCCCACTCGCATCAGTTGGCTGGAATTTTACGGACGCAGAGGAAACCTACCAACCGTTTGGTCCAAAGAAAGTCATAAGAGTGCCCTCTACGCCCTCTTTGACTCCTCCACCCCTGTACAGTCCGATAGCCTTAAGATACCACATCCACACGGTGTACGCACCGTGTGGAGGGGACAAATTCGAAGCATCAATTCTTCCTGCAGACCATGGGATTCGTCATCCAAATGAGGCACTACTTTCGTATCTATTAGTGCGTGTCCGGAAATGGGTCTGGTCAGACCCAAGCAGTGCCAGGAGGCCAGCCCCAAATGCGCACCAAGCGTACGTTTCTGGTACGTGAGGGAGCATTTGGGGCGACGACGCAGCAATGCGCCGGGGAGTTCTGACCCCTTTCCGGACAACCTCTATTGACCTCTGGTAGCCATGCTTTTCTGCTCAAAGCGGCGCAAGACAGGCCAACAAAGCCTCGCGCACCAGCTTAGCGCCGAGAATTTGCGCCAACTCTGCGGGATCGAGCGGCGGTGCTACTTCCATCAAGTCAAAGCCCACCACCTCTAAGTCCCGCAACAGGCCGAGTGTGGCAAACGCCTCCTGGGGCGTAATGCCCCCGTGTTCAGCTGTGCCGGTACCGGGAACGTAAGCTGGGTCCAACACGTCGATGTCCCAGGTCACGTACACGGGGACCCCGCGCAGTTCAGGCAACACCTGGGTCAGCGGGGCCACGACTTCAAAGGGAAAGAAGTGCGTGTGTGCGCGGGCGTAAGCAAACTCTTCACGAGTCCCGGAGCGAATGCCAAACTGGTAGAGGCGCTGCGGCCCAAGGGTCTCACACACCTTGCGCATGACGGTGGCATGGGACTGGGTTTCCCCTTCATACGATTCCCGCAAATCGGCATGTGCATCAATGTGCACCACCCGCAAGTCTGGATAGGCCTCATACGCGGCCCGAATGGCCCCAAAGGTGGCTAAGTGCTCCCCCCCCAGCCCGAGCGGAAACTTGCCTGCTGCATATACCTGCTGCACAAACTGATAAATTGCTTCCACACTGCGCGCTGGATTGCCAAAGGGCAGCGGAATGTCGCCCGCATCAAAGTAGCGCAGATTGGACAAGTCCCGGTCTAAATAGGGGCTGTACTCCTCCAGCCCAAGGGAAACCTCGCGAATACGGGCGGGGCCAAAACGAGACCCCGGCCGGAAAGACGCGGTCCAGTCCATCGGCATGCCATACAGGATAGCCTGTGCGGCTTGTGCATCATCGCTGGCCCCAATGAACACATTGCCACTGTAAGCGGCCGGGAAGGCCTGAATTACGGTGGAGACTTGCGACTTGTGCTGGGGAAGGGTCACTGTGCCATCTCCTTGCAAAATTTTGTTCACAGTCTTTGTTCACAGTTACGAGCGCGCTCATTTTCGCAGGGGATGAATCCCTCATTCCTGGATGTGTTGGCGTACAAAGGCGGGCAACGCAAAAGCCGCTTTATGCACATCCCCTGTGTAATAACGGGTTTGTTGTAGACGCAGGTCTGAAACATCCTGTAGGGGATGGTATTTTTTTGTCCCCAGTGTAAAACTCCACAAACCTGTGGGATAGGTAGGTACAGAAGCCAGGTACAAAAAGGCCTGGGGAAACACGCGCTTGGCGATGTGGAAAACGTCGTGAACAATTTGTTTGTTGGCAAAGGGAGATTCTGACTGGGCAACCATCAGGCCATCTGCCTTAAGGGCGCGATAGATGGACTGATAAAAGGGCTCCTGGAACAAGCCAACCGCGGGCCCCACGGGATCTGTGGAATCTACCAAAATCACGTCAAATTCGTCTGGATGGTCCTGCACGTAACGGATCCCATCGCCCATTTGTAGCTCCACCCTGGGGTCGTTTAAGCCCTGTGCAATAGCCGGGAAAAATTCCTTGGCTACGGCCACCACGCGCTCGTCGATTTCTGCCAGTACAACCCTTTCCACACTGGGGTGTTTCAGCACCTCCCGGACCACTCCCCCATCGCCGCCGCCCACCACCAACACGCTGCGCGGCTGTGGATGGGTATGTAAAGGCACATGGGTCATCATTTCATGGTACACAAATTCATCCGCATCTGTGGTCATGACACAGCCGTCGAGGACCAACAAGCGGCCGTATTCCACGGTGTCATAGACTGCCAAGCTTTGGTAAGGGGTTTGTTCTGTATGTAAAGTGGCGGCCACCCGCAAGCCGATGGAGAGGTTTTGCGTTTGTCGTTCCGTAAACCACAATTCTGGTTCATTCATGGAATATGCCTCCTTTAAAGTGCGTGTCCGAAGACACTAGAATGAGACCGTCGATTCACTCTAGTGCTAATTATGCTGGCAGGGAACGACTAGCATGCCCCATTCGCCCCGTATTATAGAGGTTGTCTAAGAACAGGTCAAAACGTGTGATGAGGATTCAGATGCGTCTCTCACTCCCCGCAATGGGCTGGGAGGTGGGATTTATCCCGTGGAACGCCTGCAAGGCTGGCCTTGCATGTTTGACAGACCTTAGGGGACCCTAGGCAAGACTGTCAACCTGTCTCTTAT
>QXHL01000114.1 GCA_003584005.1 Alicyclobacillaceae bacterium I2511 | reverse complement strand
AAGTAGTTCTTGATTCTTCCATGGTCGTTCATACGGCGTGCCATCCTTGCGGTGAACTTCTTTCTTCGCATCCAATATTGCTAAATGACCGACGAAAAACTCCATGTAAAACGCAATCGTCTGGTTAAATAAGGTTTGTGTCGTCAAGATGGCTTGCCGTTTTACCGCATGAACTTCTTTATGAATGCCAATCTTCACTGTTTTCATCACCATTGTCACATGCCACACCCCCTTCCATCTGGTTGATGAGCTGTTTTGTCTTTTGCCGAAATGCTTGTGAACGTTTCCCAATATAAGCGTCGATTTGTGGGTGAGCGTGTTTCTTGAATTTTTCCTTCTTTCTACCACCTGCGAACGGTTTGGGTGTGACGCCGAGTAGTTTAGCCACCTTACCAACAGGTAAAAACTCTTCAATTTTCATAATCACATTATACTACATTCAATAGAAATTATATATATTGTTTTAACATTGCTTGTCTCAAAAATCACAAGCGACCGTGCTTTCTGTGGTGTGTCTGCACCCACCGATTGCGCTTAGTCCAATCCCGCCGCGTGACTCGCTACAGCCCTGTACCGTTGGACATCCGAGGCGCGAACCGTGGCCAGTCGCTGTGCGGCTAACGAACCTTCTGCGTGTAGGGTGGTCACTTCCCACAATCCGCTCAAATCCGATGCGACAAGGTCCCGCACCAATTTGATGATGCGCCAGCGGTCCTCCACAGACACCCCTTCTTTGCCGGTCAGAAACCTTTGCAAGTCCGGTCGGGTTTGGTCACTCAAAAAGTCGCGCGTCGAAGGGGCCGTGACAATAATTCCGCCAGCGATGTCTTGTAAAGCCTTGATTGCCTCGTGATAATGGTCCGCAAAATAGAATTTTACGGCGTTGCTCAAAACAGGGTTCGGATAGGCCATGCCTGTGTCTGGACCGATTTTAGGATGCTCCACAGCCGCTAAACTCAAGGCACTAATGGTCTCAGCATACATGGTTAACATAGCAATCTTATCCCGGATGTGGCTCACCCCATCCACCCCATTGGTTTCGGCCATCAAGTGTGCGGCACCCACCAGCAACTCTACGTAAGGATACTTATAGGCTGCAGCAGTAAATCGATGATAGTTTGCAAAACTGGCGGCCAACAGTCCGGCAAACTCCCACTCCCCTTGCATGAACACCCGTTCATATGGAACAAACACATTGTCAAAGATCACGATGGCTTCCAAAATTTAGTATTTTCCACTCACCGGATATTCAGTCGGGTCTTTCCCGGCCGAAACCGGATCTCGGACAATCATTCTCACCCCCGGCGCGTTCGCGGGCACACCACAGCAGACAGCGTATGCAGTATCTTCCGCAGTCAGCGCCCGTGTGGGAATAACCAGCAGTTCATTGCAAAAAGGGGCCGCTGTGATATGTGCTTTGGCACCGCGGAGGACAATTCCATCTGGGCGTTCCTCCACAATGTGAACATACACATCCGGATTGGGTTGTTGTGCAGGACGCAAACTGCGGTCCCCCTTCACGTCGGTCATGGCCACCGCCAGACTGTAGTCGTGGAGAGCTAAAAATTCCCTGTAGCGCTCCACCCGTGCATAGTAGTCTGTTCCCCGTTGTTTATCGATTTGTTTCGCAGCCACCGCAGCCGCATTGAGGGCATCTGTTCCCCCCTCCTTGGCAAAGGGTGGGAACCCAAGACACCGCCGGGCGCCTTCCTCAATCAATCGACGTCGATGAATCAAATCTGCGGCGCTCCGCGGCGGTGCATAATAGCGACTGATGCGTTCCCCTGTAGGCAGGGTTGCAAGGGCAAAGTCCGCACAGGCCGGGTCTTCACTGATTTCATAATCCACCTGCGCCGTTTTCGCACCAATTGCAGTCACGGGGTGTGTGGTGACATCTTCAACCCGTTCCCCGTAGACGTACACCTCTCGCCCATCTCGTAAGTCCTCCAGAAACTGTGTGACAGACCTCATGGTTTAAGCCTCCCTGTTTTAATCTTGGCGATCTTTAGAATGCTGCTCCTCCATCAAAACCCGTCGGAGAATTTTACCCGACGAGTTTTTAGGCAAGAACTCCCTTATTTCTACAGCTTGTGGGGCTTTATAGGCTGCCATCTGGCTATGTGCCCATGCGACCATTTCTTGTGAGGAGATGTTTTCTCCAGGCCTTAAGACGATAAACGCTTTCAAAGATTCCCCTCTGTAAGTGTCTGGTACGCCAATCACCGCTGCTTCTGCGACGGCTGGATGCTTATAGAAAAAACTCTCTACTTCTGCGGGAAAGACGGAGTAGCCGGAGGCCTTGATTAACTCCTTGCTCCGTCCAACAATAAAAAGATACCCGTCCTGGTCAAGGTAGCCAATATCTCCTGTGTCCAGCCAACCGTCTGGGCGCAGGACAAGAGCGGTTTCATCTGGACGTTGCCAATATCCCGCCATCACCTGGGGTCCTTTTACCCAGATTTCCCCCTGTTCTCCTGCGGCCAAGGCCTGCTCAAAATTCCCTATTTTAGTAATTCGGACATCGACATCAAAAACTGGGATGCCCACAGATCCTAGTTTGGGGTGGTCTGGAGGGTTGATTGTGACCTGTGAAATGGTTTCGCTCAGTCCATAGCCTTCAATAATAGTTACGCCCGTTAGATTGCGGAATGCCTCAAGAATCTGTACCGGAATTGGAGCCCCCCCAGACAAACAAGCCTGTAGTGAATCAAGCTGGTATTTTTGAATATCCGGAAAATTGGTGACGGCAATATTCATTGTTGAGATTCCCACCCAGTGTGTGGCCCGATAACGGTCCATCGCCTGAATAAAGGGTTCGACTTCAAACCGGGTGAACAGGAGAATGGTCCCTGCGGTATAGAGCGGCGCCAGAAAGGAGTGTACCATGCCCGCCACATGAAAGAAGGGCAACACACCCATATGAACAGAATTTGGTCCGGCCTGTGCCCAAAGGGCTGAGCCTACTACATTGGCCAGGAGATTGCGGTGAAGAATCATTGCTCCTTTCGGTTGACCTGTGGTGCCCGAAGTATACTGCAGCAAGGCCAGTTCCGTGTTACCATCTAGGGATACCGGGGGCAACGGATCATGCGAGGCCGCCCAAGCGCGGAATACTGGACGCCCAGGCGGTATCGGGCTAACTTTCAGCATATCTGGGTGTATCCGAGGAAATGGGTTATTTGGTAAAAATTCATTAAATTGAGCGTAAATCACCGGGATGCTGGAGACCTGTGGAACAGCCTGTTCCACCACCGGGGCTAATTCATCCCCAGCAACAATAAGTTTTGCCCCACTATCTTGCAATTCATAGAGCAATTCATCCGCCAAAAACATCGGATTTGCAGCGACAACCACCGCTCCCAGGGCATGGACCGCTAAGTAACTCATCAGAAACTGTGGAATATTCTGCATAAACAGCAGCACACGGTCCCCTGCTTGAATTCCTTCTGATTTCAGGGCTGCAGCCGTTCTTCCCATCCAATCTGCCAGCTCAGCGTAGCTAAGTGTTTGGCCATAATAAAGAACAGCGGTCTTGTTGGGCTGCATTTGCGCCCATTGTTGGACTTGTGTGGCAAGCGTAGTCTGCGGTTTTTCCCAGGTGCGGGGCACCCCTGCTGGCCAAAATTTCAACCACTCTGGTTCCATCATGCGTTCCCTCCATTCACATCATGCGTGTTCGGAAAATCGCTAATAGGCCCCCTGCATTTCAAATAAGCGCCTCGGGTTATCCACCATCATAATTTGAATTTGCTCATCCGTAATGCCTTGAGACTTCAAGGCAGGTAGCACATGGGCTGGAATAAACGACATATTCCAGTCGGGAACCATCTGGGCAATTTGCTCCGGCTCAAACCAGTCGATGGTGGCACAGGCATCCTGAGAAAGCATCAATTGATGTATATAGCCACGGGCAATTAATTCTACTACCGTCACATTGCGTCGAGCCGTTGGAAGGTAAATATCGAGACCCTGAACCCTCTCCCCATGGATAAATCCAGGGTGTTCTAAAAGCCTATACCTTTGCACTCTCACAGGCTCTCGCGCTGGCTTGTACCGTTGCTACAACATCCTGTGCCTTATGCTCGGGCAGACTCTCTTTTTCGGACGACCCGCTCTGACTCCGAAAAGTTCCGAAGGAGGATGGCAAGGTCCTGAGGGGCCTTTGTCGTCCACTCGCAGGTTGGTTGTACGCCTGTTGCCAAGCCGTCCGCAGGAGCGGTTCCGCACCCTGCCAATGCTCGTTTGCATCAGCGACTTGCAGGCGTCCTTCTTGTACATGCTTTGCCAGATAGCCACTGAACAAGTCTCGTTGCATCACCACACCGCAGTCGCAGGCATGGACCCGCTCCGATAACTTTTTCTTGTGCTTCTGGCCACAAAGGCATACTTGGGATAATGCGGTGTGATACGTGCTGAATTCCTCCACACTTCCGCCAGCACTTTCAGCCTTGCGGGTGAGGATGGAGAAAAACAGTTTGGGTGCTCTCACACCAATAGAACGACCAAACATCCTTTGAAACGCTTTGTAGTTCAGTTTTTCAGTTTTAATGTGGGTGCCCATGGCCACCACCTGATTCGCCAGTTGTCCGTGCAGGGTCTTGCGGTGGGCTGCTTCCCGACGATACAGTTCCCGCAACTCCGTTTCAGTCTCCCATTGATGACGGCTTTTCTTTGTTGGACGCTTGCCTTTGATGACCCGGCCTTTTTCGTCGTAGCAATCAGGATTGTTGGCGCGGCGTTCTCGGTCTTGCTTTCGTTGCAACCGACGAATCTTCTTGTGGTCTCTCACCACTTCATCCGCAAACTGCGTTAACGTTGCCTGGGTATCGCCCACAATGGCGATGGTGGACGGCCCGATATCCAGGCCAATCGTTTCATTGCCAATGGGATGAATGCGCTCGCCCTTTTCGTTTACTTTGACATACGGAACGCCTTCGCAGACCAGTTGCGCATAGTAGTGAGTTCTCC
>QXHL01000113.1 GCA_003584005.1 Alicyclobacillaceae bacterium I2511 | reverse complement strand
CTTGATCTCTCGTAGGCAGGCGTGGTATAGTAGCAAACGTCGCCACTGCGGCGGCCCACAAAACCGTTTCAGAACGGGCCGAATGGACTCGGGAAGAGCAAAGGTTGGCCGAAAGATTTGGTTGACTTGGATGCGAGAGTGTGGTAAGTTAACAAATGCCCCATCGCGAGGACGCTTCCAAAAAGGTCCGGGCAACGGGCGAGGAACTTGATTAAAAGGAAAGCTACAGGAAATACATTTTGGTTCCTTGAAAACTAAACACGCACAACCAAGCCAAAGTTCTTTTGGGTAACAAGGAAAAAGGACACTTGCGAAAGTGTTTGAGAGTGAACTGATTTGAGAGTTTGATCCTGGCTCAGGACGAACGCTGGCGGCGTGCCTAATACATGCAAGTCGAGCGCAAATTTCCGGTGCTTGCACTGGAGAGATGAGCGGCGGACGGGTGAGTAACACGTGGGTAATCTACCTTTCAGACCGGAATAACGCCTGGAAACGGGTGCTAATGCCGGATAAGGTGGCGGGGAGGCATCTTCCTGCCAAAAAAGGAGCTATTGCTCCACTGAGAGAGGAGCCCGCGGCGCATTAGCTAGTTGGCGGGGTAAAGGCCCACCAAGGCGACGATGCGTAGCCGACCTGAGAGGGTGGACGGCCACACTGGGACTGAGACACGGCCCAGACTCCTACGGGAGGCAGCAGTAGGGAATCTTCCGCAATGGGCGAAAGCCTGACGGAGCAACGCCGCGTGAGCGAGGAAGGCCTTCGGGTCGTAAAGCTCAGTCACTCGGGAAGAGCGGTCCTGGGAGTGGAAAATCCAGGGCGAGACGGTACCGAGGGAGGAAGCCCCGGCAAACTACGTGCCAGCAGCCGCGGTAATACGTAGGGGGCAAGCGTTGTCCGGAATCACTGGGCGTAAAGGGTGCGTAGGCGGTTTGGCAAGTCTGGGGTGAAAGGCCATGGCTCAACCATGGTAATGCCTTGGAAACTGCTAGGCTTGAGTACTGGAGAGGCAAGGGGAATTCCACGTGTAGCGGTGAAATGCGTAGATATGTGGAGGAATACCAGTGGCGAAGGCGCCTTGCTGGACAGTGACTGACGCTGAGGCACGAAAGCGTGGGGAGCAAACAGGATTAGATACCCTGGTAGTCCACGCCGTAAACGATGAGTGCTAGGTGTTGGGGGGGTCACTCCTCAGTGCCGAAGGTAACCCAATAAGCACTCCGCCTGGGGAGTACGGTCGCAAGACTGAAACTCAAAGGAATTGACGGGGGCCCGCACAAGCAGTGGAGCATGTGGTTTAATTCGAAGCAACGCGAAGAACCTTACCAGGGCTTGACATCCCTCTGACGTCTCTAGAGATAGAGATTCCTTCGGGCAGAGGAGACAGGTGGTGCATGGTTGTCGTCAGCTCGTGTCGTGAGATGTTGGGTTAAGTCCCGCAACGAGCGCAACCCTTGATCTGTGTTACCAGCATGTAAAGATGGGGACTCACAGGTGACTGCCGGCGTAAGTCGGAGGAAGGTGGGGATGACGTCAAATCATCATGCCCTTGATGTCCTGGGCCACACACGTGCTACAATGGGCGGAACAACGGGACGCGAGACCGCGAGGTGGAGCCAAACCCTAAAAACCGTTCGTAGTTCGGATTGCAGGCTGCAACCCGCCTGCATGAAGCCGGAATTGCTAGTAATCGCGGATCAGCATGCCGCGGTGAATCCGTTCCCGGGCCTTGTACACACCGCCCGTCACACCACGAGAGTTGGCAACACCCGAAGTCGGTGGGGTAACCCGCAAGGGAGCCAGCCGCCGAAGGTGGGGTCGATAATTGGGGTGAAGTCGTAACAAGGTAGCCGTATCGGAAGGTGCGGCTGGATCACCTCCTTTCTATGGAGAACTAAAGAACAAGGCGAAGTCCTGAACGCAGAGATGCGCGGGCTGCAGCGACACCGCAGCGCGACGCAGATTGAGATTCAGGGAGTGCGTGTTTAGTTTTGAAGGAGCCAAAGCTTCCTCTACGGAGGGAGGATTTGGTGACTTCAAGGGTTCCATGACAACTGCAAACGGAGAGCCAAAAAAGCAAACAACGGGTAACCGTAACTGTAAAAGACAGGTGAAGGTACAAAGGGCGCACGGAGGATGCCTAGGTGCCAGGTGCCGATGAAGGACGGGGCGAACACCGAAATGCCACGGGGAGCTGTAAGCGAGCCTAGATCCGTGGGTGTCCGAATGGGGGAACCCACCAGCCGTGATGGGCTGGTACCGTAGTCTGAATTCATAGGACTACGGAGGCAACCAGGGGAACTGAAACATCTCAGTACCCTGAGGAACAGAAAACAAGGACGTGATTCCGCAAGTAGTGGCGAGCGAACGCGGAGGAGCCCAAACTCTTGTTGTGAGAAAGGTTGCAGCCGATGCAACAAGAGGGTAGCGGGACGGACCTAGAGAGGACTGCAAGCCTCTCGCACAGTCAAAAAAGACACAGGTAGCAGAACGGTTTGGGAAAGCCGGTCAGAGAGGGTGAGAACCCCGTATGCGAAAGCTGTGTTTCTGTGTGGGGTCAGGACCCAAGTACTGCGGGACACGAGAAACCCCGTGGGAATCCGGGAGGACCACCTTCCAAGGCTAAATACGACCTGGCAACCGATAGTGAACAGTACCGTGAGGGAAAGGTGAAAAGAACCGCGGGAGCGGAGTGAAATAGAACCTGAAACCGTGTGCCTACAATCAGTCGGAGCACCGCAAGGTGTGACGGCGTGCCTTTTGTAGAATGAACCGGCGAGAGATGGCGTGTTGCAAGGTTAAGGCAAAAGAGCCGGAGCCGAAGCGAAAGCGAGTCTGAATAGGGCGCATAGTAGCACGCCATAGACCCGAAACCGGGTGATCTACCCCTGGCCAGGGTGAAGTGCGGGTAACACCGCATGGAGGCCCGAACCCACCGGCGTTGAAAAGCCGGGGGATGAGCTGGGGGTAGGGGAGAAATTCCAATCGAACTCGGAGATAGCTGGTTCTCCCCGAAATAGCTTTAGGGCTAGCGTCAGAGTAAACAGACGGAGGTAGAGCACTGATTGGGTGCGGGGCCCGGCCAGGGTTACCAAGCTCAGTCAAACTCCGAATGCCGATCTGTTGTTCTCTGGCAGTCAGACTGCGAGTGCTAAGATCCGTAGTCAAAAGGGAAACAGCCCAGACCGACAGCTAAGGTCCCTAATTTACGGTTCAGTGGGAAACGATGTGGCGGTGCACAGACAACCAGGAGGTTGGCTTAGAAGCAGCCACCCTTGAAAGAGTGCGTAATAGCTCACTGGTCGAGTGTCGCTGCGCGGAAAATGTAACGGGGCTAAACCGTAAACCGAAGCTTCGGCTGCCGCAAGGCAGGGTAGGGGAGCGTTGTGCAGGCAGAGAAGGTGAACCGCAAGGTTTGCTGGAGCGTGCACAAGTGAGAATGCCGGTATAAGTAGCGAAAAGACAGGTGAGAATCCTGTCCGCCGAAAGCCCAAGGGTTCCTGGGGAAGGATCGTCCTCCCAGGGTAAGTCGGGACCTAAGGCGAGGCCGAAAGGCGTAGTCGAAGGACAACTGGTTGAAATTCCAGTACCGTTCCCAAGCGATTGAGTGATGGGGGGACGCAGGAGGTTCAGGGAAGCGGCCGGATGGAAGAGGCCGTCCAAGCAGCGAGGAGGGTGTGTAGGGAAAACCGCACACCGGAAACTTTGAGCTGTGATGGGGAGGGAAGAACAGTACCGAAGTCCTGTGAATCAAACTGCCAAGAAAAGCCTCTAGCGAGTTTGGGAGCGCCCGTACCGGAAACCGACACAGGTGGGCGCGTGGAGAACACGGAGGCGCGCGGGAGAACTCTCGTTAAGGAACTCGGCAAAATGGCCCCGTAACTTCGGGAGAAGGGGCGCTCATGAAAATGAGCCGCAGTGAAAAGGCCCAAGCGACTGTTTAGCAAAAACACAGGTCTCTGCAAAGCCGAAAGGCGAAGTATAGGGGCTGACGCCTGCCCGGTGCTGGAAGGTTAAGAGGAAGGGTTAGCGCGAAGCGCGAAGCTGTGAATTGAAGCCCCAGTAAACGGCGGCCGTAACTATAACGGTCCTAAGGTAGCGAAATTCCTTGTCAGGTAAGTTCTGACCCGCACGAATGGCGTAACGACTTGGGCGCTGTCTCAACGAGAGACCCGGTGAAATTGTAATACCTGTGAAGATGCAGGTTACCCGCGGCTAGACGGAAAGACCCCGTGGAGCTTGACTGTAGCTTGATATGGGAGATGGGCATTTCACGTACAGGATAGGTGGGAGGCAGGGAATCATGGGCGCCAGCCTGTGAGGAGCCGCTGTTGGGATACCACCCTTGAGATGTCGATTTTCTAACCTAGCCCCATGAAACTGGGGTGGGGACAGTGTCAGGTGGGCAGTTTGACTGGGGCGGTCGCCTCCTAAAAGGTAACGGAGGCGCCCAAAGGTTCCCTCAGCGCGGATGGAAATCGCGCAATGCGTGTAAAGGCAAAAGGGAGCTTGACTGCGAGACGGACAGGTCGAGCAGGGACGAAAGTCGGGCTTAGTGACCCGGTGGTTCCGAGTGGAAGGGCCATCGCTCAACGGATAAAAGCTACCCCGGGGATAACAGGCTGATCTCCCCCAAGAGTTCACATCGACGGGGAGGTTTGGCACCTCGATGTCGGCTCATCGCATCCTGGGGCTGAAGTCGGTCCCAAGGGTTGGGCTGTTCGCCCATTAAAGCGGTACGCGAGCTGGGTTCAGAACGTCGTGAGACAGTTCGGTCCCTATCTGCCGCGGGCGCAGGATACGTGAGAGGGTTCGTCCTTAGTACGAGAGGACCGGGATGAACCGACCGCTGGTGTTCCAGTTGTTCCGCCAGGAGCATCGCTGGGTAGCCAAGTCGGGAGCGGATAAGCGCTGAAAGCATCTAAGCGCGAAGCCGACCTCAAGATAACGTATCCCATCCCATAAGGGAGTAAGACCCCTTGAAGAAGACAAGGTAGATCGGTCCGGTGTGGAAGCGTGGCAACATGTGGAGCAGACGGATACGAATCGGTCGAGGCCTTCACCAGCATGGATTCTCCGTTTGCAGGATGTCATAGGAGCATCGCTTTAGGGTGAAACGAGAGTTTCCACTGAAGCGTACATACCCTTCAGGAGCAATGGCCAGGCGACGTCGCTGTTGCGAAGTAGCGAGACAGAACTCCTGAAGGTCTGGTGGCCATAGCGGAGGGGAAACACACGTACCCATCCCGAACACGACCGTGAAGACCTCCAGCGCCGAGAATACTTGGGGCGCAAGCCCCTGGGAAGGTAGGACACCGCCAGGCGAGAGAGCATGTAAAAGGGGACCCGGGGCCAGCAGGCCAGGGTC
>QXHL01000112.1 GCA_003584005.1 Alicyclobacillaceae bacterium I2511 | reverse complement strand
CAGGAAACGGTGCGGGAAATTCGCACGCCGGGTTCCGTGGGGGGGCGGGCCACCAGTTGGGTGGTCCCTCTACCCGGAGGGCGCGTCGCAAGACGCGCTTTTACTAGACCACCTTAAAGACTCGATTGCGGGTAGGGCAGCTCGTTCCCTTTTCCCGCGCAGGAATTTCACCTGCTGGAAGTGCCCGGCTTAGCCCGGCGCACCAAACTAGACTTTAGTTTTCGATCAGTCCTTTAGACGTAGCGTATGAAATCGCCTGCGCCTTTGTATTGACGTGAAATATCCCTAGTATTTTCTCCATGTGATATTTGATGGTTCGTTCACTTATGCCTAAATCGGTGGAAATTTCTTTATACATCTTACCTTGTGCGACCATTTTAAGGATTGCTATTTGTCGTTCGCTAAGAATTCCTTCGGCATTGCAATTATCGCTTGGGAAATGGCTGTCATGTGATGCAACGCGAGACAATTCTTGGAATATTTTGGTCGTCAAGTCTGGGGATAAGATCGATCTTCCTTGTTCCAAATTTGCCAACAGGTTGAAAAGCTCATTCACATGGAGATTTTTGAGCAAATATCCGAAAGCCCCGTTTTTGATCGCCTCAAACAAGCTATCGTCATTTTCGGAAGACGTCAGCATGACGATCTTGCATGCAGGGAGAAACTCCTTGATCCGACGAGTGGCTTCAAGACCGTCGCATTCGGGCATGACGATATCCATAAAGATCACATCGGGCGTTAACTCCATTGCCTTTGCAATCGCTTCGTTGCCATTTAGAACCGAGGCCACAACTTCGTATCCTTGTTCCGTCAAATGGTGTTGAAAAAAATCTAAAAATAGTTGATGGTCATCCGCGATGAGAATTTTCATCGTGTCCGCATCCTCCCCCTGCAACCTTGACAATTTTAATAACAAGTATGCAGTGCCTATCTAGGTCGATGCTGCCCGAGTCATAGTTATGAAATAATGAGCGCAACTGTTCAGAACTGCCCAGCGGGGTACTCAAAAAAATTCCTCTTTTTGCTCTTAATTGACTTAATTTTAGCATGGATGCTACTAAAAATAAAAAGAAAAAACTGAATCCTGCACCAGCTTGACCTTTGCCAAGCGCTTTGCCTAAAATCCATATCAAACAGTTACTTACAGGTACATTATAGCCCCCTGCGAACTGTGCCATCCCATATCCGCTTGATCTCGTGTTCCGTCCCGCAAACTGGGAAACAACGCGGCGGCGCAGGTATCCCCCACTCAATCCAGCCAGAGTGCGGTCCAGACTGGCGTATGACAGTCATGTCGCCTACGTTTAAGAAAGTTTTCATGCGAGAACTTACGAATCAGAAAGGAGTATCCATTCCACTCTAGAATAAAATCTTACGCATCTCAGAGCATCAGAAATTCTTCTCGGAAATGATTGGAGTTGGGTTGGATGACTTGCCCATTCATCGTGTTGCTAAAGAATACCTTAGACGAAACTATCCATCAGGAATCTACCATCATCAACAAGAGACAATGGATGCATTTTGTCGTGGTGATGACGCCTGACGTTGTCCACGCTTGACTACTGCCGAATATCGGTGAACCGAAAATTGCAAAATTCATTCGCGCCAACAACGATTTTCTCACCGCCATAGCGCAGATGTTGTCGGCTGTCTCACAAAGGTTCAATCGCTTCATTGCCTTTACTGACAGTCGAAAACAGACGGAACACATCGCCACCATCCTCGCCAGAGAGGGGCAAACGGACGAAGACGATGTAGGTGCGTTCCCACCTGAAGTTCGATTGATCGTCGAAATATTCTGGCGTGACAGTTGGGTTTCCCCTCGAGATCACTTTGTTTCATTTGATGAGGTTGCGGCAACGCTTGATGAGAATGTAACCCCCGTCATCAAGCCAGGCAGTATCGGACTGGCAATCAAAAAAGGAAACCAGGAGGTCACGATTGAAGACGTATTTTATCATCCGATGAAAGAACTGTCTTATCGAGTCAAGTATGTGAGCACGGTTCCCAGCGTGGAAAACGGTATGGACATCATCTGGTCGGTCACAGAGATTGGCGCGATACCAGGCGTGACTGAGATAGCCAACTATGATACGTCAACCGGAAGAGTTCAGTAGTCCATGCGCGGAAAATTTGCAACATACATCTCAAGATACAAAAGTGGTATGGGACGAGCCTCCATATAGGTCGTTGCGACGGAATTTAATGGTTTAGTCAGGGCGCATATATTCAGTAGACGCTCGACCAACCCGTTACTCACTTTCCGACGATGGCACCGATAAACGAATTTCTCCAGATACGATTGTTAGAGAATCAATGGAAGTGAAATGGGAAATTTCGTGAATCAACATGTGCTGTTGAAGTGTTCCAGGGTGAACTGCCACCCTATGAGATCAACTAATTTGCGGGAGAGCCAAGTTTCGTCGGAATATGCAGCTGAGACTGAGAGTATATGGATTACAAACTATACACTTGAGAGGACTTCTCAACTCAGAATTTTTTGCACCCTTCCCACCTGGCCATCTGCGAGCCTGACCTTAATGCCGTGCGGGTGAGTCACCGAGTTTGTCAAAATGTCTTTCACCACGCCGCGGGTCAATTTTCCGCTTGGCTGATCCCGTTTGAGCACAATGTCCACCTCCAGTCCTGGGTGAATATCTCTGCGGTTGTGTCCACTTTTCGGTTCCACGCGAATCTCCTCCTTTGTGATACCTGGCACTTCTACAACTCCGTACTGGATATTCGCAAGTGCTCAGGTTCTTCCCGATTCATGTGCTGTCACTTTCTCAATCCTATCAGTCTATCTGGATTTTCTCTAGCTTTATACGAAAATGACGTTTCGAAAGAGACACAAGAAGGCATGCCTCGCCACACACTTGAATTAACTTACCTGTCATGTCCCAAGATTGATGGGTCGCCCATGTAAATTTTTTGCGCGATCTTAACTTAACTCAAACCACCATACTTTGAGCGTAAGCATTGGGAAGATATCCTATTACAGGAGATGTAAAGGACAGTTGGGCAATCAATCACCTGCGGTATTTCGCGGGCGCCAGATGCGCTCAAGAGGGAAGTCTGAGCGAAATCAACGACGATACTGTGGCGTATCACTTCCATGAATCGTTAGGCGTGGTAGAACAAATTATTCCGAGGAATTCCCCACTTGTAATGGCCATTTGGAAAATGGCCCACCCTGTTCTTAGCAGATGTATTTGTGCAGAACGACAACTTTGCAGATAAAACCCTCAATGGTTTTACGATGTTTGCCCTCAACTGATCAAATGGAAAAAATCCTGTCTTATATTGATCTTGGTAAACCTCTGAACCTTACTTAGCTCAGAATGGGACGAAAAACTTAGATTGGAACGAACGGTTCGAATCAGAATAGGCACTCAATCAGTGCCTATTCTGATTCGATGTGCCGCGAGGGGACCAGTGAGAAGGTATGAAATCCACCCGAGTGCTTTTCAACCAATTCGACGCCATCGAGTGCTACTTAAATCACCCCTGACCACGTTTCAAACACGACTTTTACAATCCTCCTCCCGCAGGAGAAGCGTTGTGTAAGTTCTGGCTCTGATTCACAGTGACTGAAGTAGACTGTTGTTGGGTTGTATTGGAAGCCCCTTGCGCTGTCGCGCCTGTAGCGGTCACAGTATGTGCCCGTTCCGACTGAATTCCCAAAGAACCGCTGGCGGTCTGTGCTTGATGTACACCCACACCCGTGGACTGTGTCTGCGTTACGCCTGACGACCCGTCCGCCTGTGCTCCGGAAACAGTGGTCGTATTGGCACGATTTAATTGAACCCCCAGGGTGCCGCGGCTAGCGGTCTGGTACTGACTAACGCCCACCCCCGTGTTTTGGCTCTGATAGGTATTCAGTGCACTCTGTGCGCTTTGCCCAGATGCAGTTACCGTTGTACCCCCCTGCAGTTGTAAGGCGTGCGCATCACTTTTTGTGGTTTGCCCCTGAATAGTATTGACACCCGTTTTTTGGCTTTGCCCGCCGTAAAGGGTCAGGCTACCATCAGCATTCACCGTAGCTGGCGTATTGACAGACCCGTCCGCACGTTGACCAGACACGGTCACAACCGTGTTCTTTTCACCCTGCAGTGCCCCCCCGTCTCGCACACGCTGACTCTGTGACGAACCCGCACTAGTGGTCTGCGATTGGTATCCATTTACGGATCCCTGCGCCGTTTGCCCGGACAGTGTGACCACCCCAGCAACCTGCCCCTGTCCCGCGCCGGCACGACGCCCTGTTTGAGTTTGATTTGAAGCTGCATTGGTCTTCTGCAACTGCTGACTCCCGTTGGCTCCATCGGCCTGTTGGCCAGACACGGTAATCACCCCGGTGTGTTGAACCTGCAGGCCCCCTGCTCGATGTAGCGTCTGCCCCTGGTTTGCCCCAGCACTAGTGGTTTGCGACTGACCGGTGTTTACAGACCCTTGTGCACTCTGCCCAGAAGTGGTTAGAACACCAGAACCTTGCCGCTGATACCCCATGGCGTTGTTCATATTTTGAACTTGGCCGTGTGACACATGGGTTGTTTGACCCTGAAATGCACCATTGGAACCATCCGCCCGGCTACCGCTGACCGTCACTGTGGTGGCTTGTTGCTTTTGTGGAGTCATTCCCTGGTACCCATCGGCGAAGGCCATAGGGGCTGCCACCGCCATAAAGGCCCCCATTGTCATTACAGAAAGCCCAATTTTTTTAATTGGTTTCAACTCTTACTCCTCCTATTTGTGTTCATTTTTTATTGAAATCCTGGCCAGAAAAGATGTCACGCGCTGCCCAGAAGTTTCAATCGAAATTACTGCATTGCTTTTTGTATGAATGTTCTTAATGAAGAACATCTGTCTATACTATAATTCATTGTTTTAGAAATACAAACGATAAATATGGTCTATATTTGCTTATTTCCGCTGTTTATTAGAAATAACATCGTACATTCTCGTTTTATATCACTTTTACGCAGTATATCTATTATTTGAACTCCATTTTCTGCATTAAACAATCGAATGTTGTTCTTTTAAGAGAAAATAATGGTGCACATCACACTCATTGTGGTGCTAAAATTAGTCTATTGAATGCCCAGTGGCTGTGAAAGCAATTTTGTGTGCACCAGGTAGCGGTCCGGAGCGAAGCCAAAAAAGAAAAACGGGTAGCAGGTCTGTAGGGTTAGCGTGGAATAAGACGTGGGGCGTAAGACTTGCAGGTCTGTCTGAGGCACAATGGAAAAAGAAATCGCTTCATAAACAAATTTCCCGTAAACGGTGGCCAAGGTAATCCGGTCCCCCTTGCGAACCTTGCGTAAATTGAGAAACACCGTGTCCCTGTGTCCGGCCAGGTAGACATCCCCCATCTGACCCGGTAAAACACTGGCCACATCATGACCCACACCCAGCCCCAACTGGTTCCAGCCCGTGCCCTGCACTACTGGAACCAAAATGTGAGCCGCTGGTATTGATAATTCGCCAATTTTTGTACCCGTGGTAGGCAGGGGAGACCACAAGTGCAGACGGGTCACAGGGTGTATCACCCGCGACCCAATCGGTACCTGTGTTGGGTGATATAGAGGGATGGAACGGTTATTGATGAACACCGTCTGCAATGCATAGTTCCAACC
>QXHL01000111.1 GCA_003584005.1 Alicyclobacillaceae bacterium I2511 | reverse complement strand
TCTATCCATCCAGCAAAAGGTGTTTTGATTGCGGTCACATCATGCCAAAAATGCCACTAAACGTCCGTGAGTGGACGTGTCCCGAATGTGGGGAAACGCATGATCGTGACGTCAACGCCGCACAGAATATTTTAGCCGCCGGGCTGGCGGTGTTAGCCTGCGGAGAGGCCATAAGACCCGCTCGAAAGCTCAACAGCCAACGAGAAGGCAAGCTTCAGAGAAGCAGGAAAGCCAACTAGCGATAGTTGGAATCCCCCGGATTTATCCGTGGGGAGGATGTCAAAATGAAGCCATTCGAGATGCCCGTACCATAGCGCTCCAACAAATGGAACGGGTAGAGGATGAATTGAATTTACTTGAGAAACCGCTTCGAAAAATCCGGTGAACAGTTCGCAAAATTTATATAACATGGGGTAATAGAACGGAGTAGTGTTTCCTTCCTGTATCAATAGGGTAGGCCGCATTGCGATAGGGGGATGTGGACAATAGAACAAGAGAGTGGTTTGAAGGATATTGTGCAGAAACAGTTTGGTCGGACGGCGGAGGAATACGTGACCAGTGAAAGTCATGCCAAAGGAGAAGACCTTTCCCTTTTGGTTGATTGGCTGTCTCCAAGCAAGACCTGGATTGCCCTGGATGTGGCTACAGGAGGCGGACATGTGGCTAGGGCTGTATCGCCATGGGTACGTACGGTCTTTGCTACTGACCTGACGCAGACGATGCTGGAGGCAGCCCGTCATCACCTGATGGGTGAGGGGATCCGTAACGTTCACTTTGTCTTGGCCGATGCAGAGTCTTTACCCTTCCTTGATGAAACCTTTGATGCCGTTATCTGTCGGATTGCCGCACATCACTTCCCCCAGCCAGAGAAATTCGTTCAAGAATCATGGCGGGTGTTAAAACCAGGTGGTTCCTGGCTCTTGATTGACAATGTAGCTCCCGATGACTCCGAGTTGTCTGTCTACATGAATACGTTTGAGAAAATGCGGGACGAAAGTCACGTGCAATGTCCATCTGTTCGCGAATGGGAGTCTTGGATAAAGGCGGCGGGTTTTCATTTGAAAAACTCTCGAATTCGACAGAAAGAATACTATTTTTCCTCATGGGTTCACCGTATGGTTCAATCAGAGGAACAAGAAAAACGCGTCGAGGCGTATATCCTGTCTGCCAGTCCAACGGTTCGGGAATACTTTGGAGTCCGCGTTCAGGAAGGACATCTAGATTCCTTGCATGTGGATGAGTGGATGGTACTTTGTTCTAAACCCGTGTGAGCGTACCAGGGAGATAGCTTGAGTCTGAGGTGATTCTATGATTCAATACCGTGCAAATGGAGTGACGGTGTTTCAAAGTGTTTTATATCAAACAACCTCAACCGTTGTAGAAACGCCGTCGTGTGTTTTTATTGTGGATCCTGGATGGTTGCCACAGGAAGTTGAGGAGATTCGCGCATTCGTTGCTAGGATTCGTAGGGGTAGGCCCCTTTACCTTCTGTTTACGCATTCCGATTGGGACCATATTCTCGGCTACAAAGCGTTTCCGGATGCAATAACCGTGGCTAGCTTTGAGTTTGTCAACAATTCTGACAAGCAAGTCTGTGTGGAGCAGATTCTTGATTTTGACAAACAGTACTACCTGAAGCGTGATTATGAAATTGTCTACCCGTTGATTGATGTGATAATTTATCATGAGAAGCAGAAAATTGAAATTGGCGAAACACGGGTCACTTTTTATAAAGCCCCTGGCCACACAGCGTGTGGCCTATTTGGCATCATCGAGCCACAGGGTGTTTTTATTGCTGGAGATTACCTCTCAGAGGTTGAGTTCCCCTTTATAGAGGATAGCAGTGACAGTTATGTGCAAACTCTCCACAAGGTAAGTGATATTCTTGAAAATTATTCAATAAAATTGCTTGTTCCTGGACACGGGCAATCTACCACACAAGTCAGAGAGATGCAGCTTCGTAAACAACTTTCACTAGATTACATTCAAACACTAAGAGCCTATGTGCAAAATGGCAATCAAGAGGAGATTACGCGGATGTTAGATCCTTATGAATTTGCCTCAGGAATGAGACGTTATCATGAAAATAACGAGATAATTATCAAGAGGGAATTTTCTGATATATAATGATTCCACTGTAAAAGCTCTCAGAGCATGGGCGATTGGCGATTAAGGATATCTGTGCTAGAGGTGTAAAAAGTGGACATGGAGAGTCATCCAAAAACAGATAACTTGCACAATAGTTTAGATGTCGATGGAGCAGGCGATTTCCTGTCGAATTTCTCAGGTACCCTGACTGATGTGTCAGGCATCCTCGTGGGTCAAGTGGTGGGTGCGGTCAAGTCGGCACACTCAGCTGGAGGGTTGCCTGCCTGGCAGGATGCAACTTTTTCTCGCAACTTTTTCTAAAAACCGGTATTCTCGAAGAGGAACACTTTAAATGCTGAAGTAACCGTACGGCGGAGAGCATTAACCACTTTTCAGACAATCACACAGAGGAGTTGACTTGACTTGCCCACGACAGACCAGTTGCATCATTATGCGGAGGTGCTGCTCCGCATTGGGTTACATATTCAGCCCGGGCAACCGATGCATATCATCAGTGCGCCCTTGGAAACGGCGGAGTTTGTTCGCATTTTGGTGGCTCAGGCGTATGACGCGGGAGCCTCGACGGTGGACGTGGACTGGGAGGACCCGTTGTCCAGACGGATTCGGTTTGAAAAGGAAGCGGACGAGTTCTTGGCCCAGTTTCCCCAGTGGCCTGTTCAAAGGGCATTGGAGATGTGCAATCACAACACGGCTTTCTTGTACATCGACGCGGAAAACCCTGACTTGCTTGCAGGCATTGATCCCAGGCGCATCGCGATGTTCCACAAGGCCCGTGAGACGGCGCTCAAACCGGTGGATAAATACTTCATGGAGGACCGCGTCACCTGGCTGGTGTGCTCCATTCCCAGCAAGGACTGGGCGATGAAAATGTTTCCCGACGAAACGGACGATGTGGCCATTGACAAACTGTGGGACGTAATTTTCGCCACCATGCGCATGAATGAGGCAAATCCGGTGGATGCTTGGCAAGACCACCTGGATGGACTTGAGGCGAGGGCTCAGTTTTTGAACGGCAGACACTTCAAGAGCCTTTACTATCAAGCCCCAGGTACAAATTTGACCGTGGAGCTGCCGGACTTGCACTTCTGGCAGGCCGCCCGGAGCGTGAATGGGCAGGGCCATTGGTTTGTCGCCAACCTTCCGACGGAAGAAGTGTACACCTTGCCCAAACGGGAGGGTGTGCACGGGGTGGTGCGCAGCACCAAGCCTCTGGCCTATGGGGGAGTTATAATTGAAGGCATCCAGCTTACCTTTGAGAATGGCCGGATTGTGGACTACCAGGCCGCAACTGGATACGACACTTTGCAGGAACTGATTGAAACAGACGAGGGTTCCCATTATCTGGGCGAGGTGGCCTTGGTGCCGATGGACTCCCCTATTTCCAACATGAATACCCTTTTTTACAACACCCTGTTTGACGAAAATGCCTCCTGTCATTTAGCTATTGGCAAAGCCTACCCTACCTGCCTTGACGGCGGCAAGGAAATGTCCAAAGAGGACCTGGAGCGTCACGGGGCCAACGACAGCCTTACCCATGTAGACTTTATGGTGGGGTCGTCTGAATTGAATATTGACGGGATGTTGGCAGACGGCACGGCGGTTCCGCTATTTCGCGCGGGTAACTGGGTAATTTAAGAGTGGACAGATCAGGAACGGGGGGGGAAGTGGGAAGTGGGAAGTGGGACAGTTCTGTTCTTGATGGGGGCTGACCCACTTTTTTCAATTCACTTCCGTCCAAAAAAGCATCAGTTTTGGAATTGGGTCCATCCCACTTTCTCCCGCAGGTGGGCGAAGCGTCCCTGTAGACTGCCAAATAGAGCCAGAGACATCGCAATGTCTCCTCTTTTAGCATCTATTAAATCCGCCCAGCGGTTCACATCGTGGCCGGGGATGGCGGGATTTGTTCTGTTAGGGTGCGACGAAAAGTAAGGTAGGTGCTCAGGTGGGTATCCGCCAGATGGTGGGCCTCTTGTCGTACTGTGCTCTGAAATTTCAGGACGGCCAATGGGATATCTCAGGTCTTCTTCCATAGATGACACTCCTCTCTGATTAATTTTAAATCTTGCTGTTTAAACATTCTGGTTTTTACGGGACAATTCCTTCTTGCGCAGGGGAATATGTGTTTGTATGATTTAATGGGAGTTGGCAGGGTTCAAGGGGCGGTTTTAAGCTCAGAAACCATAGCGTGGAGTTCGGCTACTTCAGCTACTTCAGCTACTATTGAAGGTTAGTGTTTAAGAAAGCAGGATAAACGTGGCACAGACTCATATATTTTCAAGAAGAGAAGAGATTGCAAACGCAATGGTCCACGGCGTTGGAGCTGCTCTCAGCGTAGTTGCACTTGTCCTACTTATTGTGTTCTCCAGCTTGAAAGGGTCCACATTGCATGTGATTGTTTTTACTATCTACGGAGCTACTATGCTTTTGCTGTACCTCGCTTCGACCCTTGTTCACAGTTTTCCAGAAGGGAAAACGAAAGATCTATTCGAGATTTTTGATCACTCTGCCATCTACCTATTTATTGCGGGAAGTTATACTCCAATATTTATTCACATCATTCAGGGAACACTTGGATGGGTGCTATTCGGAGTCGTTTGGGGAATTGCAGTAATGGGTGTAGTGTTCAAGTCCTTCTTCGTGAAAAAGTTTTTATTCACTTCAACGATTATCTATATTCTCATGGGGTGGATGATAGTTTTTGCTTGGCAACCGTTGTTTGCAAATTTGCGCGAGGGTGGGATAATTCTGCTGCTTATCGCGGGAGTTTTGTATACGGTTGGCACTGTTTTTTATATGTGGCGCACCTTTCCGTACCACCATGCGGTTTGGCATTTATTTGTTTTAGTTGGATCGGTATTTCAATTTTTCGCCATTCTATTGTACGTTTGGCCTTGAAAAGTAAGCAGAAGGCCAGCGCTTTCGCGTTGCTTTGCAAGAGAGCAAAGGTGGGACAGGTCCAATTCGAAACGCTCATCCTGACGGTCACCCCCAGGAGTGAAAATGTGCATCAGATATTTTACGTCAGACCCTCTAATGCCGGAAACGAGTGTGGCATAGACCAGATTCTATTTGTAGGACTTTCCTTCTGCTCTGTCTTCGGGGAGAAGTGCAGGGGAGTCACAGGAATAGTCACTACAATCGCAACTATTCTGCCTTTTCGGCCCGTTTTGAAGGTCCATAAGACCTATTTTGAGACGGTTGATACACTAGGTTTCGTATCACATTCACATTTCCTATAGGGGTTTCTTCTGCAAATCAACCCCCCCAACAGGATTCTCTTGGAAACTGAATCGACGGTCTCAAATAAGGGGCCCCAGGTCGCTTATAGGCCTTTTCAAGCCACGTTCCGCATAAATAGGCGTTCGCCAGGCCCTTATTTCAGCAAATTCGGTGCAAACACGGGTGAAAACGTGCAATAGACGACTTTCACACCCTTATTTGCGTTTCATCGCTCGATATTTGATGATTTAGCGACTGGGAGACCCTTATTTCCAGAACCGAAAAAATCGGTTCTTTTTTATAGCCCCTCGGCATTAAGGAGGGCCTCCCCAATCC
>QXHL01000110.1 GCA_003584005.1 Alicyclobacillaceae bacterium I2511 | reverse complement strand
TGCGCCAAGACTCTCTATGTTTCTCCAACTCCGCTTTCTTCACGAAAATTCGCCTCCCGGAATCATCCTGGGAGTATCTTCTCACGAATCAAATGTGATTGTTATGTGGGTTCTGTTTGACGCTCACCAAGCAGTGGGGACTGTCCCGGGAAGACCTGGACAGGTTTGGCTTGCGCAGTCACCAATTGGCCCAAGCAGCCCGTCAGCAGGGGGTATTTGCAAAAGAAATTATGCCTGTGCAGGCCCGGCTATCAGAGGGTTCCAAGGAGAGTCGACTTTTCACAGAAGATGAGGGGATTCGCTCGGGAACCACTTTAGAAAAGATGCTGTCCTTGGCGCCAGCCTTCCCTGACTTGGAACTGATTACGGCAGGCAATGCCAGCCAAATTTCTGATGCGGCCAGTGCGACTTTGGTGATGGAAAAAACGGTTGCCAAGCGCTTGGGATTGCGACCTAGGGCACGGTTTGCGGCCTTTTCGGCAGTCGGTGTGAATCCTGTGACCATGTTAACCGGCCCCATTCCCGCCACAAAGCGGGTGCTGCAACGGGCTGGGTTGAGTGTGGCAGATATGGACCTGTTTGAGGTGAATGAGGCGTTTGCTTCCGTGGTCTTGGCCTGGCAAAAGGAAATTGGCGCTGCCTGGGACCGGGTGAATGTCCACGGTGGAGCCATTGCCTTGGGACATCCCCTGGGAGCGACGGGGGCTCGTTTGACGGCCACTTTGCTGAATGCACTGGAGATTCGCCACTTGCGCTACGGTTTGATGGCGATTTGCGAGGGGGGCGGGATGGCGAATGCGGCCATCTTAGAACGTATTGAAAGTTGAGGAGAGGGGGAATTTCAGTGCTACTGCAAGGGAAAACCTTTATCATCAGCGGCGGCGGGTCTGGGCTCGGAGCGGCTACAGCTAGGGTATTTGCGGAAGCAGGCGCCCACGTAGTGATTTTTGATATCCGGGAAGATCTGGGTGTGGCAACGGCGACGGCGACGGCAGGGCGTTTTTTTCGGGTGGATGTCACTTCAGAAGAAGATGTGAAAAATGCTGTGGCACAAGCTGCCATGACCAACGGTGAATTGCACGGAGTCGTCAACTGTGCAGGTGTGGCGATGGTCGCCAAGGTTTTGGGAAAACACGGACCCCATCCATTGGATGCCTTTACCCGGGCCATTGAGGTCAACTTAATTGGAACATTTAATGTCATTCGCTGGGTGGCTGCGACAGTGGCCCAAGGTCCACGCAATGGCGACGGGGAGCGAGGCGTGATTATTAATACTGCATCGGTGGCGGCTTTCGAAGGACAGATTGGTCAAGCGGCCTATGCGGCCTCAAAAGGGGGAATTGTCGGCATGACGCTCCCCATCGCCAGGGAACTGGCTGTGCTGGGCATCCGCGTGGTGACGATTGCGCCGGGCATTTTTGACACCCCGATGTTGGGACAACTTTCCGAGTCGGTCCGCCAATCCCTGGGGGCTCAAGTGCCCTTTCCGTCGCGCTTGGGGCAGCCTCGGGAGTACGGAATGTTGGCACGGCACATTGTCGAAAATTCGATGATAAACGGTGAGGTGATTCGTCTCGATGGGGCAATTCGCATGGCACCTCGCTGAAACGGTTGAGTACAAACGCATCCAAGAGTCTGACTTATCGGCGTCTGCTTCGTAAAGAGGGTCCGCGTGGCTTTGCAAGCGAGGGTAGGATGCATACTTGCAGCACCTGTATTTGACTGCAGAACATGAGATGTTTCGTCATACCCTACGCCGATTTCTGGAGCGAGAAGCAGTGCCAAAGTTTGATGGCTGGGAACGCGATCGGCTGATTCCCAAAGGTTTTTGGAGAAAGATGGGCAATCAGGGGTACCTGTGTCCCATGGTGTCAGAGGAGTATGGGGGTGCGGGAGGGGACTTCGGTCACTCTGTGGTGGTTAACGTGGAAAAGGATGTGCCGAATTGAGGGTCCATTCGGCACATCCTTTTGGATGTCGTGGTGCTGGGGCTTGTGAAACGGTTGAGGTTTACTGATAACTTTGCCCCATATCCTGGCGAATTTGATTTTGTACCATCTGGGGATACGTTCCAAACTGAGACAGTGTGCTACCCTGCGGATTCATACCCAGGGCGCTTTGTTGATTTACAATTCCGCTCATCCCATAGCCATAGCCCTGTGGTCCATTCTGGCCTTGTTGAAGCTGCTGACGAATTTGCTGCGGATTAGACCCGTACTGTGCCAAGGTGCTGGCCCCCACCCCCGCACCGTAATTCGCGTATTGGGGATTGGGCCCGGCGAAGTTCATTGCGTAATTTTGCGGAACAACCCCCTGCTGGGTATATCCATTCATCGGCGATCCGTAGGTACTGGCTTGGACTGCTTGC
Source organism: Alicyclobacillaceae bacterium I2511 (assembly GCA_003584005.1). Taxonomy (GTDB): domain Bacteria; phylum Bacillota; class Bacilli; order Alicyclobacillales; family Alicyclobacillaceae; genus QXHL01. Next base: position 3,360 of record QXHL01000110.1, on the reverse strand, counting down.
GGATTCACGCCGTTTTGCGCCGCCCACTGGGCGTGGTAGGCACGGGCAGACTGCAAGTCTTGCTGAATTTGCTGTTGAATTCCCTGTGGATGTGTGCCGAATTGGGCCAGCGTGGAGCCACCCATCCCGGCACCTCCAGTCGTCACACCCAGGGTGTTATTATAAGGGATCCCTTGGTTGAATCCCTGGTTGTAGCCCTGGTTGAATCCCTGGTTAAATCCCTGGTTATACCCTTGTAGGTCTTGCTGAATTTGGTTGCGGATGTCCTGGGGATTGGATGCAAACTGGGCTAAAGATCCGTATCCCTGTGCCCCCATGGATTGCGACGGAAAGACATTCATTCCATACATCTTGGACTCATCAACTCCCATGGATAAGATGTGTGACAGGCTCAGTATGCACGGGTTTGTCCTACATCATGCGCACATCCTGTATAATAGAGTGCAATCGGAAGATTGACGTAACGGGCAGTCCTCCCATAGGTCTGGATAGTGGAGAGCGAGAGCGCAGATGGAATTAAAAGAATTAAAGGAGAAACCGGTCCGACGCGTTGTGGTTAAAGTTGGGTCAAGTACGTTAACAAGCCCAGATGGGAGTCTGAATCGGGACAATATGGCTCGCCTTGTGGGGCAAATAGCCCATATCATCGACACGGCGGGGTGTCAGATGATTCTGGTTTCCTCTGGAGCTGTGGCCGCAGGCATGGGGCGCCTAGGGTGGCAGCGGGCGAGCATTACCGTGCCGGAAAAACAGGCTGCAGCCGCTGTGGGACAGGGCTTGTTGGTAGATGCTTACGAGCGGTTGTTTACCGAGCGGGGGCGTACGATTGCCCAATTGCTGCTGACCCGTTCAGATGTCGCCAATCGCAGGCGCTTTATACACATACGCAATACCCTAGAAACCCTCTTGCGTCACGGGATTGTGCCGGTGATTAACGAAAATGACACCGTCGCGGTGGATGAAATTCGTTTCGGGGACAATGATACTCTGGCGGCCTTGGTGGCCTTGTCGGCAGACGCGGACTTGCTAATGCTGTTGACCGACATTGACGGTCTTTATACTGGGAATCCGCGTATCCACAAAGCGGCCACTAAGGTGGCAGACGTTTATGAAATTACGGCGGAACTGGAGGCCCTCGCGGGTGAAGCGGGGTCTAACTTAGGCACGGGGGGCATGCGAACAAAGTTGCAGGCCGCCCGCATGGCGGTCAGTGCGGGGATTCAGGTGGTGATTGCCAGTTTGGAGGATGACCAGGCACTGGCTAAAGCGGTGGCCGGGGAATCTGTGGGAACGGTGTTTCACGCCGCCGCCAATGCACTGCCTCGAAAGAAACTGTGGATTGCCCATGGGTCGCGGGTACAGGGCCAGATTGTGATTGATTCAGGGGCCATTGCGGCGGTCCAGGATGGGACAGGAAGTCTGCTGGTGCCTGGGGTTACAAGGGTGGAGGGCAACTTTGGTGAAGGGGCTGTAGTAGAGTTTATGGATGAACAGGGGACGCTGGTAGGCAAGGGCGTGGTGAGTCTGTCTGCTGCCGATCTGCGCATGGTGTTGCAACAGAAAGCTGCAGGACCGAGGCTCAATCCCTTACCCGCATTAATTCATCGCAACGAAATGGTGGTGTGGAAAGCGGGACGGTTGGTGTAAGAAATGGGTGTGAAGAAAATCATTGTTTTGAGGAGGACGTGGGCATGTATCCAGACACTGGCAAACAGTCAGAACTGCACAGGGTGTTAAAGGCGCAGGCAAATGCCGCACAACAGGCCGCCCATGTTCTGGCGGTTGCCCAGACGGGAGTTAAAAATCAGGGTTTGCTCGCAATGGCGCAGGCCTTGTTGGACCACCAGGAGGCAATTCTTGCGGCCAATGTCGGCGATGTGGCTGCCGCTTTGGCCAAAGGAGACGGGGCGGCCCGTGTGGACCGCTTGCGGCTGACGCAAGCGCGGTTGGAGGAGATGTGCCAGGGTTTGCGTCAGGTAGCGAATCTGCCCAATCCTGTTGGGGAGGTCATGGAGTCCTTTACCCGCCCCAATGGGTTGGCGATTGCCAAGATTCGCGTGCCCTTTGGGGTGGTAGGGATGGTCTATGAAGCCCGCCCAAATGTCACAGTGGATGCCGCAGGGTTGGCCATCAAGACAGGCAATGCTGTCCTGCTGCGTGGCGGTCGGGAAGCACTGGCCACAAATCAGGCCCTTGTGGAAGCCTTGCGAGCTGGGTTGGTTGCCGTAGGACTGCCCAAAGATGGGGTGCAACTGATTAGTCGGACAGAGCACGAGTCGGTGGATCTGCTCATTCGCATGCGGGGCCTGGTGGACTTGGTGATTCCCCGGGGGGGTGCGGGACTGATTGCGCGTGTGGTGGAAAATGCCACTGTGCCGGTGATTGAAACAGGCGTGGGGAATTGCCATGTGTATGTGGACCAAGCGGCAGACTTTACTAAAGCTTGGGCGATTGTTCTCAATGCCAAGGCCCAACGTCCATCTGTATGCAATGCCATGGAGACCCTGCTGGTGCACCGTAATGTGGCCCCACAGTGGTTGCCAGAGATGGTCCGGCGATTGCTTGCCGCGGGGGTAGAGGTGCGGGCGTGTGCCACATCCCGAGATATACTCAGGGGGGCCGAAGAGAATCCAGTGGATCTTGTAAAAACTCCTTTGTGGGAACAGGTGGAAGCAGTGACAGAGGAGGATTATGCCACTGAATTTTTAGATCTGATTGTGGCACTGCGGGTGGTGGATTCTCTGTCAGAGGCCATGGATCACATCCAACACTATGGCACACGCCACTCCGAATCAATTGTCACAGAAGACAGTTTTGCTGCCGAAAAATTTTTGAGTCAGGTGGACGCTGCCGCAGTCTACCACAACGCCTCCACTCGTTTTACCGATGGCTTTGAGTTCGGTTTTGGTGCGGAAATCGGCATTTCTACGCAAAAACTCCATGCTCGGGGTCCCATGGGGTTGCGCGAGTTGACCAGTTACAAGTATGTGATTCGAGGTACGGGTCAGGTACGGGAATAAAAGTGGCTGCGAGCGGTTTGTTGGAGGTGGAGTAAGTGCAGCAAAATTTGCGCTGGTTGTATATGGCTCGGGCAATTCGCAGCTTTGTCACCGCGTTTCTCACGGTTGCGTTTCCCTTATATTTAGCAGCAAATGGGGACAGTTCCACACAAATTGGAGTCATTCTAAGCGTATCTGGCCTCGTGACTGTGGCTTTGGTTGCCGCGGTGGGGTTTATTGGAGACCGTTACGGGCGACGTATCGTAATTTTAATGCTTGCAATTTTATCATGTATTGGAAGTGTGACACTGCTATTTTTCACGGCTTTTGTCCCCGTGGTGTTGGCCAGTGGACTGGGGGG
>QXHL01000010.1 GCA_003584005.1 Alicyclobacillaceae bacterium I2511 | reverse complement strand
TAGCAAAAATCGGAAATAGTGAGACGCGCACGAATCCCCGCCTGGCTAACAGGTGGGGATATTTATTGTCTGCGATTATCGCCGAGGATGACCTGGGATATCAATGTGTGGAGAGTTTGACGCTCACAGCGTGCTAATAATGAGCGCGCGCGCAAACCGCTTACTTACTCGCAGTGGCTGTGTATTGTAAAAGTTGCCGCCCCCGCCTCCGGAGCGATCCTCCATTAACTTTAAGATACGATCAAGCTCTTCGGCGTAAACTCTTCGGTAATGTTCCCAGCCTAGAATCCCAGCATCATAAATTCGGCGAAGTATTACGAGAGTACTGACTTTGAACCTTCGAGCAAGCCTTTCAATCTCACCATCGCGTAAAACCACTTCCGAACTCAACCCACGAATGGTATCAATAGGAACGAGAAATTCGGATGCAACTTGGTTGCACCAACGCTCGACGGCGTTAGTCGTGGTGGATGTAAGATCTGCATTAGATATCGCGGACTCTCCTAACCAAATATGAGCCAACTCATGAGCAAGAGTGAACACTTGAGCTGCCTTTGTATCGGCACCATTGACGAAAATTACCGGTGCCAAATCATCAACTAATGCGAATCCACGGAACTCGTGCGGATCCAGCTTGCTGTGGGTGTTGCTTCCAACTACTCCGTTGACCATTACCAGTATGCCTTTTGCGTCGGCTCCTTCAAAGAGGTTTTTAAGCGCGTCGGTCCAGTTGCTTCCCCTGTTGGAAACATCAAAGGACAGGATTGTCCGCATTTGTTTCGCTACCTCGACAACCGGCGCTCCAACGTCTACAGATCTTACGAATGGAATGCGGTCCTGACGATTTTGTAGTGCGAAATCCCGATACCACTCCTGACGCTGTTGGCACAGATAAAGCGTATCTAGAAGATCTGCACTTGGTTTCGTAACACCTATGTCACCGATGGTCCGATAGTCAGGAATTGAAATATGCTCCTCGGGTGGCATCTCGAGAAAAAGGTATCCGATTGGAGTATGAGTAGCCTGGGCAAATTTCTCAAGCTGTTTCACTGTCGGCTCCACCTCCCCACGTTCCCAGGCAGGTAGATGGGGGAAACGGGACGAGAGATCCTCTAAGGACTGCCTGGAGCGCTCCCTTGCCCACTTTAAAAGACTTCCCTCGACTCTTACACGAACAGTCATTTCCTTTTCCTCCTTCCCTCCACGAATTCTACGGAGCCGTATATGCGTACGTATGGTGAATCACATGGCCAATCTATCATATGCAGATCGTCACAGTGTCGGCTTCAATCTTCTTGTTTAATCTTATTGTATAGGTAAAAACCACGAACCTGTTAATCGGTTCGTGGTTTTGATTGGTGGAGGCGATCCGTATCAGTCTATAACCACGACCGGTGAATGGGTGGATACGACACAGTTCTCCGAAACGAGTCAACCGGCAAGTTTGGAAGGGCGCTCTCCCACACGCCCTTCGAGATGCACCCAAAAGAGAACCCGTCGCGACGAAAATCAAGGTCTAGTGTTGTACTTCTTCTCACGACCGGGGCATGCCCTCAATGGGGTAGTCTCTTCTCCAGGTCTGCTTCGGAATCATGCCATTTCGCTTCGCGCTCGTAGGACTCGGCGATCTCCTCCAGAATCCCCCCTACATAAGGATAATCAAAGTATAAGCGTTCGGCCCAAGCGCGGTATTTGGAAGCGAGCTCACGCTCCTGTCCCCCCCCCGGGCCCCGCCAGTGAACACCACGAGAATTAGAGACACCGACAGAAAATCCTCTTCCGATTTCCTGCGAGGCTATTTCCTCCAGTGCCTCACACACTGCCTGGCATGGCCAAATACCGTTTTCGCCTACCGGGGCTTTGGCAAGGAGTTGACCGAGACATTGATCACCAATCTCGACTCGACTGTATTCACGGCATAGACGCCGAACCTCAACAAGCCAATTAACAAGTACCGATGCGTTAATTCCTCCACTTTCATCCGTGCCAGGAATCATTGAGAGCCGTCTTAATAGGCGATATGCTGCAGATACGACTGCCACTCGAGCTTCAGGATCCTTCACCCTCCATTCAGGCGGGTCCTGGCCTTGGTCGCTTCGTTTGTAGGCGAATGCAAGCAGTTGGACAAACAGCACCGGCGATTGTGCAACCTGTACTTCGAGATTCGGAATTCCATGTTTGCTATCATCGAGGGCATCTATGAAGAGGAATTCAAGCTGAGCCATCTCTTCCTGGGTGACGCCAGGTCTACCATCAAGCGAATCCAGTGCTTCAGAAATGTGATAGCTGTCAAGCTTAAATTGACCCGCCGGTTCCTCATTCACCATTACAATGTCGTGCAATAAACGTTTAAGACGGGACGTCTCAACGTCCTGGAAATTCATGTTGACAGAGCGAAATGCGGCTCGAGGACGCTTCACCTCTAGAAGACTGTCGAGCACCACAGTTAGTTCAGCAGACGTGTGAGTGCCCAAAGACGGAAACACGTTTTTCCAGTACCCCGTCCGAATGTCCTCGCCATATTCGTCCACAAGACGCCAGGTGGATTCCTGAAAGGGGGCACAAACAAATAAGCGGATACGGTCTTCGGAAGGCAGTCCTTGGGCCGCGATACGCAGTATTTCGGCGCGTGCTTCGCCTTCAATTGCCAGAACGAAACCCTGTACACACCATTCGGCGTTGCTTCGAAGGTCTCCATCTAGAGAAAGGCAACGATTGATGAAACTCACTTGCCCCGCACCATCAGGGATGCACGAAGCGACGTATTGCCCAATGACAACGGCAGCTTCGCTATTGATGATTAGTTCCCTCACTCCCTCGAAACCGGACTCTCTCCATATTTCGGTCATTGCTTCATGGCGTAGCTTGTCGATTCTCTCCTGGCGCTTCCGGTAGTCGAACTCTTCATCTTCGATCTCGTCGATCGATTCCTGCACCCAGGATTTTGCGAACAACCAACCATGACGGATGACTGGATCTTGGGGGCAGAGTCTTTCGTAGGCTTCGCGTGCTCGTTCGTGGGTCGTTTCTTCGAGTTTCCGATGGCGGCTTCGACGCGTAAAGGCAAACTGTCGAATGCATTCACGAAGCACTGCTTTAGAGGCTTCGCTTGTATTCTTAGACCACCGATCAATCAAATCCCACACCTTGGTTTGGTCTTCATCGGGCATACTCTGAAGGGACTCTATTAGATCTCCCAGCGTCTTTTCATCATGAGTTGGCCAAGCAAGAAGGAGATCCAAAACCAGTCGATTAAAGTCGTACATCTCCTTGCGGGTGACTACCTGCCCAGCCCCTGAGGCGTCGCCGCGCCAGTTAGGCTTATAATTGTAGTGACCAACACGAGGCCCTGGCTTAATTTGCTCAAGGCAAACGCCCCATGCAACGTCAGGGAAACGCTTAGAGAGTCTCTCAATCACCTTATACCTTTGATCCGCTGTGGCCGCCGTTTGTGGCATCCACGATCTGAAAATGGAACTGAGGCTTGCCTCTGGTTTATTTGCCCAGTTATCGTCGATTTTAAGCTTTGAAAGCTGTGCAAGAATTGACGCTACGCGCCAGAGGTACTTCGGGTTCCAAGCAAGACACTCCAGCGCCCAGAGAAGGCCAGTGCGTGACGGAAACGCTCCCAACAATCCACTGTCAACCGGTTTTAGCAGACCGTAGACGATGGGATTGTCGCCCTCCAGATCTTCCTCAATAATCGCTAGAAATGTTTCGGGAGCCGCTTCGGCATAACGGGGTAGATCTCTGTCTTGAGAAACCAGTCGTTCGAGTGTCAACGGTGTGAGAAGTTTTCGGATTAGTCCCGCCACCAAACCATCGACGTCAAGTCCGAGGCGCTTCTGGAACAGGTTGTTGCCATGAACCGACAGGATGACGAGCGTCTCACATATACCCATGCGCAGCGCGTTGGAGTGATTACGCGTTTTGTTGTAAAGGGCTGCGGCCCATCTGTCCCTTTCCGGAAGTTCAAGTGCCGGGTCGGACTCGGATAGGACATACTCTGCGGCGACGAAAAACCGCTTGAGGTCCGAGGACGTGACCATTCTGGAAATCGCAAACATTGCGTCAAGCTTCGATGCTACGCCCCGATACTGCCCAATGGACCATACCGGACTATCATCGAACTGAAGTAGGCGCGCGATGTCATCTTCAATCATTTCATACTTCCGTTCTGCCACTTTGGAAACGATTTCGCGATCTGCTTCCATCTCCATGTGCCAAACGCCGATTAAAGCCATCGGTACGAGAGCTTTTGCCCTGTCGTCATCTCTGGACCAATCCGGTATCCGTATTGCCTCGTTTTCAGAAAGGCGCCGACGCAAGATAGTCGGTGAACGCCCTGACTCCCTTGCTAGTCTGTCTATATCGTCTTCATAAACTCCCATTGAGGTGAGTGCCTCTTTGAAAGCTTCATAATTGAGAAGGTCGAGCTTTACATCGCCCTCCGAATCAATAGCGTTTCTGGGGCGCAAGAGTATGCAATGGAGCCGGCGATAGGCGTCGATGAGTTCACGTTCGGCTTCTACAGAATGGACAATCGGAATGAAAGGTACTGAGGATGCAACAAGCGTCCTGAGCGTCTCGGGCGAAGTAAAGACAGCCGTTACATCCTTGAATTGACGCAATTCTTCTTCGTTGAATAGACAGGCTAAAAAAGCTAGTGCCTCATCCCTTGAGTCAGCCGCAACGACAAATGGTCTCTCGCTTGGTTTGTTCAGCCAAACTTTAAACGTCTCCCGGTATACTGCCATTGCGGGTGAGAATAGTTCGGGCTTGAGATGAGGGTTACTAGCATTAGCCCAGCGGTTCCACGCCATCTCCAACGTCTCATATCCACTGGCGGGGCGATTGAGTTGTTCTGCAAGCCAAATCTGCGCTGGCACAGACTGCTCAAGCCACTGTTCCAGGTCACTCGCATCAAGCGCTCTAACTGCCTTCCAATCGCCCGTCTCGTTTTTTCGTTTCTCCCAGGCTGTCTTACCATTCCAGTTGCGAGGCGTCACAAAAACGAAAGTGCTCCTTGCCCTGACGGCTGGTTCAATTGAAGTCAACCTTGCAGTATAATCACTCTCTGCCTTACCCCCTGGGTTCTGGTCGGTACCAAACTCCCAATAGGAGTTCCCCTCAGGAATCCAGGGTGTGGCTCCTCCCGCTTCGATGAAGCCATCAGAACCCTTGCGTTGTGCGTTGTCATAACCCGGAAAATCAACATGGTGAAGGTCATTGCCGGTCGAGTGTACCAACTTGCGAAGAAGAACGGGTAGGTGGCTACGAGCATCGATTTGGCGGCCTGCCCAGTCTTCAATTTCCCTTGCCTTTATGGTAAGAAAATTCGGAACAAAAGCTCGGACCATAATCTGTTTGGAACGAGCAAATCCCACTTGTTGATCGTAAGCGGCCTGCATTTCAAGCAGTTGTGTTCTATTGGCACCAAAGGTTCTCTCTAGTCTGACCGCCATTTCGTGGGAAAGAGCCGACTTGCCATTGAGGAAGTTCGAAAGTGCTGGTCGGCCGACACCGAGTCGCTCTGCGGCGGCTTTCACGGACATTCCTGAAGGGATGATAGCCTTACGGACGTAGGTACCGGGATGATCCACCGCTTCGGATGAGCTTTTCATATCTTACACCCCCTATATCAAAATCACTTGACACAAAGTGTATCGTGTAACGCTACACACGTCAATAGAATTCTGGTTGAACAAAAATGGGGGCTGTTCTTTTCGGTTTGGCTTCACCATCGCGGAGTTGCATCAGATTATCTCAGCGGTTGTTCCATCATAAATACCGCTCACCACAAATTATGTTCGCGACCTTGTGAAAACAATGCCAAGGGACGGAATGTTGGGGAGGCTATCGACGTGGATGAAAATCCTGATTCGTGGATCTGCCCGCAAAATTCTATCGATTGCGACAAGGGTTTGCCCATCTATCCGAGTTTTGCGTTCGTCCCTATACTACAAAGGCGACAGTACGGTCGAAGTGATTATTGGTCAATCTGTCGCTTCTTCATCACGAAATCCAGGACTTCAAGGTCGTGGTTTTGGTTGGTTATGGTGGAGGCAAGTTTCCTTATATACCGAGGATTTCTGGTGTAAGCGATCCATGCGAGTCCAAATCCACGATACTTCATCTCTGTCGTCGTTTCTCTGGTACAAACCTAATTATTAAACGCTCACCAATTCTACAAGCCCCCTGAAAAGGCCTTTGACAATATAGAGGTTTGCATAGTTTGGATGTTATTGTCCATCTCTAATAGCTCAACAACCTTATCCTCAAGGGTGAGAAATGAATTAATCACTCTTACAACCTCGTGTTGCTCACCTGCTGGTGGAAGAGGAATGAGAAGGTCTTCCACACGGGATTTGTTGTAGGCAGGTTGATTGTTACCTGATCCGATTGCTCGGTTATTAAGATATTGCGATAATAACCAGTAGTACACATATTCGCTGTCGACCTCTTTAACCCAAATGGATGCTACATTTTGATTGTGGTAAACAGGTTTCTCGGCAATCGCGACCTGACCGCGAGTTTTCCCCTCGCCAATCATGGCAAATAGTACAGACCTTTCAGGAGCTAACTTTAATCGACTTTCGACAACTCCTTTGTCGGTCACTTTTTCCTTTGTATCCGAAATCCGGGTAAAAGCGACTTCACCCGAGCTTACCCATAAGTTGTCCTCACCCCAGTATTCATCAACCTTGCGACTGGGAGTCGAACCAACTTGGACATGAAAAATGTCCCCAAATCGCATCCATTTCCACGTCCCAGGAATGTCAAAGGGGCCTTCGCAGTCATAATTGGAAGCTGACAATTTTTTTGCCTGCATTAGTCGTTGAGCTAAGCAGTCACCTGTTTCCGTGTTCGGGTTGACTACTCTCCATTCGTCTGTTAATTCGCCGCAAAATGCCTTCGACAATATACTGGCTCTTCGTGAAGAAAACGTTTCTCGAGCATAGAGAATATCCGATTTGGCTTCTTCGATTTTCCCCAGTAACGACTCAATCCGCTCAACAATTCTGTTTTGTTCATCAAACGGCGGAAGAGGAAATGGGAAATCTGCTAAAAAGGCTTTCGGGACACGCTGTTGCCCCACTGCGCCAGTCATGTTTGACTTAGCTTGTTTCCTAAAAGTTTCTGAACGTAAAAGGTGATAAACATATCGCCTACTTACGAGAGGCTTACACCGGAGTACGTAGAACTCGGTTGAGCCGTAGCCAAATCCATTGAGGAGATTTTCAGCTATAGCAGTCTTCCCGTTTTCCATGCACGGAGTGATCTTTGCAAAAAGCACATCACCCTCAAGGAAACTTGTATAGCCCGATTTGGATTCAGAATATGGTCTGGTCTGTATGGATTCTATAGTGCCAGTAACTTCACTCACAGCAGACATGGGTACAAACGATACAAGGGCATCATCACTGAGATCCTTGGGGACGTGCTTTGGAGGATTAATGTCAACTACACTACCCAGCGTCGTCCACTTCCACTTGGCTGGAATCGGATATGGTATGATTTCCGGCTCCGCAAGCAATACAGAATCATCCATCGCTGTGACTTTAGTCTGATTCATTCTTCTTGTCCTCCGACCGCCTTCAATTCCTGAACTACTTGCTCCAGCAACCCCATCGCTTCTCCCAGTTTCCCAATCGCTTCCTCAGCCGATTCAATCGGATCAGGCAAGTTCTCGTATAATGACAACGACTCGTCCGCTATCAAGCCGAGGTCCAGATTGTCACCTTTGTCCCGAATTTGCTCTCGGGTAAACACACTCCACCGCTCATCCTTTACCTCCGTGCGATTACTGGTCTGGTAGGCGGCAATGAAATCCTTGAAGTACTGTTCCGTGAACGGTGTCCGCTTCCCAAAACTGGGCATGTTGGTTCGCATATCGTAGAACCAAACTTCCTTCGTATTCCCCCTATCCGTCTCCCCACGAGTGAAGAACAACACGTTTGTCTTCACCCCTTGGGCGTAGAAAATTCCTGTCGGCAAGCGAAGTACCGTGTGTAGGTTGCACTTATCCATTAAATCTGCACGAATCTTTTGGCCATCCCCGTCTTGGAATAACACGTTGTCCGGCAACACCACCGCTGCCCGTGCCCGTCCATTTGCCTTCAAAGCACGGTAGATGTGCTGCAAGAAGTTTAACTGCTTGTTGGAAGTCGCAAACGTCAAATCGTCACGAGTCGGGCGCTCCCCACCCTTTTTTGTACCGAACGGTGGATTGGTAAGGATAACATCTACATTGCCCATCGTCTTCCCCAAGTTGGACAGTGAATCTCCAAGCAGAATTTCGCCTTCCATGCCGTGAAGCAAAGCATTCATTAGCGCCAGCCGATGCGTGTCTTGCACCAGTTCGCAGCCAGTAAATGCTTGTTTTCGCTGAAACTCAGCATCCCGCTCAGATAACTCGTAGTAGTTGTCGGTTTTGCTCCGCACATGTTGGTCTGCAGCAATCATGAAACCGAACGTTCCAGCGGCAGGGTCGTTGCAACGCTCGCCCGGTTGTGGGTCAATCAGTTCAACCATCACGTTGATAAGTGGACGCGGAGTAAAGTATTGGCCAGCCCCAGACTTCTTTTCGTTTGCATTCTTTTGTAACAATCCCTCATATAGATCGCCAAGTCCCTCTTCTTTCGCGCTATACCAGTCGAGATCGTCAATAGAAGACACAATCTTCTTCAGGTTGGCCGGTGCTGAGATATTTGTGGAAGCGTTGGCATAAATCTGCTTCACTTTGCCATTCACATTGTCTTTCGTGCCTAAATCGAGGAGCAACTGGCGATAGAAACGCATCAGTTCCACGCCATCTTTCTCGGCAAGCTCATCCCACCGATACTGCTCCGGTATCGCAGCTTCCTGGCTGGTTTCCTTCATCATTTTCAGGAAGAGGATGTATGTCAATTCGGTCACGTACTGATGGTACGTAATGCCGTCGTCTCGCAGCACGTTGCATAGATTCCATAGTTTTTGTACAATCTCTTGCGTTTTCATCTAGTTGGGTTCGTCCTCTCCATCACGCGTACAATGCGTCGTTAATCTGATCTAACACCTGTTGCAGTTCGCCGTCGAAAATGTTGTTCATCCGCCTGAATCCGCCATCTTGTATGAATGGTGCCACGTTGAAAGCATCTTCAGCCTTCGGCCCAAGTACCGTTTCCTTCAGTAACTGCTTCTCGATCCGCTCCAGCCACTGCTTCTGCGGCTTGGTCCATAATTTCAATTCATAGATTTTTTTCATTGCCCCACGTATCCGATCTTCATGGCTGACGAGTACACTTCCGATAGCCCTTTGCCGAATGAACCCGATAATGTCGGCGGCAATCTCGTGGTTGTTCGCCTGTGCCCACGCCGTCCGCAGATTGGCTTCGGTGTACGCCTCCTCGGCAAGCGCGACTTGCAACAGACGCAGGTCTTGCCGCGTCAGGTCGCGCGGCCTCTGGCACACAATCTGCAGCGCGGGGATTTCGTTCATATGTTCGCGAATGAATGCGGCGAACTGATCCAAGTAGTCCTCGGGACGCTTAGCCTTGCCGTACCCGCGCTCATGTCCAAGCAACTGATCCTCATGGTCCGATATGTACTGCTTGCTCGGCTCACTATATTTCTCATCCAAGAATGTGATCAAACGCTGGTTGTCGTACAACGCCCGTTTCGTTTCACTGGACGGGGTCGTGCGTAACCATTGAATCATCCCGTCTACCGTTCGTCCATCCGCCAATGCCTGGAACTGCTCCAGTTGTTCCGGATTCTGCAGTTTTTTCTTCCGCTGGAGTTTCGCAATGAATTGGTCAATGTGGTCTTGTTGTTGCTTGGTATCATCCAGTTGCTGTAGTTCCTGCACTAACTCCCCAAAAGTGACCGACGGGTTCACAACCACCGGTTTCATCGTGCTCACTGACTCCAGGGCCTCATAGATGCCAACGGCATCGTAAATCGAGAAATGCGTCTTTCCGATTTCAGGGCACAACCGTGTTGCTCTGCCAAGCATCTGTTCATACAGAATGCGTGATTTCACTCTTCGTAGAAATACGATATTGCAAATCTTGGGTACGTCTACCCCCGTGGTAAGCAGATCTACCGTCACGACGATATTCGGCATTTTCTCGTTTTTGAAACGCTTTATGGCCTGTGCGGGATTGTGAATCGATCCGGTTATTTTCTGTACGGCATCATCGTCCACTTCCCCGTACTGCTTGGTTAGCTCTTCCTTAAAAATTCTCACGACGTCGTCCGCGTGATTGTCAGTCGCAGCAAAAACCAGGGTCTTCTCGTCCAATGTAGGGTCTATTTCCTTGACCAATTCCTCAATGACCACTCGGTTAAAATTCTCAGTGATGACCATTTTGTTAAAACCTTCGACGTCAATATCCACGTTTTCCGGCAGCCATTCCGTTCTAACTTCCGACGATCCAACTACGTAAGTGGCCACCTGTTCTCTTGCCTTCCAATGGATACCGTTCTTTTTAAGATGCGTCTCAAACTGATGAGGCGGATCGTGATCGACCAAGCAACCGTCCACCACGGCCTCGCGATACGAATAGGTAAACACGGGTGGTCCGAAGATGTCAGTCGTGTGCAGCGCTGGCGTCGCCGTTAGCCCAATCTTCACCGCATCGAAGTGGTCGAGAACGGCTCGATACTTGCTGATGTAATCATTCTGATCGCGAAACTGGTACTCGACATCAGACATTTCCTTGTCGAGAATGTAGCCACGGTGCGCTTCATCAACCACAATGCAATCGTACTGGTCAACGGTTGGCACTTGGCTGTCCTCTCCCGAAAACAGAATTCGCTTAACCATGCCTTGGACTGTGGCAATGTGAACCTTCGTTTCCGCCTCAGGCCGCTTCTCGGTAAGTCCCTTTAGTTCGAATATCTCAGTGAAGGTGTTGTAATCCTCCATGCGTGATTCCTCGAACGCGTCTTTCGCCTGCTGCCCAAGTGCCTCGCGGTCAACAAGAAACAAAACGCGGCGAAACCGCTTGGCCTTGATTAGACGGTAGATGAGGCCAATGGCCATGCGAGTCTTACCTGTACCGGTAGCCATCGCGATTAAGATATTGCGTGCGTCTTCACCTAACGCGTTTTCGACCGATTGAATTGCACGGTACTGGTAGTCTCTCAATCCAAGGTAATCCAACGGCTCAGTCTGTAGCTTGGCCTGAGCCGCGTCTTCATCTTGGTTCAGCAACTCTGCCAGCCCCTGCGGGCTATACCAGTCTCGCAATGCTCTGGGATGGTTCGTGTTCTTACGCGCATCTAGGAACCAAATACCCGACTTGGTCTCGAATTGTTGCAGGTACGGGCGTCCATTGGTTGAAAACAAGAACGGCGAGGTGTACTGACCCCAAGGGCCGATTCGTTCTTCGTCCGAGAGATGCTCGATCCCTTTGGCGTATGACTTGGCTTGTTCCAGATCGGATAGAACGTCTTTTGTCTTCTTTTTTGCCTCGATAATCCCGACCATTTTCATGCCGACGTACAAGACATAGTCCGCCCGTCCGGTTTTGCCCGACGGTAGTTTCGTGGGCCATTCTGCATTCGCGATGTTGCGACCGGGTTCGGGCCTCGTGCCAGAGGAATATCGCAGGTGATCCGAGTCGACCTCCCAACCGGCTGCTCGCAACTGCTGGTCAATGAGCTGACGTCTAGTTTCAGCTTCGTTCAGTAGCTTCGCCACTACCTTACCGGATTGAGTGCGCCGCTTGTTTCGTTCATCATTTGTAGTTTGCCGTTGTCGCAATTCCTTCAGCTGTGTTTCTAGACTTGAAACCTTGCCGTTGTATTCATCCGTAATCTGGCGAATGCGCTCCTCCACGTCGTTGCTATGTCCCGGATCTGGCGGCCTATATGCGGGTGCTTTGAATTGCCAATCACCGTACGTTTCCATGAACCACACTGAAAGCGTGAAAGCGTATGATATGGCAGTCTGAGCGTCTGATTTTGAATTATGTAAGCCGTGAACGGCGTTATTCCCGATATTCTTTATAGTGTGGAAAAATGTTAAGAGATCTGGAGTGAGAATTCCTTCTTGCTTTAGCAGTTGCAATCGGCCGTGCTGCGTATGGTCTTCCGGCTCTGCCACGTGTTCTATAGCTAGAATGAGTTGGGCCATCGTCTCCCCAAACTGACGGATTTTCACCATAGAAGAGTTAGGGTCATTATAGAGGTATTCTTCGGCTAATTGGCCGAGCGAAGAGAGAGCTGGCCACCGTTCTAAAAGAAATTTAAAATTGCTTGAATTCATCTTGTCAACACCACCCGCAATCACGTTCCGTACATATCATTCCCCTTGATATTGTAGCACGCTCCATCTATATCCAACATTTTATGTGAAAATTTCAGTAACAGCGGGGTACCCCAACTGACTAAGTCCCCAATCCAGCCAAGACGGTTCCTGGGCATACCACGCCATAATAAAATCCACTTCCTTACGAGAACGCTTGTCTCGACGGATGATTATCGTCTCCCGCTCCCAACCGTCGATGAAATGTCTTCGTAAAGCGAAGTTTCCATCAACACAAACCGTTTCCTCAGGTTGCCCAGTCTGCCAAGCCCGTCCGTTGGAAATGACAATACCGGAAACGTGATCGTATCTCCGAATTGCCGCTTGGCATAATGGTGCGATTAGCCTCAATTTTTCACGCAATGAATGTCTGGCCCATCCTGTGAAGTACCACAGACCACTCAGACCGTCGATCCGAATCCAAACGTTTTCTGCTCCCGATGTTTGTCTTGCCTTTTCACTTATGCGAGCCTCGAGCCGAGCCCAGTCGTCACTTTGCGTCGGTGGCCCAGACAACTCCGGCAAACCCGCGCGTTCAGACTTTATCAGCGTGAGTCTAGCCAAGTCTGAATGGATAACGAAAGACTTGCCAACAGCATTCAACTCTCTTGCTTTCGTGTCTAGGTCACCCATCAGGTGTGTAAGTTCCGATTCGTCTGCTATTCGGAGAATATCCCCACGGATGGACAATGAGTGTGCCATCGAAAGTCCCATCAGTTCCCTATTCAACCGATCCCGAAACGTTGCAGTTGCTCGGAAAGCATGATCCGTTCCCATTTGTACCATTTCGAAAACGGTCGGGTGGTCTCCAGTATGAACTTTCAGATCCGCCTTGCTGCCACTCTCTAGGTCTGGCTCAAACTCAATATCATGTCCCTGCCTAAGTGCAAAACCGGCCACCTCAAGTTGAAGGAGAGCGTGCCCACATCCGAATAAGCTTTTGTTAGTTCTTAGTGTTTTGCGTATCTGACCAAAGCGCCGTTGCGTTCGCAAGAACTGAAGATGAACGAAAAGGTCAATCAACCCTAGATACACCATACGGATATCATTACCGGGCATGAGATAAGTCAAAAAGGGGTGCTCTTTCCCCTTACATTTATCTATAAAATCTTCACCAAAGAATTTCCGGAATTCCTGTATCCCCGATTTCAGCAAGTCAACGCCTCTTGTGGTCAGGATACTCGATGAATCAATGGGCGCAGCCCATAAGTCCCACGTCAAATTCTCTTCCCCTCGTAAAACACATTGCCATCCCTCAACATCCAAGCTGTTCATAAATTCACCTCAGGAACGAACTGTGCTGATAAATCATCCACAGAGCAATTCATCGTTGTCGGTAGTTGTACTGCCGCTTCATCGTCCCAACAAGCAACCCCCGCTCAGTTACATACGATCCAATATTTCCAGTTCCGTAGATATTTTGCTAAGACATCAACGGATACTGCAAAGACGTTCGAGGACTGTATCCATTGGAAATGTTTCTAAACCATCAGTCCACATCCACCCTACGTATGTTAGTCCAAGGAAAATTTTACGCCAGGCGGCATCAACCAAAGGCGCATCCCCTAGGCTTGGAATTCCCCAGATATTTCGTATCAACGAGTCCATCGAAGCTTTCTGTCGTTTGTCACAGACAATTAGCACCGGAGGCTGACCGCTGGCCCAACGATACCGCAACGCATCCCTCAATATCACGTTAACATGAGGGTCCGTCATATTCTCGATGACCGTGTTCTTCCATTTATGAAGCATAGTTGGATGAACCCCGAACTCCGCTGATATCTGCGCGATAGTTCGATCCTCCTTCAAAATCTCCTGAACGACTTGGGCTTTGAACGCTGCTGTGTAATGTTTTCTCATACTCATAATTGTAGCTTACGCGAACCCCTTTCTGCTGTCCGAATCCCTGGGTCCACTATAGTTGTCGTGTACCGCGACCGGGTCGAGGTAACTTTCCGTGTTGGAGTACCGGACTCGGGTCCGGACGACAAGCCGCTCGAACTGCGGTCCGAACAGGCAAGGAGAAAACTGATGGATGGCTCAGGCAGTGTCGCCTGAGCTTTTTCTTTTTTATAACGAAGGGAGCATTACAGAATGAGTAATCAACTACCGAAATGGGTACTCCACGAAATATCCGACGCCGATGAACCAGGCGATGCAGTTTACACTGGGATGCGCCACCGCGACTTCGACGGAGTAATGCTGTTGCTGCTACCGGACGGCGAACCCGGTGACACGGATTGGTATGGCACAGAACAGACGGCTGACAGGCGGCCAACGAGGCCGCTGTTGCTGTTCTACCGTGGCAAGACACCGGAGGGGGCCGAAGCCTTTGCCTGGGCGGAAAAACGCCTGCAGGATGGCCCCTGCAGCCTGTCGGTGCCCTCCCCCACTAAGTACGACGACTACCAAGACGGGCCTGAGGCTACGCGCACTGTTGCCGTTCACCTGAATTACCCGCCTTACCCGTGGTTAACGGAGGCGCGGCTTGGCATGGAAATGGGACGGTACTTTGACGCCGTTGAGTTGACGGATTGGATCGATCCGACGGAAACGAAAGCTGGCGCGTTCACCTACCGTTTCTATCGACGTAAGCATGAAGCGGGCTATGGCATGCCCGTTACGGAGATCGACGACGATGATTTGCCATACTAAAACACAGTTTTCACCGCCTCCTGACGAGGAGGATACTGAGGTTTGCGACAGGTGCGGAAAGCGGCTGGCTCAGCACAAGAACGAGGATATTTTCCTTTCAAAGGTTAGTGTCGTGCTCTGCGTGGCCTGTTACAGCGAGCAAAATGGAACAGAGGTTTACTGGTAACAACTTGGTGGCGGAGGACATCTGGAGTACCCAGTCAGTCACGATCACCTGAACTACATGAAGGTCTACCTCCCCCCTCTTTACGGCACTTCCACACGATATCATTCCTTGCCTCTTGATTCGTTCTAAACTCTGTGCCACAATACCGATATCACCTCATGTCTCTTGTTGAAGGAGGTTCAAGATGTCGGTTGAGGACTACAGTGGGCGTATACTTCTTCGAATTTCTCCTGAATTGCACAAACAAGTTGCAGAATGTGCTCAGGCGTCCTCAAAGAGTGTGAATGCTTTTATTTCCGAGTCATTAGAAGAAAGGGTTGAAAAAATGATGGGCATCGTGACGCCGAAGTTTGAACGGAAAATAGTTGGTGATTTGCCGGTGAAAGAGGTCCGAGAGGCCGTTGTAGTAACCCAACACCCTTGGTACATGCAGCTCGCCAACGCGCATAAGGTTTACCTGTTCAACACAAAATTAGGTCGCGTCACTCCTGCACGATATCTGCTATTTTACGAGACAACCAAGACCGAGGATGATGGGACAACAAACGCTTTTCCACGTCATGTGAAACAGTACGGCCGGGTCAAAGAAATCCTCTATGACCTTTGTCCTCAAGATTATCATATGGTTCCGGAACTCGTTCCATTGACCCAAGACAAAAGGTTTTGGGATGAACTTGGAAAGTGGGATGGGCCAAACCACGTAGTACTCTTTGACGAAATCGGCTCATTTGACGAACCCATTCCACTCAGAGACTGGCGTCAGTCGAAATTTTCCCAGAACAAAGAAAGTACGTTAGCTCGTGTTCGGAATGCAAAGTATGTTGAAGACCTGTACTCGTAACCGACTGCATATAATGGGAAATGCGCCTTTCAACGCTTTCAACAGCATAGCCAGGGTAAAAGGAGGGAGACCGAATGTCCGTTAAACATGATTGGCTTGTACTATTGGTTGACACGTATAACACCGGGATTAAACCTAAGCGTCAAAGCGAAGAAAAGTTTTATCGGGGGCTCCAAGACCTGCAAGCAGTGGTCGATACGTTTGGTACTGACCTTTCAACTCATGCCCAAGTCAAGAAAAAACGACACGGACATGCTCGTCGAATTAAGGCAGAGGCTATTGCAGCATTTAAGGTCGAAGTTTCTCTGAAGATTCCTTTGATCCAACAGGCTGATACCTGGGACGCCGTACATCGAATTGTGACGAAGTGTAAGGTACCCGGTATCGGCGACTTAGCGATCTATGACATGACTCGTGCCATCTGCGCTCACCGTAGACTCGCTCCACTCCACATTGATTTACACTGCGGTACGAAAGTTGGAACCAGACGACTGCTCGGGGTGAAAAAGCTGGGTGCAACTATCCTGAAAACAGACTTGCCATCAGAGTTGCAATGCCTTTCCGAACTCGACCTTGAGGACTTTCTCTGTATATTTAAAGACTACTTCGTAGAGTCGCCGCCTCACCTCCAAGTCGGTCCCACCTGCAGCACCAAGGTTGTCGTTCGTGGTTGTAGAAAACGGCCGCCTGTTTCGACGTTCCAAGCATGTTAACTAGGCAACTGACTGAACTAAAAAAACCAGCCCCCGCAAGGGGACTGGGTTTCTCCACGACGGGTTGGTCGTGGTTTTGATTGGTGGAGGCGACGGGAGTCGAACCCGCGTCCGAAGACCTCGTAACATGAACATCTACGGGTGTAGTGCGTCTACTGAGATGTTCCCGCTGCGCGCGGGCGCACGCGCTCACAAACGGGTGAGTTCGCTATGTTTCGCCAGGGGTCCGCGAACACTGACCGAGGGCTAGCCCGCTAAGTTGACATCACACGGTGTGCACGAGCGACACGCCCGGTGAAGGCCTGGATGCGATTAGGCAGCCAGGGCGAGGTTGCTGTCGTATGAGGTGAAGCTTTTTTTAGCTTTGCCAGTTAGATTTAGGTCCGCGTTTTTAACGTGGCCTCGCAGCCCCACGACCCGCCGTGCATGCTCAAACAATCCCCGTCGAATCCAAAACGCCCCCATGAAAGTGAGGCCAGGATACCCACTGGCAGGTTCCTGGTTCGTGTCTCTATCATACCGCGAATGAAGCCATTCGACAATCGGAAATAGGTTCCATCGGCTGCCACACCACAATGTGGCCGTGTTACAAATGGGAACGCGGTTCAACCAACCCGGACTTTCCTGCATCACACCCGCTGTCTGTCCCGCAAGGCGCGAGCGATATCCCGCTGAGCATCCCGCTTTTTTGTGGCTTCTCGTTTGTCGTAGTTCTTTTTGCCTTTGGCCAGCCCTAACTCCACCTTGCAAAAGCCGTTGCGCAAATACAGTTTGGTGGGCACCAGGGTGAATCCCTCTTCCTTCACGGCGCCAATAAGTTTGCGAATTTCATTGCGATGCAGCAACAACTTGCGGGATCGCAAGGGCTCATGGTTGAACTGATTGCCCTGTTCATAGGGGCTGATGTGCATGTTGACCAGCCAGACCTCACCATTTTCCATCCGGGCATAGGCGTCCCGCAGGTTGGCGGAACTGTGGCGGATGGACTTAATTTCGGTGCCCTTGAGCACAATGCCGGCCTCAAGGGTTTCCTCAATGAAGTAGTCGTGATAAGCCTTGCGGTTTTGCGCCAGCACCTTGTCGTCTTGTTTGGCCACCTCGGACACCCCCTAGGCCGTTGCCGACGGTTGTGGCGCGTCTTGCTGCGTCCGTCGGCCACTGGTTGGAAAGGTACACTCTTTCTGTTGTCTTATTATGCCCGCCTGGCAGTTGCCAACGCAATGTTTGGCAACTGCCAGGGCCCGTGTCAGTGCGCCCGTCTATCTATATGTTTGCCCTTGTTCTTTCCACTGGGTCTGCCGCTTGGGACAAAGCCTCGTTCCTGGCCTGGATGCGTGCCGCGAGACGGTCCAGAGCGGGCCTCAGAACTGCGGCCTCCCCGTCCACCAGCCCCTGTGGTTGGACTTTTACTCCGCGGTTGATGGGCTGGACCCCACGCCGGTTTCCCCTGGCCGTGACTGAATTCCCGTCTGTTGCGTCCGGCTGGCTCGCGATTCGAGACAAGTTCAAATCCCTCACGGGACACTGCCTGTTCTGCAGCACCAGAAAAGCTTCGAGTGTCCGCACTTCTTCCCGGCCTACTGACCGATGGCCGCCTGCTGGCACCTGCCGGCCCGCCTGCTGGGCGCGATCCCGGTCGCCGCTCTTCCCAGCTTCCTCGGCCCTGTCCAGGTGCCGCCTGCTCCCGCCGTCCCTCTGACCGGTGGTCGCCATATTCCCTGCGGCCTGCTCCGGGCTCCGGCCTACCAGCCGATGGCCGCCTACCTGCACCTGCCGGTCCGCCTGCTGGGCGCGATCCCGGTCGCCGCTCTTCCCAGCTGCCCCGGCCCTGCCCGGGTGCCGCCTGCTCCCGCCGTCCCTCTGGTCGGCGGTCTTCCCAGCTGCCTCGGCCCTGCCCGGGTGCCGCTTGCTCCCGCCGTCCCTCTGGCCGCCGTTCTTCCCAGCTTCCCCGAGCCTGTCCTGAACGCGCAAAGCTGCGGTGGCCGTTCGCTTGTCTCTCGGCGCGCCCGCTCCATGGCCCTCGTTCGACGTTGCGCTGTGGGCTCGCTGGCTGCTGCACCTGCGCTTCGGTGCTATGGGCCTGTCCATCCCCATTCACCTGGCTCTGATTCGCGTATTGGCGATGGCCGTATTCGCCATCCCGTTCCAAGCCTCGGTTTTGTCCTGCACGGCCCCTGCCGCCGTATGTGCCGCGACCTGTGGCAGGCCCGCGTCTGGCACTGCCATCGCTGGGTCGGGCGCTGCCGAGTTGACTGCTGGGACGGCGGCCTTCATAACTTCCGCGGCCTTCGTTGGCCCTCGCAGACTCCCCTACCCCAGGGCGACGGCCCCCATCTGCTGCGGCGGGCCGTACGTCTCTAGTAAATCGGCCTGATCCGGTGCGTCCAGCCCGGCCTAGTTCTCTGGCCAATGCGGGCGGTCCGGCAAGTTTAGCCCTCTGTGGGCGCTGCTCGCGCCGAGCATCGCCAGATGGGTCCCGCTGCGGGTTGCCATCCCGGTTGCTGCCGCCACGCTGCCAACCGACTGCCCGTCCTTTTATTGGCGTGTGTGTCCTATCTTGCTCGCGGCGCTGCCGTTCTTTAGGCGACAAATCTTCATCATACTCCACTGTTTCCACTCCTCCATGCTTCACCAGGGTTCCTTCCCGGTGATGGGCCAATAGGGCAAAATCTATGGTGAGGGCCTCCCTATTGGCGTTGGTAACCTCGACTTGCACCGGATCGCCCAAACGAAATACCCGGCGTGTGCGCTCCCCCACCAACGCCATCTGCTTCTCGTTGAGGACGTAGTAATCGTCCGTCAGGTAACTGACGTGTATCAGGCCTTCCACACCGTTGGCCAAGTGGACAAACAGGCCAAACTGGGTCACGCCGCTAATGATTCCATCAAATGTTTCTCCCAGATGGTCCAGCATATACTCCACCATCTTCAGTTGACTGGTCTCTCGTTCCGCGTCTTGGGCGACGCGCTCCCGCAGGCTGGACTGTTTTGCGGCCTCTGCTACAAAGGCGGTCAATTGCTCCTGGCGATGTGGACTCAATGTCCCTGCCAAGGCCTCCCGCATAATCCGGTGTATCGTCAAATCCGGGTAGCGACGGATGGGCGAAGTGAAGTGGCTGTAAAACTCGGCGGCCAAACCGAAGTGGCCCAAGCTCTCCGGAGCATAGCGGGCTTGCCGCATAGAACGCAACATTAGATGTGAAATCACCGGTTCCTCACGAGTCCCAGCAATTTGATGTAGCACAAACTGCAGGGCCCGTGGATGAATTTGGTTGCCCACGCCCCGCACGTGGTAACCGAAGTTGCTGATGAACTCATTGAACTCCTGCATTTTCACGAGGTCTGGGGACTCGTGCACCCGGTAAACGAAGGGCACATTCAGCCAGTGAAAGTGTTGTGCTACGGTTTCATTGGCAGCCAACATAAACTCCTCAATCAACCGCTCGGCCACGGAGCGGTGAATGGGCGACAACTCCAGGGGGCGGCCCAGGTCATCCACCTGCACCTTGACTTCGTCAAAATCAAAGTCAATGGCTCCCCGGCGCATCCTTGCCTCCCGTAAAACGGACGCCAGTTCCTGCATGGTTTGAAACATGGGAACCAGCTCCTGGTAGCGCTGTAGGAGTTGTGCGTCCTTGTCCACCAGAATCTTGCGCACGGCCGTGTAGGTCATGCGCTCTGCGGTACAAATAACACTGGGAAAAATGTCGTGATTGACGATTTCTCCAGTCCGGGTAATCTCCATTTCACAGGACAGGGTAAGCCGGTCGACACGGGGATTCAAGGAGCAAATCCCATTGGACAGCCGCTGGGGCAGCATGGGAATAACCCTATCCACCAGGTACACGCTGGTGCCTCGGCGAAAGGCCTCCTGGTCCAGTTCTCCGCCGTAGGGGACATAATACCCGACATCGGCAATGTGCACCCCCAGCAGGTAATTGCCATTGTCCAGCAGGTGTACGTGGACGGCATCATCCAGGTCTTTGGCATCGTCCCCGTCAATGGTCACCACCTGCAGACCGCGCAGATCCCGCCGATTCAAGTAATCCTGCTCTGCCAATTCACTGGGAATGGCTTCAGCGGCGGCCAGCACCTCTGGCGGAAAAACCTCAGGCAGGTCGAATTTGCGCACAATGGCCAGAATATCCACCCCAGGGGCATCCGGATTTCCTAAGACTTCCACCACCCTGCCCTCAGGCCCACGGGTGGATGTGGGGAATTCCGTAATTTCCACCACCACGACATCGCCGTCGTGTGCGTCCAGCCAGAGCTCTGCGGGAATGAAGATGTCCTGGTTGAGACGTTTATCCAACGGGCTAACAAAGGCATACCCGCCATGTAGCGTCACTTTGCCGACGGCCCGGTTGTTAGACCTCTCCAAGACGCGAATAATCTTGCCCTCACGCCGAGGACCCGAGGTGGACTTTTCTACCCGCACCATCACGCGGTCCCCACTCATGGCACCGTTGAGGTCCCCAGCAGACACGTACACATCGGTCTCCCCGCTGTCCTCAGGGATGACAAAACCAAAGCCGCGGGCTTTCATCTGCAGACTACCCACCACGAGGTTCATTCGCTCCGGTATCCCATAGCGGTTAGCCCGGGTGCGCACCACGTCGCCCCGGTCCTCCATCCCCTGGAGCAAGTTTGCAAACGCCTGAATGGCCGCCACATCCGTTACCTCAAAGACGTCCTCCAGCTCGTGTACGGTCAAGGGGCGATAAACGTCATGTTCCATAAAGGCAATTATTTCTTCTCGTTGTACCAAACTCATTCACCCATTCTCTCGCGGTCACTGCGGCACCCGTCCAGGATGCGGCCGACCTTTCAGGAAACCCCCTGTGCGGACAGGTCTGCTCCCTCAGTCCTAGTATGGACGATGAACCCCCGATTTCATAAGGGTGGTTTACTTCATTCAACCTTGCACAGAGTCCCCCAGGGACTTGGGTGCATGGGGAGAGTGTTGTTGCACAAACGACACCACCAGGTCTATCGCCTCCTGGGCATTAGGTCCATACAGCATCAGGTGGTCTGACTCTGGCAAAAAGTGAAGTTTAATCTCTGTCGATCCGAGGTTTGCCCGCACATATTCGGCTCCACGAGGTTCCACTGTGGCGTCCTGACTGCCTTGCACAATGCACACCGGCGCCGTCACGGTGGGCAAGGAACTTTTCCCTAGATTAACCATGCGGCGAAACTGCTTCAATCCAGACAAGGGAGCTTCCGACAGGTCCTCAATCCGCCGCTGCAGGAAATCCCCCCGTCGAGACCCTGTGGAGTGCCAGGTATCTTTGATGACACCGGCAATTTGACGAAAAATTTGTCGCGTTCCCACGTAGTACACCGCAGGGGCTAGCAGCGTCAAGCTGGCCACAGGATGACGGCTGGCCACTACTCCCGCCAGCATGGCCCCCATTGAAAAACCAATCAGATGCACCGACCCCGGTGAATTTTCTGTTTGGACTAATGATTCCACTGCTTGCAACCACTGTGTTGCAGTGGCCTGCGCCAATTCTCGTTTACCCTGACCATGTCCCGGCAGCAAAGGGGTTAAAACACGGTACCCTTCCTGCACAAGTGCGGCGGTCAGGGGTGCAAGTTCTTCTGGAGTGCCTGTGAAGCCATGCACCAACACGCACAAGTCAGCTTCCATCCTGGAACCCCCAACCTATGAGCCTGTCCTGTCAGGATTAACAGCCAGAAAAAAGAAAAGAGGTGCCGCAGACACGGCACCCAACCGCCTATCCCTGGTGTACCCCCAGGTACGCAATAAACAGGGTAATCAGCAAAAACAGCGTGGCAATAACAACCGTGACTTTTGCTAGTAAGGAGTCCCAGCCCTTCGGCCGCCGGTTACTCACTTGGTCCGACCCGCCTGTGATGACCCCCGACAGTCCCGCGCTACGCCCGGACTGGAATAAAATCACCACGATTAAGAGTAGGGACAGGACAACCAATCCAATCTTCGCGGCTGCGAGCATTTCCTTCACCCCCACTCGCATCCATCACTCAAACACTATGACGGTAGTCTATCACGAATGTCTTTGCTTCGACAATCGTATTTTTAACGACATCCAAAAGGAGCTTTGTATAGATTATTCGAAAGCAGCCGAGAACTCCCCGGCGCACCGTGGTATAGGCGCCCAAATTACTCCTTCCCGTACTGAAACCGTATATTTTCAGCCCCGTGCCCCATACAAAATGGGTCCCGCATAGAGAGAAGTATTGCCAAGTTCCTCTTCAATTCGCATCAACTGATTGTACTTGGCCACCCGTTCACTGCGGCTGGGAGCCCCCGTTTTAATTTGACCAACGTTTGTGGCCACCACAAGGTCGGCAATCGTAACATCCTCCGTCTCCCCGGAACGGTGAGAAATCACAGACGTGTAGGAGGCAGTTTTGGCCATTTCCACGGTGGCAAAGGTTTCTGTCAGGGTGCCAATCTGATTCACCTTTATGAGAATGGAGTTGGCCACCTGGCGTTCAATGCCTTGACTGAGACGTTCTGTGTTGGTAACAAAAATGTCGTCGCCCACCAGTTGCACGCGGCTCCCCAGAGTCCGCGTCAGGTTTTGCCACCCCTCCCAGTCGTCCTCGGCCAGTCCATCTTCAATCGACAGAATAGGATATTTATCAAGCAGAGATTCATAGTAGGCAATCATTTCATCTGCGGAACGCACCGCGCCCTCACCGCTGAAATGGTACTTGCCATCCCGGTACATCTCACTGGCCGCCGGGTCCAGTGCGATGGAGGCGTCGACACCAGGGCGATAGCCCGCTTTTTCAATCGCCTCCACAATCAGGGCAATCGCTTCTTCATTGCTGCGGATGTTGGGGGCAAAACCGCCCTCATCCCCCACCGTAGTGGCCAAATTACGGCTCTTTAAAACGTTTCGCAAGTTGTGAAACACCTCCGCGCCCATCCGCACGGCCTCTTTAAAGGTGGGGGCACCATGGGGAACCACCATGAACTCCTGAATGTCCACCGTGTTGTCCGCATGTTTGCCCCCGTTGAGGATATTCATCATGGGCACTGGCAAGGTGCGGGCGCTGAAGCCCCCCAGGTACCGGTACAGGGGCACACCTTGGTCCAGTGCGGCCGCTTTAGCCACCGCCATGGATACACCGAGGATGGCGTTTGCGCCCAGTTTCCCTTTGTTGGGCGTTCCGTCCAGGTCCAACAGGGTTTGGTCAATCGCCACTTGGTCTGCGGCATCCTCGCCAATGAGCTCCGGCCCAATGCGCTCAATCACGTTTTGTACAGCCTTTGTGACCCCTTTGCCCAGGTACCGTTTGCTGTCCCCATCCCGCAGTTCCACCGCCTCGTGCACACCCGTAGAAGCCCCTGACGGGACACTGGCGCGTGCCGTGACACCGGTTTCCAATTGTACTTCGACTTCCACCGTAGGATTGCCCCGGGAGTCCAAAATTTCGCGGGCGTGCACGTCAAAAATCTCTGACATTAGCAGAAACCTCCTTCAGTATCCTTGTTACTCAGTATCCTTGTTACTCAGTATCCTTGTTACTCAACATCCTTGTTACTCAACATCCTTGTTGTCCAACATCTGTGCTGCCCAGCATCCTTTTCGGTCAACGGACTAGCAGGGTTTGGCCGGTCATCTCTGTCGGTTGACCAATGCCTAACAGGTCCAACAGGGTGGGCGTTAGGTCTGCCAGGACGCCATCTTCCCTTAGCCTAGCCCCTGGTTTTGTCACAATCAAGGGCACCAAGCTCAGCGTGTGCGTGGTACACACCTCACCCGTGTCCGCATTAAACATGGTGTCCGCATTGCCGTGGTCTGCCGTAATCAAGGCCATGCCACCCATCTCTGCCAAGGCCTGATAGACCTGACCCAAACAGGCATCCACCGTTTCGACGGCTTTAACGGCCGCTTCAAATACGCCAGTGTGGCCCACCATATCAGGGTTGGCAAAGTTTAATATCACCACATCCACTTCCCCCGAGCGAATCCGCTCCACTGCGGCAGCCGCCAAAGGGTAGGCGCTCATCTCCGGTTGCAAATCATACGTGGCCACCTTTGGCGAAGGCAACATCACACGCTGCTCCCCTGGAAACAAGTCCTCCCTGCCCCCAGAGAAAAAGAAGGTGACATGCGGGTATTTCTCCGTTTCCGCAATCCGCAACTGTGCTAAACCGTGGTCACTAAACACCTCACCCGCAGTATGTGTGGGGTAATCAGGGGGATAAGCAATCAGACCTTCCACCGCATCACTGTACTTGGTCATACAGACATAGAAAACATGGGGAAATTGGGGTCCGCGATTAAACTCCGTGAATTCCTCATTGCTAAACGCCTTTGAGATTTGAATGGCCCGGTCTGGGCGGAAGTTAAACAGGATAACCGCGTCGTTTTCCCGCACCCGACCCACTGGCCTGTTGGACTGGTCTACCAGCACCGTGGGGAGAATGAATTCATCGGTAACGTCTTTTGCATAACTGTCCTCAATGGCTTGCAGGGCGCCCGTGGCGCGCTTCCCTTCCCCGTAGACCATGGCCCGGTAAGCCAGTTCGGTGCGCTGCCAACGGTTGTCCCGGTCCATGGCATAGTAGCGGCCAGACACGGTGGCAATTCTGCCAACCCCTGTTTGTTCCATTTGCTGTTGCAGGTATGCCAGGTCCTTGCGGGCACTGTCTGGGGCCACATCTCTACCATCGGTGAAGGCGTGTACACACACTTCCTGCACTTTCATTTGCGAGGCCATTTGCAACAGTGCCAACAGGTGGTCCAAGTGGCTGTGTACACCGCCTTGGGACACCAAACCAGCCAAGTGCAGGCGGCTATGGTGATTTACAGCATACTGCATGGCCTGCATCAAGACGGGATTTTTAAAGAAGTATCCACTTTTAATATCACGGGTAATCCGCGTCAGGTCTTGATAAAGCACGCGGCCTGCGCCAATATTGGAGTGTCCCACCTCAGAATTGCCAAACTGCCCCTTCGGCAGTCCCACAGCTTCCTCACTGGCCTGCAGGGTGGTATGGGGAAAGCGCGACCACAAGTCGTCAAACACCGGTTTTTTTGCCGCCGTCACGGCATTGCCCCGAGTCTCCTGGCGCCATCCAAAGCCATCCAGAATAATCAGTGCCAAGGGTCCCACCCCAGAAGGGGAGCGTTTGCGAATAAAAGGTGCGGGACTCGCGGAGCGAATCGGTTCTGGCCAGTCGCCCGCACCCGCACCTGTTTTTGCACCGGTTCCCCCAGTGTCAGCCGCCTGTACCGCGCCTATGGACATATTTGTCATCCTCTCACCCTCCCGTTCATGGCCAGCGCCATGTCTGCAAAACTGTCTGCTGCCAAACTGGCCCCACCCACCAGCGCCCCGTCGATGTCCGGTTGATGGGTGAAATCGTCAATATTAGTAGGCTTCACACTGCCCCCATAAAGAATTCGCACAGATACCGCCCCTGCTGCGCCTTTGCTGTCCGCCACCACACTGCGAATATGGGAAATCACCTGTTGGGCATCCACAGGGGTGGGGGTGTGACCGCTGCCAATGGCCCACACAGGCTCATAGGCAATCACTAGCCCCGCCAAAGCGTCGCCTGCCACGTCCGCCAAAGCGGCCTGTGTCTGTCTGGCCACCACTTCAAAAGCCTGCCCACGCTCCCGTTGGGCCTGATTTTCCCCCACACAGAGAATTGGGATTAGACCAGCCTGCAACACCGACGCCACCTTTTGAGCGACAAACTCGTCTCCCTCGTCAAACAGCGCACGCCGCTCAGAGTGTCCAACAATCACATAGGAAACGCCCAGCTCGGCGAGCATAGCTACAGAAATTTCGCCCGTATATGCTCCATTGGCTTCAGGATGCACGTTTTGCGCACCCAGTGCCACTGCGGTCGGCAAAATGACCCGCAACGTTTGCAGTGCGGTAAAGGGGGGGCACACGGCATAGTCCGAAACGGCCGCCAAGTCTGTCGAACGGCGCCCCAGTTGTTCAGCAAACTGGCGCGCCTCCGCCACAGTTTTATACATCTTCCAATTGCCTGCGAGAAGCTTTCGTCGGGTCACCGAGTGGGGCCCCCTTTGTCGGTCAGGGCGGCGACACCTGGTAGCATGCGTCCCTCAAGAAACTCCAAAGAGGCTCCACCGCCTGTTGAGACGTGGGACATGGCCGTAGCCAATCCAGCCTGTTCCACAGCCGCCACAGAATCTCCCCCGCCGACGATGGTGGTCCCATCCACTTTCGCCATGGCCTGTGCGACCGCCAACGTGCCCTGCGCAAAATTTGGCATTTCAAACACGCCCATGGGGCCATTCCAAATCACTGTGTGGGCTTTGATAAGCACGTTCTGGTAATCCAGCACAGTTTTTGGACCAATATCGAGGGCCATGCCAGTTTGCGGTAGCTCTGAAATGGGATACACCTGGTGTGGGGAATCTGCCGCAAACCGTTCCGCCACCACCAAATCAGCAGGCAGACGCAAATCGTAGCCGCCCGCTTTGGCCTCTTGCACAAGCTTTTGCGCCATCTCCAAGGCCCCCTGCTCCACCAGCGACTGACCCATGGGGAACCCTTCCGCCGCCAAGAAGGTATTGGCCATGCCGCCGCCAATCAACAACACGTCCACCTTACCCAACAGATTTTCCAGCACCTTAATTTTATCTGAAACCTTGGCACCGCCCACAATTGCCACAAACGGCCGCTGTGGATTTTCCAGGGCTTGACCCATCACATCAATTTCCTTTTCCATCAGCATGCCTGCCACCGCCTGCAGCGAATCGGCCACCCCCGCTGTGGAGGCATGGGCCCGGTGTGCGCTACCAAAAGCGTCGTTCACATAAACGTCCCCGAGCGTAGCCAATAAGCGAGCAAACGCGGGGTCATTTTTTTCTTCTTCCGGATGAAAGCGCAAATTTTCCAACAACAGCACTTCGCCAGTTGGCAGCGACTGGGCTGCCTTTTCCGCTTCTGGACCCACACAGTCGGCGACAAAGTGCACCTTTTGTCCAGGTAGCAACTCCTGCAGGTGTGCCGCCACTGGGCGCAAAGAAAACTCGGGTTTCACCTGCCCTTTGGGCCGACCCAAATGACTCATCAGCACCACCGAGGCCCCGTGTTCTAGTAAGTATTGGACAGTGGGCAGGGCTGCTTGTACCCTGGTATCATCCGTAATTTTACCGTCTTGCAAAGGCACGTTGAAATCCACCCGCACCAGCGCCCGCCGACCGCCCCAATTCACGTCCCGTACCGTCAGTTTGTTCATTCTTACAACCTCCTTACCGAAAATTTCGGCCTGAGATAGCTTCTTGTCACCGCACAGGGTTACCGCTCAGGAAAAAGGGGAGAAGCCGAGTTCTCCCCTGTCATCCCGTCCAGTTTACCACATTTCGTCTATCAGCGAACGTTCACTGCCAGTTTGCTGCCCACATAGGCCGCCAAGTCGACTACGCGGCAGGAGTAGCCCCACTCATTGTCGTACCAGGAAACTACTTTTACGAGAGTGCCCTCCACAATCATCGTGGACAATCCATCGACGATAGAGGAATTGGGGTCCCCGTTGTAGTCGCGCGACACTAGCGGTTCATCGGAGTAAGCCAAAATCCCCTTCATGCTGGTCTCCGCCGTCTGTTTAAGTGCCGCATTAACCTCCTCCACCGTCACCGGTCGCTTCAACTCTGCCGTCAAATCAACAATCGATACATTGGGGGTGGGTACACGCATGGACATGCCGTTGAGCTTGCCGTTTAGATGGGGAAGCACCAACCCAACCGCCTTGGCGGCGCCAGTGCTGGTGGGAATAATGGAAACTGCCGCCGCGCGTGCACGGCGCAGGTCTTTATGTGGCAAATCCAAAATCCGCTGGTCGTTGGTGTAGGAATGAACCGTGGTCATTAGGCCGCGGACAATGCCAAAGGCATCGTCGACCGCCTTGGCAAGAGGAGCCAAGCAGTTGGTGGTACACGATGCGTTGGAAATGATGTTGTGTTTGAGCGGATCATAGGCGGTGTCATTGACCCCCATCACAATTGTGATGTCCTCCCCTTTTGCGGGTGCGGAAATAATGACTTTTTTCGCGCCGCCCTGGGTAATGTGCAGTTCCGCCTGCTCCTTTTTTGTAAAGCGGCCCGTGGACTCAATGACGATGTCGACGTTCAACTTGGCCCAAGGCAACTTGCCCGGGTCTGTCTCCGCCAATACCTGAATTCGTTTGCCATCCACCACAATGGCATTTTCCTCCGCACGGACTTCTGCGTTAAGTCGTCCGTGTACTGAGTCATACTTCAACAACATGGCCAGTGTGTGTGCGTCTGTCAGGTCATTGACTGCGACAATTTCCAGGTCCGTCCGGCCCATGGCCGCCCGAAAAACATTGCGGCCAATGCGGCCAAAACCGTTTATTCCTACTCGTACCATCGGAATCCCTCCAAAAGTGATGTGGGAAGCAATCAGCCCCCGCCCACCGTAATAGACTTGCGTTTACGCCACATAGCTAAACTGCCCCAGTTATCCATGCATTTGCCTACCGCTACAAGCCTGTGCTGTTTAAAATCTGTGTTCCCTTCAAATTCTGCGTTCCTGCAAATTCCGTATTCCTTCAAACCTGTGCTGGAAAAAGCGCCTGTGTGGCGGAAGTCTCCAGCTGTGCCTCGGTGCCAGACAACAGAGCCTTTGCCGCCCCCTCGTCTGTCACTAAAACATCCACCCGGTAGGCGCGCGAGCAAGCGGCAATGGCGGGGGCCTTGCTAGCCCCCCCAGCCACGGCCACCACCAGCCGCAATCCAGCCAGGTCTGCCAAACTCAACCCCAAAACGGTCATGTTGTAAACAGTCTCGCCTTCGGGATTAAAGTAGTACCCGAATGCCTCCGCAATCGCCCGGCGTTGATTGAGCATTTCCACTTCGGAGTTAGAAAGTCGACGCCGGAAAGCCATTTGAATGGCATCCCCCAGCCCGTGGACCACCACTGTGGCCCGCCTCACCTCAGCCAAACTCTGTTCCACCAAGGGTTCATGCATCAATTGTTGTAAAGTCCCCTCAGTCAGTCGATCCGGTACGTGCAACATGATGGACCGGCCGCCCAACTGTAGGGCCAGGTGCTCTGCGATGGTGTTGGCCTGGAGGGCTACCTCTTCCCCCAGACCGCCACGGGCGGGCACCACCTCAATCGGTAAAGGCATTCCCTTGTCTGTCATCATCCGTGCCACCGCGGCCATCGTACTTCCACCCGTCACAGCAAGGATATCCGTATCCTGCAAATTGGAGCGCAGATACCGTGCCGCTGCCAATCCCAGTGTGTCCTTGACCCACTCCTCACGGTCACTGTCTCCGGAAACCACAATCACAGTGGAAATGGCAAGCACCCGTGCCAGAGCATTAGCCAGTTCGGCGCGGCCTTCAATGGACGCCAAAAGGGGCTCAATTTCCTCGAGCAAAGCATTCCCCTCGTCAGACAGGGACATGCCTGCCGCAGCAGCCATCACCAGTCCCTGTTCCCGCAAAAAGTCTACTTCTGCCCTGAGTACCCGTTCGGTCAAGCCCATTTCCACCGCTAAGGCGCGGCGCCCAATGGGCTGTAACAAGCGAATGCGCTGCAAAACCCTGGCCCGAGCACGCAGACTATCCAGCAACTCGGGAACAATTCGCCGGGCAACGCCGAGATGGACCGACTCCACTTTCCCCCACCCTCTCGGGACCACTTTCGTCCCCACTGAACAAAATATGTCCCGAACACGCTAAGCAACTTACGGGACTATTATAATCCCGCAGTTACGGTTATGCAATTCAGCGTGACCAGCACAAAACGACAAATTTAGCGCAACAGGACGACAAATTCAGAGCGGCAGACCGTAACGTTTTCTGCGGGAAGATGCAGGAATTCCCAACTCATCCCGGTACTTGGCCACTGTACGTCGAGACAGGTGCATGCCCTGGGCAGCAAGCTTTTGTGCCAGTGCTTCATCAGACAGGGGTAGACCTTTGTCCTCTGTCTCCACAAGTTGTTGCAGGGCGTGTTTCACAGACTGCGCAGACAGATTGCCCTGATCCCCGCTGAGCTCCCCACAAAAGAAAAACTTCATTTCATACAGCCCCTGTGGGGTTAACATGTACTTCCCCCGTACCGCCCGGCTAATGGTGGACTCATGTAGATTTAACTCTGTGGCCAGTTGCCGCATCGTGAGCGGCATAAGGGCGCTAATTCCCTTGTTAAAGAATGCTTCCTGCGCCGCAACAATCGCTACTGCCACACGATACACTGTCACCCGCCGTTGTTCCAGTGAACGGTGCAACCAGTGTGCAGAGCGCACCTGTTGAAACACGTACTGACGCGTCGCATCGTCTGCTGCCCGCAGTAGCGTTTTGCGATAGCCCGGCAAAATATGCAATTGCGGTTCCGCCATATCATTAGTCAAAACTACGTACTCGTCCCCCATCTTACGGACAATCACATCTGGCACCACATAGGGGGCGGGCAGCCCAGAGTAAGCCGCACCCGGTCGCGGATTCAGAGTACGGATGGCATCTAACGCCTGCTGCACGTCTGTCACAGACACCTTTAACTCCTGTGCCACGCGGGGCAGACGCCCGGCCGCCAGATTCTCCAATTGGCTCCCAATCACTTGCACCGCAACCCCTCGTACCTCAATGGGCAACTGGTCCGCCTGAAGCAAAAGGCACTCCTGCAGGTTACGCGCGCCAATCCCTCTGGGCTCGCAGGACTGTAGAAGTTCAAGCCCCTGCTGTAGAATTTCCGCCGACACGCCCAGCCACTGCTGCAAATCATCCAAATTTTGCTTCAGGTATCCGCTTTCATTCAAAGACCGCGCCAACACCAAAGAAACCCGTAACACAGCCTCTGGTGCCCTGGCAATACGCAGTTGTGTCGCCAACTCTTCCGCTAAACTGGGCAAGGAATTAGGAATTTGCTCTAACAGAAGTCTGTAGTCCACACTGCCCCGGCCATCAGACTTGCGGCCCGGCGCCGGGCGAGGTTTAGACCCAGCCTCCCAAACGGATGCATTGGCCCTAATGGGTTCCACTTCGGTCAACGGGTTCCCGTCACAAGCCGCTGCCAAGTACGCATCCAGCTCCATTGCAGAACACTGCAACACTTCAATGGCCTGCTGCATCTGAGCCGTCAAAATGAGCTTTTGCGTTTGTTCTTGGTATAAGCCCATCCCTAAGTTCATAGCGCATCCCATCCCACTGTGTCTATTTAATATTGAAATAAATCCACATATAAATAATTATTCTACAAACACACGTAAAATCCCTGCCGTTGGCACGCTTGATGCTAATTTTATTTTTCAACCTGCCTGTAGCCACCCTGGCGCAACAGGTGCATCCTAGTGGAGGACCCAATCTTTTTCGCAGTGTCAGCAAATGCCCATGGACGTGAATACACATACACATAGACACGTTCACGCAGGGAGGGAAAAACATGCATATTGGTATCATCGGAACCGGCACCATTGGCGGCATGTTGGCGCGCGCCTTTGCACAGGCGGACGCCCGTAATCACATCTGGGTATACAATCGAACCCCTGAAAAGGCGCTGCAGGTGTGTGCCTCTGCGCCCAACATTCGGGCCTGCGAGAGCGCACAAGCAGTGGTGAATCAATCCCCGTGGGTGTTTTTGTGCACCAAAGCGACAGACGGGCAAGCACTGTGGGACACACTGGCAGATTCCTTAACATCCCAGCACACATTGCTATGTACCTGTAGCAGCATAGACCTAAACGCCTGGTCCCGGCACACAGCGGCCACAATCACAAAAGTCATTCCCAGCTTAACGCAGTCTGTACGCGCTGGCGTTGTGCTGTTGGAACTGCCTATGGGCATCGTCGCAAAGCGACAGGCGGCAATACTCTCCTTACTGGCCACAATTGCCACCCCTGTGCCTGTGGCGGCCCAGCAGTTGCGGGTAAGCAGTGATTTAACCAGTTGCGGTCCCGCATTTATAGCCAGCCTACTGCAGTCTTGGGCACAGTCTGCGGCCACAACGCAAGCCTTATCCCAGGCACAGGCAGAACACCTGTTGACCCAGACACTGCTTGGCACAGCCCGCTTGCTGGAACAAGGGTCCACCCTCCAAGATATCGTGGCCCAAATTTCCGTCCCAGGGGGCGTCACAGAGGCCGGATTGCAGGTACTCAGACAATCCAGTGGCCCCCTGTTTGCGGCCATGCACCAAGCCACAGCAGCACACCTCCGTGATCGTCAAAGCAATCCACCCGACACCCCTACACCATAGTCCGTTTGTTCCGATGAGAAAAATTGTGACTTTGTTTGTCGAACACTGACACACGGTTACAAATCACTTGTCTATTGCAAAATTCTGTAGCTATTATAAGGAATAGCATGCAGAAAAACTGGAGGGTTCGCTACAAGTAGGATATTTTAACAGTTTAGTTTTCTGATGACTCCCTAGAGGGTGATTCATTGATGTCCGTGATGTCCCACGAAAATTCTACACTAAAACGAACAGAGAACGGTTCCCACCTATCTGCCGTCGACACTTTATCCGACGATTTTTCGGGACAGTTTGGCCTGGTGCAGGCTGTCCACAATTTTGTGGACAGGCTTTTGAGACACTACAGCCAGTACGATTTGGCCGCCGCGTTAGTGAATGGACAGGACACTATTATGGATATTTATGGGGATTCCTTTCAGGTGGCAGAGCTGCGCCAGTCCGGGTTGGCGCCGGGACGGCAAATCCCTGCCCATTCCCCAATCGCTCGTCTCACCCAGAAATTTTTATTCCCTTTGACGAAAAATCCCCAATGGTCCGCCATGACCCTCGTTTGCTCTCGCGGCCTACAATGGATCTGGGCTGCAGAACCCGTGCAATGGGGGGACGCCAGAGTAGGTCTGCTAATCCTCCTGACCACAGATATTTCTCTCCAGGCCGTCCTGTTGCCGCTCGCCCAGACCGCTGCGGTGGCAATTGCACAGGCCTTTGACGTCAAGCAACAGCAAGCGCAGGAATTGAGCCACCTTCAAGAAGTCACGAAAAAATTAGAGACCCGGTTGCAGGAAACGGAACGCCTTTCCCTGCTCACTTCGCTGACTGCGGGCATCGCCCACGAAATCCGCAACCCCTTAACCACAGCCAAAGGTTTTTTGCAGTTGTTTTATGAACGACTGGACAATCCTGGGGATCAGCGATTTTTATCTTTAACATTGGCCGAATTAGGTCGTGTGGAAAGCTTGGTCCAAAACTTCATGTCCTTAGCCAAACCCCACAAGGCCTGTCGAGAATCCTTTGACCTGTCCTTACTCCTCCAGGCTGTCGCCGAATTTGTCCGTCCCGAAGCCAACCTACACGGTGTCGAATTGCAGACACAGATTTCTGCAACGCCCCTGTGGCTGCAGGGAGACCCCCAGGGAATGAAACAGGTGTTGCTCAACATTCTACAAAATGCGGTTCAAGCCTGTACGCCGAAAGACCAGGTATCCCTGCAAGCAATGATTGTCGGCCAGGGGGTGGAGGTGCAAGTCCGCGACACCGGTTGCGGCATCCCGGACAGCGTTTTAAGTTGTCTGTACCAGCCCTTTTTCACCACTAAATTGACAGGAACCGGTCTCGGGCTGGTGGTCAGCAAAAAAATTGTGGAAGACCACCATGGCACGCTCACCCTCTCCAGCAAACTTGGCCAAGGGACAAGCGTTCGCCTCTGGTTCCCACTGTAAAACAAGAAACTCCACCCAACCAATCGGTGGAGTTTCTTGTTGTCCCGGCCCCCCCTTATTTTAGCTTTCCAGCAGTGCAGCCAATTGGTCCACCCTCTGGCTAAACGTGGAAAGCGCCGCACGCACCGGTTCTGGTGACTCCATGTCAACCCCGGCACCACGCAACAACTGAATTGGATAGTCTGAGCCACCCCCCTTGAGAAAGCGGGTATAGGCCTCAACCGCTGCCGCACCCCCATGCAGAATCTTTTCCGCCAATGCAGTGGAAGCGGAAATTCCAGTGGCGTACTTATACACATAAAACGGGCTATAGAAGTGAGGAATCCGGGCCCACTCTAATTCCACATCCTTATCCACCACACACTGTGCCCCATAGTAGGTGTGATTCAAGTCATAATAAGTAGCACACAGCCACTCGGGTGTCAGCGCCCCACCCTCTTCTACATAGGCATGGGTCCATTTTTCAAATTCTGCAAACAGGGTCTGCCTATACAGGGTCCCGCGCAGGGTCTCCAATTGGTGGTTGAGCAGGTAAGCCTTCATTTTAGCGTCATCCGTGTTCTTCAGCAGGTGGTCTGTCAGCAAGGCTTCATTGCAAGTGGAGGCCACCTCGGCCACAAAGATGGTGTAGGAAGAATACACGTACGGTTGAGCTTCCTGCGAGTAGTGGGTGTGCATAGAATGCCCCAACTCGTGTGCCAGTGTGAACATGTTGTCCAGGGACTCATGATAGTTCAGTAACATGTATGGATGCACCCCATAGGCTCCCCACGAATAGGCGCCACTGGTTTTGCCCTGTGTTTCATACACATCCACCCAGCCAGAATGCAGACCCTCCTGGGCAATTTGCTGGTACTCAGAACCCATGGGATGTAGGGCCGCAATGACGGTGTCCACCGCTTGGGCATATGGAATTTTCCAGTCCACTTCGGCTACCATCGGTGTATACAGGTCATACACGTGCAAACTGTCTAACCCCAACACGCGTTTGCGCAAAGCCAGATACTTGTGCAGTGCGGGCAGGGCATCATGTACTGTGTCAATCAAGTTGTCATACACGGTCACAGGCACGTTGTCCTCGCTTAAAGCCGCCTCGCGAGCTGAAGGATAACGTCTGGCCTTGGCGTAGAAAACGTCCTTTTTCACGCTGGCCCCATGAATAGCCGCCAAGGTATTACGGTTTTTCCCATAGGTTTGGTACATCGCGTCAAATGCGCTTTTGCGCACCTCCCGATTGCGACTCTCCATGAACTGGATATAACGGCCGTGCGTCAACTCCACCTGCTGTCCATCCTCGTTGCGAATCTTTGGAAATCGCAAATCCGCATCGTTAAACATGGTGAAAATTTGACTAGGGGCGTTGGCTACTTCGCCAAACTCCGCCAACAATTGTTCCTCCGGCGCGGAGAGTACGTGCGGTTTTTGCCGCAGCAACTCCTCGACTGCAAACCGATACAGGGACAGACCCTCGTTTTCGTTCAGGTACTGTTGCAAAACTTGCTCCGGCAGGCCCAGCAGTTCTGGCACAAAAAAAGAGCGGGCGCTGTCCACCTGCACAGCCAACACCATAGCTTTGTCTGTCAAAGCCTGATAAGTAGAATGGGTGTTGTCCTCATCTCGGCGCATCTTCGCAAAGGCGTAAAGTTTTGCTACCCGTTGACCAATTTCATCCTGCAAGCGAAAAGTCTGCAACAGGGTGTCTGCGGAATCCCCTAAGTGACCCTGCAAATCACTCAACTGGGCGGTGAACTCACGAACGGCTTGGGCCTCTTGTTCCCATTGCTCCAGGCTTCCATACATATCTTCCAGACGCCACTTGTACTCCTCCGCAATGTCCCCCCGTGTCAAGACCTCTCCACTACTTCCACCTTGTTCTGCAGCTGTGTTGCACAGCGGCACAGCCGTAAAACCAAGTCCCCCATTGCCCCCATTCTCTGGTGAAGCCAGAAACCCTTCTGCATTCCAGGTTTGCACACGTTCTCTCATCGACACCTCATCCTCCCTCAACAGGGCCCTTTCCAGGCAAGCCCTTCAACAAACCGTCTACTCCATTTGCTGGGCAGCAAAAGCCAAGGGCAGCAATTCCGCCACTGTCACCCGGCGCACATGTCCAGCCGTATTCGCTAATAACACTGGCGTTGCAGGGTCACAGAACTCTGCCATCACCTGTCGACAGGCCCCACAGGGCGACACCGGACCTGGGCTGTCGGCCACCACGGCCAAGTGTGCAATTTTATCCCCGCGCCGGTATTCTGGCGATGTGACCGCCGTAAACAGAGCGGTGCGCTCGGCGCAATTGGTTAGCCCAAAAGAGGCATTCTCTACATTTGCGCCTGTAAACACCTCACCCCCGTGCAACACCAGGGCAGCCCCCACCGGAAAGTGTGAATAAGGAACGTAGGCCGCACTGCGGGCCGCCCGGGCCCGTTCCAGAAGATTGCAATCGGCCTCGCTGAGCACCTCCCCGTCTACACATTCCCAATTTCGATGCACGTCCCGCGCCACCAAATGGATGGCGCGAATGAGGTCCAACACCAGGGGGCGCGTGTCCACCTTCTCTTCTCCCACCTCGACACACCCGGCCAAATCGGCCAGCGCAGCGGCTGCAGCCTGAGAAGTGGCCGCATGCACCTCCACCAGGGGTTCCCCAAATTGCACTAAATCCCCCAGTTTACGCAACACCCTAAGCCCCACTGCCGGATTAATCTGGTCTTCTGTGTGCTCCCTACCGGCCCCCAGGCCCATCGCAATCCGGCCCACCCGTTCCGCGTCCAGGCGCATCATATACCCACTTGTGGTGGCGTTAAAACAGGTCACAAAGGGCGCCGTGGGCAGCAGGTCCGGATGGTCCACCACCGCTGGATTGCCCCCTTGTGCCGCCACAAACTCGCGAAATTTAGCCAAGGCTCGCCCATCGCTCAGCGCATCTTCCAAAAGAATGCGGGCCTGTGCGGCATCCTTGGCACGCCCCCCCAAAATTAGCATTTCCGATCCCAATACAAGGCACAGCTCGCGCAAGTCTGCGGGGCCTTTCCCTTGTAGTGTGGCAATGGCTTCCGCTACCTCCAAAGCATTTCCCACCGCGTGTCCCAGGGGTTCGTCCATGTGTGTCAGCACAGCACTCACCTGACAATTGGCGGCCCTACCGATGGCCACCATCTGCCGCGCCAACTCCTGTGCAGACGCCAGGTCTTTCATGAACGCCCCCGCACCCACCTTGACATCCAGTACAAGCGCATCCGCTCCACTGGCCAGTTTCTTGCTCATGATGGAACTGGCAATGAGCGGAATGGACTCCACCGTGTCGGTCACATCTCGCAAGGCGTATAGCTTCTTGTCCGCTGGCGCCAAGTCTGCCGTTTGCCCCGCCACCGCCACCCCAATCTCCTGTACCTGGGCGAGAAACTGCTCTAGACTGAGGTCTGTGGAGAAACCCGGGATGGACTCCAGCTTGTCGAGCGTTCCGCCAGTGTGTCCCAAGCCCCTGCCAGACATCTTGGCCACCTTTACCCCTACCGCCGCCACCAGAGGTGCCAGCACAAGAGTGGTGGTATCCCCCACCCCCCCGGTGCTATGCTTATCCACCTTGATGCCTGAGAGGACAGACAAGTCCAACTGCTCGCCACTGCGTGCCATGGCCAGGGTCAACTCCGCAGTTTCCTCAGGGGTCATGCCCTGCAAACAAACGGCCATCGCAAAAGCACTCATTTGATAGTCCGGTAGGGTGCCCTCCACATACTGGGAGACGAGTTGTTCAATTTCAGAAACAGTCAGAGACTGCCCTAAACGTTTTTTCCGGATAAGGTCGACGCCCCGCACCTGACACTCCCCCTTTACATCTGAATGTTACCACAGGAAAAGGAAATTTAACCATCCACAGTTCTGAGACAGCCATTAAAACGCTCCGTCACGGGCGCTTGCATCCGAGTTCGCAGCAGGGTACCTTGAATGAAGGTTGGATCCTTTGATGAACTTTCGTTACATGGAAGGACACCCTGTTTAGGGTTGTCTATCACACTCATGGCCTGACGGTCCCCACCAAGGATGAAAATGTGCCTGCTCCATTCTACGTCAGGCCCCTCCATGCAGGGACCTCCATGCGGGAAACATGCGGGTGATAGATCGAGTTTTCTTGGCGGGACTTCAGTTTGGTCCTTCCGCGGGGGATATTGAGGAGGTCCTCTTTAAGTAGAGGGGGACCGATTTTTACGATTCTGGAATTAAGCGTCCCCCAGTCGCTAAATCATCAAATATCAAGCGATGAA
Organism: Alicyclobacillaceae bacterium I2511; assembly: GCA_003584005.1. Taxonomy (GTDB): domain Bacteria; phylum Bacillota; class Bacilli; order Alicyclobacillales; family Alicyclobacillaceae; genus QXHL01. Next base: position 39,025 of record QXHL01000010.1, on the reverse strand, counting down.
ACGCAAATAAGGGTGCGAAAGTCGCCTATTGCACGATTTCCCACTGTGTTTGCAGCGAATTTGCTGAAATAAGGGCCTGGCGGACGCCTATTTATGCGAAAAATGGCTTGAAAAGGCCCATAAGCGACCTGTGGTCCCTTATTTAAGATTTCCGATTCAGTTCCCGAGAGCATCCTAGATGGAGCGAGCGATGGGCAAACAGGGGTTAGGAACAGTGCCGAGTCCTCCCGATTAGGCCTGGTTTTCAGATTTAGGGATTCATTCAAGAAAGGCGGCAACAGTCCCGTGAACATGCGCAGGGCCACACTCTATACATTCTTTTACAAGATCTTTTTATCCCTTGTAACCTTTGCCAACGGTGCCCTTACCGCCCGTTACCTAGTGGACAAGGGGGACCGCTTGAATTTTCAATTTGCGGGCACCGTCACAAACACGGGCACCACCTATGTGGGAGGATTTACAGGGTATTACGCCTATGCTTTATCTAAAAATCCAGAGCGAGCGGAACAGGTTTTACAGATGGGCAATCTGTTTGTGTTTGGAATAAGCTTTCTCTTATGGCTGGGGACCTCGCTCGCGTTGCTTTTAGGCCTGTCTTTGCCCATGGTGTGGGTGTGGGCCTTGTATGCCATGCCCCTGAACTTTATTTTCGGCTATGGCACAAGAATTCTTCAGGGAAGTAACCAAATGAGCTGGCTGAACCGTATCAACGCGGCCCAACCCGTGTTGTTTCTCTTGCTCTATTTGCCCGTCTTTCTGATGGGTCGACAGATGCCCGAAGCTTGGCGACTGATGTTCACCTTTATGAATTGGGCGGTCACCACTGCGGTGGCGGCGGGTGGGGCCATGCTCATCAGTTACAGGCTATTGGACAAACGCCGGGTCTACCCGTGGCACTATACGCGGGAGGAGTGGCTGGGGACCTTTCGCTACGGCGGCTGGCTGTCCCTCGCCAATTTGGTGAACATCGCCAATTACCGCATGGATTTTTGGATGGTACGCGCCATGGTGCCCGCCAATACCGCTTCCGACTATGGCATCGCCGTCACGGCGTCCGAGGTGTTGCTGAACATTTCCGGTTCCCTTACCCAGGTGGTGTTCACTCGCATGACCGGTGCCAAACGCGAAGATGCCATTGCCATCACCGAATTGTCTTCCCGCCATGCCCTGTTGTCCTCCGGGGCGGTGGCCATTGGAATGGCCGCGTTTTTCCCCTGGTTGATTGTGGCCGCTTACGGACACCGGTACATTCATGCCATCTGGCCTTTTTTGATTCTTCTGCCCGGACTGGTGGTCAAAGCCCCCAGCAATCTGATTTTGCAGTATGTCACCAATACCCTGGGACACCCGAAGGGTACCATTCTAATGAATGGAATGTCTGCCGCCATCAATTACCTCATCTGCATCGCTCTGCTGCCCGGATTCAGTTTGATGGGTGGAGCCATAGCCTCCACCGTATCTTACGGGGTGTCTTACGTGGTTTATAACCTATGGTTTGCCCATTACAACAAAAGCCCCCTTGGCAACCTGTGGCGGCTGCGCAAGGAGGACTTTGTTCCCTACCTACGCGTATTCCAATCCGTGTGGCAACGGCTGGGTTAAAGAGGTTGTCCGGAAAGGAGTCAGAACTCCCCGGCGCATTGCTGCGTCGTCCCCCAAAATGCTCCCTCACGTACCAGAAACGTACGCTTGGTGCGCATTTTGGGCTGGCCTCCTGGCACTGCTTGGGTCTGACCAGACCCCTTTCCGGACACGCATTTAAAGACAGCCAAGACCGCTTAAACGAATATGGGGTCTTTCAGGTCTGCCAGTTTCAGCATGGAGTGCTGTTCCACGTCCTTGTGCAAACTGTTCCCATGTGCATCCATGGTTACAATGGCCGGGAACCCTTCTACTTCCAGGTGCCACATCGCCTCTGGCACGCCAAACTTGTCCATCAGATCTACGCCCGTGACCCTCTTCACCGTGCGGGCGTAGTACTGGGCAGCACCGCCAATGGCGTTCAGGTAGACCGCCCCATAGTTTTGCAATCCCTCTAGGGTCTGCTGTCCCATCCCACCTTTACCAATCACCACACGCAGTCCAAATTTCTTAATAATGTCCGCCTGATACGGTTCCTCGCGAGAACTTGTGGTGGGGCCAGCTGCCTTGACGTGCCACTGTCCTTGTTCATCCTGTAACATCACCGGGCCGCAGTGGTAAAGAATGCCTCCCTGCAGGTCCACCGGAGCCTCGTGATTGAGCAAGTACTTGTGCAATTCATCCCGGCCGGTGTGAATTGTGCCCCTCACCAAAACAATGTCTCCCACTTTCAGAGCCTGAATCTGGGCCTCTGATACGGGCGCCTGCAGCACAACGGCCTTGTCTAAATCAAATCCACCCACAGGCCGCTCCATCAGTTCTGGCTTCTCCCGGTACAACCAGCCCTTCACCACACCCGTTGTTGGGTCAACCTGGATGCCCAAACGGCGGAAAGCCCAACAATTATACGCAACCGACACAAAGAAGCTGGCGGGAATGCGGTTTATAGCCCCCACCTTGCAGCCTAGCAAAGTCACTTTGCCGCCAAAACCCATGGTTCCAATGTCCAAGTGATTGACATTTTCCATGACGTACTTTTCCAAATCCGCCAAAATTGGATTTGGGTTGGTTTCTTCCAATTCCCGAAACAGCTGCTGTTTTGCCAACTCATAGCTGGTGGTGCGGTCCCCGCCAATACCCACCCCTAAAAATCCAGCTCCACACCCAAAACCCTGTGCCTGGTAGACCGCGTGCAAAATGCACTTGCGCACCCCATCCAAGTCACGACCAGCCTTCCCCAATCCTGGCAACTCCATTGGAAGGGAATATTGGATATTCTTGTTTTCACAGCCGCCACCTTTTAAAATCAGGCGAATATCCAACCCGTCTTGTTCCCACTGTTCAAAGTGTATCACCGGTGTGCCCGGTCCCAAATTATCCCCAGAATTCTTGCCCGTCAGCGAATCCACTGAATTAGGCCGCAATTTTCCCTGTTTGGTAGCCTCTGCCACAGCGGCCCTGATGTCCTCCACCAAGTGCAGTTGATTGAACCCCACTGGGCACTTTACCATAAAAGTGGGCATGCCTGTGTCCTGACAGATGGGCTGCCGGTCCTCCTCTGCCGATACAATGTTGTCGACAATGGTCTCGAGGGCCAACGCCGCCTGGGAACCAAACTGCTCCTCCAATTCCGCCCGTTTGATGGCCCGTCGCACATCCGGGGGCAGATTGGTGGATGTTTCAACAATCAGTTCCAACAAGCTTTCCTGCATTTTGTTCACGCTTCGTCTCTCCTCTCGCGCTACCACCTTTTATTATAACAAAGGTAGAGAAATTTCGCGTGACAGCGCTTGCGAAAAGTGTCCCCATCCGGACAGACGAAGCTGTTTAGTCATAAACCAGGGGCAAATCTAGCCGAGCCACGTCGGCCCAAGTTTCTCGTTGCACCACCACGGCCACCCGGCCATCGCGCACAAAGACCACGCCCGGATTCGGGTTGCGGTTGTAGTGACTGGCCATGGAATAGTTGTACGCTCCCGTAGCGAATACCGCCACCACATCCCCCGGTTGGGGTTTTGGCAAGGGAGTGTCCCAAATCAAAACGTCCCCGCTTTCACAGCACTTGCCTGCCACCGTCCAGTCGCCGCAGGCATCGTCCAAAGCCCGGTTGGCCAACACCGCCTCATATTTTGATCCGTACAGGGCCAAGCGTGGATTATCTGTCATGCCCCCGTCCACCGCCACATAGTTGCGCACCCCAGGCATCACTTTTTGCGTCCCCACCCGGTACAGGGTAGTCCCCGCCAGCCCCACAATGCTGCGACCCGGTTCCACCCACAGCTCTGGCAGGTCCAGGTTTAAGGCGTCAAAACTGCGGCGCACAGCGGCGGAAATCGCCAGAATCTGACGTTCCATCGGCATGGGGGTGTCATCCTCCGTATAGCGAATACCAAATCCACCGCCCACATTGAGAATTCGCAAAGGCAACCCGAGAATCACACCCTGGGCATATAACTCGCTCAACCGCTCCACGGCGGTCACAAAACCGACGGAGTCAAAGATTTGTGACCCAATGTGTGAATGCAACCCAATGCAGTGCAGATGGGGTGCATGGCGGACCTGGCGAAAGGCCTGACGCGCTTGGCCGCTTGCCAAATCAAACCCAAACTTGCTGTCCTGCTGGCCTGTGGCAATAAACTCGTGGGTGTGCGCCTCCACCCCAGGGGAAATACGCAGCAACACATTTACAAACACACCCCGAGCCGCAGCCATCCCTTCCAACAGGGTCAACTCTGTGAAATTGTCCACAATGACCACGCCGACTTGCGACTCTAAAGCAAACGCCAACTCTTCGGGGGTCTTGTTGTTTCCATGGAAATGAATCTTTTCACCCGCCACTCCGGCCTGTAAGGCGGTGTACAGCTCACCCCCCGACACGACATCGAGGGACAGTCCTTCCTCATCCGCCAGTTTGCACATGGCCAACGTACAAAAAGCCTTCGCCGCATAGGAAATGTCGTACTTTAAGCCAGTCTGTTGCAAAGCCTGATGAAAAGCCCGCATATTCTCCCGCAACAGTTGTTCATCGTACACCATCAGCGGGGTCAAAAAACGTTCTGCCAACACCTGGGCGGGAATTCCCCCCAGCCTCAGTTGACCCAATGCATCAATTTCCAGCGTTCCCCACAAGTGCCTGGGACCCTGGGCCGTACCATGTACACCAGCCAGCGGCGGCTGGACACTTTCCCGCAGCGAGTTTGCCTCCTCAGGTATTCCCACGGTCACCACTCCTGACCCATCAAAAATCCTTCTTTATGCAATCCCCATATTCAATCCATATTCAATCCATACGCAATCCCCATGTGTCCCACTCCCATGAAGCCTAACCACACGAATGTAGCGCAGACTGTGTCTATACTTTATCGTGCTAAAGAGGGGATGGCAACCACTGGTTTGTGGAAATCTCTCCTAACCGCAATGGCGGCTACCCCTTTTTTTGTTCCACGGACCGTTTTGTTCCACTGCCCGTTTTGCCCCCAGTGGCCATTTTTTGCCCCACTGCCCGTTTTGCCCCCAGTGGCTGTGACAATGGCTGTTTAGCAACGCACCAATATTTCCAGGCCAGTCCGCACAGGCATTGCCATGGGCCGCAGGGAAACGGCCGCCGGGGTCATCACTAAAGGATATGCATTCGGTCGCCAAGGAGAAAACTACGTCCGCCTTGCCCGGGGGCTGTCCTTGACAACTGCCAGACTCGTCGCAATAATAGCCAACAATGAGAGATGTCTCGTAAAAAGGAGAAATGCACATGGCACGCTGGCCTGGCTTACTCGCACATTATCGTTCCTGGTTACCTGTCACTGATAAAACTCCAACCTTATCTTTGTCTGAGGGAAACACTCCTTTAATTTTTTCAGAACGTTTGAGTCAACGCTTGCAGGCAGAGGTGTATTTCAAGTATGACGGAGCCAATCCCACCGGGTCCTTCAAGGACCGTGGCATGGTACTGGCTGTGGCCAAGGCCATTGAAGCGGGGAGCAACGCGGTCATCTGCGCCTCCACCGGCAACACCTCCGCCGCAGCGGCCGCCTATGCGGCACGGGCGGGCATCCGGTCTTTTATTTTAATTCCTGACGGCTATGTGGCACTCGGCAAATTGGCCCAAGCTCGCATTTACGGTGCCGAAATTGTGGCCGTGCGAGGCAATTTTGACCAGGCTCTAGAATTGGTCCGACAAGTTGCAAAATCGCTCCCCCTCACCATTGTTAACTCCATCAATCCTTTTCGCCTACAGGGCCAACAGACGGCCGCCTTTGAGGTCTGTGATGCCCTGGGACGAGCCCCGGACCGATTGTGCATTCCGGTGGGCAATGCTGGTAACATCAGTGCCTACTGGATGGGCTTTTCGGCCTATTATAAAGCGGGCGTAATAACCAGCCGACCCCACATGCACGGTTTTGAAGCGGAAGGGGCGGCAGCATTGGTGCGCGGTGTCGGCATTGACAACCCAGAAACCTTCGCCACAGCCATCCGCATTGGTCACCCAGCCTCTGGCGCACTGGCCTTAACTGCGGCCAAGGAGTCCCAGGGAGCCATTGCAGCGGTCAGCGATGACGAAATTCGTGAGGCCTATCAATTGATTGCCAGGGAGGGCGTGTTTGCCGAACCCGCCTCCGCCGCGTCTGTGGCCGGACTGCTCAAATTGGCTGCAGCGGGAACGCTTGGCAAAGGAGAAACCATTGTCTGCGTATTAACCGGCAACGGTCTGAAAGACCCGGACAACGCGATGGCCGTGAGCCCCCAAGAACCCACCGTGGTAGACGCACAGATTGGAGCGGTCACAAAAGTATTGGAGCAGTCCTTATGATTCAGTCACCCTCCACCCAGCTGGGAACAAACCCGGGTGCACAGGCGGTAAACCCTATCGACGAGCTGCCGCGAATGCGGGTGCGAGTGCCTGCAACCACGGCCAACCTAGGTCCCGGGTTTGACAGCATGGGATTGGCCCTGGACTTGTTCAACACCGTGGAATTATACCTTAATCGCAGCTTCACCGTGACCATCCACGGCGAATCGGCGCGATTGCTGCCTACGGATCGCAGCAATGTCATTGTCCACACCATCGACATTGTCTTGGAGCAATCAGGCACTTCAAAGGTTCCCCACAACTGGGATTTACACCTAGACAACCAAGTGCCTGTCGCCTCTGGTTTAGGTTCCAGCGCCACCGCAATTGTCAGTGGCCTGATGCTGGGCAATGCCTTACTACAACATTTTGATCCCGCACGGGCCTACGGGGAAAATAAGTTGCTGGCGATGGCTGTAGACCTCGAGGGACACCCAGACAACGTCACCCCCGCCATGCTTGGCGGAGCCTGGTTGTCCGTGACCGAGGGAGGCGGCCCCCGCTCATTCCCCCTGCCCTTGCCGGAGCGGCTGTGTTTTGCTGTCGCCGTGCCCAACTTTCCCTTGCGTACCGAAGATGCCAGGCGGGTGCTGCCCAGCCACGTCCCCTTGACAGACGCCGCTGCCAACTCGGCCCAGGCGGCCCGCTTGGTGCTGGCACTAAGCCAGGACAAGCTGGACTGGCTGAGGGGGAGCTTTCGCGATTACCTGCATGAACAGTACCGCCAGAATCTCATCCCTGGGTTTGTAGCGGTGCGTAAAGCGGCCCTGCGGGCGGGCGCGCTCACTACCACCCTCAGCGGTGCCGGACCCACTTTACTTGCCTGGTGTGACAGCAATCAAATTGCAACCCAGGTGGCCGACGCCATGACGCTCGCCTGGCGGGAAAGCAACGTGGAGTGCGCTACCTTTGTGTCGCGCCCGTCTTGCACCCACCCTAAGGTGGAATTCCTAGGATTCCCACGTTCACCTGTGCTAGACTAAGTCTGTATGCCCCAGTTGCAATCTTAGTAACCGGGGCCACTGGCCAAAACAGGGGGGTGACGTGGTTGCTCGTTGGCAAACGCGTTCGCCATTTGCAGCGATACCGAGAAATTGCGCAAATCTTAATAAAACACGGTTTTGGCTGGTTTCTGGACGAAATTGGGCTGTCCCAGTTGCTGTCCCTGCCTTTACGGGCCCACCGCGCTCCACCCTTGCGGGACACTCTAAACCTGTATGAACGCATTCGGGTGGTCATTGAACAACTCGGGCCCACCTTTATTAAGTTTGGCCAGGTGGCCAGTTTGCGTCCAGACCTATTTCCGCTCGACTTAACACAGCAGTTGTCCAAGTTGCAGGACGAGGTGCCTCCCTTTCCCGTCACACAGATGACACAGGTGATTGAAGCAGACCTTGGTACCCCCCTATCCCAGGTCTTCGCAAGCTTTGACCCCACCCCAGTAGGGTCTGCCTCCATCGGTCAAGTCCACCGGGCGGTTTTGCACACCGGCGAAGTGGTGGCTGTCAAGGTGCAGCGCCCAGATATCCGCGTGCGCATTGAAACCGATTTTGAAGTCATGGCAGACATTATGGACATGGCCGAACGACATATCGAATGGGCGCGCCACTACCAACTCGGAGAGGTCGTGGAAGAGTTCCGCCGCACCCTCATGAATGAGTTAGACTACACCATTGAAGCCCGCAACTCGGAACGGATCGCCCATCAATTTTCTGAGGACCCAACAGTGCGCATTCCACGAATTTTTTGGGACTACACGACACCGCGCGTACTGGTAATGGAATTTGTGGAAGGCATTAAACTGAGTGACCGCCAGCACTTACTGGAAGCCGGGTTCGATCCGAAGGAACTGGCAACCCGGGCGTCTAGAGCGGTGTTTAGCCAGCTCTTGTTACAGGGTGTGTTTCACGCCGACCCCCACCCGGGGAATCTTGCGGCACTGCCTGGACACGTCATTTTGTTTATGGACTTTGGCATGGTGGGACGTCTAACCCCAGATATGAAGCAACACCTGTCTGGCCTCATCATTGGTCTGATGCGTCGCAACACAGACATGATTCTGCGTGCCTTGCGCCGCATGGGTGTGGTCCCCGCAGACGTGAACGAGTCCAAGCTGCGGCGTGATGTGGAAGATATGCGGGAAAAATACTATGATGTGGCAATGAGCCAAGTAAATTTGGGTGAGGCTGTACGGGAACTGCTGACTGTAGCCTTTCGGCATCGGATTCAAATTCCCGCTGAACTGAGCTTGGTGGGAAAAACCCTGTTGACCATCGAGGGTGTCGTGCAAGAACTAGACCCGAAGTTTCGCATCATGGACGTGGCAGAACCGTTTGGCAAAGAACTCATCAAACAACGCCTGCGGCCCGCCAACGTCTCCCGTCAAGGTTTCCACCTGTTGCTTGACATGGCAGAATTCGCAATAGACTTCCCCCATCAATTGCGTACCCTTGTAAAGGACCTACGCAATGGCAAAGCCCGGATGCAGATACAAATCCCCGAGCTCCCCAAGCTGCTGCTCAAGTTGGATCGCATTGGCAACCGACTGTCTTTCAGCATTCTGCTGTTGTCCTTTAGCATTTTTATGTCCGGCTGGATGGTGGCCTCCGCCTTAGACAAATCCCCCGCTCGTATTTTTCAAACTCCTGTCACCGACGTGGGCCTGGTGGTAGGTCTGCTGATGATGGTGCTGCTCATCTGGTCCATCATCAAATCCGGACACCTCTAAAGCGCAGCCAAGCTGCCGCCATCATGCCAGCTCAATTGGGTCTTGCAAAATCCCTTTTGCCTCCGTCACGCTGATAACCCCGTCGGCCACCATACTTTGCACCACAATTTGCTGCCGCTCTCTGGCCAGATGAAGGTTGCGCAACGGATCATAAACGCTGGGGGCATTGGGAATTCCAGCCAGCATCGCCAACTCCCCTGGATTCAGCGCCCCCAGGGGCTTGCCAAAATACTGCTGGGTTGCGGCATACAATCCGTAAGCCCCATGGCCAAAGTAGATATCGTTGGCGTACAAGGCCAACGTCTCCTGCTTACTCATGGTGTCATAAAGGCCTATAGCGTCAATGGTTTCGCGTATTTTCCAGTAGACCGTCTTCGGCTGGTGGTTGAGTAGCGTGTTGTGCACCAGTTGTTGTGTCAGCGTAGAGCCCCCCTGCACAAAGCTACCCTGCTGCAGGTCCACCCAGGCCGCACGTACAATGGAAAAGAAATCTACGCCGATGTTCGAATAAAAGGTTCTGTCTTCGGTGGCTACGACAGCCTGTCGATACCCCACAGGTAATTGCTCATAAGTGAGAAAATGGATGTGCCGTTTGGCCACTCGCTGTAGGACCACAGCCTTCACTTGGCTGGCAATGGGAGACACCCGTGTGAAATACACCCAAATGGAAACCCAACCAATTGCGGCTAATACAGTGGTCACAAGCAACCCCTTGAAAAGTCCCTTCATCACTTTCATCCCGCAGTTCACCTCGTCCCGTCTTTGTTGGGAGACGCGAGCGCAATGAGTCCGCACAGACGTATAGGTGATTGTGTGCCCTAGTGTATGGCTTTTTTATATTGCTTTTTTATATTGCTTTTTTATATTGCCTTTTTATATTGCCTTTTTATATTGCTTTTTTTGCGCCCCTATTGTCTGTATAGACCCGCGAGGGCGCGAAAAGTTCAGTTTGCTCAGCCCACTGCCACCATCCGCTCAATGGCCTGCCTGGCTTGCTGGGCAATTGTTGTCGGTACCGTGATGACATAGCGGTTTTCGCGCAGCGCAGTGAGTATTTTTTCCAGCGTAATTTCTTTCATAAACGGACAGATGGCGTGCGAATTTGCGGCAATAAATTTTTTCTCTGGGCTTTGTTTTTGTAGTTGGTGGAGGATGCCAATTTCTGTGGCCACAACGAACTCCTCGACATCACTTTCCTGTGCGTGACGCAACATGCCGCCTGTGGACAATACCCGGGTGCGCTCCTTTGGCAGGGTGCCGTCTGCCAGCAAGTATAAGTCAGAAGTGGAGCAACCACACTCCGGGTGTATCAACACCTCTGCGGTGGGGTGTTGTTGCAACACGGTGTGAACATCCGTTGGGGCAATCCCGGCGTGTACATGACACTCCCCCAGCCAAATGTGCATATTCGTTCGCCCTGTCACACGCTGTACATACGCGCCGAGAAACATGTCTGGCAAAAACAGCACCTCCCTGTCCGCAGGGATGGCGGACACCACAGCCACAGCATTGGCCGAGGTGCAGCAATAGTCACTCTCCGCCTTCACCGTGGCTTGGGTATTCACATAGGACACCACCACCGCTCCCGGATGTTCCGCCTTCCAAGCCCGCAATTGGTCCGCATTGATGGTGTCCGCCAAAGAACACCCCGCCTGCAGGTCGGGGAGCAACACCTGTTTGTCTGGGTTAAGAATTGCTGCCGTCTCAGCCATAAAGTGTACTCCAGCAAAAACAATCACCTTCGCATCGGTATGCAGGGCAGCCCTCGCCAAAGCCAGCGAGTCTCCCACCACATCGGCCACATCCTGCACCTCTTTGCGTTGATAGTTGTGTGCCAGTATCAGCGCCTGGCGCTGTTGTTTCAACACCCGAATGGCCGCCGTCAGTTGCACTTCATCTGTCCGCTGAAGCTGTCCGTTCATGGACAATCCCCCCTATTTGCTGTCGCACCTGCCATGTGTCCAGGCCGTCCCAGTGCACACTGTGTTCCGGAAAATCACTCCGAAAATGGGCGCCCCGGCTTTCCTCCCGGTGCAAAGCTGCCGTGACAATCAACTGCGCTACCGTCACAGCCGCAGACTTTTGGAATTGGGCTGACAAGTGGCGAAGCTTCGCCTCGCCGTCGCACAGTGTGGCAGTACTGCGCACAATGCCTGCGCTCTGCCATAAAATTTCCCGCACCCGCTGCAATACCTCAGGTCCATCTGGCGTGAAAAACTCCTCGGTGGGGTCCGCGACACAGAGGGATTGGGCCGACACCATGTCCGCTGCCCCGTTGGCCAATTCCCAGGCCATCACCAGCCCCTCCAGTAAGGAATTGCTGGCTAACCGATTGGCCCCATGTACCCCCGTGTTGGCCACCTCCCCAATGGCGTACAGTCCGGTGACATGGGTCTGCCCGTCCATCTGTGCAGCAATGCCCCCCATCATGAAATGTGCTGTCGGAACCACGGGCAGCAGGTCTACCTGGGGATTGAGGCCTTGCTCTGCGCAGTGTTCAAAAATTGCAGGAAAGTGTTCCGCAAAATTCTTCACCAAACGAGCATCCAAATAAACACGCTGCCCCACCCGCAGTTGCCCATCAATGGCCCGCGCCACCACGTCGCGAGGCCCCAGAGACTGCAGGGGGTGGGGAATCACAAGAGGATTGGCTTGTGCGTCCACCAGGCGAGCCCCGGCGCCCCGCACCGCCTCGGAGATGAGAAAGTGGGGATTGTTGCGTTCGTGTAACGCTGTCGGGTGAAACTGCACAAACTCCAGATTGCGCAACGCCGCGTTGGCCGCATAAGCCAAAGCCAATCCATCCCCGGTAGCTCCCAACGGATTGGTGGTATGTAAAAACAGTTGCCCCACCCCACCCGTGGCAAGAATGACTGCTTTGCGAGCGCGCAGCATCACCCTGCTTGCCCCGGGTTGGGAAAGCGACTGCCCTACCACGCCCACCACCCGCTCTTGTTGGTTTTTTACCAAACCGATGACAGACAGGTCGTTCCAGAACTGAAGATGCGGCTGTTGCTCCAAGACCTGTAACAGGGTTTGCATCATTTTACGACCGGTTTGATCGCCCCCAGCATGTAAAATGCGTGGCCGGCCATGGGCACCTTCCAGCCCTAACTCCCACAAGCCCTGGGGGGTCCGCTGAAAGGGAACACCCAACCCCTCCAACCACTCCACCACCTGGGGTGCTCGCTCCACCAGCCGATTGACTTTCTCTATGTGACACAATCCCGCTCCAGCGCGAATCGTATCCTCTGCATGAAACACACACTGGTCTTGTGCTCCCACGGCGGCAGCCATACCGCCCTGTGCATGAAAGGAATTGCTGTCTGTCTGCCCACCCTTCGCTACCAGGGCTACCACACCATACTGACTGAGCCAATAGGCCGCAGCACTCCCAGCAATACCCTGACCCACAATGACAAAATCAAAGTCCTCTTGCTGCATCGTCGTTTACACCCCTCTCGCATCCACCAACGTGGGTAGCCTGGGGGTGCACACTGTCCAAATTCGCGCTGTCCCAAACCACGACTTCTAACCCTACGTCAAGGCTAACGGCCCCATGTGTGAGTCCTCCCATGGAAATATAATCCACGCCCGTAGCCGCCACCTCCAGCAGTCTATCTAGGTTCATGTTGCCTGAGGCTTCCAAGGGAACTCTACCCTGTGTGAGGTCCACCGCCTTTTTGAGTGTGGGCGTATCCATATTGTCCAAAAGGATGAGATGGACGCCACTGTCCAAAGCCTCCGCCAATTGCTCCAGGGTATCCACTTCCACCTCAATGCGTTGTGACAAAGCTGCCTGCCGACGGACTTGCGATACCGCAGCCTGGATGCCCCCCGCTAAGGCAATGTGGTTGTCCTTAATTAAAATCATGTCATCCAGTCCAAAACGGTGATTCCGTCCACCCCCCATGCGCACCGCGTACTTCTCCAAATCGCGCCATCCGGGGGTGGTTTTACGAGTATCCAGAAGCTGCACTCCAGTCCCTGCCAATCGCTGGACCGCCTGGCGAGTCTGGCTGGCAATCCCGCTGAGTCGGGCCACAAAGTTTAGTCCCACCCGCTCGCCAGTCAGCAGTGCCCGAGCCGGTCCTAGCACCCGGCAAATGGGTGTGGACTCGCTTACCTCAACCCCCTCTGCCACAAGCGGTATCACCTGAATTGCAGGCTCCAGTTCTCGGTACACTCGGGCCAACACCGGCACGCCAGCCACCACACCGGCCTGCTTCAGCCAAACCGTAGCCGTCGCGGTGAGGTCCTGCGGAATCATCCATTCACTGGTCCAATCCCCTCGCCCGATGTCCTCGGCGAGGGCAAGCGCCAACAGCGACTGCACCCCTTGCGTGATGAAAATAGCCATCTCCTCCTGTGCAAAGCGGTCTGACACCGCCTGAATTCACATGCTTCCAATCCATTTCGCTCTATTCGGACACGCATTCTATGTAAAGACATGTGTATATACAATAATTCCTTTTCTCACTTTTCGCAAGCTGGTTTTCGTCACAAAACATGTTATCATTGTTACCACATAGGAGAAGGAGGAATTAGTTTGCAGGAACACCTTCGCAAAGCACTACACGCCCCTGAGGTGTGGATGATAGGAATTAACGGGGTGATTGGGGGCGGCATCTTCTTGCTACCCGGGCAGGTGGCAAAGCTTGCTGGTCCGCAGGCCCTGTGGGCCTACCTAGTGGCCGGCGGAGTCTGTATCCTGATAGGCTTGTCTTTTGCGGAATTGAGCAGCATGACTCAACGTACGGGTGGAGCCTATGCCTATGCCACCGCCGCCATGGGCGAAACTTTGGGCTTCACCGTGGGCTGGATGGCCTGGCTGACTTACTTAGTAGGCTGGGCCGCCTTGGCCAATGGATTTGTCAGCTACCTGGCGACACTGTTTCCCGTGCTCGCCCCCTGGCGTGCCGCCATCATCATTTTGGTCATTGGACTGTTGTGCCTACTCAACACACTGGGCGTGAAAAGTGGCTCTGTCGCCATTGCAGTGTTCACTGTGGCCAAAGTGGTTCCCCTGTTGCTGTTGATTGTCGTCGCCCTGTTTGTAACCCATCCGGCAATGGGCGGAAGCCTAATCCACCCTGCACACCTACACTTTGGTCAGGCCGTGTTGATTTTGATTTTTGCTTATGGCGGTTTTGAAATGGCAGCCATTCCCGCTGGCGAGATGGTCAATCCCCGACGCACCGTGGCTGTGGCCATTTTGGGAACTCTACTGTCCGTTACCGTGTTTTACATGCTTATTCAAGGGGCGGCAATGCACATAGACCCGCACCTCGCCACAGCCCAGGCTCCCTTAGCCGAGGTGGGTAGACTGATGTTTGCCGGCGGGTTAACGGTTATGACCCTAGGGGCAGCACTGTCCATTCTGGGTACGCAAAGTGGGGTAGCCTTAGCCGCACCGCGAACCCTCTACGCCCTCGCGCTGGACAACACCCTGCCGAGGTTTTTTGCTTATACCCATCGCCGTCGGCTGACCCCAGTCCGCGCAATCTGGATCACCGGTATTTTGGCCATCCTTCTGGCCGTCACAGGAACTTTTCAGCACCTGCTTTTACTCAATGTAGCGGCACGCATGTACGAATACCTGATGGTCTGCCTGTCCGTCATCGTATTGCGCATTCGGCCTAAAACCCGGACAACGAGTCGACCCTTCCGTTTGCCGCTGGGCTGGACCCTGCCCGCCTTGGCCAGTGTGCTCTCACTCTGGCTGATTCTGCAGGAATCCTTGTTCCAGTTAGAAGTGGCTCTGGCAGCCCTCCTGGTGGGATTGGCCCTGCACCTGCTGCACCGTAGTCGTCGACATCGGCTGGGTTCAGAGACCTGAGCGTGTGTGGGAAAAAGGTTGACCTGTGCACAAAATATCGGCAAGCCTGATAATCATCGTAGAATATTGCATATTAACAGATACCACAGAAAAATTGTGATATATTGACCTTAGCTGTATGTTCCAGACGACCGTTGGACAGGGACTGCTTTTGGCTGGTCGTGCATTTTGACAAAGCCTGTTTGCACCGAATGGACAGGGCCTGTTTGCACCGAATGGACAGGGCCTGTTTGCCTAGAATGAATTTTTTGAGGAGGGATTTATTTGTCAAAAAAGGTCCTGATTTTGAGTGGTGACGCCGTCGAGGCATTGGAAATTTACTACCCTTACTACCGCCTTTTGGAAGAGGATATTGAGGCCGTCATCGCCGCACCTTCTGCCAAGGTTTTACACACCGTGGTCCACGATTTTGAAACTTGGGATACGTACACCGAGAAGCCGGGTTACCAGATTCAAGCCAACCTGTCTTTTGCGCAGGTCCATCCAGAAGAATACGATGGCCTCATCATTCCCGGCGGACGCGCACCCGAGTACATTCGACTCAGTCCCGAAGTCCCGTGGATTTTACGCCACTTTTTTGAGGCCAACAAGCCCGTCGGTGCCATCTGCCATGCCGCCCAGGTGTTGGAGACGGTCAGTGACCTATTGGAGGGTCGCGCCATGACCGCCTACATCGCCTGCAGCGTGTCCGTGCGCCAAATGGGGGCCACCTACATCACCGAACACCTGTATGTGGACGGCAACCTGGTGTCTGGTCACGCTTGGCCTGACCTGCCTGGTTTCATGCGCGAGTTCCTCAAACTGCTCCATCGCTGACCTAGAACATGAAAAAAGCGGAGAACAGGGGGAATGGTGCTTCCCCCTTCCCTTCCGTTCAAAAAAGCCGCAGCAATAGCCCCTACAATCATGTCTATTCGGCTTTTTCGAAGGGAAGAGTGGGCCACCCCCTGCCCGCAGGATTGGGGAGGCCCTCTTTAGTGTGCAGGGGATCAATTTTTACGGTTCTGGAATTAAGCGTTCCCCAGTCGCTAAATCATCAAATTTCGTGGGATGAAAGACAAATAAGGGCGTGAAAGTCGTCTAATGCACGTTTTCCCATCGTGTTTGCCCTGATTTTGTTCAAATAAGGGCCTGGCGAACGCCTATTTGTGAGAAAAGTGACTTAAAAACACCCATAAGCGCCCTATGGTCCCTTATTTGAGACCGTCGATTCAGTTCCCAAGGAAATCCCCGCTGGAGGGGTTGATTTGCAGAAGAAACCCCTATAGGATTGTAACACATGAACTCGATCCGCTGATGCGCCGCAATGCAGATTAGTTAAGGTTGCTGTCCGCCTGCAAGGCCACCTGCTGCATGGTGGTAGCCACCGGTTTCCCTTCATCAAAGATGCCCTGCAAACCCTGTTGCACCCCCTGCAATACTGCAAGATAATTGGGGGAAGACGGCGACGGAACCTGATCCTTTAATTCCTTAATAGCGGTGGTAAACTGTGGGTGTTGCTTGAGAAAATCCTGGTAGGTGGGGTCTTGCAACACCGCCTTTTGCACTGGCAGATAGCCGGTCTCCATGGACCACTTGGCCGACTGTGCCGGCGAGGTCCACCACTGAATGAACTGCCAGGCCGCCTGAACCTGCGCTGTGGAAGTATTAAAAATGGCCATATCCCCGCCCCCCGGAGGGACGGCCAATGTCGCGTCTTTGGGCAGCAGTGCGGTTCCCCATTGAAAGTTTGTCCCAACCCCCTGTGTCACCGTTCCCGCGCTCCCAATAGAGTCAATATCCATGGCCACACGACCGTGAATGAAGTCTTCCGTCATCAAGGTCCAGTAGTTTGGACCTGTCTCCACGGTAGCATCCCCTTGTTTCACCAGTTGGTCTTCAGCGTTCAAAATTCCGAGGGCATTGGCTTGGCCAAAGGTTGCCTTGGTGCCACTCGCATTGAGAATGGTGCCCCCACTCGACTCCACCGCATACTCCCAGGGCCACCAGTCCACCAGGGGTTCGAATCCGTAAACCTTACTATTCCCCGATCCGTGTGTAAGCTTTGCGGCATCCATGCTCATTTCCGTCCAATTGGTTGGCGGATGCGCAATTCCAGCCTGGGCAAACAGGGTCTTGTTATAGTACAGAACAGGGACGCTGCGGTTGAAAGGAACCCCATAGGAATTTCCCTGATACTGTGTCGACACCAGCATGCCCTGCAGGAAATTGTCAGGTGCGTCCACACGGCTCTGCTGCATCAAGGGTGTCAGGTTGACGAGTTTCCCGGACGAGGCAAACAGTGGCATCGCGTGTACTTCAATCTGGGCAATGTCCGGAGGGCTCCCGGCCTTAATCGCCGCCAGCAGTTTTTGCTGTTCTGCGCCACCCCCTGAGTAACTTCCCTCATAGGTCGCAACCACGTGAATGCCGGGATGGGACTGATTAAACTCGGCAACCATCTGCTGGATGTCGCTGCTCAGGGTGCTGCCCACACCATACCAAAACGTCACTGTGACCGGTTGTTTTCCACTTTGGGTAGCTGCTTGGGTCAATCCGGCAGTGTTGCTAGACGAGGTGCCACAACCTGTCACAGCGGTGAGGGCGGTGAGGATGCCTGTCGTAGTGGCGATGATTTGTGTCGACTTTTTCATGTGTACTTGTTCCCCTTTCTAAAGTGGCGAATCGCGAGCCGCCCGTTTTTTCAGCTGCATGGCTTCTTCAGCCGCGTGACTTTTTTAAGCGAAATTTTGTCGAGTCCCATCACCCCTTCAGTGACGTGCTCATAATGCCTTGGACAAAGTAGCGTTGCCCGAATAAGAAGAGTAGCACCACAGGAATCACGGAAAATAAATCAGCGGCCATCATCAAGTTCCACTGCAATCCCTGGCCCGCATCCTGGCTGAGAAAATACGCCAGAGCGACTGGAATGACACGCATATTGGTGGAGTTTGTGGCCACCAGCGGCCAAAACAAACTGTTATAATGGTAGACAAAATTCAAGAGAAACAGGGTCATCAATGCGGGTTTCGCATTGGGCAAGACCATGCTCCACAAAATGCGATATTCGCTGGCCCCGTCGATTCTCGCGGCGCGAACCATTTCTTTGGGAATGGAACTAAATCCTTGGCGCAGCAGAAAAATGCCAAAGGCCGAACCAGCAAAGGGAAGAATTAGCGCCCCATAGGTGTTGATGAGGTGCACGTCGCTGAGCATACTGTAAATGGGAATGAACGTGGCCTGCAACGGGATCATCATGGCCAAAAGAACGAGAAAGAACAGCACCTGTTTGCCGCGAAAGGGCACAAAAACCAGTGCGTAGGCCGCTAGGGCCGAGGTGACCAGTTGACAAATGACAAGAATGAAGTTGGACGCAATGCTGTTGACGAAGAAAAGGGCAAAGGGCTGGGAAGACCATGCCGCGCCAAAATTGCGCCAGTGAAACTGGACAATCCAGGGCTGAAAGTGGATGTCGAAGATGCCCGCGTTCGTCGTCAAGGAAGAACGCACCATCCAGTACACGGGAATCAGGCAGAGCATCACCGCCAATACCAGTACTCCATGGGCCAAGATTCGTTCCAAGGGGGTTGCGCGTTTCACGATTCATCCACCACCCAACGTCGGCTGATGTACACCTGTAGCAGGGAAAGGACCGCAAGAACCACCAAAAGGAACACGGATGCCGCTGCCGCCGGACCCATTTGAAACATCTGAAATCCTTTCTCAAAGATGTAATAGGTGAGCGTGGTGGAAGCCCCGTCCGGTCCACCCCCGGTCATCACATAGACCTGGTCAAAAACCTGAAAAGATTGAATCAAACATACCACCATCGCGAAAAAGAGGCTCGGAGAAAGCGCAGGCAGGGTGACATGCAAAAACGTCTGCCCACGCCCGGCCCCATCCACCTGGCTGGCTTCCACTAAGGGTTGGGGAACATTTTGTAAACCTGCTAAAAAAATCAGCATGTAATAACCGGTGTACTGCCAAACAGAGAGCACGAGAATGGAGAACAGGGCGGTGTGACTGGAACCCAACCAATTCACCGCAGGCAGACTAAGGGCCGTTAGCATGTGGTTCACCAGCCCATCGTCTGTATTGAACAGCAGTGTGAACACCAACCCGGACCCCACCAGCGGCATCACATAGGGGCTGAAAAGAAGAGTGCGGTACACCTGCGATCCCTGCAATTTCATATTGAGCAGACTGGCAAACACGAGACCCAGGGGCAGGGACAAAAGCAACATCCCCACACCGAGAAACACACTGTTGTGAAAGGCTTGCAAAAAGTTTTCCGAGTGGAACAAGTCTACATAGTTTTGTAACCAGACAAAAGTAGGATGGGGTGACAACAGATTTGACTTGTAAAAACTCAAATACACAACATAGATGATGGGAACGAAAACAAACAGTGTTAAAAAGAACAACGCCGGAGCCATCAGCACCCAACCTGCGGCGGCAATGCCACCAAGGGTTGCCACACGATGTGGAACTTCCGTCCGATGTGACTGCTGCACACGGATTACAGAATCTATTGGGTCACCCACCGCGTTGATTCACCCCCTTAAACCTATCTGGACAAGCGCTGGCTGTTAGACCACGTTACGGGTGTCAGTATAAAAGAAAAACATTGTGGGCATGTGAATCCACTGTAAATCAGGTAAAGACAATGTTTTGTTTTTGTGCTAATTCCCTCTTGAGGAAGTGGCCCTATTCGTCAAAGCGAACTAGTTTGTATCCCATCCTGCGAATGGTCTTGATGTACTGCGGCGACTTTGGGTCTGGCTCAATTTTGTCTCGCAAATGAGAAACATGAATATCCACAATGCGATTGTCACCACTGAACTCATATCCCCAAACATCCAGCAATAACTGGTTACGCGTGACGACTCTGTCGGCGTGTTGGCAAAAATAACGGAGCAACTCAAACTCCCGCGTTGTAAGCGTCACTGGTTTGTTGTGCACCTGCACCTCGTAGAGATTTTCATCCACGAAAATGGGCCCCACCTGCCACACCCCGGATTTCTCGGTGCCCATTTCAGTGGAATAACGACGTAAGACTGCACGAACTCGGGCCACCACTTCGCGCATGGAAAAAGGCTTGGTGATATAGTCGTCCGCACCCACCTCCAATCCCAAAATACGGTCCACCACATCATCTCGGGCAGTCAGCATCAAGACAGGGGTATGGATGCCTTTTGCACGCAGAGCACGGCAAACGTGCAGTCCGTCCAAACCGGGGAGCATCCAATCCAGAAGTACGGCATCCGGTTGTTGCGCTTCGACCATTTCCACCACCTCCGCACCGTTTTCCCCTGTAAGGACCTCAAAACCGGCCTGTTGCAAATGGTATTGCAACAGCTTCACAAGGTTGGGTTCGTCATCCACGACAAGAATTCGCTGCAAACTTTGACTCCCTCCCTCAGATTTGCACACCTGACTTCTTTGCAGACCTAACTTCTTTGCACATCTTAAGGTAACCCACCCTTATGAAGGCCGTATAAAAACAGTGTAAAGATTGTGCAAGAAAAAGCAGTGTGGAAAGGGAGTGGAAAAGGGAACAAGCAATCCGGTTGAAAAAGGGATTCAAACTCTTGTTCAAATCCCTTTTTGTTGGAGAGAATCATCCACAAATCATTACCAATCAATTACACGTGCTACACACCCCGTTCATTTTTCGAGTCTATAATCTCCGGTGAACACCTCTGTGAACAGGACGCACACGCTGAATCTGAAAGGAGGGTGATATTCATTGCCCTTTTTAATCTCTTTTTTCCTAACCCTATTCATTCTTTTTCCCATTGCACTTGGGCTACAAAAGTGGTTCAAACGCTGAATTCATCAAAGAGCCACGTCCACATCCAAAAGCTAGTCCTTTCCTGCTTGCATGAAGTAACGCGGCTGCCTTGACCAGCGTATCAGTTCCCGTTTCGTCCATCCCAGGGTGTCATGGTTTCCTAATACAAACGAAAACTCACTCTTTCTGTCGGCTTGAATGGTGGATACCAAGTCCAATCATCGCTCCCACTCTCCAGGCGTCCCATTGTGTTTGCAATAATTTAGGGCGATCCACCATGTCTTCCAAGGATAGCCCTCCACCTTCTTTACCCACCACCGACCCTATCCCCATGCCCGTTGCGCCAAACGCCGCGAAACCAGCCATGCCCCAATAAACGGCCTGCACCCCAAAAGTACCTACCAAAGCCAATAGAATCTAAAGTAGTGTTTATTTTCGGTGGACCCCACCTCTTTCTGTGACCAACTCGATGGATTAGGTCCCACGCTCACTTTAAGATTTCCTAAATTTCAGAGAGCAGTGGCATAGATTCCTTGTTTTACCTTAATTTTTAATCAACGGTTTCCTGGACGATGCGAATTAGTTCCCTATGCGTGGGGCCTCACGGCCCATTTGGTAATTGAGCAGAGTCCCTGCCTCTGTTTATTGATTTTGATTGGATACGCCAAAAGTGAACGCAGAAGGTTCCAACGTCACCGACGCGAGTAACTTTAACTCAGCTTGAAGCTTATTGCTGGCATCATAAATCTTCCCCCCCTGAATCGACCAGTCGTTAAAGCCGTTATTTTGAGACATAACGGCAGAAGAGGACACTGACGTGCGTTTCCCTGTGACCTCGTTATAAACATAAGCAACCGCTTGTATCTGGGCGTTCGAAGTCAAATCAGTTGCAGAGCCTGTAAACACCATCCCAGACACAACGCGCATTCCGTAAAATAAGCCTCCCCCGTTCATCAAACTTGCCAATCCGACGATTTTATGATTGGCAAGATCAAGATAGTACAAGTTGATTGCCCACTTGTGCTAAACACTGGCGGAATATTATCTGTAATTAACGTTGCACGGTTACTTAACGAACCGCCCTTTATGCTCCAAGGTGTCCGCCACATTTGCGAGGGTCCAATCGGTTCAATCTGATTAGGCCCGTATCCATTACTTCCGTTCTCAGGCTTTCCGAGCATTTTTTGTGGTGCAAGATGACACCAGACTAGATACGGTTTCCCTAAAATTGTTGTTGGAACCACTACATAGTGCTTCGGATTGACATCTGATGCTGGCCATGTCCAATGCACGCCTCCGATTGTACAGCCACTTGTGGTGTA
This sequence comes from Alicyclobacillaceae bacterium I2511, assembly GCA_003584005.1. GTDB lineage: Bacteria > Bacillota > Bacilli > Alicyclobacillales > Alicyclobacillaceae > QXHL01. The sequence goes on along the minus strand of QXHL01000010.1, from coordinate 16,936 downwards.
ATTTGCCTCGAACATGCCTGTCCCAATATTGTGAGGGTTTGTACCTTTTAGCGGCCAACTCAGTCTAGAAAGCATACCTCCGGGATGTGCATCAATTTCCATCGGAGCAGCAGTCGTTGATGTGGTTGTGGAAGTCCCACTTGGTGTGTGGTCGTGTTAGACGATTGAGTGGTGTTGGCTGTTGTGTTCTGAACTCCTGTAGCGTTCGTTGAAATGCCATTTGCCACGCTGTTTTGCGGTGCTGTTGCACGGTTCTCCGTCTGATTTGCAAATGGCGTCGTTCCACCGACTGGCTGCTGGCTCCCTTTTGCGGTGCAGCCAGCTACCCCCGCTGTCGTAAGTACAAGAACACTAAGACCAATGCTAAAACGTTTGTATTGAAACATCGAGTTCACCTTGTTGAGTGAATTTAGACACTTCCTGTAATTTGACGAGATTCATTTATTTTTAGTGACAAAAGTCGACATTTTGGACAAGAGTTGAATCCAACTGACATGTTGGGCAACATTCTTCATAATGAATGGGAGGCGAAGATAGAATTGTCGGTCCCTTGCAGGCAGACCCCCACTTGCCCGAAAGATTGGAAAGACCCTTCTTAGTGAAAGAAGAAGCGATTTTTTTAGTTCTGAAAATAAGGGTCTCCCAGTCGCTAAATCATCAAATATCGAGCGATGAACCGCAAATAAGGGTGTGAAAGTCGTCTATTGCACGTTTTTCCCCCATGTTTGCACCGTTTTTGCTGAAATAAGGGCCTGGCGAACGCTTATTTATGCGGAAAGGGGCTTGAAAAGACCTATAAGCGACCTGTGGTCCCTTATTTGAGACTGGCGAATCAGTTCCTAAGAAAATCTTAGCTGGGAGTATAAATTTCAGAAGAAATCCCTATATAGAACGTGAATGTGCTACGAAACCTAGTATCGACAGTCTCACTTTGGGCCCTATTCGTCGAAAAAGACGTGCATACGAGGTTGACAGACATCACTTCACTGCTTATTGGGCCAAGTCACGGGGGATAATGGCCAATTTTATGGCCCCGCATCCCAAAGTCCCATTCGTCAAACGGGCTTGCACGGATGCCCAATGTGTCCTATTCTGGCTTCAGACCCTGCATTACTGCCCACGCCCTGTTTATCCATAAAAATCCTGCTGGAAAAGTGGTTAAAAAATGACTTGGATTCCCATTGGAAAAGAAACAGAAGTCCCGCTTGCGGAAATGAAACGGTTCACTGTGGAAGATACGGACATCGCCGTATATCACCTAAACAAGGGATGGTACGCCAGTATAGACCTGTGTACCCATCAGGATTGCTCTCTGGTGGAGGGCGAAATTGAAAACGAGGAGATTGTGTGTCCGTGCCACGGAGGTGCCTTCAATATCGTCACAGGCAAGGCCACACGCATGCCCTGCGTGGCTCCCGTGGAAACCTTCCCCATTCGCGTTGTCAATGGATTGATTGAGGTGGATTTTACTTGATCAATTTCATTTTGGATCCGAAGCATTCATAGCCTGACGGTCCCCACTAGAGATGAAAAAACTAACCATCAGCTGTGATTTTATTCTAAATAGTTCGTTTTTAGGTAAGACGTTCAATGTCAGGGACTGAAGGACCGGGAAATTTGAAGGATTCAGGGGCGAGCGTTAGTCCTAAGTGGGAGTGCAATTTATTTCCCTCCTGTCGCCTGCAATCCGCGCACATCCTCCCCCACCTAAGTTGCCCACGCCCCACGCCCCACGCAGACCCGGCAACCCGTGCTAAGATGAGGTGGGACAGCTGCACACCTTAGCATAGCACGGGTTGCCGGGTGTCTTGTCAGTAGCACAGCTTTCGCTCTGCTAAAGCGGCTGCAACAGACTGGATACTCACTAAAGTTTGACGACTCTAACACGAAAATGCCGCGGTTGCACCTCCACCACAGCGACGTTTAAGCCCAACTGTTCCAAGGCAGCCACCAACTCTTGGGGATGATGAGAAATATGAATTTCGCATAAGGTGGAAACAGGCGACTCTTCAATCACTTTTAATATTTCCGGTATTGGATGGTATCCCTGCCGGATGGCTTCACGGGCATCAATTGTAATGTACGCGGACTCTTTGTGAATCTGCAATAAATCTGACATAATCATCACCAACCTCCCTTGAAATTTACATTTTTAAGAGGTTGTCCGGAAAGGGGTCAGAACTCCTGCACGCACTGCTTGGGTCGGACCTAACTCCCTTCCGGACAGCACTTTAAGTATGACATAAATTCGTGGCTATATTGTGATGGAATACACAGCCTGAAGAACAAAGGTGAAGTGTAGAAGTTAAAACAGCTGTATGCCCAGCAAGGGTATATGGTGTGTGAGGGACCTGACAGTAGTACAAACCTAACTGCGCTTGAAACGGTAATTCGTGCTATCCGGAGCCCCGCCCAAAGAGGGGCCTTGAAATTGCTTCGGTAACACTGCAAACCCATACCCTTTTGCACGCAATTTGTGAATAATCACAGGTAAGGCTGTCGCTGTACTCTGGCTGGTGACAAGGCCATCATGCATGAGAATTACCGAGTTGGCTGTCACCCTCTGGGTGGCCGCCTCCACAATCACAGGAGCAGAAAGCCCTTTCCAATCATTGGTGTCCACCGTCCACATGGCGATGGAATGTCCTGCCTTCACTACGAGCCCCACATCGGCCTTGCTCAAGATTCCACCGGGAGGTCGAAAATACTTGGGTTTCACACCACAGACCGCCTGTACCACGACATCTGTTTTGCGAATGTCACTCTCCACCCACTGTTTGGACTTGTTTACAATGAAAGTATGGTAATAACCATGATTCCCCAACTCGTGTCCCTCATGGTAAATTCTGCGCACCAGCTGCGGATATTGCGCCGCTTTAAAACCTAGCACAAAAAAAGTGGCGGACACATGTTCTTTACGCAAGATGTCCAAAACCTTTGGTGTGTACCGGGGGCTGGGTCCATCGTCAAAAGTCAGATAAACTACTTTTTGCGTCTGAACTCCCTTTTGCAGAGCGGACGTCGGTTGCTGGAATATTTCCAGTGCCAGAAGACCAAAAACAAGGAAAAGCACCATTTTGATGAGTGGTTTGGAAATTTGCCGTTTAGCGTTAAGCATACTCCCGTCCCCCTCATTGATGACTCCACACATAAAAGACTCGCCCTAGACTTCCCCACCCCCGCACTTTTCATGTGTTCAAACGCCCTCTGTGCGAAATCGCCCAGCTCCACCACCGTCCTGTTTTCCGTCCTGTTTTCCGTCCTGTTTTCCGTCCTGTTTTCCGCTGGTGTCAATGCTTCTGCACGCTGCGTAATTCTACGTGGCCAACCGGGGCCTCTGAAGTCGACTCAGCCCCATCTTCTTCATACACAAACTGTTTGCCCCGCAACAGAGAGGCTATGGCCGCCACAATGGAGAGGCCAAATGAAATCCAAAAAGCGTCTGCTAGACCGTGCATAAACGGGGGTCCAATCAACCCGGGGAAAAAGGATTCCCCCACAATCACTGTCGCCTGATGGAGCGGTAATGTGTGCAAGACCGTTGCTGGAAGCAGGTGCTGCATTGGATTATAGCCCAGTAGTGCCGCAAACAGTGCCGCCGTCGGCGGCAGGGAGGCAATCTTTTGTACCATCGGTCCAGACAGTCCCTGCTGGGTCAAACCCGTCGTCAGTGCAGCAGGCAAATGTGCGGCGAGTCCTGAAATTACAATTGTAAAGAAAATGCCCATACTCATCATTTGCCCAGCATTCATGAAAGTGGCCCGCATGCCCGAGGCCACCCCCCGGTACTTCGGGGGAACGGAATTCATGATGGCTGCACTGTTGGGTGACGCAAACAGCCCCATCCCCACCCCAATGATGAATAGGTAAATTGCAAACGGCCAATACGAAAAATTAACGGGTAAAGTCAGCAAAAGTAAAAACCCAATCGCGCTGAGCACCATCCCGCCTGTCGCAAACACCCGCGCACCAAAGCGATCAGACAGATAGCCACTTATCGGGCCAGCCACCAGAAAACCAACCATTTGCGGTAAGGTGTCAATGCCTGCACGCAACGGCGTATCTGCATAAGAAACCCCGTGCATGGGCAACCAAATCCCCTGCAGCCAAATGATGAGCATGAACTGCAACCCACCTCGTGCTAAAGAAGACAGAAATAGGCTGATGTTCCCCGCACTAAACGCCCGAATTCGGAAAAGATGCATGTGAAACATTGGATCTTCTACAACAGTTTCAATCCAAGCAAAGAGGACCAAACACAAACTTCCGCCAATCAAGCCAGACAACACCCATGGACTGGTCCAGCCCATGGAGTGTGGACCATAGGGCATGATTCCATAGGTCAGCCCTAGCATCAACGCGGTAATCCCAACGGCCAGCGTGATATTGCCCCAAAAGTCAAGCTTCGAATTTTTCTCCTGTGTGGCCATTTCTTTTAACGCCACATAGGCCCAAACGGTTCCCACCAAACCAATCGGAACGTTCACCAGAAAAATCCAACGCCAGTGACCTGTGGCAGCCAGTAACCCGCCCAGCACCAAACCAATCACGCCGCCGCCAATCCCAGCAATCTGATTAAGCCCTAACGCTAATCCCCGTTGGTTTCCGGGAAAGGCATCGGTCAAAATTGCCGCACTGTTAGAAAACAAAAACGCGGCCCCAATTCCTTGGACAACGCGAAAAATAATCAGTTCCATTTCGCCATTCAGTCCTTTACTCCATGTCAAGGACAACAAAATAGAACCAAGAGTAAAGATGGCAAACCCGACATTATACAATCGCACTCGGCCAAACATATCGGACAGCCGCCCGAAGGTCACCAAAAGCACCGTCGTCGCCACATTAAACCCCAGCATTACCCAGAGTAAAAGGCTCGTTTGACCCCCATTTAAGGGATCCACTTGAATACCCTTGAAAATGACCGGCAACGCAATAATTAAAATTGTTCCATTAATAGACGCCATCAGCACACCCAGCGTTGTATTAGACAACGCAATCCACTTATAAAACGTGCTGCGCTGTGACAATGTCGCAGTCCCTTGCACCTGTACCCACTCCCTTGCCTAAAGAACTGCTGTTCTGTGTCCACGGGGTCCCCTCCGCGGGACAGTGCACCTGTCGAGCTCTCGTCCACAAGGTCTTGCCCACAAGCCCTCGTCAAAATTCATTGTCTAGCTTAGCACCGACAATACTTGACGTCAACGTACGTTTTAGTGTGTAGTATGCTATAATGCTGGAGAAAGATACAGACAGGGAGGCTTGCAGAAGCACATGCACAAATCTACGTTCACCGTGGAGGACGTGGTCCATTTACTCGGCGTCACGCCAAGAACGCTCCACTATTACGAAGAAATGGGCCTCCTAGAACCAGCCTGCCGGACAAATGGCGGCCATCGTTTGTATGACGATGCATCGCTCGAGCGAATTCGGCGTGTCTTGCGTCTGAAAGACGACATGGGGTCCTCTTTACAGGAAATCAAATTGATTCTAGATGCAGAACAAGCCCTAGACCAACTGCGGGCACTCTATCGGTCCGACTTGTCTGAAACCCAAAGGGACAGAGTTCTTGATGAATCCATTGGGTTGATGGAGGGCATGTTGGAGCGCGTCGAGAGGAAACTGTCCAGATTAAGCACACTGCGCGAATCTATTGTAGAGCGTTTGACGCGAGCCCGCACCTTGCGGACTTCGATGACACCAATTGAACAACCTGTTGTGAAACAAGCGGATGAATCCTAGGTCACACCACAGGCAACGTCAATCCACCGTCCATCCGAATCGTTTGGCCGCGAATCATTTCCGCCTCCGGAGAACATAAAAAAAGTGCCAGATTCGCAATGTCCTCTGCAGTCACCATTCTGTAGTAAGGAAGTTTGTCCTCAAGTTTTGCCCACGTTTGTTCCATTTCAGGAAAATGTTCTAGTGCTCTGGTGACCACTGCGCCTGCAGAAATGGTATTGGCATTAATTCGTAGGGTGGCCAACTCTGTGGCAAAATACCGCGTCAGCGACTCCATTGCAGCTTTTGTGGCGCCCACGCTGGCATAGTAGGGAACCACACGGTCACTGCCAAACGACGAGATGGCCAGGATGGCACCCCCATGGTCCATTAACTGGGCCGCCCGCTGGCCACCCAGTAGATAGGCCCGCGCATTGACGTGCACCGTCCAGTCCCATCCCTTGGCATCCACTTCCATAATTGAACGATTGCGACCCGATGCCGCGTTGTGCACATACACGTCCAATCGACCGTAAGCCTCCTGGATGGCATCAAACAGAGCCTCTACCTTCTCCGTGTCTGCCAGGTTGGCTTTGACCACCAAGGCCTTGCGCCCCAATGCCTCGACCTCGGCCGCCGTTTCTCTGGCCGCCTCGCCGTTGCGAAAGTAGTGCACCACCACATCTGCACCCTCAGCTGCAAAGCGTTTTGTCAATTGTTTGCCAATCCCGCGTGAACTCCCGGTGACACACACAATTTTGTTTGTATATCGCTCTTTCCGCAAACCCTGCTGCATGGTCAACTAAGCCACCCCCCACTTTGAAAACTCCCAAAAAGCCTCCCCATGCCAGCAAACAGACCTGTGTTCAATGCGGACTCTCCTTCTCTGTCTGAGGTAACTCCCGAATTAGCATTTGATCGCGCAGTTCAAATTTGCGAATTTTGCCTGTTGCGGTTCTCGGGAAGGCCTCCACCAACCACACCTCGCGAGGCACCTCGATGGCCTCTAGGCGTATGCGCGCAAATTGGAGCAAGTCTTCTACCACCAAATGGGCCCCAGCCCTGGGCAGTACCATCGCGACAGGCACTTCCTGGTAGACATCCGACGTGTCCGCCACAGGTTTCCCAATAACCGCCACTTCTGACACAAGTGGATGTTGCATCAATACCTTTTCCACTTTGGCGGAATAGACATCTCGCCCATTTACAACCACGCGGTCCTTTTTGCGGTCTTCTACATACAGAAAGTTGTCCTTATCTAGGTACCCCAAATCACCGGTATGAAACCAATCGTTGCGTTGTGTCCAGGCATTTTGCTCCGGTCGATTCCAGTATTCCGCCACACCTCCAGGTAAGCGCACCACAATCTCCCCCACCTGATGGATAGGTAACAAACCATCTTCCTCGTCCACAATCACCAATTGAGCCCCACCGTGGACCGTTCCGGAAGAACCAGGTTTGCGCAGCCCACTGGGGTCCTCCATGGTTGCAATGAAAATTTCAGTCATTCCGTAGGCCTGAAACATAACCCCACCCGTCAGTGCTTCCCAGTGTTTTGACAAATCTGCACTCACTGCCGCACCCGCCACCAGCACTTGCCTAAGATGGGTCATATCTGTTCCCAAACGCATCGCTCCATCGTGCAATGCGTTGTACAAACTGGGAGTTCCCGCCGCCCAGGTACCCTTAAACTGTGCAATATCCTGCAATAAATCGGTCAAGTCAAAGCGACTCCGGATGACAAAAGTCCCCCCTGTATCTAACATAATCCAATACTCTACACCAATTGAAAACAGGTGAAAGTTAGGGAGCATGTTGACACAAACCTCATTCCCCTGAAAATGGAGGATATCCTCCAACGTGTCAAGCGCGTAAGCAAACATCGTGTGGGGCAACAGCGCCCCCTTCGGAAATCCTGTCGTCCCAGAGGTGTACAGCAACACATGAATGGGATTCACAGCCATCGAGTGGGACAGGTCCCCAGACTGTTCTAAGAGAAAATTCAGCGCCACATCCTCACTGTGGACATCCGGTTTGCCATCCCACACCACCAACCTGCGCAAAAAAGGTAGACCCTCTCTGCGATTTTGCAGCAGCCGATACACCTGCTCCGTAACCAACCCCACTTGGCAACCCGCATCCTCCACTTGGAAGGCAATTTCTCCTTCAGACATGGCGATGTTTAGCGGCATTCCCACAGCACCCACATAGTTCACAGCAAGAATACTGGCATACACTTCGGGACAGTTGGGCAAGGCCAGCAACACTTTATCACCAGGCTGCACCCCAAGGTGCGTAAAGCCGATGGCCAATTGTCGAGCATAGTCTTCCCACTCCTGGTAACTCCACGTTTTTCCCTCGTAACGAACGCAGAGCCGATTTGGATGGGCAGACACCTGTCGATGAAAGCGATCTAATAAGGTTTCCCCAGCGTCTAACCAATTCATGGGCAATCCCCCAATTCGTGATTTTCCTGTGGGCTGACCGACTGTGGCCTGACAGAAGGATCTGACAGCCTAGTGCTTTTCGTTCTAGCTTTGAATTCCGGGGACTGCAAGACCTGTAAGAGCAGTTCATACCTGCGCACACTGCCGCCAGCGGCCCGCGGAAACTCTGGCATGAAAAGGACTCGTCGAGGTACCTTGTAATCCGCCAATAGGGTGTGTGCGTAATGTAACAAAGCCTCTGCATCCACCGTCTGGGACGGGTCCACGCGGACGCATACAATTGGCTCCTCACCTTTGATGGGGGTAGGAATGCCAAGCAGGACCGCTTCCGCCACACCTGGGTATGCCTGCAAAACCGGTTCTACTTCGCTAGGATAGATATTTTCACCGCCATAAAGAATCATCGTCTTTTTGCGTCCAACCACATAGAGATTCCCGTCAGCATCCAGACGTCCAAGGTCCCCCATCTGTAACCACCCGTCGCGAAATGCTGCCTGTTCCGCTTGGGGACGATGCCAATAGTGTGCCTGGGCTGCTGCCAGCCGAATTAAAATCTCCCCCACCACGCCGGCAGCCACTTCAGCCCCATCCTCATCCACAATCCGCAGTTGACAACCCGGCAAGCAGGTACCTGCGGATCCCGGAGAACGCGGCTGGTTAGGTCGTTCCAGTGTGGCCACAGCCACCTCTGTACTCCCATAGGCCTGCAATAGCGTCCCCCCTGTTAAGTCCTCCCAACGTTTCAGCAATGCAGCATCAACCGGCGCTCCGCCAATGACGCCATAGCGAAACGCCCGCAAATCCACACCCGTGCGTTCGGCTATGTCGGCAAACACGGAAAACATGGCCGGCACACCACACATCCAACTCCCACGGTACTGTGCCAAGTGCTGTAAGGCCGTGTTGGGCTGAAAGTGATCATGCAGCACAAGGGTCCCCCCCAGCCACAGCATTTGTCCGTATTCAGCAACAATAGAGAAAATGTGATAATTGGGGAGCGCGCTGATACACACCTCGTTGCTCGTCAAATCAAGACTTTCCTGCAGCCCCCTCCAACTCTGTACGAGCAAAGCCTGTGTAACGAGTGTGGCCATCGGTTTGCCTGAGGCAGTGGCATTGTACAGAACAATGGCTGGTCCGGCCTCGTCTGTTACAATGTCATAAGCTTGGGTACGGTTTACTAAGTCGGAGAAAGGCAGGGTTTGGCACCCCGATGGACTGAGCGAAGAGCCCAGTGGGTCTTGCACCCCACCGGAAGTGTCCGCTGATTCGTGTACCACTAAGTGGCGCAAGCGGCCCGAGGACGCGGCAATTTCAGTCAATGCGGAGCGAGAGGCCCTGTCCGCCACCGCCACAGAACACGCCAAGTCATCCACCATAAACTGCAGTTCGCTCACTTTGAGCAGTGGATTCACAGCCACCGGCAAAGCCCCAAACAGAGAAAGTGCTGTGAGTGTGGCATACACCTCAGGACAGTTCTCCATCGCCAGCAACACCGGTTCCCCCGCCTGCACCCCCAAGGCCCGAAACCCACCCGCAATGCGATCCACCCATTCTTGCCAGGCCCGAAAGCTGTAGGACTGATGCTTATAGATTACAAAGGTTTTGTCTGGGATGGTTTCACTGTGCCTCCACAGAGCCTGCTGCAGAGTCTTGCTTTTATGGATCACGGACATGCACCCCTTCTTCAATCACGGACATGCACCTAATCTCCCGGCAATCCTGCCGGGCCATTTCTGGGCCATTTTTGGGCCATTTTTGGGTCCACAGGGGATTGACACACCCTCCCTATCCCTTGCGCAATACCAAAGACCAGTTCTGCCCCCCTAAGCCGAAGGCATTGAGCAACATCGTTTGGAGGGGCATAAAGCGGGCTTTGCCGGGGACATAATCGAGATCACATTCCGGGTCTGCCTGGGTCAAATTGGCCGTGGGCGCCATCGCTTGATGGACCAACATTCCAATTGCGGCCACGGCCTCAATGGCACCAGCGGCAGCGGCGGCATGGCCGATTTTGGACTTGGGGGCTGTGATGGGCACCTGATAGGCCCGGTTTCCCAGTAATCGTTTGAGGGCAACGGTCTCCGTTTTATCATTGAGGACAGTGGAAGTGCCATGGGCCTTGACCCCATCGATTTCCTCCGCCTCCACTCCTGCATCCTCCAACGCCCGCCGCATGGCCAGGTATTGACCCTCTACGTCTGGGGCCGTATCGTCTGTGGCATCAAAAGAGCCGCCGATTCCTAACACTTCCGCATAGATGCGGGCCCCCCGTGCCTGGGCATGGGAAAGGGTTTCTAAAGTGAGGATGCCTGCCCCCTCCCCGAGGACGAAGCCGTCCCGGCCCCTATCGAACGGTCGCGAGGCAGTGGCGGGGTCCGCATTGTGGCTTTTCGTTAGCGCCCCAATCCTCGCCAGCGTGGCAATGGCTAGCGGGGTGATGAGAGAATCTGTGCCACCAGCCAGCATCACTTGGGCTTGCCCCAAGCGCAACAGATTAAACGCCTGGCCAAGGGCATCCAGCCCACTGGCGCAAGCACTGTTGACCGTACTGTTGGGCCCACGCAACCCCAACACACTGCCCACTCTGGCGGCCGCCATGTGGGCACCCGCCTTGGCGACAAAAAGGGGATCCACCCGGTTCCATTCATGATTTTCTAACCGATGCCAGTTTTCCTGGCCGGCAAACAGCCCCCCCGTGGTCCCGATGAACACCCCTGTGGTTGCCGCCACCTGGGCTCCAACGCCACTGTCTTGCAAGGCCTCCCTTGCTGCAGCCACCGCAAACTGTGTGAAGCGCAGACTGCGTTTGGCTGATTTCGCATCCATGTAATCAAGCGGCTGAAACTCCGGCACCTCAGCCGCCACTTGCACTGGGGACTCCGACGGATTGAACAAAGAAATTCGTTTTACGCGAGGGGGATGAAATAGCAACCCTTCCCACAACACAGAAGCTCCACAGCCAAAAGGACTCACCACACCCACGCCTGTCACAACCACGCGATTTAATTTCTGAGTCAATCCGAGGGCCCCCTGTCTAAACCACACCCATCCTTGTGGACAATCCGACTCGTCTGATTGTCGCTTATAATTAACGTATCACGGTCCAAGTTTTGATGCAATCCTTTGAGTTTTCTGCGTCCCTTTTGAATCCGCTTTGCATTCGCTGCATTCGCACACGCCATCGGCCAACCTTTAAAGTACGTATAAAACGAGCTCTTAGTGTGTGTCCAAAAAGGGGTCTGGTCAGACCCAAGCGGTGCGAGGAAACCAGCCCCAAATGCGCACTGAGCGTACGTTTTCGGTACGTGAAGGAGCATTTGGGGCGACGACGCGGCAATGCGTCGGGGAGTTCTGACCCCTTTTTGGACAGCCTCTTAAAGGGCCAATCCCCTGGGGCATGTATCGTCGCCAGGCCCTTTTCATCGCGAGTACACTGTAACATCGCTGGAGTTTGAAAGGAGGAAGTTGCTGATGTATGGAACCTTTGGAGGATACACTCGTTGGGCGGTCGTGTTTCTAATTATTTTTGTTCTGTTCTTCCTGTTGGTACCTGGTTACTCTGGAGCAGCAGTCAACTAAATTACGGCATCTCGGAGCCTACGTTCCACCAGACCGGAAACTTTCAGTCCGCGCGAAAGTCATCTCCGAGTCCTGCCACACTTGAGCAGCGGGGTCCCTCCTCCACAGAGCCACGCTGCTCCTGTCGACTTTTTTATAGGGAAAAGGAGGACAGATATGGCAACCTATGTAGAATGTCAAAAGCATGTAGGCAGTTGGGTGCAGTTTCGCACACCCTGGGGCGTACACCAAGGTATCATTTCTGCGGTCAATCCGCGTGCAGTATTAGTCCGCGTGCCCCGTCAATATGCACCCGGACTAGCCTCCCATCAAGGGGTAAACCCAGCCCTTAACGACGAGCAGCGATTGGACTTGGCATTGGCAGGATGGGGATATCCTGGATATGGCGGCGGTGCTGTTAGGCCCGGTTACGGGAGACCTGGATGGGGATATCCCGGCTGGGGAGCTTGGGCTGGCGGATGGTGGCTGTGGTGGCTTGCATTCCCTAGCCATCTATACATACACTCAAAGGAGCCCCCCATCGGCGGCAAGTGTCGCGTGGGGAGTTCCTTCGCCAAGCAGGGAATCAACCCTGGCTGAGGATGACTTTCAACGCATTTTCTTTGGCTGCATTGCCAAAAACCTCATACGCTTTGAGGACATCGGCTAAATCAAACCGATGGGTGATGAGTTTATTAGGCTCCAACTTCCCGGAGGTCACCGTTTTCAGAAGCATGGGAGTAGAATTGGTATCCACCAATCCGGTGGTCAGGGTAATATTGTGTGTCCACAGTTTTTCCAGGTGCAGTTCCACACTCTTGCCATGCACACCCACATTGGCAATATGTCCACCTGCCTTAACAATATCCTGACAAATGGCGAAGGTAGGTGAAATCCCCACAGCTTCAATGGCTACATCCACGCCCTGTTGATTCGTCAGTCCCAGCACCTGCTCTGCCGCCTTGCCGTCGGCGCTATTAACGGTTTGTGTGGCGCCAAACTTGCGGGCGACTTCCAAACGATTGTCGTCTAAATCAATCATGATGATTTCTGCCGGGGAGAAGAATTGCGCCGTCAGCAAGGCTGCCAATCCCACTGGACCTGCGCCCACAATGGCCACGGTGCTACCCGGTTGCACATTGCCCTTCAGTACCCCAATTTCAAAGCCTGTGGGAAGAATGTCGCTTAACATCACCAGGGCTTCCTCATCCACCCCCGCAGGCAAGGGATACAAGCTGTTGTCCGCATAGGGAATGCGAACATATTCTGCCTGGGTGCCATCAATGAGATGGCCCAAAATCCAGCCCCCGTCCTCACAGTGGGAGTACATGCCCTTTTTGCAGGACTCACACTTGCCACAAGAAGTGATGCAAGAAATCAGCACCCTATCCCCCACATGAAATTGCTGCACACCATTGCCCACTGCTTCGACAATCCCAACACCCTCGTGGCCCAAAATTCTGCCATCCACCACTTCGGGTACATCCCCTTTGAGAATGTGTAAGTCTGTTCCGCAAATGGTGGTTTTACTGATGCGAATGATGGCGTCTGTGGGTTTTTGCAATTCCGGCTTGGGCTTGTCCGTCCACACCTTGTTCCCTGGCCCTTTGTAGACGAGCGCTTTCATTAGATTCCCTCCCGCTTTTGTGGTGGTGAAGTCACTTTGTCATACACGGTAATTGCCGTAGACAAACAAACCGTAGTACGTTTAAGATTGTACCGAAATTTAAGTCCACATGATATACCCCCTTAAGTATCAAGAAGCTGTCGCGCGGCTATCCCACGGCAGCTCAGGTAGGGGTAAGTTGTGCGGATTGCAGATGACAGTTGTGCAGATTTACAGGCGACAGGTGAGAAATCAATTTCACCTCCCACTTAGGAAAAACGCTCGTCTCCGAATCCTCCGGCTGTCCATCGACGGTCGTTCGAACTGCAAGGATTTTCTTAGGAACGGATTCGCCGGTATCAAATAAGGGACCCCAGGTCGCTTATGGGCCTTTTCAAGCCACTTTTCGCATAAATAAGCGTTCGCCAGGCCCTTATTTCAGCAAATTCGATGAAAAGCAGCGGAAAAACGTGCAATAGACGACTTTCACGCCCTTATTTGCGGTTCATCCCCCAATATTTGATGATTTAGCGACTGGCGGACCCTTATTTCCAGAACCGAAAAAATCGGTTCTCCTTTCACTAAGGGAGGCCTCCCCATGCAACAATAGGAGGAGAGTGTCTTATGAAAATCCATCACACGTGCTTCAACTCCTCGCCAGCCAGCCCAATTTCTGCACTTAAATTGCGTAAAGATGGGGAATCGAGAGGCTTGGAACGAATGATTTCTACCCACTTTTTTTATTTCAACGTTTCTTTCTTCATAGGTAACCACTCTTCATAGAGAACTGCTGTTCAGAAGCTTCAATAATTTTGTATTGTACTGTTTTAAGTTCTTTTATAACATCTTCAGTGTCCAGTGAGGATGTTTTATTCCATTTTCTCACATGAAACCATTCGTGTGGGCGATACCATTCCATAATTTCGGGATGCAGCAATTCTTATTCCTCCCACTATAAATTAATGTTTTCTTCTCCTATCCATTTTAATAGACACTCGACATTTGCCAACGTCGAGCGTCTATTTTATTATGCTGCGTTTACCGGATGGACCTAACTTGCATTCGTCGCGGGGCTCAGTAAAAAAAGTTCGCTTCATCAAGTCCTTTTAAAAAAACGGATGAAACAAATTCAGCTCGGAAAACGTCTTAATAACGATAGAATTATAATGATGGGAATAGGAGTGGATGTTTGCTGATGAAAGCTTACCAAGGTTCCCTTTTCTCTTCTGCTATTTTGGCCCTGTGGGCACTCGGCGGCATGGGTACAGCGGGTGCTGCCACCACGCCAACGTTGCCCATGAAGTCGGTTCAAATTTCGTATCATGGGCGCGGGTTTTTGCACACACAGGGCTTTGTTCGCGGAGGCACAACCTATTTACCGCTCAACACTGTGCTCCAAAGCCTACGAAACCTTGGCATCTCCGCACGCTTCGAACAGCAGGACTTTATGATAGACAATCTCAACATGGGCAATATAGTGGATAGACCATCACAGGGTTCTATCGATATTCTCGTAGGACCTTATCGCATAGCGAATGTTCCGATTGTGGACGGATTGCCCCAATATATTCCCATCTGGTATGTCATGCAGGCGCTTAAACAGGTGGGTGTCAATTCAATCTGGAATGGGCGTAGCTGGACCCTTCTTTCCACCGCATCTCCGGGACCGTCCACCGCTCGCATGGAACATGTGATGTGCTGCACCGTCGAATTGGGTACCGAGATGCGCTTTGCTTTGACCGGTTCCCCTTTGACGGTCAGCGATGGGGAGGGTGGGACTTTCACCGCCGTGGTCGGAACACGATATCCGACGGCAGACGGGTATGGACAAGTAGTCTACTTCTTCCACAACAATGACTTAGTGGGATGGACCGGGAAACCTGGCGAGGTAACCGAGGTTCAAAAAATGGTAAAGCGGGGCGCTAACACTTTGGCCATTACGTATGCCAACTACACCCCAGCCGATCCGCTCTCAAACCCATCCCTCGCGCCGGTCACTCTTACCTATCACTGGGCGGACAACGCGATGCACACATCGGGCTTCCTGCCAATTGGCACGTTGGTGCCGAAGTTAGCCGTGAGCTACACTGGCTCCATCACATCCACCGACATCCAAAGTGCGGTGAAAAGTGAGCTGTTGCGGCTGCTGCCGATTGGATCGACCCCGGTTTCACTGCCAGGGGGACAAGAAACAATTCTACGCGTGCGCGGCACAGGACTGATGCAACCGGCCTATGTAATGGCGTATCGTAACGCCGATACGGGAACAACCCCCTCACAGGTAGGGGTAATGGTGGCGTCCGGTTTCGCAGGAACAATGAAAGAAGTCTGGAACCAGCCCAACCTGGGGATGACTTTAAAAGAGTTGAACGCGGGAGATGTCACGGGAAACGGACAAAATGACATTGTTTTACAAGCGTCTGTGAGTGCCATGGCGAACCATGTCCTCGTGCTCCACGTGGAAAATGGGAAGTGGACCCCCATTCTCAACACCTACGGTTTTGCGGATGTGGGTAATTTTATTGGGAATCCGGGTGCTGGCAAACAAGTGGCACTGTGGGTAGAGGATACGGGGCCCCTGTATGATATTTCAATGTACCATTGGAGTAAAAGTACGGCCAAAATGGTTCCGGTAGCGAACGCAGATTTCCCGAAATACTTCCAAAACTTTGTTTTGCCATATTATGTGCACCTGTACAAGCAAAACCTCCTAGCCGGTCAAAGTCCAGCAAATCCACCCAAAATGGTGGCCTATGGAGTGGCTGAATCCGCACTAGACGCAGGGATTAAGCCACTCGCCCTGAAATTTGCCAAAATCGGCCTCAGTCAACCGGCAACAGACTATCCAAGCAATCAAAGACTGGAACAAATTGTGCAAGCAGCGAAATAGTCAAATAATTGGCCCCACAAGAAGCGAGTTTTTTTAGACTTAATCATCGGCTTGGAACGAATAGGATATTTTGAACGAGCAAGATTTAAAGTGGTCGTCAGTGCCGACGGGCGGCGGCCACTCTTTCAACAGTCGGCGAAGCCAACATGTGCATTAACCTTTTAGGAAATCGGGATTCATATAATGAGGATGGGGATAAGTGTAAAATCCTGCTCCGGTTTCTCGTCCGAGTTTGCCTTGGTCAATGTACTTCGTTTTCAATAGTTTGGCCAATTGTTCAAACGCTGGATGGCCCGTCTGCGCTTTGGCTAACCTGAACCTCCCCATGGGGATAAATCCAGGGGGTTCTAAAAGCCTATACCTTTGCACTCTCGCAGGCTCTCGCGCTGGCTTGCACCGTTGCTACAACATCCTGCGCCTCATGTTTGGGCAGACTCTCTTTTTCGGACGACCCGCTCTGACTCCGAAAAGTTCCGAAGGAGGACGGCAAGGTCCTGAAAGGCCCTTGTCGCCTACTCGCAGGTGGATTGTACGCCTGTTGCCAAGCCGTCCGCAGGAGCGGTTCCGCACCCTGCCAATGCTCGTTCGCATCAGCGACTTGCAGGCGTCCTTCTTGTACATGTTTTGCCAGATAGCCACTGAACAAGTCTCGTTGCATCACCACACCACAGTCGCAAGCGTGGACCCGCTCGGATAACTTTTTCTTGTGCTTCT
>QXHL01000109.1 GCA_003584005.1 Alicyclobacillaceae bacterium I2511 | reverse complement strand
GGGTGCAGGGGGTCAGTGGGACCGGAACTTTTTTGTTGGCACCCGTTTTGGAACCCAAGGGGGATGACCAGCACCGCGTGTTGTGCAGTGTGTCCGCTGTTCCTGGGCAATGGATATTGGAAGCAGGCATATTGACCACGGGTGCAGTGTATCGCTGGCTGCGCAATTTGCTGCAAAATGGGCTGAGTGCCGGAGATGTGGGAGGGGTTGGCAAGGCCTCCACGGCTTCCGTGGATAACCCGTATACGCTTGAAGATCCATACGTCCTTTTGGATGAACTGGCCGCCGTGGCTCCAGTGGGAGCCGGCGGCGTTCTGGTGTTGCCGCATCTGGCGGGGAGTGCGGCCCCTTATTGGGATTCAAAGGCACAGGGAGTGATTGTTGGGCTACAACTGGGCACCACTGTAGCCCACCTGGCCCGGGGGGTGCTGGAAGGGGTTGCCCTGGAGGTGGGCAAAAATCTGCAGGTGATGGCCTCGCTGATGTCCCAGAAACTGACCGAAATTCGGGTTAGTGGTGGGTTGACCCGCAGTCGACTGTTCAATCAAATTCAGGCGGATGTCTACGGGTTGCCCGTGCAACCAGGGCGTCTGGAGGAAACCAGTGCCCTGGGGGCGGCCGTATTGGCGGCAGTTGCTGTAGGGATTTATCCAGACCTCTCGACGGCTGTGACAGGTATGACCGGGGTACTAAAGTCCCAGCGAACTTGGCCGCGTCCCGCGGAACAGCTGCAGTATCAAAAGTTATTGCGGCACCATGATGCCGTGTACCGGGCCTTGGCGGATGCCGGAGTGTATCGGGGAAAGGAAACATGAGGGATGTATGAAAACACACGATCATGGTTGAAAAATTTAAATTTGCCGGAGGAAGATACCCTTCGTCCCGAAGGCAGTCGCAAGCGCTTTTCGGATGGCGCCCAGTACCGAGTTGAAATTCCGAGCTGTGAGGGCCCAGAAGTGCTGCGTGCGGTGCTCTCAGAGACAGAACGCTTACAGGTGGAAATTCACCGAGTCAGTCAGGGGAGTGGCATTATGCTCATGACCGACGCGGAAATTCGAGAGATGGCTCAACTGGGGGCCGAAGCTCAAATAGAAGTCAGTTTGTTTGTGGGACCTCGGGCCGGCTGGCATTTGAGTTCATTGGCGAAATCCCCTTCTGGTGGGTTCGCCCAAAGCCGGGTGATGGGAACGGACATGCTGGTCCATGCGGTGGAAGAAATCAAACGAGCCTATAGCTTGGGTATTCGCAGCGTCCTGGTGGCCGATGAGGGTCTGCTGTGGGTCACCGGGGAATTGCGCCGACGGGGGGATTTGCCGACAGATATGAAGTACAAGGTGTCGGTTATGGCGGGCATTACCAATCCAGCCACCGCCCTATTATTAGAAAAAGCTGGGGCAGACACCTTGAACGTGGCCACAGACCTGAGTTTGGGCCAGTTAGCCGCCGTCCGGTCGGCCATTGAGGTGCCGATGGACGTGTATGTGGAGGTTCCAGATGATGTGGGTGGATTTGTTCGCTATTATGAGATCCCTGAGTTGGTCCATCACTGTGCCCCCGTCTATGTGAAATATGGCGTCCGCAATGCTCCTAATATTTATCCATCGGGTGCGCATCTGCAAGATGTAGCCATCAAACTGGGGCGGGAACGGGTTCGACGGGCGCGCATCGGTCAGGAATTGCTGGAACGCTATGCATCTAAAGCAACACGCAGTGCGGTGAGGTGTCGGTTTCCGGACTTGGGCATCCCTGTGGTATGAGCGGCGGAGTGTATTTCATTTCAGCACGGGGATCCATGAGGATGGGACGATTCTTGAAAAGGGCACGTAAGGGAACAGGTACAGACGAGCGAAAGGTGTTGCAGTGGTGGTGACAACGCTCCTGAGCTTTGTCACCTTGCCACTGTTGATTTTGATGGGGTGAATTGAAACGACTTGTGAATGTACCAGGAAAACGGTAAAACCGTGCGACACGCATTGAATTTGGGACGGTTAAGTCTCAACCCGGAGGTGTGGAGTATGGGGAAAGTGAGTAAAAATGCCGGGTCTTCCGCACATGTGCGCCCACTCAGCAGGTCCGAGCGGACTGAGTGGGGAGTGATGGGGATGACTATTGTTTCTCTTCATGTCGTGGGGATATTTATTGTATTGGCCCTTGTGGCTCCCCATCACTATGTCGTAGGAAACCGTATTTTTGGTCTTGGCTTGGGTGTAACGGCATACACGCTGGGGCTTCGCCATGCATTTGATGCGGACCACATCTCAGCGATAGACAACACAACCCGGAAACTCATTGCAGAAGGCAAGCGCCCCTTGTCAGTGGGATTTTTCTTCTCATTGGGCCATTCTACCATCGTGTTTTTAATGTCGGCCGCATTGGCTGTGGGGATTCACGCGGCTGCCGGCCTGACACACGGAACCATCAACAACGACCTCGGAATATTTGGGACCCTTATCTCGGGAGGCTTTTTGTATTTGATTGCGTTTATCAACTTAGGGGTTCTGATAGGAATTATTCGAACGGCACGGGGTCTTTTGTCGGGGCAGTTTAAAGAGGAAGATCTGGAATCGCTTTTACAGTCGCGGGGCTTGATGAACCGGCTTCTATCCGGAACCATGAAAACCATTCGGAAACCGTCCCAAATGTACCCGGTGGGCGTGTTGTTTGGTCTCGGTTTTGATACTGCTTCAGAGGTGGCGCTACTCAT
The DNA here is from genome assembly GCA_003584005.1 of Alicyclobacillaceae bacterium I2511. Taxonomy (GTDB): domain Bacteria; phylum Bacillota; class Bacilli; order Alicyclobacillales; family Alicyclobacillaceae; genus QXHL01. The sequence continues at coordinate 3,041 of QXHL01000109.1, read as the reverse complement.
TTTGGCCGGAGGTGCTGCAGCGGCCAGCTTGCCGTGGTACGCAGTGTTGGCACTGCCAATTTTATTTGCTGCCGGGATGAGTCTGTTTGACACCTTGGATGGGTCGTTCATGAATTTTGCATACGGTTGGGCTTTTTCTAATGTTGTGAAGAAAATTTATTATAATATCACGATTACCGGGCTTTCTGTGGCGGTGGCTCTATTTATTGGTACGGTGGAACTCGCCGGGGTGCTGGCCAATGAGTTAAATTTAACAAACGGATTCTGGTCATGGATAGCAAACTTTAATATTAACCAGGCGGGATTTTTTATTGTGGCCCTATTTATAGGGACTTGGGCAGTGGCCTTGCTGGTCTGGCGCATTGCGCATATCGAGGAGAGGTGGTCAGTACCCAGGGATTGACTCTCGGCCGGTGCAAGACGCTAAACCGTTTAAGGGTTAAAACCGTACGGCGATAGGAGATTTCCAAATGAAGCGAGGAGAATGAGACATGAAGATTACCAGCATTGAAACGTACATTGCAGGGAACCCGTGGAAGAATTGGCTGTTTGTAAAGGTTGAGACGGATGAGGGAATCCATGGGGTGGGGGAAGGGACGCTCAATGGGTTTGCAAAAACTGTGGAGGCGGCCATTCATGAATTGAAGCACTTGGTGATGGGAATGGATCCGTTTGATGTGGAGACGATTTCCTTACGGCTTTTTCGAGACGTTTTTTCAGATGGGGGACAGATTCAAGGGGCAGCTTTGGCCGCCATTGAAACGGCGTGCTGGGACATCATGGGCAAGGCGACAGGACAGCCCCTATACAAACTACTAGGGGGGCAATGTCATGATAAACTGCGGGTGTACGCAAATGGGTGGTACAGAGGGCCGCGTACGCCAGAAAGTTTTTACGAAAAAGCTAAAATAGTGAAAGAGAAAGGATATACAGCGCTAAAATTTGATCCATTTGGTGACAATTGGAGAACTGTGGAACCGACAGAATTTGATTTAGCTCTGGAGATTATGGGGGCCGTTCGTGAGGCAGTGGGTCGTGATGTGGATATTTTGGTGGAGGGACACAATCGTTTCAGTGTGCATACAGCACTCCGGTTTGCGGAGGCGATGGCGCCGTTGAAGCCGGCCTGGTTTGAGACGCCAGTGCCGCCGCAGCGGATTTCTTCGATAGTGGAAGTAGCTAGGCGGAGTCCCGTACCGATTGCCTGTGGGGAGGATTACTACTGTCGGGAGCAGTTCTCTGAGTTACTCAAGTACGACGCGGTTCATATTATTCAATTGGAACCACAGTTTATGGGAATGTCCGCAGCAAAGCAAGTTGCGGGCATGGTTCACGCAGCCAATGGGGTCACTGCCCCACATAGTGCTCAGGGCCCCATTTGTTCTATTGCCTGCGCGCATTTAAATATGGCCACACCCAACTTTTATATTCATGAAATTTTTGATGAATTTAATGAAGCATGGGAAGAGGACCTGCTTACCCATCCCCTTCATGTCGAGAATGGATTTTTGCGTGTGTCGGACCGACCCGGGTTGGGGACCGATTTGAACTTTGATGAAATTTCCAAACACCCGTATCAAGTAGGAAATTGGCTGCCACTATTTCACGGTGGATGGGAAAAAAGGCAATCCAATGAGTAGCCGTCCTGCTTTACTGTCGCCAGCCAATGCGAAGCGGTTTTTTATGTTGAAAGACGACTAGACAGTTTCCTCTGAGGCCACCCGCCCTTCCCACTGTTGCAAGTTGCAACACATGCGTTACAATTTATTCAGTGAAGGGACGAATATTGCAAATTCCAACAGCAGAGTAACCTGAAAAGGGTGTGCTCCATGAAAATTGTGCTGATTGCCCCGTATCCCAAAATGGTCCCTGATGCACATGAGGTTTGTCGCATGTACGGAGAAAAAGTGGAAATTGTTCAGGGACGAATGGAAGCAGGGGTACGGGCGGCCCGGCGAGCGGTTGCGGATGGGGCCGGCGTACTGATTAGCCGCGGCGGAACGTATTTACGGATTGCTCAGCAGATTTCCGTGCCCGCCGTAGAAATTGCCGTCACCCCTACAGATGTTTTGAGGGCTCTGAAGGAGGCCCGTGGTCAGGGGAAAAGGTTTGGTGTGGCAGGTTTCATGAACGTGATTAGTGGCATGAAAGAGTGGCGAGATTTACTGAATGTGCCTGTGGTCCCGATTGAAATTCTTGATGAAGGTGTGCAGGCAAGGCAAGAAATTCGACGCGCGATAGCCCAGGAGGGCGTAGATTGTCTGCTTGGGGACACCTCGGTGCAAAAATTGGCACAAGAATTTCAGTTGCCCTGTGTGCTCATTGAATCGGGCAAGGAATCCATCTGGGATGCCGTCCAAGAAGCAAAACGTATATTTTCAGCAAGAATGGCGGAGCGAGAGGTTCATGCCTCGTTGCGCACGGCATTGGACAAAATTCATCAAGGACTGCTGGTCATTGAACGGGGAAGGGTGCAATTTGCGAATCAAACGGTGTTGCGACTCGTCGGTCGGGATACCTGTGTCGGTCTGGATATTAGCAGTTGTCTGCCAGAGAGCTTATGTCAGTGGATTGAACAGATGGAGGTGGGGCGGGAGTCGGAAGTGATGCAAGTGGGCAGTCGTTTGTGGTTAGCGGAGCGACACACCCTGTTGGAACCCGGTGCCCAGTTTGTCAGCCTGAGTCCGGTGGAGGACATAGAGTCCATGGAACGACGGGTTCGACAAAAACGGGGGGATACGGGGAACGTGGCTCGGTACACTTTCGACGACATGTACGGTACGTCTCGAAACATGCGTTCTATTGTTGGACGGGCTATTCACTTTGCTCAATCCGAGTCTTCCGTGTTGATTATGGGAGAAACGGGAACAGGCAAAGAAATGCTTGCACAGTCCATTCACAATGCCAGCGGTCGTGCGAATGAACCCTTTGTGGCGGTGAATTGTGCCGCGTTGCCAGAACAATTGCTGGAGAGCGAACTGTTTGGCTATGACGAAGGGGCCTTTACGGGGGCTCGCCGAGGGGGGAAGCCGGGGTTGTTT
>QXHL01000108.1 GCA_003584005.1 Alicyclobacillaceae bacterium I2511 | reverse complement strand
ATACCCACCCTGTGCAGTTGTGCCGGGCACCCCGGCACTGGGGACATCACTGGGTATCCCGCCAGACCCGTAGCCACCGGGCAGACTGCTACCCCCACCGCTACTACTGCCACTCGATGCCCCACTGCCAGCATCCAAGGGCGACTGCATCTCCCCCACCTTTTCTTGTAGATTCAGGTGCTGACTACCCCGATATACCCCCAGCGACACCGTCTGACCGGGATTCACTTGGAATAGCGCCGTGCGTAAGTCAGCCAAACCCTTAACCGTCTGCCCATTCACCGACACAATCACGTCACCGGTCTTTAATCCAGCGGCTTTCGCATTGCTTGAACTGACACCTATGACATAGACCCCGTAGTCCACCGGCACATTGACCGGATAAGATTGCAGCACCGTGGAAAGGGACTGCCCAGAAATCCCTAAGGCAGGGTGGACCGCATGACCGGTTTTTATAATTTCATCCGCAATCTGGATGACTTCATTGGATGGAATCGCAAACCCCATCCCCTCAAAATTTTGTGCTGCAATCTTACTACTGTTGATGCCAATCACTTGCCCCTGAATGTTTAGAAGCGGCCCACCACTGTTGCCTGGATTAATGGCAGCGTCCGTCTGAAGGACCGCCTGGTAGTCAAACACTTGCTGCGGATTTTGTGGGTCTTCCACAGGCATCATGCGTTGCTTGCCACTGACAATCCCCGAAGTGACGGAGTCCGCAAAGTCCAGCCCCATGGGTGTACCAATGGCAATCGCAGGTTCCCCCACTTGGATGTTATTGGAATTCCCAAAGGTTGCTGGTTGCACCCCCCGCAAATCTGTAAGCGGAACCTTGATGACCGCCAAGTCTGTGTAAGGGTCTGTGCCCACGATGGTGGCGGTGACGTGTTTGCCCGATTGCAAGACAACGGCGGCCTTCACGGCCCCCATCACCACATGATTGTTGGTGACAATGTAGGCGAATTGACTGTCGTGGTAAAAATACACTCCGGTACCAATCCCCTGTTCCTGCAAACTGGTCTGTTGACTAAAAGGATTGGATACATCTGCGTAATTGATGACCGCAACAACCGCTGGTTCCACCTGTTTCACCACCTGTGTGATCCCATTGTTAATGTTGACGTTGACATTGCTGACACCGACTGGAGAATTAGGAACGTTCACCGCGTTGGCGGAAGATTGGCTCAATAATCCCGCATTTTGCAGCCCCGCTACCGAAGCCAGGGTGGCACCAGAACCCACCAAAGCGGACAAAACAACCACTGTGGCCCACTTCGCTGTAACCCCACCGCGCCCCTGCTTACGAGCAGTAGACTTTGCTTCTGGATCAGAATAAAACCCCATATACACCCACCCTTTCTCGTGTATTCATTGAAATACAGGTCTTCTGTTACTTTTTGTTATACCCCGAACGCCTTGAAATTTCCTTGAAAAAGCAGGGTGTTCTTTGAAAATCACAGACAAACCTTGCCAAACGCCAACTTTTCGTTTTTATCTTTTTGGCTATTTAAAATGGGTTATATAAAATGGGCAATAAAAAAAGGCACCGGGAACCGGTGCCTTTGAATCTAAGTTACGAATGAGAAACCTCATACCAAAACAACCTCTAAAAATCTATCAGTCCTAAGCTGATTTGCAACCCTACATTCACCTTCTGCATCATCGCATCATCCAAGTGAGTAATTTTGTCCGTCAAACGCTGCTTGTCGATGGTCCGCAACTGCTCTAGCAAAATCACCGAATCCCGTTCCAAACCACCCTTGCCTCCCATTACCTCCACATGTGTCGGTAGTTTGGCTTTTTGAATCTGGGCTGTAATGGCGGCGACGATGACAGTAGGACTGAATCGGTTGCCGATATCATTTTGAATGACTAAGACCGGTCTGAAACCGCCCTGCTCAGAGCCGACCACCGGTGACAGATCGGCGAAAAAAATATCCCCACGTTTGACGTTCAAGCACGTTACACCCCACTTACCACGCGATCCACAGTACCGCCTGCTTCTTGCTCTGCCAAAAAGGCTTCAGAGGCAAGATACAAATTAATGTGTGCCATTTCCATGTACCCCTGCTGTAACGCCAAGCGAATGTTCGATTTGCGGTGTTCTGATTCGTAGGTTTGCATCGCCTCTTGAATCACGACGGTGCGGTCCGTTTCTTCCCGGAACACGATGCCATCCACCTGCTCTAGAAGGTGTTGTGGAATGTTCAACATGATGCGCTTGTTCTCGGACACGCGCGGCACCTCCACTACCCATTCGGTCGCTACACTCAAAGGCTATTATAGCGGTGCCTGGGAGCCAATGCAAAGTGCCCTTTGCAGTCATTTTCCGATTTGAGCAAAAGTTGAAAGCGCCACCTCTTGCATTTGGGGCAGACTAAGATTAGAAGAGGTCAGGGCAAACTGAATACCATTGTTCAACCAGGTCAACTGGTGGCTGTTCCCGCCCCCCGTATACAGGGCTGGCACACCGTACAAATCTATCAGTTCCGCAGTGGGAAAACCCGCATCTCCGACAATCGGTCGCCACTCCTCCAGGGTGAACCCGTACTGTCCCACATACTTCATCACAGTGTTGTCAGCGGATTGAGGCTGCAGCATGGCCAAACTGTCTCCCAGGGTGGTGTTGGGCGTAATGTAGCCAAACGGCTGATCCATTGCCAGCGTTGTTTGTGCACCTTTGTCCGTGCCCGCAATGGTATGGGGATCAAACTCCGTATTGGCAAATTTCATTCCTGTCTGAAAAGACGTAAAATTCATTGTTACCACAGCATGGCCTGCTTGGTCATACAAAACCACTCTTTTGGGAGCCAATGTATTCCCGTTAATTTCCACCTCTTGTTTGCTGACCACGTCATTTTCCATAGTCATCGGCATGGTAAAGGTGTACATTCCATTTTTCGATGCCATCTTCACGTCCTTGGCGGTGGCAATTTGCTGTAAAAGCTGGTCATACAGATAGATGTGCCCCTGGTTTTGTGCCCAGTTTCCGTTAAAACGAAATACCTTTTGTAAAGATGGACTGACGATAAACATCCCATTGGTATTGCGCACAATCACCTGATTGATGTTTTTACTACTGTCTCCCAAAGCAATTTTATACACGCTCGGAGACTCATAGTAGGTTTCCACGTAATAGGTCTGGGAGCCGTTATCCATTTGCACGGTCATGGTTGCCGTACTGTGGTAGTTCGTGGCATCCAACTTTTCCGCCTGGGTCTGAAGTTTCGACACCATGTTGGTTTTGGAGGGTGTCCCACACCCGGCAACCAAGCCCACCGCCAGAGCGGCGACCACGAAGAAGCCCATGGCTTTACGCATAATCCACCTCGCCTTTCGTCGACAAACCTCCGCTTGCTCAGATTCTTAGGACATTGAGTCGATTACGGACGATATTGCGCGGGAAATGTTTTCAACAATGTCTGTGGCCACAGTGGACACGACATTTTGACGTTGCCCCGCCATTTCACCGGCCCGACCGTGTAGCCAAGTACCCGCTTTGGCAGCCGTCAGTGCATCGGCCCCTTGCGCCATCAAGCCAGCAATCACACCTGCCAGCACGTCCCCAGCGCCCGCGGTAGCTAGGGCCGCATCCCCTGTCCAATTCACTGCAATCTCTCCCCCAGGGCCTAAAACTAAACTGTGGTACCCTTTGAGAACGACGACAGCCTGTGTTTTTTCTACCAAGCTGCGAGCCGCCTGAAGGCGATGGGCCTGCACCTCTTGTGGGGTCCACCCCAACAAATCGGCACACTCTTTCGGGTGGGGTGTGAGGACCCATTGTGGACCCAAGGGACGTAAGTTAGCCAACAACCGCAATCCATCCGCATCTAAAACACCCTTTTGGGCTGGGTTTGTCAGCAACTCTCTGGCAAGTGACAGGTCTTGCCCCAATCCTGGACCCACAACAAGGCTTTGGCAGTCAGACAGTGCAGTTTGCACAGCCTTGACATCTGCAGTTTCTACTGGACGTTGCACAAACTCCCATGGAAACCCTGCCCTATTCGCTTGGGAAGTGGGTGTTGCCAAGACAATCAACCCAGCGCCACTGCGGGCGGCTCCTAAGCCAGACAACACCGCTGCCCCTTGCATGGATCCAACCAAAATGCCCACTCGCCCAAAAGTACCCTTGTGTGTTTCAGGCCCGCGTGGTGCGAGAGCAGACTGCAGGTCTTGAGCTTGTGTCCAACAGGCGAGTTCCGACCCCGTCGCGTAAGACAGGTCAATGCCGATGTCCACGGTATGCACCTGCCCGGAATGGTAACATCCGGGGCTGACTGCGGTCCCCAATTTTTGCATTCCCATACATACCGTTTCTTCAGCCTGCACCGCAATTCCCGGTACTTCACCGGTGGAAGCGGAGACCCCTGTCGGGACATCGACAGCAATTTTGAACCCAGGGTGTGCATTGACCTGCGTCACCAACTCCGCGAGTTGCCCTTGCAGGGGGCGGCCCGTGCCAGTTCCCAGCAAAGCATCCACCACCACATCCGCCATGGGTAAATCTTCTCCTGCGTGAACTACCCGGTAAGTAACCCCGGAGGCCACGGCGGCAGCGGCAGCAATGGCTGCATCCCCCTGCAATTGTTCCGGAGTCACCAAGCTCAACACCTGAACCCAACTGTGTCCCCAGTGATGCAACCAGCGGGCTGCAACCCAGCCATCGCCTCCGTTGTTCCCTTTCCCGCACAACACTACAACACGGCGCGGGTGACGCAAAGCAGCTCGCTTTGCCACTGCCTTCCCAGCCTGATCCATCAGCACAATGCCCGGAATCTGTAAACCTTCAATGGTGTGCTTGTCGAAACTCCTCATTTGTTCGCTCGTCACCAGATACACACGGTAACCTCCTCGAGGATTGGTAGATGTCTATTCAGTCCGTCCCATGAATAGTACACGCACGGCTAGGACCGCTAGGGTGCAGGTTGCTCGCAAACGGCCACAGCAAAAGCCACGCTCCCCGTGTGTGACAGGGAAACGTGCCACTTTTGCTGAACCCATACAGCTTGTCCCACCAAATCGGTCGAAAAACTCACACACAACCCAGAGCTACAGACATGGATGTCCACAGCATTCATCCGCAAACGTCCCAGTCCCACACCAGCCGCTTTGGCAATCGCTTCTTTCAATGCAAATCGGCCTGCCAAATACTCCATACGTCGTGGTTCTGACATACCAGACCATTCCTCAAATTCTCTTTGGGACAACACTCGCAACGCCAGGCGATTGCCATGGCGACTGCTTGCTTGTCTAATTCGTGAAATTTCTATTACATCTGTACCCATGCCATAAATCATACGCCTGTCCAGACGGCCAAATAACATCCCAACAGTTGCAGAGCCAGAGGACACCCCTCCTACACCACAGTTCAGTTCTTCCCCTATAATTCTACAGTTTTTTCATATCCACTGTAGACAATCCTCGTTCTCCTCATTCCCAATTCTCATTCCCTGTCCTCAACCAGGGCCACAGATTGTACCATCACAGCCCCCTGCGATCCAACCATGGCCGATAACTCTGGCAAATGAACCGCCAGGTTATCCTGCTTATCCAAAGCCATCACTCGAATTGGCGTGCTACGCCGCTGCCAAGGCCATCCCCAGCCGGAATGTCGCACATCCCCAGTCATTCCTTCAATGCCCCGAAACACGGCGACCCACCCCACGCCCCAGGCCTGCAGCTGCTCTACCGCCAATAGATACAACCGTTCTCTGCCTACTGAAGCCTGCTCGGTTGTCCACACGTCCACTTGCAAACCGGCACTGGTCCGGATTTCAGACTTCTCATTGCACATGCT
>QXHL01000107.1 GCA_003584005.1 Alicyclobacillaceae bacterium I2511 | reverse complement strand
CCGTTGGGGAAGATGAATGGGAAGTTTGGGGATGGGGGGGACCGATTTATACAGGCCTGGAATTAAGCGTCCCCCAGTCGCTAAATCATCAAATAACAAGGGTTGAAACGCAAATAAGGGTGTGAAAGTCGCCTATTGCACGTTTTCCTAGCGTATTTGCACCGATTTTGTTGAAATAATGGCCTGGCGAACGCCTATTTATGCGAAAAGTGGCTTGAAATGGCCCATAAGCGTCCTGGGGACCCTTATTTGAGACGGCCGATTCAGTTCCCAAGTGAATCCTTGCTGGGGGGTATGATTTGCAGAAAAAACCCCTATATAGGTGTATCGACGATTGCGTGTGCCTCCCCATTCCCTAGGTCTAATGCAGGGTTTCATGCTAAAGCTCACCAGTGCAGGGATTTTACTATTTGCATCATGTGTTCCACCTCATCCAGGCGAATTTGCAACTCCACCAACTTGTCCGGTGCTGCTACGGAACAGGCCTCTTCCAAAGCCTTGGCACGATGGCGTATACTGCGCGTGATTTGCCGAATGGCGTTTTGGTACCCAACTTCCTCTCCAGTGGTGGACACAGCCAACCCCTCCTGTCAACCCTGTGCTCCAACCCGAAACGAACTACATCTGTGTTTATCATACGCTCAGACAATGCCGGGATTCAAACTATTGTAAACCCCTACGAAATCCAATGGGTGAACTCGTTCAAGACGCCACTGTCGCATACGTTCCCAAAGGGGTGGTTGTATCGTCACTGCGTGTCGTCACTGCGTGTCGTCCCCCCAAAGCTGTGACAAAGGAATCTGCAATGCCTGTGCCAACTGTTTGAGTTTATCTAAGTTCTTGCCTCTTGCGCCAGACTCTATGGCATAGATATAACTCACCGACACCCCCGCCTGCTTGGCCAATTCACGAACAGAAAGCTGCTGTTGCTGACGATGCATTTTCAGCCTCGCTCCCAGTCCCGTCATGCCTTCGCCTCCGCCCCCCCAATTCCTCTATTGTGAAATTATACCGGACAGCAGCAAGGATGTGTAGAAAAATTTTATTCAATCGTAGAAAATTATCAAAAACAGATCACACCACCTAACTATTGACATCAAACCCTTCCCACCGTTTCGTGTCCACATACGCAATAGCTGAGCGCATCGTTGCGTCCAACCCCGCCGAGCCGTATGATGGCAAAATAACATTGGGCATACACTTGAATGGAAAGAACGGGAAGGGGGGGGACAGGTGATTCGTCAATTTTGGCAGTCTGGCCAGAGAGACCCCGCTTTTCCCTTCCCTAGTGCAACCGCTGCGGATTTCGGGAAGTTTCTTGAGTCCCATCGAAATTTGGAATCCATGGGTTGGGGAGCCCTCCGCCAGGTCATGTGGCAAGGCATAACCGCTGGCATGGTCACAGTACAAATACTCGAATCGGGTTTATTGCCAATTGGCGTACAGGTGGCTGAATGTGGCACATACCTTTTGCCGGAGGCACGCGGCCGGGGACTGAATCCCCGCGTAAAGTGGGAAACGGCTCAGCTGGCTGTTGAAACCCTCGCGATGGACTGGTGTGTCTTTGTTGTCTTGACGCAAAATCAGCAAGCCCTGCACGGACTGTACAAGTTGAACTGGCCCTTTGTCCACACACAGGGATATCCTACACCCACCCCAAACCAGCTCGCACACCCAACCAAACAACTGGAATCTATAGAAAATGCAGTGGACCGACCCAGCAACGTTCCAGAAAACCCTTTGTGGATCCGCTTTGCCCGCTGGAAAGCCTGGCAGGTGCAGCAGCAAGTTCACGTGTTCGCCCTCCACCGGGACCACTTTTCACAACTTTCGCCGCCACCTATCCCCCCTGTGTGTACACAATTGTAGACACATTGGGCCGTCCTCCTTTATAATGGCTCTGCGAGCTGCTTGCAAAGGAGGGCCCGACATGTCCATTGGGGACAAGGTAGCACAATTGCGCAGACAGCATGACTGGACACTTAAACAACTGGCAAAACTGTCCGGTGTTTCCATGAGCCAAATCAATGCCATCGAGCACATGACCCGCCCCAACCCTTCACTGACGTCGATGGCCCGTCTGGCCAAAGCCTTTGAGGTACCCCTGTCTTACTTCGTCGAATCCAGCATAGTGACCCATGCTGCTTCAAAACCCTACTCCGAAAAGAGGACTGCAGAAATCAACTCCCCTGAAGGCACAGGGGATGAGGTAGCGAGTCTGTGGGCGACCTCCACACCCGAATGGGCGCAGACCTTAACACGCCTTTATGATCCGGAAACTCGGCAATTTATTGCGTCTGAACAGTCCCGGCCCTATGTCACCTTCGCCATGGAACTGGCGAAACAGGAAAACAATGTAGACCCCTTCTCCTTACTGCAACTGATTGCCCGCTTCATGCGAGAAAAGAAAACTAACTATCCATCCTCGTAGCGTTGCCGCATTCTAGTGGATCCACAACCAGCCACCTCGCCGAGGTGGCTGTGCTCGCACATCCATATCCATAGCCCCCTTGGCACGATGGCTGTGCTCGGTCAGCTAGCAACCCTTTCGGCACGGTGGCTACGCACATCCATGGACCGCCGTAAAACGCCGTATACCAGGGCCGCCACCAAAAATCCTACATAAAAACTCAAATCGGCTCCCTGCAGTGCCTTAGCCACCGGACCTTCGTAGAGGGGGCCATCCATAAACGGGGTGGCTGCGGCAATGCCAATGACAAAGGCCAGCAGACCTGGGAGATAGACACTACGACGGGATCGGCCATCTGTGTTCCCCTGCCGATGAGCGTGGAAGAAATAAAAATCTGTCAGTAAAACTCCCATCCAGGGTGTAATCCAGTACCCCAGCATGAGCAGAAAGTTTTCAAAGTTTTGCTCAAACTGGGCCGACCCGCTCAGGCTCAGGCCGAGGCCAATCAGGCTGGCGATAACGGTCAACAGCCAGCGCGGCACGCGGATGTCAAACGCTCCGGCAGACAGGCCATTGGAGTACAGGTTCAAGGCGTCCGCGGCCGTACCCCCGAGAATAATGGCAATCACAGCCACCCCGCCAAATCCGCCCATGACGTGGTGCAATGCGGCAATCGGGTCCGCCTGGGCACCAGCGAGAATGGCCACAGCCACGCCCACCAGTTCCAGCCAAGCGGTGGCCAGGAAAGAACCGAGAAAAGCCCAGCCGACAATCCCCTTGCGGGGCGTGTTGGCAGGCAAATAGCGGCTGTAATCGGACGCGTAGGGGCTCCAACTGCCGCTGTAGGAAAACACAGCCGCCACCATGATGGCAAACAGCGGCCATAGACTCCCGTGCAACGGTGGCCGATACGCCATCAGCGCCGCTGTGTGATGCAACGCCAAGACACTGACAATAGCAAACAAAATGGCCAAAAGCACCGACATGACCCGCTCATATGCATGAATTAAATTATGCCCATAAATCGCCAAAAGTCCTTGAATACATACCAAAATCACGGCCGCTTGCCAGAATTGCAGATTTGGAAACAACACCCGCAATCCAAAAGAGCCGAGAATATTATTAACGGTAAACCAACCAATGGTGCTGACATAATTGAACAAGGCCGGTAGGTAGCCACCCACGCGTCCAAAGCTGTGACGACCAATGATTAACTGGGGAACCCCATATACGGGACCCATGGCCGCAAACAAGCCGACAACATAAGCACCCATCAAGTTGCCGACGACAATGGCAAGAATCGTCCAAGACCAGGGCAGTCCCAATGAGACTGGTAGAAATCCCAAAGCAAAATCCGCAATCGTCAAGTTACTCCCCAGCCAAAGGCTGAACTGACTGCGGGCATGCCCGTGTCGTTCCTCGCGATGGACTTGGGCAATGCCAAAGGGTTCCACTTGCAAAACGTGGTTGCCATACTGTACTTTCTCCGTGACAGATTGCACGGTCCCTTCCCCCTCAACCCAATCTCGTACATACACATGTATATACACTAGAGTGAGGGAAATGACAAGCTTCCAAACAGGCCGCTGCTCAGGACAGGCTGGGTGGGTCATCCAGCGAATCCCACCAGTACACACAGACACCAATGGCTTGCAGACGTGTGATGGCCTCTTCCACAGCTTCTCGCCGCAAACAAGACAAGTGATGAATGTGCGTCCCCGCCGTTAAGGAAGACAACAAAGGCGCCACATCTTCCTGAATGTGGCGCATGAACACCTCCACATCCCGCCGCGAAGCCAAGTCCAGTGAACCCTTCAATTCTCCGTACACCGGGTGCTCTACCACAACGTCCATCACCTGAACGCCACAATCCACAAAGGTGTTCAGCTCCAACACAGTCATTTCCGGCGGATGATTCACTGAAACGACATAGCGACAAAGCTTTGGCTCTGCCGATTGCAGGCGATAGCCACGCGGCGTCGACAAAATATTCTCTCCGGCTGCTCGCAACAGTGCGATGTCATGGACCACCACCTGTCGGGTTACACCACATTGTTGCGCCAGTTCCGATCCCGTCAGGGGCTCAGGGCTGGCTGTCAAGGCGGACAACAGCAGCCGCTGTCTCTCTGTTCGCTCTCTCATCACAGCCACCCCCCTCGTACACTCCGCACATTCCAATTTTACAGAATGTTTCTGATCACAACCCATGCGGACATCTTTCAGGCATGATTCCATACTAAATCATTCGAATTGAAACTCGCAATCAAACAGATTGAAACTCACAATCAAATGCTTATACATTTTTAGATATAGTGGGAAAATAGTCTCCCACTATATTAAGAATTGACAATAATCTTGGGAAAAGTTTTAATAAAGTGCACAGCAATGTGTACAGACAAAACTGGGGGGATACAATGTGGAACCCTCTTTGGTGGTCTCCCTACGTGATATCACTTGGCGCAGAGGTAAGCAACCCATTTTGACAGGGGTTAACTGGCAAATTCATCCTGGCGAACATTGGGCCCTAATTGGCCGCAACGGCTCTGGAAAAACTTCGCTCCTGAATATTCTCACAGGCTACGCCTGGCCGACAACGGGAACGGTTGAAGTCCTTGGGCAGGCTTTTGGCAGTGTGGACTTGCGGGAGTTGCGTAAGTCCATTGGTTGGGTAAGCAGTTCCTTTTTGCAGGAATTGCTCAGCCTGCGCCCCACAGAACGAACCCTGGATGTCGTGGTCAGCGGTAAATTCGCCTCCATGGGAGTCTATCAACAACCCAGCACTAAAGACCGGGCAGACGCCGTCACGGTGTTGGACTGGTTTGGTTGCAGTTCCTTGGCAGGGCGGCTCTTTGCATCCCTGTCACAGGGTGAAAAACAGCGTGTCCTCTTGGCCCGGGCCTGGATGGGCAAACCGCAATTGCTGATTTTGGATGAACCCTGCACAGGCCTCGACGTTCCCGCACGGGAACAGGTGCTGGGAGCCATTGACACGTTGGCCCAACAAAAGGATGGACCGACCTTGGTATACGTGACACACCATGTGGAAGAAGTGGTCCCTTCCTTTACACACGCCCTCGTCCTTAACCATGGTCAGGTATTGGCCTGCGGACGCAAGAATGAGACCCTCACAGGGAACACCCTGACAGAGGCATTCTCCCTCCCTGTGGAGGTGTCTTGGCAGTCTGGACGGCCATGGCTGCAGGTGGTTTCAGACACCCCCGTCCCCCGGCCATTAGCCGACAGATTTTCTTAAAGTGTGTGTCCGGAAAGGGGTCTGGTCAGACCCCTTTCCAGACAACCTCTTAAAGGTGGGGGAACCCCGTGTATACTTGAAGACGCCTGGGATTACCCTACCGATGATGAAGGGGGCGGATGTAGGGTGTGGGCCTGGATTGTGCTAGGATGTGTAGTCAACACAGCGGCTTTGATAACCATCGCCCTGCGCGATGCCGCCCGGCCCCTGCGAGCCTTGAGTTGGCTGTTTATGGGGCTGGTAATGCCCCTATTTGTCCCCTTGGTATATTGGAT
>QXHL01000106.1 GCA_003584005.1 Alicyclobacillaceae bacterium I2511 | reverse complement strand
GATTTTGACAGACGTCCTCAGCCGCTTTGGAATCCAGGTAATTGCCATTGGCAATGGTACCGCCTCACGGGAAACGGAGGAGTTTGTCGTCCAGATGCTAACCAAGCTACCCCATGTGGTGGCTTACACCCTTGTCAGTGAAGCTGGCGCCAGTGTGTATTCAGCCTCCAAACTTGCAGGTGCGGAGTTTCCTCAATTGGATGTCTCCCAACGCAGTGCGATTTCCATTGCCAGACGCCTGCAAGACCCGCTGGCGGAACTGGTGAAAATTGATCCACAGTCCATTGGGGTCGGCCAATACCAGCACGATCTCCGTACATCAAATCTGGCAGACGAGCTCCAATTTGTCGTGGAGTCTGCGGTCAACCACGTCGGCGTCGATGTAAACACAGCTTCCGTCTCACTGCTGCAGTACGTATCTGGGGTCAGCCCACAAGTGGCCCAAAATATTGTGGCCTACCGTGAGGAACACGGTAAATTTAGACGCCGCACTGATTTGCTGCAAGTACCCCGGCTGGGGGAAAAAGCCTATGAACAGTGCATTGGTTTTTTGCGTATTCGCGATGGCGACACGCTCCTCGACAATACCCCAATCCACCCAGAATCCTATGCCAACGTAAACCGCCTACTTACCTATGCGAGTCTTTATGCGGGCCTGCCAGATGGTGCACCGGAGGAGATATCCATGGAAGAACGTTTGCGCAACCTGCCCCTCGATTCAGTTGCCAAACAACTGGAAATTGGTGAACCCACACTGCGCGACATTGTGGAGGGTCTCTTGCGGCCTGGCCGCGATCCTCGCGAGGACCTACCCCAACCACTGCTGAGAAAAGACGTGTTGACCCTGGAAAACCTGGAAATTGGCATGGAATTACAAGGGACAGTCCGCAACGTGGTGGACTTCGGTGCATTTGTCGACATTGGACTGAAAAATGACGCCCTGGTCCACATCTCTAAAATTGCCCAGGGTTTTGTCCTCCATCCTCTGGACAGAGTTTCTGTAGGCCAGGTGGTGACCGTTTGGGTGGCACAGGTCGATGCCGAAAATAAGCGCGTGAGTCTGACCATGGTGCAACCCGTCCCGACTGCCACCACCAAGGACGAATATATTCCAAAGGCCTGAATCGGCCTGAATCGGTCTGAATCGAATATTTAGGAAGTCGCCCTCGTTTGTCCCCCTACCTGCGACCCGAAACATTGAGACCCATCAGCCGGAGGATAAACAGAAATAGGTTGATGACGTCCAGATACAAGGACAACACCACCCAAGGAATTTGGCTTTCAGCCACACCGACACGGGAGATACGGTTGACGTCAAACAGCACAAAACCGATGAATACCGCAATTCCCAACATCGTGTAACCCATCTGCAGGCTAGAAGAAAAACCAACGAAGAAAGACAAAAGACCCACTAACACCAAAGCAATCAAACCGATGAAAAGAAAGCCGCGCAAAAAGGAAAAATCAAACGAGCTGCGGGAAGCCACACCCGCCGCCGCGAGAAAGGATACCGCTGTAACCCCCATGGCTTCAAGGACCGTCCCCGCACCCAATGTTCCAGTATAGTAGGCGATGACCGGAAACAGCGTCATTCCGGAAATAAAGGTAAAAGCGTACACAAAACTGTAACCAATCGAACGCCGTCGCTGCAAAAACATGGCGCCAAAAATCATTGCCAACTCTACAAACATCAAAACTTGCAACATTCTAACCGGAACAAAGCTCCCTGCAACGACACCCACTGCAGCAAACAACAAACTGCCAAACAGACCCAAAAACACCCGTGGCAGAATATTTCCGCGCGTTAAAGATACACTCTGCATCTGCAAACACCCCTTATTTTCACCAACTTCTAATCTAAAAGACTCCCCTAGGACACAAGGAGTTCATGCACACAGAAGATCCAGTCTTATCGCTCTGCAGGCAATTCCCCGCTGTGCCCCTGTTGTGCCACCTCTATTAGCCCAGAAAAGAGGCCAAGAAATACAGGGTAACTCTGCCACAGATTCTCCGGATGCCACTGTACAGCCACCAACCAAGACACCCCCTGTGACTCCATGCCTTCCACTAACCCCTCCGGATCCCAGGCTACTGGAATAAATCCAGGTGCCAGGATATTCACCGCTTGATGATGGAAAGAATTGCAACCGATTTCCGTTTCTCCTTGCAGTAGTTGCTGTAAACGACTCCCCGGCTGCAGTGTCACTTGATGACTGAGATGGTTGCGCCGGGCTTTCTGGCGATGGTTCACAGAACCGCGCCACTGCCTGGACAGGTCCTGATACAGTGTTCCACCAAAGGCCACATTCATCACTTGCATGCCGCGACAAATGCCAAGCACCGGCTTGCCTTTGTCCACCATCGCCCGCAGCAGCGCCAATTCTAACACATCCCGCTCAGGGACCACCGCACCGAGCCCATTCTGCGGAAATTCACCAAACTGCTGTGGGTCCATGTCCTCCCCCCCAGCCAGTAACAAACCGTCCAAATAATCCGCCAGCCCAGACACACTGTCCGGATTTTGAAGGTAGGGAATCACCAGTGGCAGCCCACCAGCCCGCTCCACACCCAAGGCATAGTCATCCGCCAGACTTACCCCCAACAAACCCGGTGCACCTGCTACTGTCGTAATTTCAAATCTAGATCCGGTGATGCCAATCAAAGGTTTCATCCTTGGCCCCCCTTTTAGTTCGAGGTGTTTTCAAGTTTGCTCAAGTATATTAGAATCAGGCAGTGACTTGTGACCAATGGACTCTCCCTTAAGGTAACGCAAATCCGGATAATTGCACAGAGGAGTGAAATATACCCGTGAGTAGCAGCTTATTTACCATCGCGATACTCGGCATTGTGCTGGCGTTAGCTGGCGTGTTCTTCCTGCTCAAAGCCGTTTGGGAACTGCGCAAAGGGGAATCTTTCCGCAAGTTCATGGGATATGGCATGATTGCCGCAACTTTATGGGTTTTGATGTGGGGATTAGTCAATTTTCCACTGTTCTCCGCCGCCCTGGGATCTGGGGCCAACTCCAGCGAATCCCTGCTGCCAGGCGCCAGTTCCCAGTCTTCTACAAGTCCTTAAACAGTTGCCAGAACCACTCCGCACACCTGGCACACCTGGGTGCATTATTTCGTCGGCAGCTCCGAAACCCCCTGCTCCGCCAATCCCGCCATGAGCACATCCGCCACCTCGGGTCGAGTGAACTTTGAGGACGGGCGGATACCTTGGCTCAACATCTCCCGCACCTTCGTCCCAGACAAAATATGCCGGTACTGCGATGCATGCGGGCATGTTTTTTCGGAGGCCATCCCATCACACCGCTCACAGTAAAAGCTGTTTTCGTAAAACATCGGCTGAATTCCCAACTCCCCTGGCGCGAAGTTGCTAAATATATCCTGTGCATCATACGGTCCATAGTAATTACCCACCCCAGCATGATCACGCCCGACGACAAAGTGGGTGCAACCGTAATTTCGCCTCACCAAAGCGTGCAACACAGCCTCCCTAGGTCCAGCATAACGCATGGCGGCTGGATAAGTGGCTAGCATCACACGGCTTGCTGGGTAGTAGTGTTTCAATAGCACCTGGTAACTCTCCATCCGAATCGCAGCAGGGATATCGTCCAGTTTTGTTTCGCCGACTAAGGGATGGAGCAACAGTCCGTCCACCGTTTCCAAAGCACTTTTCTGTATGTACTCATGTGCCCGATGTACAGGATTGCGAGTTTGGAATCCCACCACCGTACGCCAACCTCGATTGGCAAATTCCTCTTTGGTTTGTGCAGGTGTAAAATTAAATTTTGGAAAAAGTGCTGGCCGCTGGCGCAGTAAATGAATCGGCCCCGCCAAGCAATACGGCGGGCGGGCATACAGACGGGCCACACCCGGATGTTTATCTTCCGTAGTCCGGTAAACGCGCGCTGCTTCATAGCGCAAGTCTGGTTGAAAGACCTCCTGCACTGTCAGAATTCCATACACCTGCCCGTCTTCTCCCCGTAGTGCCACACGCTCCCCTTCATGCAACTGCAAAGCCTGCTGCTTGGCAACTGGCAATGTAATGGGAATAGGCCAAGGTTCTCCAGTGGCCAGATGCATGTCCTCCACCACCGCCTGCCAATCGGCGGAGCCCATAAACCCTGTCAAAGGTGCAAACCCCCCAATCCCAATCAACTCCAGGTCGGACAACATCCACGGTGTCAGAACCATCGAATTTAAATTTTCAGACTGGCTAAAAATTTCTTCCATCAGCGCTGCCCCTCCCTTGTCACACAGGTATCCTCTAATGAATTAGCAAGCGAATTGTCCTTGGACAGCAATCCCCAAGAAACCAGGCAGCCAAGAATTTGTTGTACACACTCCAATGGGGTTTGCAAATTTGTATGCAGCACAATATCAGGCTGTTGCGGAGTTTCATAGGGTGCGGCTACACCCGTAAATTCTTTGATTTGTCCGGACTGTGCGCGCAGATACAGCCCCTTAGGGTCCCTGGTGGCACATACCTCAATCGGACAATCCACGTACACCTCAACAAATTCTGTATCTGTAAACAGGCTACGCGCCATCTCCCGGTCACTTTGATACGGGGAAATAAATGCCGTTAACGTTACCACACCCGCATCCACAAACAGTTTTGCCACCTCTGCCACGCGGCGAATGTTTTCGCGACGCTCCGTGGCTGAAAACCCCAAGTCAGAGTTCAGCCCCATGCGAACGTTGTCGCCATCCAACAAGTAAGTGTGAATTCCCTGTGCAAACAACACTTGTTCCAACAGGTTAGCGATGGTGGACTTGCCTGCACCGGAAAGCCCCGTAAACCAGAGTACAAAACTTTCGTGCCCGTTGCGTTGACGCCGATCCTGTTTCCCCACGGTGGTGCTCTGCCATGTCAAGTTGTGACTGTCCTCCATATTATAAATCAATAATTCTCCTCTTTTCTACAATTAAGCTTCCATCAAGTTCCATTGAATTCCATATCCAAGATTAAAGTTCCATCCAGTGAGACAAATCGCGACCAATCACATCCTGTAAATTGATAATATCTTCTTGGTATTCCGTCCGCAGTTGTTTACGCAGAGGCATGGGAATAGATTCCTTCTGCAGGGTCATAGCCTTTGCCTTTTGTCCCAAATGCTCGCGAACAGTCACTGGAAACAGCGGCTTCAACAGTTCCTTCACGCCGTTAGGGTGGTCAAAAAAATTGTACCAAAAACGAGACTTGACTCGTCCCGATGTGTTGTAGCGGGTCCGAGTGTCCAACTTAACCTGTGTCGATGCGCCAAGAAAGTGAAGAATTTTTTGCATCACGCGGTCTGTCTGCTGTAGGTCTTCATACAAAAAGATTTGCACATGCTGGGCGCCAAACACAGACAAGTAGTGCTGCACCGATGCCGCATAAAAACCCGCCTGACGATACCACCATAGGGGTTGATAGCCTTGCTGACGCCGTTGTGATTCAGCCGCTAGGGCGGCGCTAAAATCCAAATCCTCCCGTCCGTCGCGTCGGGTATGCAGGTATGCAGAGTAAGCACGGTCCACCGGATTGCGCAGCACCATCACAATCCGAGCGTCCGGACGCACCTCCCGAATGCGATTGGCCGTCTCTGGGAAGGTCAGGTAATAAACGGAAGCCTCCCCCACGACAGGATATCCCGTTGCGTCGGAAAACAGGTCCTGATAACTTTGCAGGTCCCTTGTAATGTGAAAATTAAATCCCTCATCTCCAGGCCCCGTGAACCGAGTTGGCAATTCATTGTGACAAAAATAGTGGGGTTCTTTGATGGGGCTCATAAAAATTTGTGGGTGTCCAGAGAGGTAGTGATATAGTGAACTGGTCCCTGATTTCGCGGCTCCAACCAAGAAAAAATTTGGGCAAGGTGTAGTTCCCCATGATTTGCACGAAGCAGGCGTCTTTTCCATCACTGAAAATGACAAGGGAAATCAGCACTCCTTTCTACACATGCAAAGGGGATACGGCAACAGGTCTCAAGTCCCCCGTCCCCACACCCCGCCC
>QXHL01000105.1 GCA_003584005.1 Alicyclobacillaceae bacterium I2511 | reverse complement strand
AACGGCGACCACGGCACAGGCTGCAGCACCAGCCATGAATTCCGCAATTCGTAGCAAACGCAGTTTGCCAATGGAAGACTCAATCCATACAACGACGGCGTCTAATACTAAAAATTTTGCGAACACGGCTAGGATGGCAGTCACTGCCGCGCTCCAACTGGGTGTATCAGCGAGCCCCCAAGGGGTCGTAAGGACATTCAGGAGAATGACACCGAGGACCATGGATTTCATGGCTCCCCCCCATTCAATGAGTGCCAAATCAGGTCCGGAGTAGTCGTATACGCGGTTTGCGTCAATCATGGAAAACTCTCGGTGTGAGGATGGATTGTCCACTGGGATACGCCCTGTTTCAGCTAACCACACGGCAAAAAAGGCAACCACCAGAAGGATGTGAACGGGGGACCAGCCCATTTTGGCGAAAGCCTGGTTGACGACATAGGGAATGGTGGCGTGCGTGCTGAAACTGACGGCCACGAGGACGAGTAACACAACGGGTTCCGTTGTCATGGATACAAATCGGGAGCGGGTACTGCCAATGCCAGCGTATGGGCTGCCCCCCGCAGTGGCGCCCGTCAACAAGGCAAACGTTCCGAATCCAAGGATGAATCCGCCAGCCAGCATGTCCCCCGCGAAAGCCATGAACAGTGGAAAAGTGGTGAGGACTGGAATGAGCATGGCGACAATTAGAGGTGCTGCGAAATAAATGTAGGGCGCAGCCAGATAAGCAGGTCCGGCATTTGCTGGCAGGAGTCGCTCTTTGTGAAACAATTTGCGCAGGTCCCTGTATATTTGAAAAATACTCGGTCCTCGTTTGCCCTGGATAAATTCTTTCCAACGATTTAAAATGCCCTTAATAAGGGGAGAGACGAGCAGCACAAAAAGAATTTGCAGTGCTTGCAATTCGATGGCTCTGGTTAGGGGCACTTCGGTGCCACCTCCCTTTCCGTAAGTAATTTTGTAGGCCGGGAGAGGTCTATAAAAGGCAATAAATAGCTCCTATCCAGTTCTACACCGGATAGGAGCCATCAGCCTATTGGCACTTACAGCGAGCTCCATCGCCATTTTGTTGTAAGCTGTCCTGTGTAACAATCAACGACATTATATACAAAGGATTAGGGATCTGCAAGCAGTGGCCATTCTTCATTCGGTGTTGGGTTGCGCACGAAGGCAAGAGGCACTGCAAGGGGCACTACATTATCATTAGGGATGTGAGATTTGATGGATTCATGGCAGGAATTGCAACTTGTGGTGGACAAGCGAGCTGAATTGGGGGAAGGACCGAGTTGGGATAAAATCAATAAGCGCCTCTTATGGGTAGATATTTTCGGCCAAAAAATTCACGCATTTTATCCTGAAACTGGAGAACAGCGGGAGTGGAAAGAGGAGGCTTACGTTACATCTGTGGTGCCCGTCCTCGACCAGGGGGTGGTTGTGACGTTGCCACACGGAATTTACCGCGTCGACCTAGCCGATTCATCTTCCACCTTGCTTGCCGAGGTGGAGCTAGACCGTTTGGGAAACCGCTGCAATGATGCCAAGTGCGATCCACAGGGTCGACTGTGGGTGGGGACGATGGATAGGACAGAACGTCAGCCCACAGGCAATCTGTACAGACTGTCTAAAGCAGGGCCCTTGCGTCAAGTCGTCTCCGGTGTGACCATATCCAATGGTCTGGCGTGGAGTCCAGATGGACAGGTGATGTATTACATTGATAGCCCCACACACCAGGTAATGGCCTATGACTTTGATTCTGTAAGCGGGGGGATAGCCCATCCTCGGGTGGCTGTCACGGTTCCGCCGCAACTGGGGATGCCCGATGGCATGACAGTGGATGCACAGGGAACGCTGTGGGTCTGCCTGTGGGGAGGTTCTCGGGTCACCCAGTGGAATCCACTGGATGGGCAGCTATTGGGGGAAATTTTAATTCCTGCTCCAAACGTAACTTCTTGTGCATTTGCGGGGGATTCTTTGGATGAACTTTATATCACGACAGCGCGTACTGGATTGAATGCGGAAACTTTAGCACAATTCCCCCACACGGGGGGGCTGTTTCGAGTAAAAACCAGGGTTCCCGGATTACCCACACAGGCTTTTGTACAATGAATCTTTCTTCGCTCATTTTTTGACGGATAGAGGGTTGGAAATCCCCTGCGCGCCTAGCAAAGTTAGGCGCGCAGGGCGTCACAGGGGTGACCGTTAGGCCATGAAAGTTTCGGGCCACCCCGCTTAGATGTCTTTCCACATCAAGGCAAACATCGCTGCTGGACCGTGTACACCGATGCTTTGATCATTTTCGATATCTGAGGAACGACTGGGTCCGCTGACAAAATGCAGGTATGTGGACAACTCTGTTTCTGAGAGGACCTCTCCCAGTCGAGTGCGCACTTGACTGGCCTTTAGCAGGGCTATGTGCACAGTCGGCAGCAAGTGAACTCCGCGGCCATGTGTGGGGGTGGCAGCGAAAACTAACGTTCCAGTGTCCGCAATAGCGTACGAACAACCGGTAAGCCCCACATCTGCACGGCTGACATCGGCGACTGAAACTTGTCCCCACTGTAATTGTGGATAGGCTGCGAGCACATCAGTCACCCCAAACTCGGCCAGGCCGTCCCCCCAGGTGGCAATTTGTTTGGGTTGCAGTTGTGACAACAGATGAGAAAGTCCCTGTTGCAGGCCTGCCAGGGTGTCGAATACGTGACCGTCCCCCCCTAATGCGGTGAAGGCGGTTAGAAAATGTTCAATGCGCTCCTGTAACGGTTCCACATGTTGGGTCCAAAATTCTGGTGCACCGACAACTTGGCGTTGGGGGGGTTGTGTCATAGGGTGTGATCTGCCCAGTCGTTGAGCCACGTTTTGTAGAAAGTCCTGTTCATTCATGGCCAACATCCCCTTGCTGTTTTTGCATGCGGACGTCTGAGTTTTGTTGGGCCCCACGTGCGTCTTTGCTAGCTGAATTTGTCGCCTTGTCGTCTGCAGGGTCAGCGGGGGGATGGCCCAGTTCCTGTTGCAGGGTCTGCCAGCGTTGGCGAAAAGGAACTTCCGCCAAACTGGGGGCATCGCGGTGGGCGGTCCACCCGGTCAAGGGCCCTAGGCGAGCGGAAATGGTACCGTCATGAACCAGCGGTTGTTGGCCAAAACGGGCCACGCTGAAAGCGAATCGATAGCGTCCGGGGCGGGCAAAAATAGCGCCATAGGCTTTAAAAATCAGCTTTTCCACAGGTGGATTATAACCGGCCGCGACGCTACGCGCGCGTAAGCTTACGAGCATGTGGTGCAATGGAATTTTTACGGGACAGGCTTCCCAGCAAGCACCGCACAGGCTGGAGGCGTAAGGTAAATCCGCATACTCGGGTCCCGGGTGGAGCAGCGGTGTCAGGACGGCTCCAATCGGTCCGGGGTACACAGAACCGTAACTGTGGCCGCCAATTTGTCGGTAAACTGGACAGACGTTTAGGCAGGCACCGCAGCGGATGCAGTGCAATATTTCTTGGAAGTGTGCATCCCCCAGTTGTCGGGAGCGGCCGTTGTCCACAATGATGACGTGCAGTTCTTTTGCACCATCCCGTTCCTGAACTTGTCGGGGTCCCGTAATCATGGACATGTAGGTAATGACACTCTGCCCGGTGGCGGAGCGCGGCAGTAAGTTTGCAAATACCTCCAGATCCGCGAGGGTGGGCAATAACCGCTCCATCCCCATCATGACAATGTGTACAGGGGGCAGGTTGGTCACCATATCGGCGTTTCCCTCATTGGTAAACAGCACAACGCTCCCTGTGTTTGCAATCCCAAAGTTGCAGCCGGTGATGCCCACATCGGCCTGGCTGAATTTCTCTCTCATAGTGCGGCGGGCAAAGGCGGTCAGGTCCTTGGTGTCGGTGGTCAAGTGTTCTCCGCCTGCGGCGGTGAATAGGTCTTTAATCTGTTGACGGTTTTTGTGAATGGCTGGAATAATGATGTGGGAGGGGAGTTCCTCCGCAAGTTGCACAATGTACTCTCCAAGGTCTGTTTCAACCACTTCCATGCCAGCCTCTTGTAAGTGGCGATTCAGGTGGACTTCCTCGGAGACCATGGATTTAGATTTTACGATCCGTTTTGCCCGATGTTTTTTGGCAATTTCCAGGGCAATACGAGAAGCCTCGTCCCCATCAACGGCAAAATACACTTGACCGCCAGTTTGGCGAACCTTGTCGGCAAATTGTTGCAGATAGTAATCCAAGTGGGAAACTGTGTGTTCACGGATTTGCCGACCTCGTTCTCGCCATTCCTCCCAGTGGCCGAATTCGGAAGTGACCGCCTGTTTCTTATTGCGCAGTCGGTCTTGTGTAAAACGGACTGCGGCGCGTAAAAATTCATTTTGCAAAGACTCTTTGGACCTGGCTAAAATGCCGGATGGGTTCATGAGCTAGCCATCTCCCTGGGATGGGATTCTGCAATCTGGAGGCCCTCATACAGGAGTTGTGCGAGGTGCATGACGCGGATGTTGTGTCCTTCTCG
Organism: Alicyclobacillaceae bacterium I2511; assembly: GCA_003584005.1. Taxonomy (GTDB): domain Bacteria; phylum Bacillota; class Bacilli; order Alicyclobacillales; family Alicyclobacillaceae; genus QXHL01. Next base: position 1,549 of record QXHL01000105.1, on the reverse strand, counting down.
GCGCAGTCTACCGCCAATATTCATCAGACATCCCATATCTAGCCCTACTAAAACTTCGGCCTTGGTTTCTTGAACGTGTAAAGACTTTTCTTCAACCATGGCCGCGGAAATGTCGTGCATTTTTACCGCGAAAGTGCCGCCAAATCCGCAACAGTCCTGGGCATAGGGAAGCTCGACAAATTCCAGTCCGCGGACGTGGCGCAACAATTCAAGCGGCTCGTCGTGAATTCCTAACAACCGGGTGGCGTGGCAGGTGGGGTGATACGTCACGCGATGGGGGAATTCCGCACCTACATCTGTGACGCCCAGAACATGAACGAGAAACTGGCTGAATTCGTACATTTTGCCGACTAGGCTGCTGGCTTTTGGGCCCCATACGGGATCGTCTGCAAACAGTTCCGGGTAGTGATCTACAATCATTTCATTACAGGACCCGGAAGGGGATACCACATACTGTGCCTTGTCAAACGCGGAGAGCAGCGTTTTTGCGACTTCTCGAGTTTCGGCAATGTAGCCACTGTTGTAGGAGGGCTGACCGCAGCAGGTCTGCTGGGAGGGGATGTCCAGGGTCACCCCGTAGCGGTCCAGAATGCGCACCATAGATTCCAAAACATCTGGAAACACGTTGTCGGCAAGGCAGGTGAGGAAGAGAGAAGCTTGCAAAGATTGCACCTTCTTTCAATAGGAATGAGCGGAATCGGGGGAGTCACGGAAATAGTCACTATAATCGTACCAATTCTACTTTTTTGGCTCATTTTCAGATCCCTTAAGATCCATTTTAGTCCCTATTGGGTGTCAACGGACAATTCTTCTCCCACATTTCAGGCCAAAATGGTGCAATAAAGATATAACCGAAGAAAGTAGTTGGAGTTTTCAGGAGAATGCGTATAAGATACGGAGGGTTGGAAAGGCAAATGGCTACACGGGGAGGGGGCAATTGTTGAAACCACCCGTTCAGGAATATAAAGGGGTCTTGGCCCTAGTGTTTGCAAATTTTATCTGGTCCGGTACGTTTCCAGCGACTGCCTTGGCAATCCATCAAATGACCCCAATTTTTTTATCTTTAGTCCGTCTCACCATAGGTGCGTTGCTGTTGACTCCGCTATTATTTTACCATTCCGGCAGTTGGGATTCGTTTGTTCTGCGCTGGCAACCGATTACATTGGCTTTGGGATTGGGGATTTTAGGATTTACGGCGCCAATGGTTCTGGAAATTCAGGGCTTGGCCTTGACCACACCTGCTTTGACTGCTATTTTTATTGCCTTAGAACCGGTGTTTACGGTGCTCATGAGTGCCCTATGGTTGCATGAATCGTTGCCGAAGTTGCGCTGGTTGGCGGTGGTTATAGCGGTGGTGGGGGCCTGGTTCACAGCAGGTCTTCCCAGGCCGGGGAACACTGGCCACTGGACAGGCGATGTTCTACTATTCTGTGCTGTGTTGTGCTATGCCACATATAATGTAACCTCCAAGTATCTGCTGCACTGGATGTCGCCAGAGGCTGCTGCTGCTGGGACTCTGTGGGGGGGCATGGTGGGGACACTCCCCCTA
>QXHL01000104.1 GCA_003584005.1 Alicyclobacillaceae bacterium I2511 | reverse complement strand
GCGGCTACAAAGCCCCGAAAGAAAAAATGAGCAGGGCGGGTAGAAAGAACCACAAGCGTGCCTACTGGCTCCGCGGCAAGATTGTGGAATGGGTACGTGATCTGGCGTTTCGCGAAGGCATTTTAACGGTCGAACGCAATCCGGCCTATACATCACAAATGTGCCCACACTGCCAACATGAGCACCGGGAAGTAGGACAACGGGTGAAACACGCGTTTACTTGCTTAAACCCAAATCACTCGTACCAGGCGGATGCCGACTTTGTGGGAATGATGAACCTGTACCGCAAGTGGAATGGCACTTTTGCGTATCCTTCCAAACGAAGGAAGGATGAACCAAAGCCTGCGCAGGTGATTGCCTAAAACAGCGTAGGTCTATCATTCAGCCAGTGACTGTCTGGTAGTGCTCGTGTGGTACGAGTAGAGTCTGAACACTTCTCTCGGGATGACAGTTTACTGAAATGGGAGAAGTGTATACGCCGATAAGGGGTCCCGTTCTCAAGCCCCTCCACGCGCTTGCGTGAGAAAAAGGTCAGCCTAACAACAGCCGATCATCATATTTTAGTATGTTATCGGGCAACTGTTGATACCACCTAAAGGTGGAAGCGGAGGACGTACTGGTTTTGCGCAACGCTGGGCCTGTAGGTGCACCTGGGATGCCGGAAGCAGGAATGATGCCCATCCCCAAAAAACTGTTGGTGCAAGGAGTTCGGGACATGGTGCGCATTTCCGATTGCCGCATGAGCGGCACGGCTTTTGGCACCGTGGTGTTGCATGTGGCCCCAGAGGCCGCTGTGGGGGGACCCTTGGCTTTGATTGAAACAGGTGATTTGATTACTCTGGACGTGCCCAACCGCATTTTGAGTGTCGCGCTGGACGATGCACAACTGGCCCGACGACGGGCCGCCTGGCAACCCCGTTTTGATAAGGCCGCCCGGGGATGGACCCGATTGTACCAGGAACATGTCCTGCAGGCCGACTTGGGCTGTGATTTTGACTTTTTGCGGCGGGTCCCTGATTTTACTTAGTTCGTGGAAGGGGTGGGCACGTGCGGCTTTCCAAGGCGTGGGGTTGCCGACCGGATGTTGGACCGTCTGAACCAAAGTGGGGTTGTTTAAGAGTCGCTTGATGGTGAATTTTTTGAAAACAAAGGGGTACCGGCCCTTTCTGGTGCCCACGATGGGGAGTCACGGTGGAGTCACCGCAGAAGGTCAAAAAGAGGTTCTCGAGTGTCTGGGGGTGACATAACAATTTGTGGGCGTGCCTATCCGGTCCTCTATGGAAGTTGTGCAGGTGGGACAGTTAAAAAACGGACTGCCGGTGTACGTGGACCGATTTGCCGACGGATTGGGAAAGCAGCGAGGAGCGGAATCTTATCACAAACTAGGAATTGCTCACATGGCGAGACGAGGATGTGCGGTTGGTGCATATTCGCAACACCTTGGCGATGGAGGAAATCCGGGTGTCAGAGTCTTTGCTGTCGGAATTGGAGGGTCGGTCAGATGTCGAGGACCTGGGAAAGCCTCAATCCTGGAATTTTGAGGAGCGTGGGGCTCTCGACGTGGGGGCTTGCTGGAAGTAATTTTGTTATCTTTCAGGGCTTTCCCTCCAAGCGATGGTTTAATTAGATGTTATTCTCGATAATACTAATAAATCGTTTTAATGGATTACCTTATGGAGAGAGGAGTTTATCCATTTGAAACTTTTGAATATGCGTGTAGGAGAACTCGTACATTTGGGGGTTCGGGATGAAACTGGCGTGATGGATCTTACCGCTACTGCCAAGTCCCTGGGAAGTTCATTGCCGACTTGTACCGATGAACTATTGGCGATGGGGGATGTGGGTCTGGCAGCGGCACAGCGGGTATTCAATCAAGCAGTTAACCATCCGGAGGGTGCAAGCTGGCATTTGCAGGAGTCAGACGTCCAATTTGCTCCTGCGGTCCTCCATCCACAAAAAATTGTCTGTGTGGGCACCAACTATCGAAAGCATGCGATGGAATCTCATATGCCTATTCCTACGTCTCCCGTGGTATTTTCTAAATTCAACAATACCCTGGCAGGACACGGAGAATCGGTAAAAGTCCCGAAGACGACGGAAAAATTAGACTACGAGGTGGAATTAGTGGTTGTTATTGGCAAGACCGCTCAGGATGTTTCCCGGGAACAGGCGCTTTCGTACGTGGCGGGATATTGCACTGGCAATGATTTGTCGGCCCGGGATTTGCAAATGCGTACAGGCCAGTGGCTATTGGGCAAGAGTTGTGATGGTTTCGCACCCTTGGGGCCCTATCTAGTCACTGCGGATGAGGTGTCCAATCCCAATGACTTAGCACTGGAATGCCAGGTAAATGGGGAAGTGCGTCAGTCTTCCAATACAAGAGACATGATCTTTGACTGTGCCGAGTTAGTGTCTTACATTTCCCGACACATAACGCTACAGCCGGGAGACATACTGTTTACCGGCACACCAGAGGGAGTCATTTTGGGGTATCCTCTAGAACAACAAAAGTGGTTGCAGGCTGGCGATGAGATCACCGTCAGCGTTGCAGGACTGGGGGAATTGCATACCGTACTGGTGAATTGACGGGGGAATGTACTTGCGAGGGTTTGTCATCAAGCTTGGACCAAAAATAGTGCGCAAAATTTGTATGAAATTGTTCTGACTGTTGGACTCCTCTGCCGTATGCCAGGTATATTAAGGTATAGAAATTGTCGGTCAGGAGGAGTCCATGCTGTTTTCGGTCCGTTGAACCTGCTTATTCAAAACAGTAGGACAATAAAAAATAATAAAATTACAAGAGGTGAAAAGATGTCAGATTTGCATGGAAAAGTGAGTGTGGTGGTGGGCGCAGGCCGAGGCATCGGGCGGGCCATTGCGGAAAAAATGGCGGATTATGGAGCACGAGTGGTGGTGGGGAGTCGATCCCAGGCAGAAATTGAGCAGACGGTTGCAGCCATTCACGCCAACGGTGGCGAGGCGAAGGCCATCTCGATGGACGTGCGAAGTTCTACCAGTGTTGCAAATTTTATGGATCAGGCGTGGAATGCTTTTGGATTGGCCGACATTGTTGTCTACTGTGCCGGGACTAACGTTCGAGAGCCTGCGCTCCAGTATTCTGCTGCCGCTTGGGAGCAAGTGATGGATGTGAATATCAACGGGGCATTTCGGGTCTGCCAAGTGGCTGGACAGCGGATGAAGGAACAAGGGGGTGGGGCATTGGTCAACGTCACCTCTATGATGTCCCATGTGGTGACCCCAAGTCAGAGTGCGTATGCGGCGTCCAAGGGGGCTTTGCTCCAGTACACTCGGGTGCTCGCCGTGGAATGGGCCCAGTACAATATTCGCGTCAATGCCGTAAGTCCAGGCTACATTCGAACCCAGTTGAATACTCATCTACTGGATCAGCCCGATTTTGGCGGTGCAGTGGTAACCAAAACTCCCATGCAGCGTTTTGGACGCGCCGACGAGGTGGCTGAGGCGGTGTGTTTTTTGGCGTCGCCTCAGGCGTCCTTCATTACGGGAATCGCGTTGCCTGTGGACGGTGGTTTTTTGGCAGGGCACCCACAAATTGTGGTGCCAGAAGTAAAATATTAAGGGGGTCTCTTTCGTGTCTTTTATTCTTAAAGGAGTCTATGCTCCCATTCCCACACCGTTTATCAATGGTGAAATTGCCTATGCAGAATTAAAAAAGAACATGCAGTTTTGGCTCAATTCTCGGTTAGAAGGGCTTGTAGTCCTGGGTTCAAATGGAGAGTTCGTAGCCCTGAATTCTACTGAAAAAATGGATTTAATTTCTTTTGTGATTGAAAATGTGAAGGGACAAAAGCCTGTCATTGCAGGGACAGGAGCGGAGTCTACAGTCGAAACGATCCGATTGAGTAAACAGGCTGCCATGGCAGGAGTGAAGGCGGTATTGGTCGTAACTCCTCATTATTACAAGAGTGCCATGTCTGATAAAACGTTGGAAAAATTTTATCTTGATATAGCTGAAGCCAGCACAGTTCCGGTGATTTTGTATAACATTCCTCGCAATACAGGAGTCAATTTATCTTCTACACTCGTTTCCAAGCTTGCGCTACACCCTAATATAATTGGAATCAAAGACAGCGGAGGGAATATTACACAAATATCTGAGATAATCCATAACACGTCCCCTGATTTCTCTGTATTTGCGGGCTCAGCGAGTTATTTCTATGTGAGTTTAATGATGGGGGCTAAGGGTGGGACATTGGCCCTCGCAAATGTATTTCCGGATGAGTGTGTCCAGATTCAAGAACTATTTCAAGCTGGGAAACTTGAAGAGGCAAAAAATATTCAATTGCGTCTCCTGGAAAGCAATGAAGCCCTAACGACAAAATGGGGGATTGCTGGGGTAAAGGGAGCCTTAGATATAATTGGGTATTTCGGAGGAGACCCCCGACCTCCACTACAACCTCTAGGGGAAATGGAAAAAGAAGAGTTGAAGCGAATCCTGCTGCGCGGATGAAGATCTAGTTTTCAAGGGGTATCAACGATTGTTGATTTCTTTGATCAAAGGGATTCATTACTGAATCGTTTAACTTTTTTCATTCATATGAAAGTGAGGACGCTTGAAAATGAGCGTCCTTATTGATGTGTCTCTATTCTTAACGCCGCTACATGTATTACATATTTTATCTTTCCATCATAAAAAGTGCTGCTGGCTCAGCGCCGCCTTGTATGAAAATCCAGCTAGATACATAGATTGCGAGATTATTGTCTACCGAAACACTCATGGCCTGATGACCACCCCCAGAGATGAAAATGTGTATGCTCCGTTTTTCATCAGACAGTCTATTTTATACAGTCCCTGTTGGAAACAAGGGTGGCACAGACGGGATTCTCTTGGAAACTGAAGCGGCCGTCTCAAATAAGCGACCCCAGGTCGCTTATAGGCCTTTTCAAGCCACTCTTCGCATCAATAGGCGTTCGCCAGGCCCTTATTTCAGCAAAATCGGTACAAACACAGTGGGAAAACGTGCAATAGACGACTTTCACGCCCTTATTTGCGTTTCATCCCTCAATATTTGATGATTTAGCGACTGGCGGACCCTTATTTCCAGAACCGAAAAAGTCGGTTCTTCTTTCTCTTAGGAGGGTCTCCCCTCCACAATCTTTCGGGCAGGTGGTGGGGCACTCTTCCCTGAAAAACCCTCAAAAACTCGCAGAGCGAGTCAAAGGTCTAAAGAAGCTGAGTGAATCGACGGCCCACAACTCGTCACGGATGTTCTAACTCCAAAGCCACTTCGTACATAGCCAGTTCCCTCTCATACCTATGAAACTATCTCCACATCAGTTAAGAGATAGTTTCATTCTGTCCAATTCCAAGACACGCTAAACGGTGACGAGGCATTATCCTGGCGCTGGTCCTGTCGTGTTCCAAAATGAAACCTACGTGTTGCAAACTATTTAGTTGAATTTGATTGTATCTGAGAAAGGTATTCTTTTATCAATGTGGCAGTCAGCACACAAGGATTCACAAGTAAGCTGGAGCTCCTTATCATCCCGAAACGCTATGTACAACGGTGGCAATCGCAGGGATTATGCAATTGGCACAAGATTTGCTTGATTTTTCTGAGGGGTGTATGTGTGGGTTGACAGGGGTAAACGGGGCTTTCTCCACGGACGCACCTCGACGGTCGATCTGGCACGCCATTTTTCAGAAACTGGACACCACAAGGATTGGCGGGAGAGGTGGAAGAAGTAAAAAATTCTGATTTATTGTGGTACCAGACCTAAAATGGGAAGCAATTGCGGTGGTGGAACTCTTGAGCATTGGTGCCGATGCCGTGCGTCGGGGGCAACCTATGGCTAAAGAATCGGTGCGGGTCATTGGGATTGGTCATTGGGATTGGTCATTGGGATTGGTCATTGGGATTGGTCATTGGGATTGGTCATTGGGATTGGTCATTGGGATTGGTCACTGGGACTGGTCACTGGGACTGGTCACTGGGACTGGTCATTGGGGGTGGTCCCATCGGGCTGGGCGTTTTCCGCTTTGCCAAGTTGGCTGGCTAGCCGCAATGCAACATAGGAGCCATTCCTGTAATGAATTAATTTCGGGCTTGAAACAAAAAGAGCGCCTCCTGTATGCTGGGTTCCGAATGCAGGACATTCATTCCCTGATTGAGGAGGACGCTCAACGTGAAGTATAAGATGCA
>QXHL01000103.1 GCA_003584005.1 Alicyclobacillaceae bacterium I2511 | reverse complement strand
TATTCAAGGTTTGAATGGTTCCCCCAATGCTCTGAAAGGCCAGGTTAATTTCTGACTCTGCCTCCACAGTCCCCGTTGTGGTGACATCACTCGCCGGAGCCAGGGCCTTCACTAGATACACATCTGCTGGCGGAATGGGAATTCCCCCTGTTCCCCCTCGACTCAACATCCAAGCGGTTCCCCCTAAAACCACCACCACGGCAATCCCCGCCGCAATCCAGCGCATCCGTTTGGGTGCGTTGGGAAGCTTTTGCGTATGGGTCTCCATCACTGTTTCCGTCATGCTTAAGACCTCCTATTCCTCATGTCCCTATGGAACATACCTTTTTTACAGTTTATGAATACGCACCGTTGTGCTTAATCCGGGTACCAAGCCAAGACTCTGGTACCCCTGAATGGTGATTTTAACCGGCACCACCTGTGTCACCTTGGTGAAGTTTGCGTTATCACTGGAAGTTGGGAGTAGGGAAAAAGTATTCGCCGTTGCCAGCCCAATTCGCACCACCTGGCCCTGAAGTCGAACGCCCGGATAGGCGTCCACGGTCACATCCACACGGTCCCCCACTTTTAACCCGTACAGCAGAGTTTCTTTCACATTCGCCGTTATCCACAAATTGTTCATATCATAGGCGTAAGCTAATGGAGTCCCCGGCGCCACAAACTCATTGTCCACCGCAGACCTTTGCACAATTGTGGCATTCGTCGGCACCGGAATGGGCACATCGGACGTGGCATTCCCCGTTTCCACCTGAATGGACCCCACTGTACTCCCAGTGGTAAATGTGGTCCCCACAAATCCCGTCCAATCTACCACCTTTCCGGAAGCAGGGGCCGCAATGACAATTTGCCGTCCATCCACATACGCATCATCTGTGGAAATATACAGGCGTGCATTGTGGAACAACCAAGCCCCCACTGTAATTCCAATTGCAAAAATGAATATTCCTAGTCCAAACATTATTTTCGCTTTCTTTGACGCCATCTTTTAATCCTCTCCCCCACCTTACAAGGTTTCAGTGATTTAGCTTGAATCAACTTTCCGTGTCCACAAAAAGGTGGATTAAAAAGTTTTATTTCTCAGCCCTGCGAATAGCTCGCTCCTTTGCGTTGGCAAAAAACCAATTTAAAAACCAGGCCAAAACTGCAAGCAAAAAAGTGATCCAATACGTGTCATCCATGCCACTGACAAACCCCCTTTCCACAATAATGTTATTTACCATAACAGCAGCTTGGTGTGCCCCAGTGGCTCCGCCACCGCTCATGAGGTGACCCAATTGGGTTAGAAATCGTCCAGGGTAAGTGATACTATTCACTTGCCAGCCTAGCCGAATGTCGTACTTTGTGCTTTGGGTGACAAGATATGTGGTCAACACAGCCGTACCAAGAGACATGGCAAGTTGTCTAACTGTGTCTGTAATGCCTGTGGCTTGACTTAACAAGTTTTTAGGGATGGTGTTCATTCCGGCTGTAATGATGGGCATCATCACTAAGCCCATTCCGAAGTTGCGTAAAATATATAAGGTTTGGATACCTGCTGTATTGGCCTGTGTGGTCATGAACGAAAATCCATAGGACGAGGCAAGCACCAAACTAATTCCCACAACGCCAATGGGACGAGCTCCAATACGGTCAAACAGACGCCCGCCAGTAGCCATGGCCACTGCGGACGCTAATGCAGCAGGTGTCATGAAAAGCCCAGTACGGATTGCCGAATATCCAACAATATTTTCTAAATAAAGTGGCATCAAAAATAGTCCCACGAAAACGACTGTATTGACGATAGCAGACAAAATAACGCTCAGTGAAAACATGTAATTTTTGAATATTCTCAACTCCAGAAGGGGTTCCTTAACCATTAACTCAGTTAAGATGAAAAAGGTCAGAGCCACAGTACCCAAGCTAATAAACGATAAAACCAGTAAAGAATGCCATCCATAGGTAGGCACCTCGTTAAATCCATATAAGAGACTGAAAGAAGCAATGACAGACAAAATAAATCCTACAACATCAACATGTTTACTTGCTTTGTGGGAAAACTCTTGCAGAAATAGCCAGCCCAAAACAAACGTAAGAATGCCTACCGGAACATTTAAATAAAAAATCAGTCGCCAAGAAGAATTTTCAACAAAGTATCCACTTAAAACAGGACCAAAGGCTGGTGCAGCCACCATCCCAATTCCAAATATGCCCATGGCCACACCCCTTCGTTCAGGCGGAAAGAGGCGAAAAACCATTCCCATACCTACAGGCATCAAAAAACCACCACCCAGTGCCTGAAAGACCCGTGCACTAATCATGATATTTAAGTTCCAGGCTGCCCCACATACAATGGAGCCCACTGTGAATACCCACAGTGCATACATAAACAGTTTTTTGGGACCCAACATCTCGCTGAGCCACCCAGATAGTGGCACAACCACGCCATAAGTGACCGTGTACCCCGTGAGAACCCACTCAATTTGAGAAGTACTTGCACCAAACACCGCTTCCATTTTTGGCAGAGCTACATTCACAATACTGCTGTCGAGCACCGACATGAAAACTCCGAGAACAATGATGAGGAGTTGGATATAAGGGGATATCCGCTTCCCTTGTATCACAATCGCTTGATCCACTACTTTCCCTCCTCGATCCAATGATCCATTCAAAAATTCGGGGGATGTTTACCAGAAATACTACTTACGTTTTTACAGTTTCCAGAGGTTAAAATTTTTCCCTAAAATATTATTACAGGGAACCTTCTCTAGAAATACAGGGAATGACGCTTATGAAGATGCCGAATCAATCCGAACCGTTCACAGAAAAGGCCGTCGTAAAAATGCCTATTAGCGTGTCCACAACCTCATTGGCGGTAAACCCATTACGAATAAAGAACTCTGGTTGTATGACTGCTTGAGCGGAAGCTACCAGCACGGCGGCAGCTACGTGTGGATTAAAATTCAAAGCATGACCTTGATTCTGTGCTTCTTGCAACGCCGCCTCCACCATCTTTTGAAATTTTTCGCCGCGGACATTTTCTACTCGTTTCCATAGTTCAGGAAGGGATTTTTGCAGGTCCTCTAAAAAAACAGGGTTTAACTGAACATATTCGTCTTTCACTCGGTTCACAGTTTCACGCAGTCCTTTGATAGGATCTGGCTTTAACTGAATTTCATCCATAGGATGAGTGATTCTCTGTAATAAATTATCCACCACACACGTTGCAACCTCCTCCTTGCTTCGAAAATATTGATACAAAGTCCGCTTACTCATACCAAGAGCATTTGATAAATCATTCATGGTAACACTTTTATATCCTCGAACATGAAATAGCTGTTCGGCCGTTTCCACAATTCGCTGATTTATAACCTCATTCATGTAATGTCCTCTCCCTTTCACTACAAAACCCAATTGATTCATTCAACCTTTTGACTTTCACTTTAAATTTGTTTTTTGCTGTGACGAATGCAAACGCAACGCTGATCCAACCACCCAGGCTGTATCAAAAATAGGAAACCTAATTAGTTTTTATAGTTTCCATATTAGAAAATTTAATCGTCTGTGTCAAGGGGCTTGTTCCATCCATTGCTGTGCTGTAGGTGGTGTCAAACCTCCCTCTAGTCCTTAGCATTCCCCTCCGCTGCGCTCTCAACACGACTGATTCAAATTCAATCGCTGGAAGAGGGGAGAATGGTATCACGAGTATACCTCTCTTTCTGCATGAGAGCGCAGAACAAATCCTCAAATATAAAATAATGGATATTCACATGAAGCGCTTCGGCCACCTCTTGCACAATGAACTGAAGAAGAGGATTTCCTATTTCAGCCCACCGTCTCACCATGGCCAGAGGAACTTCAGTCAAAATCGCATCGTCACTTTAGTTTTGCATTGCCAAAATAGTACGGATGGCCTGAACCAATGCCATGGCCGCCTGACCCGTGGAAACGCTGCCAGAGGGATTAAATTTTCCGTGAATCAGCGGGAACAATCCGTCGTCTACGGCGACGGTGACGGCACCCCTGTCCGCACTAGGCACGACAGACACGTCCTGGTAAGGCAGTTTAAAGAGTTGGGGATTGGTCATCGCGTCGTGCCAGCCCATCCATCTCACCAGCCAATCGACAGCCTGCAGGCGTGTGAGCGTTTGGGTGGGATCAAAGTTTCCACCGCCCGGTAACCAGCCTTGCATCAGAGCCTTGGAAATGGAAGCTGCATACCGGTTGCTCGATGAAACATCGGGAAATTGGGGTGGATTGCTGCTATCAATGTTTTCGTTGTAGGCGCGTTCCAGCCACTGTACGAACTGAGCTCGGGTGATGGATGCCGTCAGATTCAGGAGATGCACCTCTGGCCCCGGCAGGATTCCGTGTTGCTCCAAGAGGGCCACTGCTTGGTCTACTCGCGACGTACCTACCGAAACCACCTTCGAACCTCCAGTCACCCCATAGGGCCCGACGATGGTCCAATGACCGCTAAGGGCGTTGAGGGTTCCGATGCCAAACGCCCTCGGCGAACGGGTGTAGACAAGCTGAGCTGTATCGCCATACTGAATGGGGAACGGGGTCGATCCCAAGGCGGCATTGGAGTCTGGCAGGTGCGCAGGCAGCATGTACTGCAATGTCACCGGAGCACGTTGCAGGTAAGCGGACAGCGCTTGCTGTGAGGACAATGCCCCAGTTGGAGAAGGATAAGTGGCACTCGGGTCCACGTTCAGTTGATAATCCATCACCTCTCCCGTGATTTTGTTCACCCCTACTTGAAAGGCATTGGTTACCGGCACCCCGTGAATCAGAAAAGCGTATCCCTCGTATTTCTCATTGGTCACTCCGTACGTGATGGGCTGAGATTCCGGAGCAATGGCTCCTGTCAACTGGGGAAACAGTTGTTCTACAAACTGGTTGGCCACCTGCCGCAGATGTACAGTCGTGGCTGCAGAACTTGGGGATGAACCCAGGGCTGATGGATTGTTTCCCAACGCGGAAGTCTGAGCATAGGAGTTATAGTTGACAATCATTCCATCGCTTGCATCCACGTTTACACTCACCTGTTGTTGGGTTTTGACCTGTGTGAAATTGAGATTTAATTGATTATAATTTCCGAAGGGTCCCCCATTTTGCGGACTTTGACCGCTCTCTGAAAGAGTCCAGTCTGCCTCAGACAGGCCCAAATTCTGCCGGACCCGAGGCTCCAATTGGGCGAGACTCAACACGGGTGAATGGACTGTCGGCCACTGTGACGGACCTTGAGCCACCAAAGGCTGTAGATTCCCCAAAGGGGACGCCGTAAGGGGGGTGCCATCCGGTGCTAGCATCTGTCCGGAAACAGCATCGAGTATGGGGGCACCTTGACCCAAAGGTGCCAGCGTAGAAACAGGCAGTTGCGGTTCATACACCAGTTGCTCTGGACCGGGACCCGAATGTAAAAACTGTGCTTGGTAGCGCAATTGTAGATTCAAGTCGCTTCCAAATGCAGCCTGTGCGGCGCTTAGGCTCAACAGGGTCCCGGGTAGGGATGGGAACGTAGCAGGATGCCAGGAAAACCAATAATTCACCAAGTGCCCCGCCGGGTTAAGCATGACTGTAGCCCTGTCAAATGGTGCCGGGATGCCGTGAATTTTTCGAATGAATAGGTAAGCCACATCTCCTCCGGGAAAATGAGTGATATTCTGTAAAACCAATGCACTTACTTGATTTGCTGCCAATTTTTTGACCCAATCTTGGGCAATCCTTTGGGATTGGATTTCTGATATTGGCTGTGACAAGCTCCAAGAACTCCCCTGATTTTGAAAGGACAGGACCTGCCCGGTGTTGGCATCTACCATTACGTTGGCAAAGTTCTGATTGAGGTTGGGTCCTTGTTGGGGACCTGCATATGGAGTCCAGCTCAACTGATAGACCTGACGTTGTGCATCCATCGGGTCAACTTGTTGCTGGACGGTAACTGGCATGTACATTTTTGCGAGGCTGGGAAACAACTTTTCCACCATGGAAATGACGTCCGTTTGGGTCAGTTTTACAGTAGGTGGGTTGGACAATCCAGGACTGCCCGAGTTGACAACCCCACTGCCTGACGCCACGGCTATTTGCGAGGCAGTGGCCATTGAAGAATTTGTCTCCCCGCCTGATGCTGCCCACACAGGAGCTCCGCTGAGCCCTAGAACAATGGAGGTCCCGAGTACGCCCGTGCCCACACGATACAACGATTTATTCATGCAACCACTCCCACTAAGAATTAATGTTTTCTCCTATTTACTCTCTCGCTCTCACGATTACGTACCTTGACAGTTTGCGAGTAGTTGCCAGAATGCTAGATGTGCCAATTTTCTAACGGGTAGTCCGTTGCAGGAACAGAGATTGGCGCTGTTTTACCAATACATGGAGCACAAAT
>QXHL01000102.1 GCA_003584005.1 Alicyclobacillaceae bacterium I2511 | reverse complement strand
ACCGCACCCCCTGCCGAGTAAAGGCCAATCCCGGCACCACCACGACGACAAGCGACGCTCCCGCCACCGCCACTTGACCCCGATTCGGTTGTGGTTCTACAATTCCAAATGGGCTTTTTTCCCAGTTGGTGGACGCCGACGTTACATAAAAATCCAAGCGTCGCTCTCGGCTCTGTGTCACGGGAAAAGCGGCCTGTCCACCTGCCGCCACAATGCAGGGGACAGTCTGAAAAACATCCACTTCTCCGCGCATCGCCCGATACAGCGTAACCACCCGTTGATCGCTTTTGTTACTTGAAAAATTTTGCGCTGAACCGCTTGTACCTGCTGCGAACACGTGGCTTATCAGTTGGCACAGGTAGCGACGAATCTCCGCATCGGCCGCCAGCCGCTGCGGCTCAGTCAGCGTTTGGCGCACCGCCAAGTAGCGTCGACGTAACTCCACCTTTTCGAGTGCCACAAATGCCACCTCCCTACAAAAAACTGCTGATTTTAGACATCAAGCGCTGGGAAGCTCTGGACCATTTGCAGACAACCCCTTTTAATTCGTGCTACCCAGTTTGTCATATAACCCCGCACGTCCAAACAAGTAAGGTGCCCCCAAGGTGCCCCACAAACCAATTAACAGATTAACCACACTGACCCAAAGCAGACTCACAGGCCACTTTATTCCCCATTGTAGCGCAATCATGCCCGCCATGCCGATGATTACTGCAGCCCCCCGTTTCCACCAGAGGGGATTCATTTGCAGACCAAACCAGCGGTTCTGCAGCACGCTTCCTAGGCCCAGACCCAAGAGCAGGGACGCATAGGCTGCGTCCGCAGAACCACGGTGAAGCCCCCACAAGGCCAAGGGAAGTGCAACGGCCAGTAACAAACGGATATTTTCCCGATAGCCGCGATAGGTCCACCAGCGACCAAAAACCCATCCCAGCCAAGCAAATGCGGCTCCCAACACCCAACCTACGAGTACGTCCTGTGGCCAGTGCACACCCAAGTACACCCGCGAAACACCAATACACAGCACGAGCAAGATGGCCAACACAGTAAACCAGGGACGCTTGAACCAATAAGCCAGCAACCCCCACAAGGTTGCGCTGCCCTGGGCGTGGCCACTGGGCATTGCATACCCGGTTGAATTGGCTGTCAAATCTGAATGAATGCCAGGGATCCCCAGTGGACGGATGAAATGGAGCGCATACTTTAACCAATAGTTTGTGTACATGGAAAGAATCAGAATGTAGGCCACCCGCAAGCCCACACGCGGACTTACCGCCCAAAACAGGATGGGCAGTACAAGCAAGTAAAACCACTCTCCCCCCAACCATGTCAGCCAAAACATTCCCTGATGTAGCCCCAACCAGTGCCAAGACTGTAGCCAGCGAATGACGATGTATTGCCAGCGGTAGCCAAAGGGTATTGGAAAATCCGGTGCCAACAAAGACCCCCTCCTATCTCCCACCCATTTCACCCCGTTGCCGATGAATACCACAGTGGGATACACTGTTTCATGCAGACCAGAACGGCTGTAGCGACGAGGGATACGGAATGATGTCCTGAGGTTCCCTACGGGGACATCCTCTTGATAAGATTGTATGTGCTTAGGGAGACGACCTATGATTCTTTTGCAAGCCAATCATATTGCGAAACAGTACCCGGGACATGAAGTGTTGCTGGACGCCAACGTGCAGGTACAAAGCGGCGAACGGGTAGCCCTGGTGGGACCAAATGGGGTGGGTAAAACCACACTTTTGCGCATCCTCACAGGACACGAAAATGCGGACGCTGGCGAAGTCCGCTTGGCCAAGGGTGTCCCA
The DNA here is from genome assembly GCA_003584005.1 of Alicyclobacillaceae bacterium I2511. Taxonomy (GTDB): domain Bacteria; phylum Bacillota; class Bacilli; order Alicyclobacillales; family Alicyclobacillaceae; genus QXHL01. The sequence continues at coordinate 4,602 of QXHL01000102.1, read as the reverse complement.
TTGGGATATGTGGAACAATTTATTGATGCCACGGAAGATGTGACCGTATATGACTATGTCGTCGCAGTCTTCAATGAACTGTATGCTATGGAAAAACACCTGCGGAAAATGGAAACCGCCATGGCAGACCCAGCTGTCTACGCAGACAGCAAACATTTCGCCCAACTAGCTGCGGCCTATGACCGCTTGCGCACAGACTTTGAAAGCAAGGGCGGCTATGCGGTAGATGCCCGCGTACGCCGGGTTCTGAGCGGACTGGGATTCCCTCCGGAAACGCGTCCACAGCTTGTGGCCCGCCTCAGTGGCGGCCAAAAAACGCGCCTGTCACTGGCGCGCCTCTTGGCCTGGCAACCGGACCTATTGGTATTAGATGAACCCACAAACTATTTGGACACGGATACGTTAACATGGTTGGAAGATTACCTGCAGAATTACCCAGGTGCAATTTTCATGGTCTCACACGACCGCTATTTTTTGGACCGCATTGCACAGACGATTGTTGAATTAAATCACGGCGTCACAACGGCCTATGTGGGCAATTATACCCGCTATGTAGAACAAAAGGCGGTAAATCTAGCCTCCGAAGACAAACGCTATGTGCAACAGCAACAGGAAATTCAACGCATGGAGAATTTCATACAAAAGAATATTGTACGTGCCACCACCACTCGTCGGGCACAGAGTCGGCGCAAGATGTTGGATAGACTGGTACGAGTGGAAAAGCCACAAGACCACGCGTCCCAAATGACCCTGCGCTTCACCTGTCAACGCCCTTCCGGCAAAGATGTGCTACAGGTGCAAGACGTGTACCTCGGTTATCCAGACAAGGTGTTACCCGGTCCCCTTAATTTACACCTGTTACGCGGTCAGCGTTTGGCGGTGCTGGGTCCCAATGGAATCGGCAAAACCAGTTTTCTACGCGCCCTGATGGGCCATTTGCAGCCCTTGTCCGGGTCCATCCACTGGGGGCAGCACGTGGATGTCGGTTATTACGACCAGGAACAAATGCACTTACACCCAGAAAAAACCGTCTTACAGGAGGTGTGGGACAGCTACCCCCGGCTTGATAGGACTGCCGTACGCACAGCGCTGGGGCGATTTTTATTTCGCGGCACAGAAGTGGAAAAACCAATTGCCGGCCTATCCGGTGGGGAACGCAGTCGACTCGCCCTGTGCCTCTTAATGTTGCAACAAGCCAACGTGTTGGTAATGGATGAGCCCACAAACCACCTGGATCTGGTCAGCAAAGAGGTCCTGGAAGACGCCTTGCAAGACTATGAGGGAACATTGATATTTGTCTCCCATGACCGCTATTTTATTGACGCCCTGGCCAACCGCGTACTTGTGGCGGAGGCAGACAAATGGGCATTGCATCCAGGTAACTATAGTGAATACATGGAAAAGAAAGCAATCGAGGAGAAGTGGCAACCCACTGTCAGCCCGTCGCCTGCAACCGAATCCCGCCCGGCACTCCCCAGTGAAAATCGGCGTACCGTGCGGTCCGCCGATTTGCGCAAGTTGCGGGCCAAGGTGGCAGATCTGGAAACAAAAATCGCAGATAATGAGACACAACAATCGAATATCGGGGCCCAGTTGGCCACCGCCGCACAACAAGCCGATGTAGAAAGCCTTTCCGCGCTGGAACAGAAGTTGCTTGATTTACAGCAACACCATCAGCTATTGCTGTCCACTTGGGAGAACACGGCCTTGGACTTGGAACATCTGGAACAACAACTCCTCGACTAAAGGGGAGGCGCTATTCCACACCTTGACCCCTGTAAAAATCCTCTTCCACCTGATACAACGGAGTGGATAGATACCGTTCTCCATTGGAAGGGGATAGCGTCAACACGCGGTGACCCACACCCAGCTCCTTGGCAACTTGGAGGGCTACCGCAATGTTGGCTCCAGAAGAGATTCCCACCAGCAACCCCTCTTCCCGAGCCACTTGACGGGCAATGTGGAAAGCCAACTCGTTGCTGACCGTCCGCACCTCATCATAGATGTGCGTGTCCAGAGTTTCAGGCACAAAACCAGCCCCTATACCCTGCAGTTTATGGGGCCCCGGAGGACGACCTGACAACACCGCCGAATCAGCAGGCTCGACTGCAATCACTTTACAGCCAGGAATGCTTTTCTTCAGCACCCGACCAACTCCGGTGACCGTGCCACCCGTACCCACGGCCGCTACGAAGGCATCTAAACGCCCCCCCGTCTGGCGCAATATTTCTTGCCCTGTAGTGCGCTCATGAACCTCTGGATTGGCCGGATTCGAAAACTGTTGGGGCATAAAGTAGCCCTGGCTTGCCGCCAACTCTGTAGCCTTGCGAATTGCCCCTTTCATTCCCTCGGCACCTGGGGTTAACACTAGCTGTGCCCCATAAGCCTGCAACAGGCTTCTGCGTTCGACACTCATACTGTCCGGCATGGTGAGTATCACCCGGTAGCCCCTAGCGGCCGCCACCATGGCCAGACCAATGCCCGTGTTGCCACTGGTAGGTTCAATCAGGGTATCCCCAGTTTGAATTTGGCCCGCCTGTTCGGCTTGTACAATCATCGCCAGAGCAATCCGGTCCTTGACGCTGCCCCCCGGATTAAACCACTCCAGTTTTAGCCAAACTTCTCCACCGTCCGGTTCCACCAAGCGCCGCAGTCGCACCACTGGAGTATTGCCAATAAGATCTAATACAGAATCTGCGACATCCAAAGCCAGCCCTCCTCAAATCTTATATAACACATTAATTTAATAGGCTTTAGGCTTTGATTGTACCACAGACATTCCAGGCGTCAATGATTCAAATTCGTCCGACTATTTCGGATTCACAAGTAATCCACAGTATGCACAGGGTTATCCACAGGCTAAAGCGGTGAAATTCGCCCCAATTCGACTTTTTCCACAAGCAGGCCCTCGTCGTTGTCCACACCCATCCCTGTCTGCCACGTCACTAAGGGCAGCGAAGCGGTGGCATTCAGTTCCAGGTTGCTGAAACGGCCTGCTTTGTACAACCAATATCCGGCTGCGGCAATCATAGCCCCATTGTCTGTACACAGCTCAACTGCCGGCACCACAAGCTGAAATCCCAGTTTTTGAGATTGCTGGTGTAGGGCTTGTCGCAACCCCTGGTTGGCCGCGACACCCCCCGCCAACACAAGGGTGCTCAATCCTGTCTGCTGCAAGGCCATGGTCGCCTTGTCCACCAACACCTCCACCACCGCCGTTTGAAAACTGGCCGCCACATCGGCAACACACACTTCACGCCCCTCCCGGCGTTGGCGAGCCAGCACATTCGCTACCGCAGACTTCAACCCGCTGTAGGAAAAGTCCAAACTACCCTCCCCCAGCACAGATCGGGGAAAATGATAGGCTGTGGGATTCCCTGTAGCGGCCAAAACATCTAGCTTTGGCCCCCCCGGGTAAGCCAATCCCAACAAACGAGCCACCTTGTCATAGGCCTCCCCAGCGGCGTCATCCTTGGTTGCACCCAGTGTCTGAAAACAAAAGTGTTCATCCACTGTCAGCAACTCTGTGTGCCCCCCTGAAACCACCAGGCTAAGAAAGGGGGGTTGCAGGGATGTCCCGACAAAACTGGCGGCCACGTGTCCTGCAATATGGTGCACGCCAAGCAGTGGAAGCCCGGTGGCCAACGCAAATCCCTTGGCGGCAGACACTCCTACCAACAGCGCCCCCAGCAAACCTGGGCCCTGTGTTACTGCAATGGCATCCAGGTCTGTAAAGGTCAAATTTGCCTCTGACAGGGTTTGCAGAACCACCCGGGTAACCGCTTGCACATGCTGTCGAGAGGCAATTTCTGGGACTACTCCACCAAACTTTGTGTGTGTTTCGATTTGGGAGGCGATGGTCTGGGACAGCAATTCACGCCCGTCGACCACCACCGCTGCCGCTGTTTCGTCACAACTGGTTTCAATGCCAAGCACACGCACAGCCGTTTTCTATACACTCCTTCTAGCGGTCAATCCTGCGGCTTTTGTGGCCCAATGGAGGACAGTTCAGCCCACATGATGAGGGCATCCTCCCGATTGTCCGTATAGTATCCCTTACGCACACCCGAATCCACAAAACCCAGCTTACGATACAGATTTTGCGCCACCCCATTGGTGACCCGGACCTCCAGCGTCACTCGTTTCATCCCGTTTGCAAGACACTGGGCCAGCAACCCACGCATCAACCGCTCCCCCAGGCGACGTCCGCGGAATTCGGGATCAATTGCAATATTTGTAATATGACCCTCGTCTACAATCAACCAGACTCCGGCATAACCAATGATGCGACCGTGATACTCCAGTACCCAGTAACGTGCAAACTGATTATCCACTAATTCTGTCGTGAAAGCCTGACGAGACCATGGAGCAGAAAAACTTCGCCGCTCCACCCTTAACACAAAATCCACGTCCTGCAGGCGCATGTTTCGCATCGACACGGCAGCAGGGTCCCACGCTTCTGCAAGTGCCATTAGACTCCCTCCCTTTGTTGAGCCAATTTGACCTCTGCTTCCACAGGTAAAGCATACTCAGGTACTAAATTATGCACATCATCCCCCGCCCACACCTTTGCCCCGGCCATGGTTCCAAGATGTAATAACC
>QXHL01000101.1 GCA_003584005.1 Alicyclobacillaceae bacterium I2511 | reverse complement strand
CCCCACAGACCGCTGCAGGGCCCCCACTGTTTCCCCCTGACAGTCCGGAAACCGCCCTGCAACGTGCGGTCACCTGGTGGACAGGCAGCCCCCCGTCGCCTGCCCAGGTGCGGCTGTTTTTCAACGGATTGGACACCTATGTGTCTATGCAAACCGCCCTGTCCCAGGCGTGTCGATCCATCCAAATGGAATACTACATTTACCGCAACGATGCCGTCGGTCAGCCACTCACAGAGACCTTAATGCAGCGGTCCCAAGCGGGTGTGCAGGTACAGTTTTTGCGGGATGGCCTGGGTAGTCGGGCTTTCCCTCGCAGCCAGATAACCCGCCTGCAAGCGGCTGGAGTGGCCTGCCGCAACTTTTTCCCACTGCGGTTTCCCTGGCTACAGCCCAGCTTGAACCACCGGGACCATGCAAAGATTGTCAGTATTGATGGCGAAGTGGCCTTCACAGGAGGCATGAACGTGGGTGAAGAGTACACGGGGTCCAAACTGGGGCCTTGGCGAGATACGCACCTGGCATTGCGCGGCCCAGCCAGCCGAGAACTGGCGGCGGTGTTTGCAGCCCACTGGCAATTGGCAACCCCAGAGCCGTCCCGCCCCCTGACGCAAACGGGATCTGCCGCAGTCTCACTACGACGGAGCAGATTAGCGCAGGTCCGTTTGGGCCGGGTGGGAAGTGATGAACGCAGGCAGCCAGACACGTTGACACCCCCCCACCCAGATGCGGCCATCTGGTACAATGCGGACATCCAGGTGGTCCACTCCGGTCCCCGGGCGGCGGTGCAAAGCGTCCGCCAGTTGTATTTTTTGTGTCTCACATTGGCCCAGCAGCGAGTAAATATCACGACACCCTATTTTGCACCCGATGTAGACCTAATGATGGCCATGAAAACCGCCGTGGCCCGCGGCGTCCGCGTGCGCCTGCTGGTGCCAGAACAACCGGATCACCACCTGATTGGTCTGGCCTGCCGCACCTACTACGAGGAACTATTGGAGGCCGGAGTGGCCCTCTATGTGTACCAGCGAGGACTGTTGCACGCCAAGGAGATGACCGTGGATGGCCGGTGGGCGGTACTGGGAGCAGCCAACCTAGACATCCGCAGTTTTCGCGTCAACTTTGAAGTCTGCACGGTGGTGTACAGTGAGGCGACCGCCCAGCGCCTGACCCAGCAGTTTGAAACAGACCTGCAGCAGTCGACAGCGCTCACCTTGGCAGACCTTCGCAAACGCAGCTTCGCCCTGCGGACAGCCCAACGTGCCGCGCGGTTGTTGTCGCCCCTGCTGTAAGCTGTGGCTTACTCGGACACCGCACCAGCGCCCCCCGGCGCCCCCCAAACCCTCGCCTCCACGCCACTGCGGACCCCCTCTTCCACTTGCCGGATGGGACTTCCAACAACAACCCCTCCCGATTCACGCGGCCGCCGCTCCGGCCAGTTTGGCAGAACAATCCCGTTGCCAGATTCGGTGCGCCGCCGCCGCACTTCCACCCGGGGCGACAAATGCGGGACCCGGCTTCTGACCCCTTTAAGCCAAATTTGCTGCCACAGGGCAAAGGTCAACAACACCCATAGGGCCCTCCCATGATCCCGTACGCCCTGCTGGTGTTCTTGGACCATGCGTTGCATCTCTGCGGCGTTGAATAACTCCGGGTCCAAACTAGCCAAGGACTCCTGCAAAAGTGGACGCAAGGGGCCGCGCAACCACTGCCGGTAAGGGACGGGAAACCCCAGCTTTGGTCGGTTGAATACCTCCGCAGGTAACCAGCGCTGGGCGGCGGTGCGCAAGACATACTTCGTTTGGCCCTTGGCCAAGCGGTCCCGCGTGGGAATGGCTGCGGCAAACTCAAACAAATCTCTATCTAAAAATGGTACTCGCAATTCCACAGAATTGGCCATAGTCATTTTGTCCGCCTTGGTTAAAATGTCACCAGGCAACCAGGTGGACAAATCCACCATTTGCATCCTCGTGACGTCATCCAAGTCTTGGGTGCTCCGGTAAATGGCATCCGTGTGTGCAAACGAGGTCACCGGCCAGCCTGTTTCACTGTCGAGACGCAACAGCAACCCTTTGGCCTCCTCGCTAAACACTTGGGCGTTCCCCACAAATCTACGTTCCAAAGGGGTTGTGCCACGCAACAGCCAACTTCTGCCCTTCATCCCATAGGGCATAGTACGGGCCAGCCGTACCAACAAAGCCTTGAGCCCAACGGGCAGCACCGAGAAACCGCGCAGGGACAAAGGTTCATGGTATATGGGATACCCGCCGAAAACCTCATCTGCCCCTTCCCCGGACAACACCACAGGGACGTACCCTGCGGCCACCTCAGTGACAAAGTACAAACCAAAGGCACTGGGGTCTGCCACGGGTTCCTCCATCCACTCCAGCATACGGGGCAGGGTGTCGACAAAGGTACGGGCGGATACCGTCACGCTGTGGTGTTCACTGCCCAGCCAAGCGGCCGTACGGGAGGCAATCGCCAACTCATCCATGTCTGGATTGGACCCTTCAAATCCCACAGAGAAGGTGCGTAAGGCTTCCGGACGGCCCAGTCGCTCAGACATCAGCGCGGCAATTAGACTGGAGTCCAAACCGCTGGACAAAAGTGCCCCATGGGGCACCTCCCCTTGCAGGTGTGACCCGACAGCGCGCTTCAGGTGGTGGGCCACACCTTCCACATAATCGTCCAGACTGCGGGAAGCGTCGGGGCGAAAACGAGGAGACCAGTATTGATGCAGGGTCTGTGAACCGTCCTGCACAGTCAGGTAGTGACCTGGGGGCAGCCGGTAGACCCCTTCCATCATGGTGTTCTGCCCTGGCACGTACTGAAAGGTAAGGTAATCCCACAAAGACTGCAGGCGCAATGCGGGCCGTTCCTGTGGCAGCGTAAACAGGCTGCGAATGTCTGATGCAAAAGCAAACACATCCGACCCATCCCGGTAATACAGCGGCTTGATGCCAAACCCATCACGGGCCAGGTGCAAAGTCTGCCGTCGCAGATCAAAAATGGCAAAGGCAAACATGCCCCGCAGGTCATCCACGCCCGCAATGCCCTTCTCCTCATATAAGTGGACAATCACTTCCGTATCCGACTGGGTGCGAAAGCGGTGGCCACGCGACTCCAGGGTGTGACGCAGTTGCTGGTGATTGTATATCTCGCCATTAAATACCACCCATACGGACTCGTCCTCATTCGCCAAAGGCTGTTGGCCTGCGGCCACATCGACAATGGCCAAGCGACGAAAGCCCAACCCCACTGGCCCAGACGCGTAATACCCGTCGTCATCGGGACCGCGGTGCATCATCATGGCCGTCATGTCCTGCAAGAGTTGACGGTCCACCGGTTGCCCCTGCTTATTTACGAGCCCGCAAATCCCACACATGCCACAATTCCCTCCGTCCGCAAAACCCGGGGATTTTGTCTGTTTCCGGGTCTGCTCATCCTTACGTATACCCTAACAGAGACAGGTGATGGGGAACGCACGGACAAATGATGATTTGATGAGAAACGGGTGACAAGGCCCTGAATCTTGCCATTTTGCGGGGGGATTGCATGTTTCCACCCAGGGTTGGAGATAGCTAACAACACCCAATTTTTTCATTCGACAGGAGCCCTGTGACATGTCTTTGCGGCATCGGCGGACCCCTCGCACCCTGCAAAACTGGACCCTCGGAAAAAAAACGCAACCGCTGACAGCGACACCAGCGAACGCCACCCCCACACCAAAGCCCCTCGTCGTGTGCGCGGACTTGGCAATTACCTTAAGCTCAATTGAGAGCACCTGGGACCGCTGTGCAGATTTGCAGGTCTATCGGTTGGCGGTGGGATTAAACGACTTCGCATTGGTTTGGCTCCGCAGCGCTGTCAACGACGACCGGGTACAGATGGGTGTGTTGGAACCCCTCACCCACTTGCCAGAACAGCGCCTGAGCAGCGCGGCGGTGCAGTCCCACATCACCGCCACACCGGTTAAATCGCTGACAAACCTGACAGAAGTAAATCAGGCCATTGCTGACGGGCAGGTCATTGTACTGGTAGAGAGTAACCCTGTGGCACTGTCGGTGGATGTGGCCCGGTTTCCCTTCAAACCTGTGGAACCCTCACAAAACGAGCCTAGCATTCACGGCCCACAGGAGTCCTTCACCTCAAACCTGGCGGTCAATGTGGCCCTGGTGCGCAAGCGTCTACACACCCCCCGGCTGAAGGTTGAAGAACAGCGTCTCGGCAGGGCGTCCCACACCTGGGTGACCCTAATGTACCTGGACGGAGTAGTGAACCCGCAACTGCTGGCTGAAGTGAAGCGGCGCCTGCAACCCATTGACATGGATGTTCTGTTGGACACCCAGTACATTGCGGAAATCATCTCTGACCACCCCCGCTCCCTATTCCCCACCCAGGACATCACAGAACGGCCTGACCGGGTGGCGGCGGGTGTCAGCCAAGGACGAGTCATCCTCATGGTGGATGGCAGCCCCTCTGCCCTCGCCGTCCCGGTGACTTTTGTGTCCCTTTTGACCTCCAGTGAAGACTACTACAGCCACTACTTGGTCAGTTCCGCCCTGCGCGGGCTGCGCCAGCTAGCCTACTGGACATCGTTGCTACTGCCCTCCTTTTATGTAGCCATTCTGTCTTATAACCAGGACTTAGTCCCCACACCACTGCTGATTACGCTGATTCAACAGCACTCTGGGATTCCCTTTTCCAGTGTAATTGAAGCCTTTTTAATGGTAGGGGCTTTCGAAGTCTTACGCGAAGCCGGGGTGCGCTTACCCAAGGCTGTCGGCCAGTCGGTCAGTGTGGTGGGAACCCTGGTGATTGGCGAAGCGGCCGTCAACGCCGGCATTGTTTCGGCAGGCATGGTGATTGTGGTGGCAATTACGGGTGTGGCCTCTTTCACCATTCCCAGCATCGAGTTGGCCAACGCCAATCGGTTGCTGCAGTTTGCCTTCATGTTGGCCGCCGGCCTGTTTGGAATTTACGGGGTGACCATTGCGGGGCTACTTTTGATTCTGCGTTTGGTGTCCCTTCACTCCTTTGGGGTACCCTACCTGAGCCCTTATGCCCCCCTGTCGCTAGCGGACATGAAAGACGCCCTTTGGCGTGCCCCTTGGTGGGCCATGAAAACCCGCCCAGAGGCATACCATCCGGCAGACAGCGTGCGCAATAGCACCCCCCCACCGACCCCGAAAAAAGCCGATGAACTAGAAGGGGGAAGTCCGTCTTGAAGACCCTCTGGAAAAGGCTCCTTGGCTTGGGGCTGGCCTGTGGCCTACTGGTTTTGCCCAGCGGCTGCACCGATTTCCGCGAGGTGGACAACCTAAACATGGTGCTGGCCTTGGGCATTGACCAGTTGCCCACACAAAAGGTGCGGGTGACGGCCGAGTTGGTGCGCGTCCAGCAACAAAGCGGTCAGCAAGGGAAATCCACTGCCGCCGAGGCCACCCTCACCCGTGCGGAAGAGGGTGTGACGGTGGAACAGGCCATCCAATTTTTTGAACAGCAGGTCCCCCAGCACCTGTTTTTGCCAGACAACACATTGGTGGTGTTTGGCGCGTCCTATGCCCGCCAGGGGGTCAACCGGGCCCTGGATTACCTGGAGCGAGAACGCAGTTTTCGGCGCAAAGAATGGCTTATTCTGACCGATGGCAGTGCCCAGGACTTACTGAAGGCAGACCCCACACTCGGTTCTGTCAATGCCCTGGCAGTGCGGAAACTGGTGGAACAGGCCACAGCCCAGTCCACCACCGTGAACAGCGAACAGTTGCATTTCATGCGCCAATTTCTAGCACCCTCCCAGACCCCTCTGATGGCCCGTGTAGACGTGGACGCCAAAGGCCGACCCCTGCCCAATGGGGTGGGCATTTGTCCGCAAGGCAAATGGGTGGACAGCCTCAATCCGGAAGAATCGCAAATGGTGAACCTGTTGTTGGGAAAAGCCGAGCAAATGACAATCACGCTACCTGCTGCAGCCAGTTCTGAGACCCAAAGCACGGGTGACCCAAACAACGCCACTCCAAGCAACGACGCCCCAAGCACGAATACCCGTATATCCGCAGATATGGGCACCACCGTCCAGGTCTTGTTCAGCAAAACCCGAATGACCCCCCACCTGTCCCCACAAGGACCTGTGAGCTTCACGGTGCAGGTATACAACCAAGCCGAACTGTCGCGCCTACCCCCGGGCAGCCAGCTTAGTCCTGATTCGGTAAAAAAGCTGGAAGGCCAACTTGAGGCTGTGGTGACCAACCGTCTCACTAAACTGCTGGCGCACCTGCAGTCACAGGGGGAAGACGCGGCACAACTGGGGACCCTGCTGTACCGCACCCATCCCCACCAGTGGCAACATCTAGCGAGCCGTTGGCCCCAAGTGTACCGACACAGCTCCTTTCAGGTGCGGGTAAAGTTCCACCTGCTGCGCACCGGCCTCATTGCC
>QXHL01000100.1 GCA_003584005.1 Alicyclobacillaceae bacterium I2511 | reverse complement strand
GTATTAACCTACAAATATTAAATCTGAAAGGCGCCGACAGCGGTCCTCCATCCCATTGGGGGGAGCGGCCCTGGGGGGGCACGTCCGCTTGGCGGCGCCACCCCCCAGGGGGGCGTCTGGCGGCCGATGGCGCGGGGAAGACCGGCGCAGAAATCATTCCCCAGGGTCTTCCACCACGTCATGCACAAAGTGCCCATCTTCTGTAACCCCCACATACACCGCTTCCCCTATATGGATGTCCGCCAGACCATTGGACCCTTCCAACAGGGTGGTTTGCGTTTGTGCCGAGGCAATTGCGGGCACCCAGAACGAAAAGGATACTCCCTGTGCATAGACCTTTTCCTCCAGGGTGTGGCCCAGTTGGGTTAATTGGTACTCCAACTTGCCAAATGCGGCGTAGTCGCAGTGCACAGTCCATTGGCACATAGGCTGGCAAGACAGGGGAGTAGCCGCGGCTACCGCAGCAGCCGTGGCCTCAGTGTAGGCTCTCACCAGCCCGTTGGCCCCCAGTAGGGTGCCGCCAAAGTAGCGGGTAACCACTCCCAGTACGTTGCGCAAATCCTTGCGCCGCAAGACTTCCAAAATGGGTCGGCCCGCCGTGCCCCCCGGTTCGCCGTCATCCGCATATCGTTCCACGGGTACCCCTAGACCCACCCGGTAAGCAAAACAGTGATGCCTTGCCCCTTTGTGTGCCGCCCGAACTTCGGCCAAAGCGGTCTCCGCCATTTCCACGGACCGCACCGGCACCACCTGCCCAATGAAGCGGGACTTTTTAATTACCACTTCTGCCACCGCCGTCCGCTCTACTGTCACAAATTCCGTCCCCTCCGCCACTTTGCCACCCCCATCCGCAAAAAGATTTAGCCCAATTACATTTGTTTGTGTCACAAAAGGCCCCACCGCATCGTCTAACTGTGTGGTGCCAGCCTAACAAAGCCCTAGCTTCCACGCAACAATCGTCTTCCAAATAGTTACTTATTTCACAGCTTTCATTGCTTGCATTGATAGGGAGAATCGGGCACAATGAGACACAGGGCTCGGGATTTCGTCAAAGTTTGCTTTAAGAGTCCACATAGGGCCCACACAGGGCTCAATTCGAGGCTAGTGACTTAATTCGTTGCATGATTGGAAAAAGAACCATCATTTCTATGCAATTTTCTCGTAAATTCCCTTGCAGTTCAGCCCTAGATTCGTTACCATCAGGGTGGAAGTATTGGCCGAGTGTCTGTGTATTGCAAAGAGTCGCTTGCAAACACAGGGATTTCCCTCGCCATTGAGAAATATTCCCCCCATAGAAAGAGGAGTTTCGACACCAGTGTCGTACTCTTGGAAGTAGACGCTCACAGTGGCTGCTAGTCTTGGCGCTAAAACTGGAGCAAGGGGGATGCAATTATCCCAAATGATAAGTCCACTGAAGGGAGGGATGCCGCCCCGCGGGAACGTCCCTGCACGACACCCTGAGTACATATGAAGGCGGCGCTCTCTGGTTGGAGCAGTGACAACGCCCGCCAAAATGTATGGGTGACGCAATGCCGGACGAAACGCGTGGGGGCATTAGACGAGGAAGGCGCTGGTGACTCGTCACCGCACCCGTTCAGGTGACATCACAGAACATACCCGCAGGAAAGGTTCACAAAAGTTTTTCCGTTTCTCACTTTTTTACCTGGTCTTCAAGGAGGAGAAGTTGACTTGAAAAAAACCTTAACAGGAATTGCCGCAACGACTGTCGCTTTAGGCACCATGCTGGTGTCCGCGGCACCGTCTTTTGCAGCGACCAACGCACTGACGTGGAGTACGAAGACAATTACGGCAGGCACCTATACGGCCACACCGAAAGGCTTCGCCGCGAAACAGTCCGGAAGCATGACTACCTTTATGCCTTTGTACTATGTGCAACAGGCTCTGAAAGCACTCGGGTACCAAGCGAGTTGGAGCGGAAGCGTATTGAGTGTCGTCACCCCAACGGGCGTCACACCTGACTTTAGCAACATTTCCGTGGGCTCTGGCAACGCTAGCATTTATGTCAATGGGACATTGGTCAAGAAAGTCGACACCATGGTAGAGGGAGACCCAGCCAGTGGTGGCAAAGTGAAGACAACCTATATGCCGATTTATTACATTGACGCCTTACTGCAGGCGGCAGGTCTGAATGCCACTTGGAACGGTTCTGGCTGGAACATTCCGAAACCGACAGCAGTGACACAGTCCAGTTCTTACACCTTAAGCCCTGTGACGGTTACAGGCGAGACGGTGGGGACAGGCGCGGATGCTTCTCCGGCAGTGGCCGTAGTCAACCAGGCCATGACCTTTAGCACCACAGTCACAGACCAAAATGGTAACCCAGTGAGTAGCACTGCGGTCCAGTTTTTAGTTTCCACCACCAGCAACCTGACGGCCTATGATGGCAGTGGCAATGTGCTTAACTCTGCTACATTGTCGGCCCCCATTGTGCTGGGCACCAAGACCTACAATGCCTACTACACCGTGCCCGTGAGTGCCACAGGCGTGGCTTCTGTAAAAATTGTAGATTCGTCCAGTTCCACCACACCGCTGTATGTCCTGCCGCAATTACCGGCGCCGATTAATGGCCAGTATGTGCGTGCCGCTGCATCCACAGCAGAGTGGGGTCTGCCCGGAACCTTAGTGTTGGCTCCCTTGTACAGTAGTGGCCAACCCGACCAGATTAACTTCTCCACCACAAGCAATGCGACCCAGGGATTGATTCCCATGGTGGCCACCATGTTACCAAGCACAGGCTCCACAGCTTCTGTGGCCAACCAACAAGTGAAATTCACCATCACCGTTTCGAATACCGGGAATGTCGGCAATCCACAGGTGTTTGCCACCGATGCGACAGGCACCCAGGTGCTCAGTGGCGGCGTTGCAGACCCCACGACAAACCCGACCATTACCTATTTGACGCAAACCAATGCACAGGGCCAAGCCTTGATGTACATCAACAGTGATGTGCCTACCACCAACGGTGTGCCCCAGACTGGCGCGATTGTCACCGCACAGGTCAATGCGGCATTAATCAACGGGGGTTCCAGTATTGGTAACAGTTACATTCAATGGGCTGTAATGGACCAACCAGCACAGCTGGCGAATATTTCACCAGGCAATCTGTTGAATTCACCAGACTTGACGGACATCAACCGTGAGACGGGCGTGTCCGGCTCTACCGTCACCATCAGTGGTCAGGTGCAGGATGCCGCAGGCAACCCCGTACCGAATGTGCCTTTGCTGCTGACGGATGCCAACCTGAGTTCTCCTGGAGCCTTGGTGGGTGCAGACGGCACCGACAGCTATGTGGTGAATGGAACGACCACAACCTTTAGTGGTTCCTCCTTCCCTATGGTCACCACAGACAGCAATGGTGATTTCTCCTTTACCGTGTCGGATGTTACCAACCAACAGCAACAGCAACAGGTGGATACGTACTATGTGTACTATGCCCCATCAACCTCTGGTGTGGTGCCAGACCAGCAGTTGCCTAGCGGCTTGGTTCCCTTGGAAGTCATCGGCGGTCAGGGCAACGGGTTGCAGGTTTCTTGGGAACCCGGCACTTCTGTAGGCGCAATTGGTGTGTCTGGTACAACCCTGAGCTCTTCCTATAGTGGCCTGTCTGCGGTACCCACGACGTTGAACATTGCGGATGAGACTGCGGGCGGCGGCGAGACGATGTACTGGGGCGCGTTTAACCAGAGCGGCTCTGAAATTACCGCAGGACAATATCCACAAGACCAACTCACGTGGAATGTCAATGTGGCCCAAGGCTATACCTTCAATAATGTGATTGGCGCTACCTTGGACAGCAGTAGTGGTATGGCCGCAGGTGCTGGCAATGACCTGTTGACCTACCTGAATGCCAACAATTCGGCAGACTACACCACACTTTCAGGTAAGACCTATGACGTGACAGCCGTGTCTTACTCAGAGGACTTCGCGGGCGGCGTAGTAACACCTGAAATTACGGGTGTCCAAGGCTACACCTATAATGGAGCGACACCGACGGCCTTTAACTTTACGGGACTGTCCATGCCGGTTACAAACTATCAACCAGGAATGGCGTTGGTGAACACCTCGAATTACACCAATTCGAGCACCAATATTAATGGCGGTACGGCCACCATTAATATCAATGTACAGGTCCAAGACCTTGCATTGGCCTCAGGCAACCAGGCACAGGGTGGCGCATCAGGCTCTGGCAACATTCAATTCCTGCCAGGGAGTGGAGTGCTCTCCATTGGACTAGGTGCCAATGAGTTCCAGCTGGAGAACTACGAGCCTTTGCAGGGAACTAACTCTGGATTGCCTGCTGCAGCTACCGTACAGGGTGCTGCTTGGCAGACGCTGGGTGGACAATATCCAATGTCCAACATGATTGTGGCGCCGTTTAGCCAGTATGTGAACCTGTCGGCCATTCCGCCAGGAGGCTTAACCTACAATGTGAGTACCCCTGGGAAGAGTGACGAATACCTGTCGGCAGTGGATGGGGTCATGATTCCAGGTGCACAGGTGTACGGAACCTCCGTGTCTGTGCTGCCTAATGGCTCTGTGCAGATGGGCGGTCAGAACCTGTGGAACGCCATCGGTGGACAGAACATTGTCGGCTATGGTCAATCCGCTACCGGTCAACTGTATGTGTTGGGCCAAAGCACCACGCCGAATACAGATGGGACCTACACGTTTACGCTGTACAAAATGCCTGGAGCCACAAATTCATCTTACACTTCACAAATTACAGATGCAGCAGGCAACGCGGAGACAGTGCCAGCCTTTAACTTAACTGGTGCGACGGGCACTGCAATCGGAACGGCGAACATTACGCCAATTACGGGAGCAAACGCGCAAGCGGTCGGCTTCTCCATTGGCACAAATGGCCAACTGACGGTGAATTACATCAGTGGTGCGAAGGTTGCCTTACAGCAACAGACCTCTGTGGATTCTACAATTCCTACGAGTTCAGATGCAGTGAATACACTGTTCACACCTGTGCAAGTGGTCACCGTGGGTGCAGACAGTGAGTACACGGGAACCTGGCCTGTCACCTTTACGGAAGGCACCAATAAAGCCGTGATGACAGCAAACTTCGTCAACCCGAGCGGTAGCGTGGTTCGTAGTGTGGTGGGCACACCGTTAAACATTCAGGGCACCAATGCACAGACACAGTCTCTGCAGTTGACAGCTCTGGACATCAACGGTAACCCGGCCGCCAGTCAGACCATCGACCTGCCGGTCAGCCCAAGTTTGCAAGGCCTGTGGATTACGGCCGTCAATGGGGTGGCCTTACAGACCTCGGTCAACATGGGGACAAACACCAGCACAAACTTCCAGAACGAGCCATCGCCAGTGCCAATGTGGGCTGTGAATACTGCAACGACACCATTGAACTACAACACAGTCACAGTTCCGGGGGCCATCACCGCCAGCAACCTCAACACCAGTACACCGACGGTGCAAGTGACCACCGACAACAACGGCAATGTTACCTTGCTGCTTGAGGATGGCAGTGTCACCTATGCCGGAACGCAAACGAGCAATGGCACCACCATTGGCTCCTTGCTGACCGCACCGTACAGCGCCATCAACAGTCAGATGGTGATTACCGACACCAACAACAACGTGATTGGCGGCGAGCCGGTTCAATACGGCGGAACTTCCACGACACCTGTGACACCACCGAGCAGCACAGCGCTGATTACCAACGCGAGTGCCACGTTTGATGGGGTGTTGGAAACAGCCATCACAGGCACGGTTAACTCTGCTGTGACGAGTGTCACCATTGTGGACTCCACCAACGGAAAGACGTTGATGACGGGAGCTACACCAAGCAATGGTACACTGAGTGAAAGTGTAATTGGTGCGGCAAAGGGTGATACCTTGGTGCTTACTCCGTATGAAGGCACCACGGCAGAAGCCACCACGAGTGTCGTCGTTCAATAAGGTAAGGATTTTGGATTGAATCCTTCGTGAGTCAATGGGGGTGGGTGTCGATGCATTGCACATCGACACCTCCCACCTCACTGAGGTGTGTATCGGAAATAGAGAAAGAGAATCAATAAAGGGAGTAGACGTTCGGGGTTAGGGTTGAATTAGAATTGCAATTTTTTTTAACCTTTTTTATTGGACAATTATGGGGTGGAAAAGAGGATTACCCTTCCTCGGTGGATTTCATCCGATTTGTCCGCAATGTACCGCCAAACCCATTTCATCATTGGGTTTTGGAGCGTTTAAGCTCCAAACGTCAAAGCTATCTGGATGTTGAAGTGGATTGTAAATTGATTCTTTTGTGTAAAGGAGATTAATCATGGCTAAATCTCAAAAAATGAATCTGGTGACCGCAACGGCCGCATTCGCAACAATGGTGGGCATGACCTCTATGTTGGGAATTCCAGCTTTCGCTGCCACAACCACAGGGCCTACCAATGGGTATTTGATTGGTAGCCAGTTCTTTAATTCAAGTGCCGTCTCCACATCCAGCACTCTGTTACAAGAAGTGAACAATGATCTTAGCACCAATCCAAGTGGGTTTTATTTTGAGCTAAATGGGTCCTTCGTCAACTACAATCAATTCATGGCTACAAATCCATTGTCCGGAAGCACTCCGGTGGCTACAGCCCTAGCGAATTATGCTACGGCACATCCGGTTACGCTGCCTGTAGCGATTACTGAAGTGAATGCCGATGGCACCACGACACCGGTAACCTTCCCAGGCCAGAGCACCTCTGGTGTGAGTGCGGTAAGTGCGGTGAACGGCAGCCTCACGGTGACATTCAGTTCCGCCCTGTCGACAGCACCAACGGTGAGTGACTTTACGGTGACGCAAAGCGTGAATGGCGGCACAGCTACAGCGGTGACCCCGACGGC